>CAZPWJ010000082.1:0-22606 GCA_964590195.1 uncultured Rhodospirillaceae bacterium | reverse complement strand
AATCGGACTCCGAGAATGGGCCCATGGGTATTGATCCGCGCAAACTGGTATAAACTCAAAAACAGAAGATTAGCGGAAGATGCACTGCTTCCACAGTAATAATTTAATTAAGTGTTGGAAATTATTAGGGCAAATAGAAAATTATCAGTTAATTGCACTTTTAAATAGATGGTGTATTTTGATTCCATTTTATTATTGGATTTATAAACAATAATGCCTTTTTAGGTGTGATTATTCCGCTGCAACGCCTTGTTTCTTGCTTTCTGCATCAAGCTGATAATCCCGGTCATGCTCCAACGCGGGGATGTGGCCGCGCGCCTTGGCGACGGCCGAGAGGTCGATTTCGGCCAGGCTTATGCCTTCTTCCGTGCCGCCATCCGAGAGCACTTCGCCCCAGGGCGCGATGATCACCGAATGGCCATAGCTGAGGCGGCCTGCGACATGCTCGCCGCATTGCGCCGCCGCGATGACGAAACAGCCGGTCTCGATCGCCCGGGCCCGCATCAGCACGTGCCAATGGGCCTCTCCCGTTACCTGCATGAAGGCGGACGGAATAACCAAGACATCCGCCCCGGCCTTGGCCAGGTCGCGGTACAGGTGGGGGAAGCGCAGATCGTAGCAGATGCTTAACCCCAATTGGCACCAGGGCAGGGGGGTTACGATAGCATCGGCGCCGGGACGGTAGTTGTTCGATTCCCGCAAGCTTTTGCCATTGGGCAGGTCAACGTCGAACATGTGTATCTTGTCATAGCGGGCAGCGATGGCGCCCGTGGGGTCGATCAGGAATTGCCGATTGGCCAGCCGCTCCTCGCCCTCGATCAGCACCGAGAGAGAGCCCGCCAGCAGCCAGGCCCCGGTCTCCACCGCCCAACCGCGAAAAGCATCCAGCGCTGGATGCTCATCCTCTACAAAGGCCTTGGCGCGGATGTTGTCGCGGCCGACCTCGATCATGGCGGCGCATTCGGGTGTGGTGATGAAATCAGCCCCAGCCGCGCGGGCCTCGCGGATCATGGCGCCCAGACTGGCAATGTTTTCGTCCAGATCATTGCTGGCGTTGATCTGTACACAGGCGGCGGTAAATCCGGTCATGCTCATATCCTCCGGTGCCTATTCGGCGCTTAATAGCGGGTCCAGTTGCTGTTGCTGTTCCAGGGCGTACAATTCGTCACAGCCGCCCACATGCCGTTCGCCGATGAAGATTTGCGGCACCGTATGGCCGCCATTGGCGCGCTGCATCATCTCGCCTCGGGCGCCGGGGACGCTATTCACATCAATTTCTTCATAAGCCGCGCCCTTGCTGTCCAGCAGCTGCTTGGCATGATAGCAAAATGGGCAAAATCCCGTGGTGTAGATGGTGATCGGCGGCATTCCAGTTCCTCATATCAAATATGCATGCAGCCTATAGCACTCTGGCCAGGGTGAGTACATCCACCCGTGTCACGCCATGGCGTTTCAAAACCCTGGCACAGGCCGAGACAGTAGCCCCGGTAGTGAAGACATCGTCAATCAAAACCACGTGAGCGCCCCGCAGCCGTGCCTTATCCGCCGCCCGTACCTCGAATGCGCCCCGGACATTGCGCGCGCGCCCGGCCCGGCTGCGCCCGCCCTGGCTTGGCGTGGCACGGCTTCGTTGCAGCAGGCCCGGCAGGCTGGGTACGCCGCAGCGGCTCGACAGCGCACGGCTTAACAAGGCTGCCTGATTATAGCGCCGCCGTACCAGGCGCCAGCGGTGCAAGGGCACGGGCAGCAACAGATCCGCGCCATTTAGTCCATTCGCCCCACTCCAGAACTCCGCTCCCGCCCGTGCCAGCCATTGGCCAAAAGCCGGCACTCCATCCAGGCGGTCGCCATGCTTCAGGCGCAGCAGCAGGGAGCGGCTGTGCTCATCATAGGCCAGTACCGACCGGGCCCGGTCGAAATCAGGTGCGCGGCGGCTGCATGCGGCGCAAAGCACATCTTCGCCCTCGTCATGGGGAAAGGGAAAACCGCAGGCCTGACAGCAGGGTGGTTCCAGGAACCGCATGCCCGACCAGCACGGCGCGCACAGATTGCCCTGCCGGTCCACCATGGCGCCGCAACAGAGGCACTGCGGCGGCAACAGGGCATCAAGGAACACGGTCCCCGCATGACCAAGCCGGCGCCCCATATCGGCCATTTTGGCCATTGGCATTTCCACCATCGCCCTGTAATGCTCCCTGTCCGGCATGGCTTGCATAAGAAGGGGCATATTATGGCACGTCTTGAAGACAAGGTGGCCTTAATCACCGGTGCGGCATCCGGCATTGGCCGGGCCTCGGCCTTGTTGTTCGCCGAGGAAGGCGCCGCCGTATTGCTGGCGGATATCAACGTCGATGCCGCCTCGGAGGTGGTGGCCGAGATTGAGGCCATGGGCGGCCGCGCCATGTTCGTGGCCACCGACGTGGCTGATCCGGCGGCGGCGGAGGCCGCCGTGTCCCAATGCATCGCGGCCTTTGGCGGTTTGGACATTGTCTACAACAATGCCGGCGGGGCAACTCAGGATGACGGCAAGGTTTCCGAGATATCCCTGCAGGAATTTTGGCGTACCATGGGCGTAGATTTATACGGCAGCTTTCTGACCTGCCGCTTTGCCATTCCCCATTTGATCGAGCGTGGCGGCGGCGCCATCCTCAATACCACCTCCATCCGCGCCATGAAGGCGACCCAAGGCGCCGATGCCTATACAGCGGCCAAGGGCGGTGTGCTGACCCTGACCAGGGCCCTGGCGCAGGAACTGGCGGAACATAAAATCCGCGTCAACGCGGTGGCGCCGGGCGTGGTGGCCAGCGAACGGGTGCAGCGTATGATGGGCGATGTCTCGGCTAATCCTCTGGCCCGGGCGACGCCGCTTGGTTACGGCATGCCGATCGAAGTGGCGCGGGCTGCGTTGTTTCTGGTCTCGGACGAAGCGCGCTGGATCACCGGCGTTATCCTGCCCGTGGACGGCGGCGCGGCGGCGGTATAACGGATGCCGGTAAAGCAGGCCCCACCGGCGGTTTTTGACCGCTTGGCCGTGCGCCGTCACCGCGAGCGTGCGGCGCCGGGTCTGTCGGCCTACGATTTCCTGATCCGGGAGGTCGCGGACCGCTTGGCGGATTGTCTGCCCGATATCAAGCGCACATTCCCGTTGGCCCTGGATCTGGGTTGTCATGGTGGCCAGCTGGCCTCGGTCCTGGGGGGGCGTGGCGGCATCGAATGGCTGGTGCAGGGCGATCTGTCCCCGGCCATGGTAGGGCAGGCCTCCTCCACCCCCGGACCGCGCCTGGCGCTGGATGAGGAGGCCCTGCCTTTCGCCGAAGGCCGGTTCGATTTGATCCTATCCGTGCTGTCCCTGCATTGGGTCAATGATCTGCCGGGTACGCTGGTGCAAATCCGCCGGGCGCTGAAGCCTGATGGGTTGTTCCTGTGCGCCATGCTTGGCGGCGGAACTCTGGATGAATTGCGCCAGTCTTTGTTGGCGGGCGAGATCGAGGTTATGGACGGCGCCTCGCCCAGAGTCTCGCCCTTCGTCGATCCCCATGATGCCGGCGCCTTGATGCAGCGGGCCGGGTTCGCCCTGCCGGTGGTGGATACGGACCGGATCGTACTGTCCTATGCCGATCCTTTTGCCATGATGGCCGAATTGCGGGGCCTGGGCGAAGGCAATGCGGTGGCGGAGCGGCGGCGGCGCTTCACGCCCCGCGCTGTGATAGAGGCCGGGGCCCGGCATTACTATCAAAACCATGGTGATGGCGAAGGCCGTATTCCGGCAACCTTTCAGATCGTCACGCTGACTGGCTGGGCGCCACATGAGAGCCAGCAGCAACCCTTGGCGCCGGGTAGCGGGCAAACACCGCTTGCCGATGCCCTGGATTAGTGTAGTTCCGAAATATTACGTCGATAGACGATTGACCCGGCCGAAGCGATAGCCCATTTAGGCGGTCTATGGATTGAGTAAGCCCGGTCGAGGGCGAAGAAGGAGTTTTCCCATGGCGGAACAGTACGGCCAACCCGGTGTCGTGGATGACGAACCGCCATTGGAAGTTTACGAGGAAGTCAAGAAGGCGCGCATTACCGGGCCGGTCTACTGGCTTACGCTGTTCCTGGGCGGCTTCGGCATCCTGGTTGCCATCAATCAGACTTTTAGCCTGAACGCTTTCAACTTTGTAATGATCGACAATCAGTATTTTTATCTGTTGATCGCGATTTTTCTGTCCCTGGCGTTCCTGATTTTTCCGGGGCGGAGAAAAGACGCCGACCATGTCCCCTTTTACGATTGGGCCCTGTTCGCGGTGACCATGGCGACCGCGCTTTATCTATCCTACTACGGCGGCGACATGGTCTTGAAAGGCTGGGATCTGATCGCGCCGCCAGGGCCCACGGCGGCGGCGGCCATAATGTGTTTCCTGGCCATGGAAGGCGTGCGCCGGGCCGGCGGGACGATCCTGTTTTCCATATGTCTGGTATTCTTCACCTTTCCCCTTTGGACTGAGTATGCGCCCGGCTTTCTTTGGGGCGCGGGTAAAGAGCCGGTAGAGCTGGTCCGCGCCTATGCCATGGGTTTCGAGAGCATTGTTGGCATGCCCATGCGGGTCGCGGGCAATATTCTGATCGGCTTTCTGGTCTTTGGTTCGGCCTTGGTGGTCACGGGGGGCGGCGAGTTTTTCATGAACTTCGCGGCCGCCTTGTTGGGCAAGACCAGGGGCGGACCGGCCAAGGTCGCCATTCTTTCCAGTGGCTTTTTCGGTTCGCTCAGCGGCAGCGTGATCTCCAACGTGGTGACCACGGGGCAGTTGACCATCCCGACCATGAAGCGGGCGGGCTACACCCCGGCCTATGCGGCCTCGGTCGAGGCCTGCGCCTCCACAGGCGGAACCTTGATGCCCCCCGTCATGGGCGCCGTCGCTTTTTTGATGGCGGAATTTCTGAACATACCCTATCGGGATATCGTCATCGCGGCGGCGGTGCCGTCGTTCCTGTTCTATCTGGCACTCCTCCTGCAAGTTGATTGCTATGCTGCCGTGAAGGGTCTGAAAGGACAGCCGGCGGCGGAAATTCCAAGCATGCTGGCGACCTTGAAGGATGGCTGGTTCTATCTCTTCAGCCTGTTGCTGCTGGTCTATTTGCTGGTTTGGGCGCGCATGGAACTTTATGCGCCCTATTATGCGACCATCGTCCTGTTGGCCTCGGCGGCGATTTTCCGCAAAAAGGGACGACGGTTCAATCTGACGAAGTTCCGCGAGTTGATCATCGAATCCGCTTCGATCATTGCCTCCATCATCGCCATCCTGGCGGGCATCGGGGTCATCGTCGGCGCGCTGGCGTTTACCGGCGTCGGTGGCGCCTTTAGCCGGGAGCTGCTTAGTCTCGCTGGCGGCAGCCTGCCGTTCATCCTGATCATGGGCGCGGTGACCAGTTTCTTCCTAGGCATGGGTGTCACCGTCAGCGCCTGTTATATCTTCCTCGCCATCGTCATGGGCCCGGCCCTGATCGAATTCGGCCTGGACCCCATCGCCTCTCATCTTTTCATCCTCTATTGGGGCATGATGTCCTACATCACACCCCCCGTCGCGTTGGCGGCGGTTGCGGCGGCGGTGATCGCGCGGTCGGGCGCCATGGAGACGGCGTTCCTGGCCATGCGGCTGGGCTCCATCAAATTTATCCTGCCCTTCATCATCGTCATGACGCCTTCATTGATCATGCGCGGCGAGCCCGACGCCATTCTGATATCCATCGGGGCCTGTGTCATGGCGGTGATGCTCATGTCCGCCGGTTTCGAGGGCTATTTATATGGTGTTGGAAAGCTGCAATGGCCATCGCGGATCGCTCTGCTGATCGGGGCCGCAGGCTTCATCTACACGGATGTATATAGCTATATGGCCGCCGCCGTGCTGGTTGCCGTGACCTATCTCGTGAACTTTCTTCTATTCCGGACCCGCGAGGCCGCGCACTGAGGCCACGTATTGAGGCGGTACAAACCCGGCAACAGGTCCGGCCATTATATGTCCATGTTGTAGGCGCGCGCAGCGGCGCCGGCGAACAGGTCTTGTTTCTCCGAGGCGGAGGCGCCGGCGGCCAGGCGCTTGAAGGCGTTCCAGCAAACCTGATAGCTGCACCAGCGCTTCTGCACGGGAAAATTGGACTCGAACATGGACCGGGCCGGGGTAAAGGCCTCAATGCAGGTTTCCATCCAAGGCCGCCAGGCCGCCGCGACTTCCTCTGAACCGGGCGGCAGGCTGCGGTCGCCCTCGAAGCCGGGCATGCGGATGGGCATCGCCCCCAGTTTGACGAAAACGTTCTGGCGTTCGCCGACCCGGTGGATGCGCGCCCGCCAATCATCGAAGACTTCATCCTTTTTGCCCCTGTAGGGTCCACCAAGGATGGGACTGCCCACATGGTTGAGGACGATGCGCAGATCCGGATGGGCATCGGCCAGTTCGGCGACCTCATCCAACTGCGGGTGATAGAGCCAGCAATCCAGTTCCAGGTTCATGGCGGCCAGCACCCCCGCCGCCGCCTTGACGCTGTTGTCGACCAACATGTGCGGATCCGGGGCGACATTGTGAATGGCGTCATCCGCATCCCAGCCTGTGGAATACCGCACGCCATGAAAGCGCCCGCCGGAGGCCTCCAAATGTTGCTCCAGCAAGGGCCTGACAGCCGCGCCCAAGGTCATATCCACATTGCCGAACATCACGTCGCAGGCCCGCGTGGGCCCGAACTGGCCGCCGGCGCTCATGGCGGCCTGGCCGCGCACGAACTCGGTCTCGCCCAGGGATTTCTCCGTCTCGGGGCCGTTCTGTCGGTACATGGAATGGCATTCCGCGAAGACCGTGGCGACGACGTTATGGCCGCTGGCCAGATCCTCGGCCAGTTCCGGCATCAGATAGGTGTAGCCGTTGCGCAGCCAAAGGTGATGATGGGGGTCGATGATCGCCAGATCCGGCTCCAGGATCTCCTCCTCGACCTTGTTCAGCCAGTCATCGTCCGGGGATGTTTGCCCTGTATTCGCCGCCATTCACGCCTCCTATTTCCAATTCGGCAAATACTAGTGGCTAGCGCCGCACGGCACAAATCCGCTGGCGAACGGCCGGGGCGGTTTCGTCAAGGCGGCCATGGAAAAATTCCACCACCTCCAACTCAGCCGCAACCGCATCGCGCAATTCGTTTGGGCGGAGTAGAAAATCCGGATTTGAAGGACGGCCAAAAGCCTCGTTGCCGATGGCGAAGGTGTCATATAGCAGCACACCTCCCGGGCCAACGGCGGCAACCAATTGCGGCAACAGAGGCCGGTAGAGATAGTTCACCACCACCACGGCGGCAAACTGTCTCTCGTCCAATGGCCAGGGTCTGCCGTCCTCCAGGTCTTGTTCGATGACTTCCAGGCCTTCGCAGGGGGTCAGTGCCGAGACGTCCCTATCAACGGCCGTAACCGGGTGCCCGCGCTCGAGAAAAAAATAGCTGTGGCGGCCGGCGCCGCATGCCAGGTCGAGCACGGCGCCGCCCATGGGAATTTGATCGGCGAAGCGGCTTACCCATGGGGAGATTTGCAACAATTTTTTATTCATTCCGAACTTGCCCAAAGGCTCCGACGATGCCATTTATGGGTCGTCATGATGGTTTTCGATTTGATATGCGCCAACAAACACACCTTTGAAGCCTGGTTCAAGGATTCAAAGGCGTTCGACGGCCTGCGCAAAAAAGGCCAGGTGCAATGCCCCACCTGCGGCGATGACAAGGTGGAAAAGGCCTTGATGGCGCCCAATATCTCCACCTCCAAGAAACAGGCCAAGGCGGCCAAGGAAAGCGCCGTGGCGGCGGAGGCCATGCAGATGCTGGCCAAGATGCAGCAGCATGTGGAAGAGAACTGCGATTATGTGGGCACGGAATTCGCCGAGGAAGCCCGCAAGATCCATTATGGTGAGAGCGACAAGCGCGACATCTACGGCGAGGCCACCAAGGCGGAGGCCAAGGAATTGCACGAAGAAGGCGTCGATTTCACCGCCATTCCCTGGACCCAGCCGACCGATAGTTAATTCTAGTACAGCACCGCCTTATAACTCTCTTCCATGTCTTCCTGGCTGATCAATGGACCGGTGCCGCTGGTCTGATCCTTGATCATTTGGTTCATGGTCGGCAATTCAGCGCGGTCGATGCGCGCGCTGTCTTCCCAAAGATGCGAACGCATCAGGGCCTTGGCACAGTGCAAATAGACTTCGGCGACCTTGATCCGGATGACCGATCGCGGCAGCTTGCCCCGCATCTCGAACAGTTGCCGGATATGGTCGTCGGTGATGATTTCCGCCTCGCCGTTCACGCGCAGGGTTTCCTTGACCCCGGGGATCAGGAACAGCAGGCCGACGCCAGGGCAATCAATGATGTTCTCCAGCGAATCCAGGCGGTTATTGCCCGGCCAATCAGGCAGCAGAACTGAATTATCATTCTCCACCCGCACCTGTCCCGGCTCGCCGCCCCTCGGCGTCACATCGCCCAGGCCGTCCGCGCCGGTGGTTGCCAGGGTCACGAAAGGTGACAGTTCGATGAACCGTTTCGCATGGCGGTCCAGCGCGGTCATTTCCTTCAACACGGCGCGCTCGACCTTCGGTGGGTAAAGCGCGCGGAGTTCTTCATGGGTGGTAATTTTTGCCATGATACTAAATTGCCAAATCCTTGACGTTGTAATCCCAGATAACCTTTTTGAAGGTCTCGTCGTTCAAACGGTAACCGTCTTCCAGACCCGCGAAGGGCAGGTAATGGAAGGACGTCTCGTCCCTATACTGTTGCCGGCGCGCATCAATGGCAACCGCGATGACGGCGGCGCGGTCGAATATCCGCTGCTCGTCATAAATATCATCCGACTCCATGCTCAATGCGCCTTTTTGGCCCAGCACTGAAGAGCGGCGGTGAAAGCCAAAGGTGATGGAGACACGAAGATCCGGTGAGGTGTTGGCAAAGGAGCCGTGCAGTGCCTGGCGGTTGACCATCGTGACATCGCCCGATTTGCAGATCAGCGGCACCGCGCCCGGCAAGCGTTCGCTGCCGCCGTTGGCCGCGACCATCGCCTTGATGTCGATATGACCGTCCTTGTGACTGCCCGGCACCACCCAAAGGCAGTTGCCGGATGTGGTCGGGTAAAGCTGAACCTGGAAATTGAAGCCATGAATGCCTTCATCCCAATCGGGGGAGTTCCAATGGGTAACGCCGTCCTGATGCCACGAGACCGAGCCGCCAAGGCCGGGCTGCTTGACAAAGATGGCATCGTTGAACGGCACGAAATCCTGGCCGTTGACGGCTTCCGCGATAGCTAGAAGCAGCGGGTGGCCATATAGGCGTAGTCCGGCCTCCATAGTTACGCACATGCCGCGCAGCAGAAAAGGCACGTCTTCGGGTGCATCCGCATCGGGTTTGGGCTGGGTCATCTGGGTCGGGTGCCGGCCACCCAATATGCCCGTACCGCCCCAGGGGTCCGACAGCGGCTTGGCGAAGGTGTATGGATTACGGGCGAAGTCGATGCCCAGGGCGGGCCGGCCCCGTGCATCGACCTGGGCATCGACCTGGGCATCCCTGTTGACCGGCGCCCGTTCGATCATATTGTTCACACCGGCGCGCAGTTCCTCTATCTCGTCCTGCCCGACGACGCCCTCGAAGACATAAAAGCCGTCCCGCCAATAAGCTTCCAGAATGTCCGGATGCAGCTTGCCCTGGGCATCGAAACGCACGGGACCGCGATTGCCGATCTCTTCGGCCAGGCGTTCTCCCTCGCGCATATATTCCGCCATTCCCGCGGCATGCTCCGCCCGTGTCGGCGCGGCGCCGGCAGCCCGATTTGCAACTTCACTCATCTTGCATCCCCCATATTGACCTTTGCCCTAAGGCTATCATCGCCTCGTGGCCCACGGCAATGGCCGGCGGTTTTCAGGCGGCTGTGGATTGGGTAGTGTCGAGGTGCGTGTACAGGTGACTTAGGATTCTCAAATGAAAAACAAAATGTGCGAGATGTTCGGTATCGATGTGCCGATCTTCGCTTTCTCTCATTGCCGCGATGTGGTGGTGGAGGTCTCCAAGGCTGGCGGCATGGGCGTGCTGGGCATGGCCCGCATGAGCCCGGAGCGGGTCGAGGAAGAGCTGAACTGGATCGACGCCCATATCGACGGTAAGCCCTATGGCATTGATGTCCTGATGCCCTCCAACCTTGCCGACAGCAGCGATATGAAGTTCGATCCGGAACGCCTGCTGCCCAAGGAGCATGTGGATTTCGTGCGCAATATGCTGGACGAGGCCGGCGTGCCGCCGCTGCCCGAGGACGAGGCGGCGGAGATCAAGCGCGAGATCGTCAAGGGCATGAATTTCGCGCCGAAGGAAAGCCTGGCGATGATCGAAACAGCGATGAAACATCCCATCAAGCTGATCGTGAACGCCCTGGGCTCGCCGCCCATGGAATTGGTGGAGCGGGCCCATGCCCAGGGCATCAAGGTCGGCGCCCTGGCGGGTAAGCCGAAACATGCCCTGCGCCACCGCAACGCCGGCTGTGATTTCGTCGTCGCCGTGGGCACCGAGGCCGGCGGCCATACGGGCGAGGTTTCCTCCATGGTGCTGTGGCCCGGCATTGTTGATGCGGTTGCCCCCATGCCGGTGCTGGGCGCGGGCGGCGTGGGCCGGGGTAGGCAAATGGCCGCCGCCCTGGTGCTGGGCTGCGAAGGGGTCTGGACCGGCTCGCTGTGGCTGAAAACCGCGCAGAGCGAGGTGACACCCGAGATCAAGCAAAAGATGTTCGAGGCCGAGGCCGAGGATGCGATTTTGACCACCTCCGTTACCGGCAAGCCCTGCCGGACCCTGCGTAACAAATTTTCCGAGGCCTATGACGAACCCGGCGCGCCGCCAACCCTGCCGGCGCCGACGCAGAATTATCTGTGGTGGCAGGAGGGCCGGACGCGGGTTGAACGGGTCCGCGCCAAGGATTTCCTGACCTATCCCGTGGGCCAGATCGTTGGCGACATGGAAGCCGAAATCTCGGTCAGGGAGGTCGTTTACGAGCTGTTGAACGAGATGCTGGATGCCCGCGAGCGCCTGGACGAGATGCTTGGGTGAGGCAAGGGCGGCGGTTTGCCCGTGCGCTGCCGGCCGATGGCTTCCCATCGCCGCGATTTAGTATAAGCTCGGCTTAATTGGCCTGTCCCCAAAGGCATGGAATGCTGCTATATGACGTTGGGGCTCCGGACGTTCGGCGGATCCGATGAAGAGGTGTTTTATGGGAATGATTACATAATGGCTCGATGGATCGTTGTTGCGGCCGCTGCGATGGTGGCGGGCCTGCTGGCCGGCCCGGTAAGCGCCGCAGAGGTTAAGGCGGGGGTCAAGGCGGATGCCAAGGCTCAGGCGGGCGAAGAGGCGGACGCCAGGAAACCGGTCATCGCGGTGCTGGATGTGCAATTGGTCATGCGCCGTGCGGCGGCGGCCAAGGGCATCAGCATGGCCATGCAGGCACGGCGCAAGGCCTTCGAAGAGGAAATGGCCGCCGAACGCGAAACGCTGAAGGCCGAAGAGCAGAAACTGCGCAAACAGGGCACTATTCTGTCGCCCGAGGCGATGAATGAAAAACGCCGCGTGCTTGAAAACAAGATTTCCGATCTGCGCCGCAAGGCGGAACAGCGCCGGGGCATCTTGAACCGGGCCTTCACGGGTGCGACGCGAAAATTGCGTTCGGAAATCGCCAAGGTCCTGGCCGAAATTATGTCCGAGCGTAAGATTACCCTCACCCTGGCCCGTAAGGCCGTATTGGTTTTTGATCAGCGCCTTAGCGTCACCGAGGAAGTGTTGCAGCGGTTGGACAAGAACATGCCCAACGTGGCGGTTGATTTTAAGACTTCGAACGCCAAATAACTCCGCCGGCTGAATTCAGCAATACCAGAATCAGCAATACTAAGATCAGCAAAACCAAAATCAGCAATACTGGGCACCGCATATGTTTGCCAACCGCTGGGCCATCCTTGCCGTCCTGATCGTGGTCCGTCTGGCCATGGGCTTTCAATTCCAGGCCGTCGCCTCCATGACGCCGATCATCGCGGCGGATGTGGGCCTGGATTTCGCCCAGATCGGCACCTTGATCGGCTTCTACATGCTGCCCGGCGCCTTTATTGCCATTCCCGGCGCCATTTTGGGCAGCCGGTTCTCGGACTTGGGCATGGTCCTGTTCGGCGTCACTGTCATGGCCTTGGGCGGGGTTGTCGCCGGTCTGGCCGATGACTTTACCATGCTGGCATTCGGACGCCTGTTAAGCGGCGCCGGGGCCGTGGTGCAAAGCATCTTTCTGGTCAAGATGATCGCTGATTGGTTCGACGAAAAATCCGTCGTCACGGCCATGGCCCTGATGCTCTGCGGTTGGCCGGTCGGCATCGCCATCGCTCTGGCAACCCTGGGGCCGCTGGCCGAAAACTGGGGCTGGCAGCCCGTCATGCATTTGACCGCCGTGGTCTGCCTCGCCGCCGTTGCCGCCGTGTGGCTGGGCTATCGGCCGCCGCCCGGCAGCACGACCTCGGCCGGTGGGCGCATGGGCTTTCATATGCCCCGCCGCGAGCTGAAAATGGTCTTGTACGCCGGCCTGGTTTGGATGGTCTACAACCTGGCCTATTTCTCGATCATCTCGTTCGGTCCGGCGTTACTGCTGGAGCGCGGCCTTGACGTGGCGGCGGCGGGTGGCGCCATCAGTCTGGCCAGTTGGGGCGCCTTACCGGCCCTGCCTCTGGGCGGCTACCTGGCGGACCGCACGGGCCGGCCCGACCTGATCCTTGGGGTGAGCTGTATTCTGGCCGCCGCCGCCGCCGCCGCGCTGCCCGCCAGCGATCATCCTTATCTGCTATGTGCCGTCATCGGGCTGTTCGCCGCCGCGCCCGCCGGCATGATCATGGGCCGGGCGATCTCCCTCATGTCGCCGCCCTATCGGGCCCAGGGCAATGCCATTCTCTATACATTCTTTTATGGCGGCATGGGACTGGTTCCCAGCGTGGTCGGCTGGAGCGCCGATATCACGGGAACCGCAGCCACACCGCTGTTTTTTTCCGCCACCGCCCTGCTGCTATCCGTGCCGCTGTTTCTGGTTCTACATGCCATGGCCAAGCGCCTGAGCGCCGAGCGGGCCGCGATTTAAACCGCATCGGGGCCTTTATCAAAGGGCGCGATATCCCGGTCGTCTGTGAGCAGATGGATCAGGCTGGGGCCGGCATGGGCCATGGCGCCTGATAACGCCGCGGCAAAGTCCTCCGTGCGTTCCACGGTCCAGGCGGCACAGCCGTAGGATCGCGCCAGATCGGCGAAATTGGGACTGGATAGGCGGGTGCCATAGATATGATCGGCGCCAAAGCGTTGCCGCTGCCCCTCCAGGATGGAACCATGTACGCCGTTGTCACAGACCACCACCACAAGATCGATGTTCTGTTCCACCGCCGTTACCAGTTCCTGGCCGGTCATCATGAAGCCGCCGTCACCAACAAAGGCGATCGCGGGGCTATCCGGCAAGGCGCGGCGGGCGCCAATGGCACCGGGCACGCCATAACCCATGGCGCCCGAAACCGGCCCGGCCTGGCTATGGGCATGATTGAAGCGGAAAAAGCGGTGTATCCAGCGGGCAAAGCTGCCGCCGTCGGTCAAAATGACCGTATCTGGGGGCACCTGGCGCCGCACCTCGGCGGCGACCTGGGACAGATCGACCGCGCCCCGCACCTCTACCGCGCCCGGTTCGCTGCTGGTTAGATAGGCCTGGTGCAACTCGTCGCGCCGTTTCGGGTCCCTGGGCGTTGCGATCCGGTCCGCCAGGGCCAGGCAGGCGGCGGCGGGGTCCGAGAGCAGGGACAGATCGGCCTGGCAGCGGGCCAGAACGTCGGCGTCGGGATAAACCTGCAAGAAAGTCTGTTGCGCTCGGGGCAGGGCGCCATCCTCCGCCGTGATGCCGTCCATGCGGCTGCCCATGGCGATCAACAGGTCAGCCTCGTCCAGGGCCCGTTTCTGGTAGGGCAGGCGGTTGATTTCCAAATGTCCGGCATAGGCGGGGTGATCGTTGAGGAAGGTATCCTGGCGGCGGTATGTGCTCATCACCGGCGCGCCCGTGGCCTCGGCCAAGGCGGCCAGGGCCGGCGTGGCATCCTGAATGGCGACGATCTCGCCCGACAGGATCAAGGGCCGTTGGGCCTGGGCGATCATCCGCGCCGCTTCATCCAGCGCCGCCGCTTCGGGCGCCACGCCGGGGCGCTGGCGCGGGCTGGGAATAGTGGCATCGCCGACCGCACCATCGGTCAGGTCGCGAGGCAGGATCACCACCACCGGGCCGGGCCGCCCGTTGCTTGCCAACGCGATGGCGCGGGCGGTGACGGCGGCCACCTGGTCCGTACTGTTGGGCTGCAGAACTGCTTTCGCTATGGGGGTGAACATGGCGGCCTGGTTGATTTCCTGAAATGCCTCCCGGCCCTGTGAGGTAGAGGGTACATGGCCCACGAACAACAGCATGGGCGAGCAGTCCTGTTTGGCGGTATGCACGCCGATGGCCGCATTGGTGGCGCCGGGACCGCGCGAGACGAACAGCGCCGCCGGCCGGCCCGTCAATTTGCCATAGGCTTCCGTGGCGAAGGAACCGCCGCCTTCGTGGCGGGTGGTGATCAGGCTGATCTGATTGCGTTTTCGGCGCAGGGCTTCCAATACGGCCAGGAAACTCTCGCCCGATACGGTGAAGGCGGTATCGACGCCATGGGCGATCAGGGTATCGACCAGGACGTCGCCACCCGTGATAACGTGCTCTGTTACATCATTCATGGCCCGACATTGCCTCAAGGGCGCCAAAACGACAAGTGGTGCGACAAGTGCTGCGGAGCGGCGAATATTCGTGCTAGTTTCAGGCCAAAGAGGGAGCCCACGAGATGACGGAGCAATCGAACCGGCCGGCCGCCGTTGCCACCGTGCAGGAAGACAACGACCGGGTGCGGATTACCGAGTATCGTTTTGCGCCGGGCGCGGAGACGACGCCCCATGTGCATGAATGGGATTACGTTGTGGTGCCACAAACCGACGGTCTGTTGCTGATCACGGAACCCGACGGCGCGGAGAGCAACGCGGAACTGACCCAAGGCATCTCGTACTACCGCCGCGCCGGGGTCGACCACAATGTCATCAACGCCGGGACGGCGGAATTGGTCTTTATCGAGATTGAGCTGAAGGCTCATCCCATTGAAGACAACTAAAAAAGACGGGAGGATTCGCGATGAAATTTTATGGCAACGGTATCTCCATTGAATACGAACTGTTCGGGCCCGAGGGCGCGCCGGTGGTGGTGTTGAGCCATTCCCTGGGGTCTTCCTCAGTGATGTGGGCGCCGCAATTGCCAAAGCTGGCGGAGAAATACCGCGTGCTGTGCTATGACACCCGCGGCCATGGCGGCACGGCGGCGCCCGAGGGCGCCTATAGCCTGGATCAACTGGGAGATGACGCCCTGGCCCTGATGGATGGCCTGGAAATGCATCAGGTGCACTGGGTGGGTTTGTCCATGGGCGGCATGATCGGCCAGAACATCGCGCTGCGCCAGAATGGCCGCTTCAAAAGCCTTTCACTCTGCGATACCTCGTCGCAAATTCCCGCTGAGGGCCGCGCCACCTGGAACGACCGCATCGCCATGGTGACTGGGGCGGGCATGACACCCTTGGCCGGCCCGACCATGGAGCGCTGGTTCACCGCCCCCTATCTGGCCAGTAATCCACCATCGGTGGAGGCGATCCGGGCGCAATTCCTGGCTACACCGCCGGCCGGTTTCATCGGCTGCTGCCATGCCCTGAAAGTCCTGGACTATCTCGACCAATTATCCAGCATCGAGCTGCCGACCTTGATCATCGTCGGTGCCGATGACACGGGCACGCCGGTCTCCGCTTCCGAGGCCATGCAGGCCCGGATCGCCAATTCACAATTGGTGGTTCTGGAGGAAGCGGCGCATCTGTCCAACATCGAACAGGCCGACGGCTTCACCTCCGCCCTAATGGGTTTCCTCAACGCGCAGTAGGTTTATTCGCCGCGCTGAACAATTTCGCCGCCGTCTTCCAGAACATCGCTGGGGTGCTGGATGACCTGGTCGCCGGCCGCCAGGCCTTCGAGCACCTGGGCCTGTTCGCCGTTGCTTTGGCCGATCTTCAAGTGCCGCAATTGTGCGGTGCCGTCCTTGGCAAGGAATACGGCCCAATCGTCGCCGTCCCTGAACAGCGCGCTCATGGGCACCTGAAGAACTTTGCCGCCGCGCCAGATGACGATGCGGGTTTCGACCCGGTAGCCGTGGCCTAGGCGGGCATAGCGGCTGGGCGGATCGGTAAACTCGATCAACACATTCACCCGCTGTTCCTCGACGCCGAGGGCGGAAATCTTGGTGAAGCCCGCCGGTTCCACCCGGCGCACCCGGCCCTTCAGGGTGACCGTGCCGCCCCAATCATCGATCAGAACCTCGTCCCCGGTTTGAACCTGAACCGCGTCCGAGGACAGCAGATCGACAACGATTTCCAGGTTCCTCGGATCGCCAACCTCGACCAGCGGCGCGCCCATGGCAACGACGGCGGCGCTTTCGATGACCAGGCGCAGGATCTGGCCATCAATGGGGGAACGCACCGTGATGCAGCACGCCGGCCCGCCGGCCCGCTTGCGCATGCCGGGATCGATCAGGGCGGCGTTGGCGGTTTCAAGTTCATAGCGTTTGACGCGTAGACCGGCCCGGGCGGTGGAGACGGCGGCTTCCTTGGTTTTCAGGCCAAGCTGGGCATGCTCCAATTGCCGTTTGGATATGGTGCCCCGTTTGACCAGAGCTTGCGCCCTGGTGAAATCGGCGCGGGCGAAATCAAGTTCCGCCAGGGTGCGTTTCAGCTCCGCCTCGGCCAGGGTGCGGGCCGCCTGCGCCGCCTTGATCCGGGCCTTGGCCTCCGCCGTCGAGCGCAGGTCGAGGAAAGCCGGATCGCTGGGCTCGATGGCGGCCAACACGGTTTCGTGCGCCGTCACGACCGCGCCGACCTTTTGGCTGGTCCTTAGCTTGCGGCCCGCCACCGGGGCCGAGACCACATAGATATCCTTGACCCGCGTCCGGCCTTCTTCGTCCAGGGTTACCATCATGGGGCCGATGGTGACCGCGCTCAGACTGACCTCGGTGGGCTGTGGGTGGATGGCGTGAGCAAGCGCGCCGGCAAGAACGATTGCCCCGGCAATGTACCCGATGCGGCGCGGCCATGGTGATCGCATTTTGCCTACTCCCTTGTTTTCAGAACCGCGACCAAGTCGAGGCGATCAATCCGCCGGCGCACGATGAGGCCGGATATGGCTGCCGCCACGATCACCGCCGACATGGACATTGCCAGCGTCCCCGGCGTCACCACCATGGGCACCCGGAACAATTCAGTGTTCAAGTTCCAAACCATCAGGCGCGCCAAGCCGATGCCAAAGACACAGCCAAAGGGTAACGCGGCGAGCGTGAGGATGCCCAACTCACCCAGCAGGATGTACGAGACCTCGGCGCGCGTGAAGCCCAATACCCGGAGCGAAGCCAGCTCTCGTCCCCGTTCCGACAGGGACACCCTGGCACTGTTATAGACCACGCCAAAGGCGATCAGGCTGCCGAACAGGATATAGAAAAACAGCATGATGTTCAGGGTCTCGGCCATGGTCTTGCGGAAAGTATCAAGGGCTGCCGTCTGCAGGGAGACCCCGGCAACGGCGGGAGTATTTTTCAAGCGCCGATACAATTCGGCCGCATAACGGCTGTCGACTTGCAAATAGGCACCGGAGATCAATTGCCCTTCACCCATCAGTCTGTTCAGGGCGGCCCGGTGCATATAGGCCGGCGCGGCGATATATTCCTCGATAATTGCCGTGACCGGCACATGCACGATAGGCCGCCGTCCTTCCAGGACCTCGACCCGTATCCGCATGCCGCGCCGGGCCTGCAGCATTTCAGACATCTTGGTTGACAGTACCAGGCCGGTCTTGGGCAGGCTGACCGCATTCAGCTCCGTATCCAGGACCCGCCGCAACGTGGTGTCGCTGCCCAGGCCGGCGATGGAGGCCCGCTCGCTGCGCGGGCCGAGGCGAAGTTTCACCGCTACCTCGCGATAAGGCTCCGCCGTCATCACGCCCGGCAGGCGGCGGATCTCGGCCATGGCGCCAATGCCGCGCGGTTCGGTAAAAACCATGGTCGTATCCTGGCGCTGACCGTGGTGGAAATAGATATCCAGCATATGATCGATGGAATCAAAAAAGAACAACGAAGCCACCAAAATGGCCACGGCCATGGCAATCCCCAGCGCCGTCAACCCGGCCCTGAACGGCCAGCGGCCCAAGTAACGGAGGATCATCAACGTGGGCTGCCCCAACCCCTTGATCAGGCCGATTTTGCTGACCAGGCCGCGATGATACATGGTGGGGGCGGCGGGCTGCATGGCGACGGCGGGCGGCAGGGTCACGGCCACCCGGATCGCGGTTGCCGCGCCGAGACAGCTGGCGGCCAGACTGACCCCGCCGGCGGCGGCGAAGATCCAGATATCAAGGCGAAAGTAGAGCACGGGAAAACGGAAGAATTCCGTATACAGCTCGGTCACCTCGCGCCCGAACCAGGCGCCCGCCAGAAAACCCAGGGCGATGCCGATGGCCGTTATTAGCAACACCAGTTTCAGGTAATGGCCGCCGACTGCCAGATTCGAATAGCCAAAAGCCTTCAGCAGGCCAATCTGTTCCCGTTCCGTGGCGATAATGCGGGAGACGACCACATTCAGCAGAAACGCCGCCACGGCCAGAAAGATCGGCGGCACGACCTTGCCCAGACCCCGCAGTTGTTCCATTTCGTTGGCGACAAAGGCGTGAGAGATTTGATCGGCGCGTCCGTAGGCGCCGATCCCACCCGATGATGCCAGTAAATCATCCAATCTGTTGATGACGGCGCTTTCATCCGCCGACCGCATCAGGCTCAGGCTGACGTCGTTAAATGCGGATTTCAGATCGAAGCTGGCGGCAAGAGCCTCCCGGCCCATCCAGACGATGCCGAAACGCTTGTCATCGGGCATCAGGACGCCGGGCCCGATGGCGTAGATGTATTCAGGCGACAAGGCGATGCCGACAATTTGCAGGCGTCGTTTGTGGCCATTTATGGTGGCAAGGATATAACCGCCCGGTGTCAGGCCATGGGCATCCGCGAATGGCTCGCTCAAGATCACTTCGTTGCTTCGTTTGCCATCCGGCAGGCGGCCACGGCGCAGGACAATTTGGTTCAGTGCCGGGGCGCCGCTTCGGGGTAGGGAGATCAAGCGGCCCAGGACCGGTTCATCCATACCAGCCACATCCAGATTGGCTGCTTCCACGATGCGCGTATCTATCCGTTTTACACCGTCGATGCGGGCAATTCTGTCGGCCAGAGAGGCGGGCGCCCGTTTTAGGTGGGCGAAGACCTCGGCGAAGCGCTGCCGTTCGTAATAGGCATCCCGGGTCAATTCCAATGACGCGAGGGTGCCGAACGACATCACCACGGTCGAGATGCCGCAGGCGATGACAACGGCGATGGCCAAGGCCTGGCCCCGGATGTGCCACAAATCCCGCAGCAATTTCCGGTTCAGGGCGCTCATTACCAGCTCACCTCGGCGGCGGGAATTTTGCGCTCGTTGGCGCGGACCGACGATAGGGCGCCATCGGCGAAGGTTACGACCCGATCGGCGATGGCGGCGATGGCGGCGTTGTGGGTGATGACGGCGGCGGTGGTGCCGAATTCCCGGTTGACCCGTTCGATGGCCTCCAGCACGCCGATGCCGGTCTTGCTGTCCAGGGCGCCCGTGGGTTCGTCGCACAGCAGGACTTCGGGCTTTTTCGCGATGGCGCGGGCGACGGCGACGCGCTGTTGCTCGCCGCCCGACAGTTGCGCCGGGAAATGATCCACGCGATCAGCCAGGCCGACGATCTCCAGCGCCTCCAGCGGCGATAGCGGATCAGGTGCGATTTCCGTCACCAGGGCGACGTTTTCCCGTGCCGTCAGAGATGGGATCAGGTTATAGAATTGAAACACGAAACCAACATGATCCCGGCGGTAGCGGGTCAGCTCGCCGCTATCCAGCGCGGTAATATCCTGGTCGTGAAAACTGACCCTGCCGGCGGTTGGTGTATCCAGGCCGCCAAGAATATTCAGGAATGTTGATTTGCCGCTGCCCGACGGTCCCAGCAGGACCACGAGTTCGCCTTCGAGGAGGTCGAGATCAATGCCGCGCAGGGCGCGGACCTCTGTCTCGCCGGCGCCATAGATCTTGGTCAGACCCCGAACGGAGAACGCCGTCGAAGCCGTTCCATGCTGGTCTGCGGCCTTGTGCGTCATATCAGCCGGTATATTAAGGCAATTTCAGGTATCTACCTTAACGGTAATCAAGTCTCTCCTGTAACGGACAGGTTTTGCACTACTGCGTATGGGCTGCCGCTAGAGAGGCAATTGCGGCGGGCAGGGCGCCTTCGCCGTGGGGAATGCCAAGGATCTTGAAGGTGGATTCCACGCTGGCCAGGGTGCCCAGGATCATCGGTTCGTTGATATCGCCCATGTGGCCGATGCGAAAGGCCTTGCCTTCCAATTGGCCCAGGCCGCCGCCGACCGCGACATTGAAGCGGTCGCGCAGGATGCTTTGGAACTGTTTGACGTCAAAGCCTTCGCCGACGCGGATGGTGGTGATGGACTCGGCGCGCTGTTCGGGTACCAGGGCGTTGATCTCCATCGCACCCGCGGCCGCCCAGGCATCGACCGCCGCCCTGGTCGCATCGCCTAGGCGGGCGTGGCGGGCAAAGGCCGCATCCAGGCCTTCCTCGGCCAGCATGTCCAGGGCTTCGCGCAGGCCAAAAATCATGTGCTCCGGCGCCGTGCCCGAGAACCAGCGGTAGGCTTCGGGGCGGACCATACTGCGGCTTTGCCAATCCCAATAGCTGCGTGGGCTGCCGCCGCCGGCGGCGTTGGCGACGTCCCGTGCCTTTTGGCTGACCGCGTTGAAGCCGAGGCCAATGGGACACATCAGGCCCTTTTGCGAGCCGCCGATGGCGATATCCACGCCCCATTCGTCCATGCGGAAATCGGTGCAGGCAAGGGAGGCTATAACATCGGTGACCAACAATGCATCGTGGCCGGCATTGTCGATGGCTTTGCGCATGGCGGGAATTTCCGAAGTGATGCCCGTCGCGGTTTCCGTATGCACCATCAAGACGGCGCGGTATTCACCGGCTGTATCAGCGCGTAGCCGTTCCTCGACTTCGTCCACGTTGATGGCGTGGCGCCAGTCCGAGGGAATGGTGTCGATGGTAACGCCAAGCTGCTCGGCCATGTTTGACCAGGCGAAAGAGAACAGGCCGGTCTCGGGTACCAGGACCTTGTCGCCCGGCGAGAGAACATTGGAGAGGGCCGCTTCCCAGGCGCCATGGCCGTTGGAGGCGTAGATGAATACCTCTTCGTTGGTTTTGAAGATGGGACGGATATCGATCAGGCATTCGCGGGCCAGTTCAACGAAATCAGGGCCGGAATACTCCCAGGCGGGTTGATGCATGGCGCGCAGAATGCGTTCCGGAATATTGGTCGGCCCCGGCGTCTGCAGAAAATTACGTCCCCGTCGTACGGTCATGGTCTGGTTCCCTCGGTCTTAGAACGTTCCGTAAAAGAAAAAGCCCGCCATGATGGTGCAGGCGGGCTTAAATTCCAATGATTTTGCCCTGATCTTACCGGGCAGCACCCAGCATTTCCTGCAAGACGCTGATCTTTGCCTCTGCCAGGCGGCGGCCTTCGCCTTCTTCCGCCGCTTCCAGTTCGCCATTGGCTTCCTGGATGCGCGCCTCCAGATCGGCCCGGTCCATGTCGGAAACCACCACGGCTTCCTCGGCCAGGACAACCAGACGGTCGGCCGCGACTTCGGCGAAACCGCCGGCGATGTAAACCCGGTCCGGGTTGTCGCCGCCGGCGCCTTCAACTTCGATCACGCCGGCACGAAGCGCCGAGATCAACGGCGCATGGCCCGGCATGACGCCGAAGTCGCCCTCCATCCCAGGCATCGCCACGGCATCCGCGTCCACCGACATCAACAGCCGGTCGGGCGATACCAGTTCGAATGAGACCTTGTCGGCCATGGTACAGGTACCTCTTGCTAGCTAGACTAGGCCGCTTCCGCCGCCATCTGCTTGGCTTTCTCGATGGCTTCCTCGATGGTGCCAACCATGTAGAAGGCCTGTTCCGGCAGCTCGTCGTGCTGGCCCGAGCAGATTTCCTTGAAGCCCTTGATGGTGTCTTCCATCTGCACGAAGGTGCCCGGCGTGCCGGTGAAGATTTCCGCCACGTGGAAGGGCTGCGAGAGGAAACGCTGGATCTTCCGGGCCCGGGCCACGGTCAGGCGATCTTCCTCGGACAACTCGTCCATGCCCAGAATGGCGATGATGTCCTGCAGGGCCTTGTACTGCTGCAGGATACGCTGCACTTCGCGGGCGATGTCGTAATGTTCCTGACCCAGGACGCGGGCGTCCAGGATGCGGGAGGTTGAATCCAGCGGATCCACGGCCGGGTAGATGCCCAGCTCGGCGATTTGCCGCGACAGCACCGTGGTGGCGTCCA
>CAZPWJ010000081.1:0-23189 GCA_964590195.1 uncultured Rhodospirillaceae bacterium | reverse complement strand
GATCAAACTTGGCTTGGGCGGTTATTTTTCAGCTGTTGTTGTCGCCGGCAGCCAGAGTGACGGCGTGGGCCAATCAGCGGCTAATACCCGCAATCATGGTTTTGCCCGGGAATCAGAGATCGTCTTTTCTGGCGAGACAACCCTGGATAATGGCATTTCCTTTGGCGTGAACGTCGAGCTGGAAGGTGAAACCAGCGCCGACCAAATAGACAAGAGCATGATTTATGCCGAAGGAACATTCGGCCGGGTGGAATACGGCCAGGAAGCGCCGGCGTCGGATGCGATGTTTTACGGCTCTCCCGCACCCATCGAAGGTGTCGGTCTGGTCTCGCCGGACTTCGTCAGCTCCGCGATGGTCAACGGGGTCGCCTCACCTGCCGTGATCAGCAATATTTCCGGCGATGCGGACAAAATCACCTATTTCACGCCACGCATGGCCGGCTTCCAATTTGGCTTGTCCTACACGCCGGATAACTGTGCCGCCGTAGCCGCCGCCTGTGGCAGCGATGGCGCCGGTCTGGAAAGCCAGGTCGACACCGGCCAGCAGTCGGAAGCATTTGAAGGCGCGGTCAACTATGTCCGGGCATTCAATGGCGGTGAAATTGCCTTGTATGCCGGCATGGCCATGGCCAACGTGGAAGGCACCGCCGCCGCCGTTACGGCCGCCGGAGCCGAGGACCAGGATCAATGGGGTGTCGGCTTTACCCTGGTCTATGGTGACATAACCTTCGGCGCCGATTACCGTGAAGACGATCAAGGCACCTCCGCCGCCAATACGGACCGGACGGATTATTCCGTGGGCGTCAGTTATGTTGTGGGTGACTGGACCCTTGGCGTGGCCTATGCCCATGGCGAAGCCGAAGCGGGCACCGGACTGGGCAAGGACGAGACCGATGGCTACCAAGTGGGCGCCTACTACGCCTTGGGCCCCGGCATAACCTTGACCGGCGGCATGACCTATTGGGACGTGAACGACAATCTAAACGCCGCCGCCGTGGAAAACGAGGCGAAGGAATTCGTCATCGGTACAATTCTGGAATTCTAATCCAGCCACTTCAAAGGCCGGCGCCTACCGGGCGCCGGTTTTTTTGCGTCTCGAAAACGGCCTAAGGACGACGGCGGGCTTGACGTACCTTGCACAGGACCTTGGCGATGGTCAGATCGCGCCGCAGGGTTTTGCCGGCGGCGGTGAAGTTTTTGCCGTCGATTGGCTGGGCCAGCGCCCCGGCGCTGGCCTGGGCCTCCGGGTATTGCGCCAATAATTCATGGATGGATGCTTGCGCCGTAGTCATCACCCGGCCGCGCCGCTTTGACGAGGCGACCAGCACGCCCACGACACGGCCCTGATCATCCAGCATGGGCCCGCCCGACAGGCCGCCAAGCGCGGGCAGATCACCGGGCCGGCGGGAGACCTCGGCCCAGGCCAGGACCGGTTCGTTAATGCGGTAGCGGCCAACGGATTTCAGGCGCGCCTGGCCAAGCACCCTGGCATGCACATCGCCGGGGCGGCCTTGGGGATAGCCCAGGGAAAACCCGTCCTCGCCGCGTCCGGGCGCGGCTTGCGCCAAGCTTAACGGCGCCCGCCC
The DNA here is from genome assembly GCA_964590195.1 of uncultured Rhodospirillaceae bacterium. GTDB lineage: Bacteria > Pseudomonadota > Alphaproteobacteria. The sequence goes on along the minus strand of CAZPWJ010000081.1, from coordinate 21,603 downwards.
GTTTCGGGTACGCAACAACGCCAGATCGGCGTTGGGATGGAGATGCACCTCGGTAACCCGCCAGCCCTTGCGCGGCGCGGTCTGCAGCCATATGGCATCGCAGCCATGGGCGACGTGGCGCGCGCTCAGCCACCAGCCGTCGTCGGTGATGGCAAAGGCCGTGCCTGTGCTGTTGCCCTTGCTGCCCACATCGACCTCGATCGTCGGCCCGGAAGGCCCGGTCGGTGCCACTGGCCTTTGTGGCCGAACCGATCCGACGTCATTTGATGGCGGCAAGGGCGTGGCCGGGCGGGGACGGCGCGGGCCATCGGCGCCAAACAAGGCGCTGACGACCCCGTACAGCACCGCCAGCATGGCAACCAGATAGGTTATTCGATTCATGATCCGATACGCGCGCGCAAACCCTAGCCGGAGATCGCGGCGGCATTGATGGCCGCGACAGACAATTTGATCCCCGCCAGCAGGACCGCCGGCGCCATCTCGCCGCCTTCGATCCGGGCCGAGAGGTCCTTCAACAACAGATCAACCAGGCGAAAGACCAAGATCTGTATCACCACGGCCAGCAGACCCCAGATGACGATTTCCGCCACGCTGACCGACGATGCCATACAGAACGCCAACGGAATGGCCAGACCCAGAATGGCCCCCGACAGGGAGACGGCGGCGGCCAGATTGCCGTCGCGCACCAGGGTAAAATCCTTGTGCGGCGTGGTGATCGTATAAACCACGACACCACCGGCCAGCATGGCCAGGGTGACCAGCATATGCAGCATCAGGACCGGAAAGCCGGCAACGAAACTTTGCAGGACCACATCCATTACTTGATCCGATCCTCTGGAATGACGGCGACGGCGGAAATCTCTATGAGAAACTCCGGTTTTACCAGGGCCGCCACCTGCACCAGGGTCGAGGCGGGATAGGGCGCGGTGAAGAATTCCTTGCGCACCTCGTGCACAGCCATCAGGGGGCCCATTTCAGTGACATAGACGATCACCGAAACGATATCATCCATTTCACCGCCAACACTGGCCAGAATGTCTTTCAGGTTGTTCAGGGTCTGGCGCGCCTGAGCGACCATGTCGCCGGGTCCGACCAGGTTCCAGTCCGCGTCCACCCCGACCTGTCCCGCAAGGTGCAGCACCCTGCCGGGCGGTTGCCAGGCGGCATTGGAGAAAGCCCCAAACGGCACCGCCACGCCGGGCGGATTGAAAGCATCGGCCATGTCATTATCCTTCTGTTCAATTAACGCATATGTAGCATAACCAACATCTGGACGCAGGCGTCCCTTGATGCCACATTAAGGGCATGAATAACGGACCGATCTCAAGCTATCCTTTCGCCCGCAACATCCCCGAGGGCGATACCCACGAGCGCCACGTCTGCGGCGACTGCGGCTGGATTCATTACGTAAATCCGAACATCGTGGTCGGCGCCGTCTGTACCTGGGAGGATAAGATCCTGCTGTGCAAACGCGCCATTGAACCGCGTCACGGCTATTGGACGGTGCCGGCCGGGTACATGGAAGAAGGCGAAAGCACGGCGGAAGGCGCGGCGCGGGAGACCCTGGAAGAAGCCTGCGCCAAGATCGAAATCGACGCCCTGATCGGGATCTACAATATTCCCCGCATCAGCCAGGTGCACATGTTCTACCGGGCCCGCATGATCAGTCCGGACATGGGCGCGGGCGAGGAAAGCCTGGATGTGGGCCTGTTCGCCTGGGAGGATATTCCCTGGGACGAGATCGCCTTTCCCACGGGCGTCTGGGCCTTGAAGCATTATCACGAAACCAAGGACCTGACCGCTTTCCAGCCCTTTGACAATCCGGAAATCGAGCGTCACCGGACACGATAGCCACCATAGCCACGATGACCGAGCCCAAGCTTTACGATCTGAAGACCGATATGTCCCTGGCGGTGGCGGACAAAATCATAGATGCCGCCCTGGCCGCCGGTACGGCGGCGGGCATGTTGCCTCTGACCGTCGTGGTGCTGGATGCGGGCGGCCATACGGTGGCCTTGAAGCGCCAGGACGGCAGCGGCATCCTGCGGGTGGATATTGCCACGGGCAAGGCCTGGGGCGCCCTTGGCATGGGTATTCCCAGCCGTACCATCCGTGACCGCCTGGGCCAGCCCCCGGCCTTTCAGGGTGCCTTGGTGGGCGCCTCCGATGGCCGTTTCGTTCCCGTTCCCGGCGGTGTTTTGGTGCTAAATAGCGATGCCCAGGTCATCGGTGCCGTCGGTATCAGCGGCGATACTTCCGAAAAGGACGAATATTGCGCCATTCAGGGCATCAAGGCAGCGGGATTGGCATCGGCGCCCGCCGAACCGGACGAAAACTGGCAAGGTTCCGGCCTTTGATAATTGATGAATTTTCAATTCTCAGGCTGCGACGGCAGCCCGGCGCTAATCCGCCGCCGCCCCATTACTCATTGTGGAGCCGTGCGCCTTGGCGCACTGGCGTGAGCGAAAATAGTCAGACCCGCATCCAGCCGGGGCCCCAAAGGTTGAGGGAGCGTTCGTTGTGGGGCCACTGGCGGACCGGGTCGTCATCGGCCATGTTTTCCAACTCGGCCGAGATCTCGACCTTGTAGCCGTCCGGATCCTCGACCATGAAGAACAGGTTATTGCCGGGGCCATGGCGGCCCGGCCCCCACCATAACTTGATCTCCAGTGCGGCCATGTGATCGGCCCAGTCCCGGATGTCGTTCCAGCAGGACACTTCATAGGCATGATGGTCCGGGCGGGCGCCGTCGGACAGAAACATGGCGAAGGAATGATGCTCCGGGGTGGAGCGGTAGAACACCGCCGTCAGGGTCTGGCCGCCATCGTCATCATCGCGCAGCACATGATCGGTGGCGACGAAGCCCAGGGTATCTTCGTAGAACGCCATCATCGCCGACAGATCCGCGGTGGCCACGACCACATGCTGCAGCCGTCCCGGCGGGTGCCCGGCCGGGGCGCCGCTGTCCTCATCATTCGCAACTTCGGCAAGGCCAAAAACCATCTGCCGGCCATCGGGATCGGCCACGGCGAAGGCGCTGCCGGCAAACAGAGGCGAGGGTGAAGGCATCAGGTTGACGCCTTGGGCGGTCAAATGGGCCTTGTAGGCATCCAGCTGGGCCTGATCCGCGAAACGAAAGGCGCTGTAGGGCTGACCGCCTTCGGCACCAGAGCCGACGATCAAACGCCGATCGGGCCCCCGTAACAACGTGGTGCCGTCGGCCAAGGCCTGCTCCGCCATGGCGAAGGCATCCCGGTAGAAAGCGGTCAATTGATGCGGATCGCCGGAATCGAGGCGAATATGGTCCAACTCCGCGCCCCACAGCGGACTTGTAATTGTCATGGCGCTATCTCCCCGTTTTCAGGCTGCCAAGACTAGCACTAGCCGCCGTTGTCGCGGCGTAATAAATCCAGCACGCCTGGCGCGCCGGCCTGGGCGATTGCGCGGGCCAGATAGCGCCAATCTCCTTCCAATTGCGCGGCGGGAACCCGGTTGGCCTGGCTGACCTTGCCGAATTCCTCGCCGTCAGGGCGGATCAGGTGCCAGACGATTTTGATCTCCCGAAATTGCGCGCCGCCGTCGCTGGGCGCCACATGCATGCTGCCCAGCAGGACAAAGCCGTCATCCACGGGTTCCTGCGACAGCGGCACCCCGGCATCGTCCAGGGCGGTCCGCATGGCATTGGCCAAATGGCGCCCGCCCCGGCCCGGGACGCCATCCATGGGACCCAGCGTGATTGGCGCCAGGCTGATCCGACGGCCCTGGCCGCGCTCCGCCCGGCGCAAGCGCCGGTCGATGGCGGCCGCGCCGTTGCCGGCCAATCGGGTCAACAGGGCGCTGTTGGGCTGTTGCCAGTCAATGGGCCTGACTGTTTCCTGCTGCACGATGGTCATGCTTTCCTCGCCTGCCGCATTGTGCAGGCGCCAGGTCAGGCGCAATTGGCCATTGGGCGTCATGGCGGCGCTGCCCCGTAGCGAATGGCTGCGGCGATGACCCTTGCCTGTGCTGGCCGTGACCTCGTGCAGGCGCAGCGCCTTTGCCATGGCATTGGCCAGCCTGCCGCCGGCATCCGGCTCCGCCGTGCCTGCGATCGGCAGCACCAGCATGCCGGCCCTGGGGCCGATCTGAATGGCCCTGAAGTCACCCTTGTGAGCAGCGGCGAATGGCTTGGGCACCGGCTGGCATTGGCTCAAAAGAGTCAAAAGGCCGAATGCGGCAATCAGAACATATGCGCGGCGAAAGCTGTTCTTTTCCTTCATTGCCCGCAAGATGCCATGGAATGACGGCGTTGCCATGGATTTATTGACCGCTGGATCGCGTCAGGCCGAATTGCAGCGCCAGGGTGGCCAGCCCGGTGACGGCAATGACGGCGGCCATGGCCAGGGCGCTGCCGTCATGGAACAGGCTGACCGCGCCCGCCGACAGGGCGCCGAACAGGAACATCAGGCCGCCCGACAGGGCCGATACGCTTCCCGCTGCCTGGGGGAAGCGGTCCAGGGCCAGAGCCAGGCCATTGGCGCCGATCAGGCTCAGGGCGCCAATATAGATGAATAACGGCACGACGATGCCCGCCAGCCCACCGAACCCGGTCAGTGCATTGAACAGCAGGGCCAGGCCGCCGATGGCCGTCAAAACCGTGCCCAAGACAAACAGGCGGTGGGCGCCGAGGCGCAGCACCAATTTTGCATTCAACAACGAGTTGCCTATCAGGGCGATGACATTGCAGGCGAACAGATAGCCATAGTGCTCTGGCGCTACATGAAAAATCTCGATGTAAACGAAGGGCGAGCCGGCGAAAAAGGCGAACATTCCGCCATAGCCGGTGGCATTGGCCAGCAGATAGCCCAGGGCGCCGCGATGGCCCAGAATGCGCACATAAACGCCCAGCATGCCGACCAGGCCATGGCGGCTGCGCCGCTCCGCCGGGTGGCTCTCCGGCAACGCGGCAAGAACTAGAAAGAAGCAGATTAGGCCAAAGCCCGCCAGCACCCAGAAGATCGCCCGCCACTGAAACCAGACCAGAACATAACCGCCAATGAAAGGGGCGATAAGCGGCGCCGCGCCCATCACCAGCATGATCAGCGATAGGGCGCGGGCGGCTTGATCACCGGCGAAGAAATCCCGCACCATGGCCCGGGCGATGACCGCCGCCGCGCTGCCGCCCAGGGCCTGCAACAGGCGCAGGCCGATCAGCATCTCGATGCCCGTAGTCAGCGCGCACAGGGACGAGGTCAAAACATACAAGACAATACCGGCCAGCAGCATGGGGCGCCGGCCAAAGCGGTCGGACAGCGGGCCGAACAGCAGCTGTCCCAGGCCCATGCCGATGAAAAAGCTGGAGAGCGTCATCTGCACGCCGCCGACAGGCGCCGCCAGGTCGGCGGCCATGGACGGCAGGCTGGGCAGATACATGTCGATGGACATGGGCCCAAAGGCCGTCAGGGTGCCGAGGATGATAATTAACCAGCGGGCCTGTCCCGGCGACAATTTAACCAGATCGCCTAATCCGGAATTGCCCGTCATTCTGCGGGCAGGATCAGGCAGGTCGTGGTGGCATGGGCATACAGCTTGCCGTTGGCATCCACGGCACGGGCCTGGGCCGTTGCCGTGCTGCGGCCCACATGCAAGGCCTCGGCGATACAGCGGATCTCGCCACTGTCCACGGCCACCGCGCGAACATAATTGACCTTCAATTCCAGCGTGGTATAGCGCGGCCCGGCGGGCAGGGCGGAATGTACCGCGCTGCCAATGGCGGCGTCGATCAATGCCGCCAGCCAGCCGCCCTGGACCGAGCCGACATCGTTGGCGAAGTCTTCGCCGGGCTGGCCGCTGTAGACCACCCGGCCTTTCGATACCTCGACCAGGGCCAGACGCATGGCGACCGCGACGGGCGGCGGTTGCACCTCGCCCCGGACAACGGCGGACAGATAATCCAATCCCGATAGTTCACCCAGGCGCGACCAATGACGGCTGGGATCGTGCCAGCTGTAGCTGCGCTGGCGTGCGCTGTCAGGCTTATCCATCGGTTACCGTATGACCATGGTTCAGGGGGCCGTGGCCCTGGCCATAGCCGGGCGCGCTCAGGATCGCCTGCAGGACATAGCCCCGTGCCCGTTCCACCGCCGCCGCCGCCGTCAGGCCCTGAGCCAAACCGCAAGCCAGGGCCGAGGCCAGAGTGCAGCCAGTACCATGGGTATGGCGGCTTTCAATGCGCGGTGAGTTGAAGCGTTGGGTTCCAGCCTCGGTCAATAACAGATCAAAAACCTCGTCACCCGGCAGATGGCCGCCCTTCATCAATACCGCTTTCGGGCCCATGGCCAGCAGCTTGCGTCCGGCGGCGGCCATGGCCGCCTCGTCCGCGATGCTCATCCCGGCCAGGATTTCCGCCTCGGGAATATTCGGGGTCAGGACCGTGGCCTGCGGAATCAAGCGGTCGCGCACCACGGACCGGGTATCTTCATCCAATAGCGAGGCGCCGCCCTTGGCGACCATGACCGGGTCCACCACCAGGGGCACATCGGGCGCCAGGCGCGCCAGGCAGCCGGCGACCGCATCCAGCACGTCCGTGCGGTGCAGCATGCCGGTCTTAATGGCATCGGCGCCGATATCCTCGAGTACGACTTCGATCTGTTGCGCCACGAAGGCGGGGGGGACTTCATGGATGCCATGTACGCCGTTGGTGTTTTGCGCCGTCAGGGCGGTAATCGCCGTCGCGGCATAACCGCCCAGGGCGGTCACCGTCTTGATGTCCGCCTGAATGCCGGCGCCGCCACCCGAATCCGAGCCGGCGATAATCAGTACTCTGCCTTGCATGAGATGCCCTATCACTACACCTTGGTTTTAGTTGGCCGCCGCCGTGGCCTCGATCATATGGACCAATTCATCAACCACGGAATGGATCAACTCGCCGTCATCGCCCTCGGCCATGACCCGGATCAACGGCTCGGTCCCCGAGGGCCGGATCAACAGCCGCCCCTTGTCGCCCAGACGGCTACGCTGGGCCTGGATGGCGTTGGCCACCTTGTCCGTATTCAATGGCGAGGCGCCGGCATAGCGGACGTTTTTCAGCAATTGCGGTACCGGCTCGAAACGGCGGCAAACCTCGCTCACCGGCCGCCCCTCGGCCACGATCAAGGCCAGGACCTGCAGGGCGGCGACCAGACCGTCGCCGGTGGTGCCGAAATCCGACATGACGATATGGCCCGATTGTTCACCGCCGACGTTATAGCCATGTTGTCGCATATGCTCGACCACATAGCGGTCGCCAACCTGAGTTCGGACCAGCTCCAGTCCCTTGCCGGTAAGGTACCGTTCCAAGCCCAGATTCGACATCACCGTGGCGACGATGCCGCCGCCCTTCAGATCGCCGCTCTCGGCCCAGTAATCGCCAATGGCTGCCATTAACTGGTCGCCATCAACCAACTGGCCATGCTCATCGGCCAGGATCAGGCGGTCCGCATCGCCATCCAGGGCAATGCCCACATCGGCGCCATGGGCGACAACCTGTTCGCGCATGGTATCGGTATGAACCGAACCACAGTCCTGGTTGATATTGAAGCCGTCGGGATCAACGCCAATGGGGATCACTTCCGCCTCCAACTCCCACAATACAGTGGGCGCGACCTTGTAGGCGGCACCGTTGGCGCAATCGATCACGACCTTCAGACCGTCCAGGCGGTTTTCCGAGGGGAAGGTCGCCTTCGCCGCCTCGATATAGCGGCCCGGCGCATCTTCCAACCGCATGGCGCGGCCAAGATCGCCGGGTGCGGCCAGATTGGCGGACATATCGGACTGCATGCGCGCCTCGATCTCCATCTCGATGCGGTCCGATAGTTTGTAGCCATCGGGGCCGAACAGCTTGATGCCATTGTCGGCGTAGGCATTGTGCGAAGCTGAAAGCACCACGCCCAGGTCCGCCCGCAGGCTGCGGGTCAACAGGGCGACGGCGGGCGTGGGCATGGGGCCGACCAGAATGACATCCATACCGACGGAGGTGAAGCCGGCGGTCAGGGCCGGCTCCAGCATATAGCCCGACAGGCGGGTGTCCTTGCCGACCACGACCCTGTGGCGATGCTCGCCACGGGTAAATTGCAATCCCGCCGCCATGCCGGCCCGGACCGCGATTTCCGCCGTCATGGGCCAGGTATTGGCGGTACCGCGTATGCCGTCGGTGCCGAAAAATTCGCGCTCCATGCGCCCCTCACTTACAGATCATTTATTGCGGCCCCTTATAGCAAAGGGACTCGAAAATCGCCATCGTCTGCGCTGTTTCGTATACGTCATGAACGCGCAGAACCGCGGCCCCCTGTTGCGCCGCCCACATCGCCGCGGCCAATGATCCGCTTAACAGCTCTTCCGTCGCCGTGCTGCCGACCAGTTTTCCGACAAAAGATTTGCGCGAGGCGCCAATCAGCACTGGGCAGCCCAAGGCATGAAAATGCGCCATGCCGCGCAACAACGCCACGCTTTGTTCTGGATTCTTGGCAAAGCCAAGGCCGGGATCAATCAGCAAATTTTCCCGCACCATTCCGGCGGCCAGGCAAGACTCGATCCGGGCCGAGAGGTCGTCAAACACGTCCATGATCAAATCGTCGTAGCGGGTCAACGCGCGCATGGTCTCCGGTGTGCCCCGGCTATGCATCAGGACCACGGGCACCGCCAGCCTGGCGGCGCGGCAGATGCTGTCGGGGTTATAGCGCAACGCAGTGACATCGTTGATCATCCGCGCCCCCGCCTCGACCGCCGCCGTCATAACTTCTGCCTTGCGGGTGTCCACCGATACCACCAAGCCGTCGCCGGCCAGGGCCTCGATCACCGGGATAACGCGGGCGATTTCCTCGGCCACGGGTACTTCCGTGGCGCCGGGCCGGGTCGATTCCCCGCCAACATCAAGGACTGCCGCACCCGCCGCCGCCAGGGCCCGGCCATGGGCGATGGCCGTGTCCGCATCCAGACGTCCACCATCATGAAAACTGTCCGGGGTAACATTGACGATGCCCATGATCAGCGGCCCGGATTCGTATTGAAGCTGATGACAGCCGGCAATCGCCGGGCGCGCGGCGCGCAACCGGGCCAGAGCTTCCGGTGCCTGGCGTTCCGCTTTGTCCAGGCTGATGTTTTCGCCGGGTATGCCGCGGCCAAACCGGCGGCATTGATCAAAATATAGAGGGCCACCCGCGAACGGCAGGCCAGCACCGGTTTGATTCAGGACAGGCGCCAGATGCATTGCTCCGGCAAGGTTCGTTTCCAGGGACAGGGCGAAGGCCGGCGTTAAGAGCCGGGTTGAGGTTCCGGCTCCATACCGCCGGGACCATCCGGCTTTTTCGGTTTGCTGGAAGGCGGCACCGAAGTTGCCGTGGAGCTGTCCTGCGGCGGCTCGAACTCGTCCGGGCGGTCGATATCTTCACCGCGCAACAGTTGGTTGACCTCGTCGCCGCTCAAGGTCTCATATTCCAAAAGCGCCTTGGCAACGGCATGCAGCTTGTCCAGGTTCTCGGTCAGGACCTCGGTCGCCAATGCTTCCGCCTCTTCGGCGAAGCGTCGGATTTCCTCGTCTATGACTTTCGCCGTGGCGTCCGAGAGATTCTTGGTCTGGGTCACCGAATGGCCCAGAAAGACTTCCTGCTCGTTGCCGGAATAGGCCAGGGGCCCCAATTTGTCGGACATGCCCCATTCGGTAACCATTCGCCGGGCCCACGATGTCGCCTGCTGGATATCCTGGCCGGCGCCGGTGGTCACGTCCTCCGGCCCATAAATCAGGGTTTCGGCCACCCGGCCGCCAAAGGTCATGGCCAGGCGGGCACAGATTTCGCTTTTCTTGTAACCGTACTTGTCGGTCTCGGGCAGGTTCATGGTGACGCCCAGGGCGCGGCCACGGGGAATGATCGTAACCTTGTGCAGGGGATCATTGCCTTTCACCAACAGGCCTACCAGGGCATGGCCCGCTTCATGATAGGCGGTCAGTTCCTTTTCGTCCTCGGTCATCACCATGGAACGGCGTTCCGCGCCCATCATGACCTTGTCCTTGGCTTCCTCGAACTCCTGCATGGTGACCACGCGGCGGTTCTTGCGGGCCGCCAGCAGCGCCGCCTCATTCACCAGATTTGCCAGATCGGCGCCGGAGAAGCCCGGCGTGCCCCGCGCGATGGTGCGGCTGTCCACATCCGGCGCCATGGGCACCTTGCGCATATGCACCTTAAGGATCTTGTCCCGGCCAATGATGTCCGGGTTCGGCACCACGACCTGGCGGTCAAAGCGGCCAGGGCGCAACAGGGCGGGGTCGAGGACGTCGGGGCGGTTGGTGGCTGCGACCAGGATCACGCCTTCGTTGGCTTCGAAGCCATCCATTTCCACCAGCAGCTGGTTCAATGTCTGTTCACGTTCGTCATTGCCGCCGCCCAGGCCGGCACCACGATGGCGGCCAACCGCATCGATTTCGTCAATGAAGATGATGCAGGGGGCGTTTTTCTTGGCCTGCTCGAACATATCGCGGACACGGGAAGCGCCGACGCCGACGAACATTTCCACGAAGTCCGAACCCGAAATGGTGAAGAACGGCACATTGGCCTCGCCCGCGATGGCCCGCGCCAACAAGGTCTTGCCGGTACCGGGAGGGCCGACCAACAGGGCGCCCTTGGGAATGCGGCCGCCCAGGCGCTGGAATTTCTGCGGATCCTTCAGGAACTCGACAATTTCCTCCAGCTCTTCCTTGGCCTCGTCAATGCCGGCCACGTCATCAAAAGTAACCCGGCCTGAACGTTCGGTCAGCAACCGGGCCTTGGATTTGCCGAAGCCCATGGCCTTGCCGCCGCCCGACTGCATCTGGCGCATAAAGAAGATCCAGACGCCGATCAACAGCAGCATCGGGAACCAGTTCAGCAGAATGGCGAACAGGGTCGGCGTGCCTTCTTCGTCCGGCGCGGCCGAAATGGTTACCCCGGCCTGGTTCAATTTGCGCACCAGATCAGGATCGTTGGGAGCATATGAATTGAAAGGCGTGCCGCCGGTATAATGGCCGCTGATCGTGTTGCCCTGAATGGTGACGTCGCGGACCTGGCCGCTTTCCACTTCGGAAATGAATTGCGAGTACGCCAGATTGGTCGCGGTGCCACGCGTGCCGGGGCCCTGGAACAGGTTAAATAACGCCAGTACCAAAAGGGCAATGATCACCCAAAGGGCGATATTACGACTAAAATTGCTCACCTATGCTTCCTTCTCCGGCGGCGTCTCGGATAGCCCGATATTTCCAATATCCCATCAATAAGGGATGAACTCATTACACCATTATGGCCGGTTTCCATAAAGATAATGCTAAGATGTCGTTAAACAAGCACCAATCCTTCGGCTTGTAGGGGTCTGAGGGGCGAAAAATGCGCTGAAAAGCGAATTTTTCGGCTCCATTGCGGCCCAAGGGCATCCGGGTCCAGTTTCAGATGGGGTACGGCCAAGATTTCATCTCCCAACCAAAAAGCCGGTAATCCAAGTCGCACGGGACTTGGCAGTGCGCCGGGCAATGTTTCCTGAACCCGTCCGCGCACTTGCCGCCAGCCATCCTGACCCAGGGCGCCAATGGCCAAATTTCCGCTTTGTTGTGTGCGCCTATCACCGCTTAGGCGCCAATCGAAACGATCCCATCGGCCGTTTTTTTGTCCACTGATCTTTTCACGGCCCGGCAAACGGCCCGTCTCACGGCAAATAAGTAAGCCATCCGCCGTTGGCAAAATGCGGCTGCCGGCCAAGGTTCGCCCGGTCAGCAATTGCCGCTGCGTCACGTCGCTGGCCAAACGGTCCAGCCGTTCGCGGCGGGGGCGGTAGCTGCCGCCGCCGACACAGCGCAGAATGTCGCCCAGCAGGGGCGCCAGCAAGGCACTGTTCAGGCCCCGGCAAGGCCCCGGATCAAAGCGGCAGAACCCGGCGGGATGCAGACGAATAGTCCGCGCCGCCAAATCCGCCATGGCGCCGCCCAGCTGCCGCCGAGTGCGCGCCGCCTCTCGTGCCAGGGCGAGCATGGCCAGGGTTTCGTCCTCGTCGTTGGCCAGACGCCGCCGGGCACGGACGCGGGCAAATGCCTCATCCTGGTTCGAAGGGTCCTCCAGCCAGGCCTGGCCGGACGCGGTCAACGTCTGCACCAGGTCGGCATGGCGCTGGCGCAAAAGCGGCCGCAACAGGCGTACGCCGCCCAGCGCGCGAATGGCCGGGATGCCGGCCAGCCCTTCGATGCCGCTGCCGTGTTCCAGGCGCAAGGCCAATGTTTCCGCCTGATCATCGCCATGGTGGGCGGTCAACAGATGCAGGATGCTCCGGCGCCGGCAGTATTGTCCCAACAACCCATAGCGGGCCTGGCGGGCGGCGGCCTGAATGCCGCCGTGAGGTTTATCACCCCGCCATCTGAGGGTGTGATGGGGAATGCCTTTGTCCGACAGCCAGGCGCGCACCTGGCGGGCCTCCGCTCCCGCCGCCGGGCGCAGGCCGTGATCCACGGTCAGGGCGGTGACGCTGCCGCCCCGTTGCCCGGCCCAGGCCTGCGCCAACAGGGCCAGGGCCATGCTATCGGCGCCGCCCGATACCGCCACGGCAAGTTCCGGTGCCGCCTCGAACGGTCCCAAGGCCGCCATTGCGTCCGCGAAGTCATCGTTGCTGGTCGCCGGCATGGTTGCTGGATGCCCTTCCCTGATGCCTAGGTGCGGGGTCTCAGCTGCAACCCGCCAGCCGCACCTCCCGCTGCAGGCGTTTTTCCACCTGGGCACGTAGGTTGGAGAACAGCTTGCGCATTTCCAGGAAGGTCGAGCAGGCCTCTTCCTTCTGATCCAGCTTGCCCAATGTGATGCCCAGCTTCAGCCAGGTATCCGGTGCCTTGTTGCTTTTCGGGTAACGGTCAATGCCGGTCAGAAAAGTGCGTGCGGCATCGGAGTATCTTTGTTGCGTGAAATAGGTCTGGCCTAGCCAGAACTGCGCATTTCCGGCCAGCTTGTCATCGCCATGTTTTTCCAGAAATTCCTGGAACGCCGCCTCGGCCTCGTCCAGCCGCACCTTCAACAGCAGCGAATAGGCATAATTGTAGCGCTCCATCGGCGTGCCCTTGGGCAGCACGCTCGGCGGCGGTGTGGCCGCCGCAACTTGCCCGGTTGCCCCCCCGGTTGCCCCGTTGCCGGTTTCGCCCTCGCCAGCCGGGACGGCGGCGCCGTTTGTTGCCGCGGGCGCCGGGGTGGTTTTTGCGCTGGCCTGGCCCCGCTCAATTTCGGTCAATCGAAAATCCACATCCTTGACCAGGCTATCAAGGCGCTGCAATACGGTTTGTATGCCATGGCGTACTTCTTCCAACTGTCCGGTCAGCCGCCGCATCTCCGTCTCCAGATTGCTCATGCGGATTTCCGCGTTGGCCAGCTGGCCGCCGCCGGATGCATTGCCCGGGGCGCCCGCCTTGTCCGGCGCACCCGGTGCCCGGTTTTTCTGGCCGCGGTAATAGTCTTTCTGCAATTCCACCAGATCGCGCTGCAAACGTTCTATGCGCTGGGTCAGGGTCTGCAAATCGGCGTTTTGCGCCGGTGCCGGCGCCGGCGCCACGAGCAGCAGTGCGAAACAGACTGGCGCCAACCAAAGCGCCCGTGGGAAATTAAAAATTTGTTGAATGCGCTGCATTGATTTCAGCTCCGGCTATTCACGGCAATCTCCGTACGATGTCCCAGTGAGGCAACTGTGAGGCAACTGTGACGCAAATGTGATGCTCATGTGCCGTCCGTGCGATGCCGTCCGCGACCACCACGATAACTCTTTTGACATCGGATTATGGCGAAATTGCAGCCGCTGGCAGGACAAAATAAACCGGGCCCGCCCAGCGCATCAAATCGATGCATTCTGGCGAGCCCGGATAGATGCCCGACATCTCCGCCCAACAAATCAGCGGATCGTCGAAAACTTAGTTGACCAGCAGCATGCCGCGCCGGTTCTGGGACCAGCAGGCTTCATTGCTGGAGACACAGGCCGGCCGTTCCTTGCCGTACGAGATGGTGCCGATACGGTCAGCATTGACGCCCAGTGCGATCAAGTATTTACGAGCTGAATCCGCGCGCCGCTCGCCCAGGCCAAGGTTATATTCCCGCGTGCCCCGTTCGTCGCAGTGACCTTCGATGGTCACCGTCACCGCCGGATACTGTTGCAGCCAATCGGCCCAGCGCTCAACAACCTGACGGGCGTCGGGGCGCAAATTCGAGCGGTCGTAGTCAAAATGAACCTGGCTGCCAATGTTCAGCACCAGGTCCTCTTGCGAGCCCGGTATCACCTTCGGCGCCATGGTGGCTTTCGTTTCGGTCTTGGGCGCTTTCTGCATTGTCGTCGTTGACTGCTTGGCGCCCCCGCTGCCCGACGCATCGGCCTTTTCCTCGACCGGGGTTTCGCAAGCCGCGACCAGCAGGATGGTCGCCGCCAAACACGCCGCCTTCAGCGCAAATTTCTCAAAGACCATAGAGACCACTCCTTATTCGTTTTTTCCGGCATCCATATATTCCGGCACCGCTAGCAAAGTCGTGCCAATCAATGCCGTAAACAATGTTCTGTTTCGATAACTTAATCTCGTTTCGCAGGCAATTAGCTATTCGCAATTAGCCTTCTAGCGATAATATTTCAACCAATAATCCAACGCGCCAGACATACATGGACAGCATTAGTTTAACAACTACCTAATGACAAAAATAAACCACGGCACAAATCAACCTACTTTTATTGCCTGAACGGGCAATAAGTATTTTCACTGCTACTCACCATCGACCGGCCACGACCCGGACTCCGTCCTGACATTAACCATGATCTATTAACGATTCAAGGGGCTTAGTGGTGACCAAGCTGGGTCCGAGGCATCAATCGGGGTAACCATCTCGCGTTCATTGTAGCCGGTCAGGTCAACCGACCACAGCCGCGTGCGCCCGCCCTTGCCTTTTTTGTCCGCCGGTTTTTGGCGAAAATACATCAATACGCGGCCATTTGGCGCCCAAGTTGGGCCTTCATCGAGAAAACTCTCGGAAAGCAGGCGCTCGCCGCTACCGTCGGGCCGCATCACGCCAATGTAGAAACGGCCTTTACGCATCTTGGTGAAGGCAATCAGGTCGCCCCGGGGCGACCAAACCGGCGTGGCGTAGCGGCCCTTGCCAAAAGAGATTCGTTTGACGTCCTTGCCATCGGCGCTCATGACGTAAAGCTGCTGGCTGCCGCCGCGGTCCGAATTGAAAACCACCTGGCCGCCGTCGGGTGCATAGCAGGGCGAAGTATCGATGGCTGGGCCCTTGGTCAATTGACTGATCGCGCGGGTGCGCAGGTCCATGGCATAGATGTTCGATTTGCCGTCCCGCGCCATGCTCATGATCACCTGATTACCGTCCGGGGAGAACCGCGGCGCATAAGTCATGCCGGGAAATTCGCCCAGAATCTCCTGCCGGCCGGTATCGATGTTGTAGAGATAGACCCGCGGCGTATTGCGGTAATAGGACAAATAGGTGATTTCCTGGCGCGAGGGAGAGAAGCGCGGGGTCAGAACCAGATAGCTGCCGTCGGTAAGGAAGCGGTGGCCATCGCCGTCCTGATCCATGATCGCCAGGCGCTTCATACGTTTATCCCTCGGCCCGCTTTCCGCCACATAGACCACGCGGGTGTCGAAATAGCCCGCCTCACCGGTCAGGCGTTTATAGATGGCATCCGAAATGACATGGGCGATGCGCCGCCAATTGCCCGGCGTACTGAAATAGACCAGGCCGGTCATCTGTTCGCCCGCCAGGACATCCCAAAGGCGGAACTCCACCCGCATGCGGCCATCGCTTTCCACGCCGACTTTCCCCGAGACCAGGGCCTGGGCGTTCAGAATCCGCCAATCGGCAAAACGCGGACGGGCCTGCAATGATTCGGGACTCTGAATAAATGACTTCGGGTCCAGCGGCCGGAAAAGTCCCGAGCGTTCCAAATTGGCGGTGATGACCTGGGCCATGCGTTGACCCTGATCCGTCGCCGCCGCGCCGGTGCCGTGGAATGCGGGGATGGCGACCGGTAATGGGTCCACATTGCCCTTGGTGATATCTATCTCCAGCGCCGCCCAGGCGGGGCGCGGCAGTCCTACCAGACAAGGCAGCGCCAACAACAAGCAGAAGGTGAAAAGCAGCTTCGTTTCTTTTTGGAGGATCCACATAGCCTATTGCTTCCTTAGTCTCGATCTTGGTCTCGGTCTCAATCCCGGTTTCAATTCTGGTCTCAACCTTGCTTTTTGGGCCTTAGCCGCCCAGCATGTCCCTTGGATTGAAGGTTAATGTCAATTCGCGCCAGCGGGAATATTTGTCCGCCGGCAAATTCTTCAGCGGCGCGCATTTTTGCACCGCGCGCCGCGCGCTTTCCGCCGCCGTGCGATAAAATGGATCGCCGCTTTGTTTGCCGCTGACGATCTCCGGCGCTTTCGCCAGTGAGCCATCCGTGTTCAGGAACACCTTGATGCGCACCACCAGGTTGCGCGCATCCCGGGCGCCGGCGGGAATGGTCCAGCATTGCTGGATCTGATAGCGGATGGCATCGATCTCGCTCATGGTCATGGGCTGCGTCCGGACCCGGGCCGGGCTGGGCCGGCTGGTCGGCGGAGGCCTGGCTGCCGTCCGCTTTTTCGTGGCCTTGGTCGGCTGCGCCGCCTGACGCTTCTTTTCGTCTTTGTCCAGCAAAGCCGCGATCCTGTCGGCGCTGAATTTCGGACGTTGGCGTTTTGGTTTCTGCTTGGGCCGGGGCAGGCTGCGAAATGCCTTGGGCGGTTCCGCCATGGCAATTTTCTTCGGCCGCGCCTTGGGCTTGGGCTTCTCGGGCGGCTTTGGCTTCGGCGTTACGACCTCGACCGGCTTCGCTTTTGGCGCCGGCTCCGGTTTGGGCGGCGGCGGTGCTTCCACCTTGGCGGGCTCCGGCGGTGGCGGCGGTGGCGGCGGTGCCTTGGCCACGGGTGGTACCGGCTTCGGCTTCGGCTTTGCTTCGGGCTTTGGTTCCGGCGCGGCGACGGGTTTCAATTTCGGGGCCGGTGGCGGTGGTTTTTTCGGCTGCGGCTCCAGCGGTTTCTGGCTCACCGTGCGCTCGGCGATGGTCACCAGTTCGACGATCACCGGTTGTTCCATGACCACCGGCGGGTCCAGCAGATCGGGCAGACCATAGACCGCCGCCGCCACCACACCAATATGCAGGAGGGTCGATATGGTTATTCCGTTGCGCAAGGCCGGGCACCGCTACTTCTGCACCGGGCTTTGGGGCGCTTCGGTCACCAGAGCCACTTTGTTGAAGCCGGCGGCGTTCAGGCGGCTCATGACCGCCATCACCGCGCCGTAGTCGACGGAGCGGTCGCCGCGCACGAATATCCGCCGCGAGGTCGTGTTTTCCGCGATGGCCAACAACCGGGCCACCAATTCATCGCTACCCACCAGGGTCTCCTGCAAGAAAATTTCACCCTTGTCACTGATCGAGACCGTCAAGGGTTCCTCGTTGCCTTGCAGGTTGGAGGCGGAGGACTTGGGCAGATCAATGGGCACGCCCACGGTCAGCAGGGGCGCGGTGATCATGAAGACCACCAGCAAAACCAGCATCACGTCAACAAAGGGCGTTACGTTGATTTCGGACATGGTGGCATAGCGGCCGGGCCGGCGGCCCAGACGCGATGATTGCTGTACGGAGCCCGCCATTACTCCTGCCTTTCATCCAATTGCCGGGACAGAATGGCCGAGAATTCGCCAACGAAACCTTCCAGGCGAATACTGTAGCGGCCCAAGTCGGTGGAAAATTTGTTGTAGGCGACGACGGCCGGAATCGCCGCGATCAAACCCAGGGCGGTGGCGAACAAGGCCTCGGCGATGCCGGGCGCGACCACGGCCAGGTTGGTGTTCTTGGTAAGGGCGATGGCCTGGAACGAATTCATGATGCCCCAGACCGTGCCGAACAGACCAATAAAGGGCGCGGTCGATCCGACCGTGGCCAGGAAGCCCATGTAACGTTCCAGCCTTTCGATCTCGCGGGTCAGGGTAATATGCATGACCTGCGCGATGCGGTCCTTGATGCCGGCGCGCAGAAAATCTTCGCCGGACAAACCCTTTGAGGTGGAGCGCCGCCACTCCCGCATGGCGGAGACGAACAGCAGCTCCATTGGATGGTCGGGCCGGGTCCCGATCTTGTCAAAAAGCTCCTCGAGGCTGCCGCCCGACCAGAACGAATCCTCGAAGGCATCGGCCTGGGAACGCAGGCGGCGAAAGCGAAGGCCTTTTTCGAAAATTATGGCCCAGCACCAGAACGATGCGCCCACCAGCACCAACATGACCGCCTTGACCAGCCAGTCCGCCTTGAGGAACAGGCCCCAGAGGGAGAAATCGGCGGCGGCGACGGAACCCGCGAGTGCGATGGCATCAACGGCTTGGTTATCCATTCAATCAATTCCTAAGTCGGATTTAGTGTCGGGTCGTTCGATTTGCGATAGCGCGGCGCGCACATCCGCCGGCAGGCGCCGTGGCCGGCCACCGGCACCGATGCAGGCCAGGCGCACCTTGGCCCGGACCAGAGTCTGGTCGCTGCGATGGATATCCTGATTCATATCCATGCTTGCACCGCCCAGTTTCCGGATCGAGGTTCTTACCTCGATCTCGTCATCCAGCCGGGCCGGCACCAGATAGTCGATCTCGCAGCGGCGTACCGGAAAAACCACGCCCTCGCTGTCCAGCAATGTCGCTTGATCAATTCCGGCCCGGCGCACCAGATCGCTGCGCGCGCGTTCAAGAAAGCGCAGATAATTGGCGTAATACACAATCCCGGCGGCATCGGTATCTTCCCAATAGATCCGAACCATGAAGCTGTGCGGTTGGGAGATCTGGACGTCAGACATCGCCGCTCTCCGCCTCTTCTTCACCGTCCGCGAGCGGCAACAATTCGATCTGCGCCTGCTTGGCTTTCGGGGCGGCAAGTCCCAGATGCTCATAACCTTGCCGGGTCAGCACACGGCCCCGGGGCGTGCGCTGCAACAGGGCCTGTTGGATCAGGTAGGGCTCGATAATGTCCTCGATGGCATCGCGCTGTTCGGACAGGGATGCGGCAATGGTTTCCACCCCGACGGGGCCGCCTTCAAAATCCCGGGCGATGCAATTGAGATAGCGGCGGTCCATGGCGTCAAGGCCGCGCTGGTCCACTTCCAGGCGGTTCAGGGCCGCGTCCGCCTTGATGGCATCGATCCGCTCGGCGCCGGCGACGGTGGCGAAATCCCGCACCCGGCGCAGCAGCCGCACCGCCACCCGCGGCGTGCCGCGGGAACGTTTGGCGATTTCCAAGGCGCCATCCTCGGTCAGGTCCAGATCCAGCAGGCCGGCGGCGCGGGTGACAATCTGCTCTAGTTCCGGCACTTCGTAGAAGCGCAGTCGAATGGGAATGCCGAAACGTTCCCGCAATGGCGTCGTGATCAGGCCCGAACGGGTGGTCGCGCCAACCAGGGTAAAGGGCGGCAGATCGATGCGCACGGTGCGCGCCGCCGGCCCTTCGCCGATCACCAGATCCAGCTGGAAATCCTCCATGGCCGGATACAGCACTTCCTCGACCACCGGGCTCAGGCGATGAATTTCATCGATAAACAGCACATCCCGCTCTTCCAGATGGGTCAGGATGGCGGCCAGATCGCCGGCCTTGGCAATGACCGGGCCGGAGGTGGCGCGGAAGGATACGCCCAATTCCCGCGCCACGATCTGCGCCAGGGTGGTCTTGCCCAATCCGGGCGGGCCGTGAAACAGCACATGATCCAGGGCCTCGCCGCGCTGGCGGGCGGCCTCGATATAGATGCGCAGGTTTTCCTTTTCCGCCCGCTGGCCGACAAATTCGGCCAGGCCCTGGGGCCGCAGGCCCACATCGGCGCCGTCTTCCCCCGCCGCCTGCGCGGTGACCAGGCGTTCCTGCGTGGTCTCGTTCATGATGCCAATTGCCTCAGGCTGTCGCGGATCAGGGCTTGCAGTTCAGCGGCCTCGCCCAGGCTGGAGGCGGCGGTCTGCACCGCACGATGCGCCTCGGCCGGGCGATAGCCCAGATTGACCAGGGCGGAAACGGCATCCGCCGCAGGGCCATGCGCCACGCTGTTCGCCGCCGCGTCGTTGGCCACGGCGCCGGGACCCAGGGCCAGATTGCCGACCTTATCCTTCAATTCGGTAACAATGCGGTTGCCGACTTTCGGTCCAACGCCGGGCGCCCGGGTAATCATGGCCTTATCCTGGGCCAGCACCGCCTGACTCAGCTCGCCCGGCGCCAATGTGGACAGGATGCCCAGGGCGACCTTGGCGCCAACGCCTTGCACGCTCAACAGCAATGTGAACCAGTCCCGCTCGGCCGCCTCGGCAAAGCCGTAAAGATGGATGTGATCCTCGCGCACATGGGTCTCGATCAACAATGAAACAGCGCCGCCAATTCCACCTGACGTATCGCCCAGATTGGACAGCGTACGTCCGGAACAAAACACCAGATAACCAACGCCGCTCACATCGATGATGCAACTGTTCTCGCCGCATTCATCAAGACGGCCGGATAGCTTGGCGATCATGCGCCCACCCCCTGGCGTCCATTGGGCCGCGCCTTGTCCTCGTTCCTCGCCACCTGCGCCATGATCTGTTGATTGCGCCGCAGATGGGCATGACAGATCGCCACCGCCAGCGCGTCGGCCGCGTCGTCCGTCACCTTGCCCGCCGACGGCAGCAGGGTCGTCACCATCATGGCGACCTGGGCCTTTTGCGCATGGCCGCTGCCGACCACGGATTTCTTAATCAGATTCGGGGTGTATTCCGAGACCGGTATACCGGCCATGGCCGGTGCCAACAGTAACACGCCGCGGGCCTGGCCCAGCTTCAGGGTCGATGTGGGGTTCTTGTTGACGAAGGTCTCCTCGATTGCCGCTTCCACTGGCTGCCACTGGTCCAGGACATCGCCCAGGGCCTGATACAACTGGCGCAACCGCTCGGCCAGGGGCAGTTTGCGGTCGGACAGCAGGACGCCATGGCTGACATGGCTCAGGCGGCTGCCCTCGACCGCGAGCACACCCCAGCCGGTGCGCTGTAGGCCGGGGTCAATTCCAATCAGGCGCATCGCGAGGCTACCTTTCCGCTAGCCATTCAGCTTTTGCATGATCTCGTCGGAAACATCAAAATTGGCCGAGACCTGTTGTACATCGTCGCTGTCATCCAGCGCCTCCAACAACTTGAACAAGGTCGAGGCGCCTTGCTCGTCCATGGGCACGGTATTTTGCGGGCGCCAGTTCAGGCGTGCCGCCTTGGGCTCGCCGAATTGGTCTTCCAGGGCCTTGGCGACGTCATGCAGATCATTGGCGGCGCAGATTATTTCGTGGCCGTCCTCGTGGCTTTCCACATCGTCGGCGCCGGCCTCCACCGCTGCCTCGAACATGGCGTCGGAATCCGCAACATCGGCCGGGTATTCAATGCTGCCGACCCGGTCGAACTGATAGGCAACGCTGCCCGTTTCGCCAAGATTGCCGCCGAATTTGGTAAACGCGGCGCGAACTTCCGAGGCGGTGCGGTTGCGATTGTCCGTCAATGCCTCGACAATCAGGCAGACCCCGCCGGGGCCATAGCCTTC
>CAZPWJ010000080.1:0-23233 GCA_964590195.1 uncultured Rhodospirillaceae bacterium | reverse complement strand
TCCTCCCTTATGAAAACACTTCAATATGTCCCAGGGGTGCTGACGTCAGACACCAGAACATGACGGCGATAAGTAGCGCCAAGGCGCCGCCAATGACTTTCCAAAGCAGTGAATAATCAACACCATGTTCAAGTTTGGTGGCGGTCCAGCTTCGCCGGATGCGAATATGTTCGGCCTCGCTTAGAGAGCCGACGGCCTTGTTCAGGACGAAAAGCAGCAAAGGGTCATCCTTGCGCACCCCGATCCGAAAATTCATCTCGTACTCCGAATGGCCCGAGATCTTCAGATTGCTGAGTTGATTTTTTTGAATCTCGTTGACGACAATGAAAATGGAGCCCAAATGGGCGAAAACCTCGCCGTTGGAAACTTTGTTTAGCCCTTCTCGGACCGTCTCCACCAAGACCAGCTTGATGTTCGGGTAGTCTTTTCGTATCCGTTCCTCGAAGACATAGCCCTTGGGTACGGACAGGCTTCGCGTACCGACCGATTTCAGGCCATCCAGGTAAGTGACATCGTCGCGGGTAACGACAACGCTTTGTGATTGAATATAGGGCTCCGTGAAATTCAGGTATTGGCTCCGTTCCGGCGACTTGTTGAGCATTGAGAGGATGTCGCATTTCCGCGCCTTGGCGAAATCCGTGGACTCGCTCCATGATTTCGTCGGAACGAGTTCGATCGGCACCCCGATACGCTTCTCGAAAAGGGCCATGTAATCAGCCGACATGCCCTCATGCCGGCCCTGTTTATCGATCCTTTCATAGGGCATCCAGTCAGGATCGATACACATGCTGACGCGCTTTTTCTGCCGCAGATAGCGCTGCTCGGACGCGGAAAACTCCAACATCCGCGCCTGTCCGCTATCTTCCTTGGCGGCGGCCGCGTTGCCTCCGCTATCGGGAAAAAGGATGCCGCCCACGCCGAGCGCAAAAACGGCGATGAGAAAATTAAACGCTCGGTTTTTACGCAACATCAATGAACCCTGACGCAGGTCTGTACAGCAAACCTAGCCGATGACCGCGATCCCGTTGGAAACGGCGGCGGCGCCCTCGGCGTTGTAAACCGTGAAGCCGACCACGTTATCGAGGGGTTTGTGCAGCTCGACCCTTATTGTGCTGCCGGGAATGACCATCGCCGTGAAACGGCCGTAAAGCCTTTTCAGCCGCGCCGGATCGCCGTCGCAGCAGGCCCGCATGACCTCGCGCCCGGCCAGGGCCCAGGTGGCTGTGCCGTGCAGGATAATGTCCGGCAGGCCGGAACCGATCGCTACTTCCCGTTCCGTATGAATGGGATTCCAGATATCGGCGCATTCGGTATAGCTGTGCGGCATTTCGCGGGGGATAAAAATTTCGACCTCTTCCATCACCTCGCCGCTGCCTTCCGGTACGGCGGGTGGGCTTTCCAGGGTAGTATCCTCGCCCACCACCTCCACATCGCGGGCGATGCCGCTGGACCACGAGGTCACAACCGGTTCCCCTGTATCGACATCGATCGTCGGCAGCTTGGTCACCGTGAGCGAGCCGGCGCGGGTGCGGCGAATGGCGGCGATGTTTCCCGTTGTGCGCAGGTTCATGCCGGGGTGGATGGGTTGGTGAAAGATCGAATCCTGGATGTAATGAACGCCGCGTACCTTTTCCTCCGCCGTCATGCCCACCACGCTTCGAGAAATCTGGCCATCGACCACCGGCCATTCCAGCCTGACGCAAAATTGCGGCGGCGCGATGATGCCGCCCTCGCGGTCGTCATCAAAAACTTGCGTGGAAGTGTCGGCGATGCCGGCGGCATAGGCCAGCGCCATGCGGGTGGTCATGGCGACATTGTGGACATCCAGTTCCGAGCCGGCGGCGGCGGTGTGTGCGGGCATCTCTGCTACTCCTCAACGATTGACGAACGAAAACTAAAGTTAGCCGCTGATCGCCGGGCTGACTAGTCGCTTGATTGCGTTAGCGCCACACGTCGCGCGCCAGGCGTTGCCAGTTGCCACCAAGAATGCCGCGGATATCATCGTCGCCATAGCCGCTTTGCAGCATCAGTTCGGTCAGCTCCGGGATCTGTTCGGGATCGACGGCGCGGACATCCACATCATAGCTCTGCCCCTCGGGGTACTTATCGGCCCTGGTGCGCACAAAGGCATTCAGGGCATCGAGTTCCGAGACAAAATCAAGGCCGATGCCCACATGCCGCGCGCCGATCAGCTGTACCCAATGATCAAGATGCCGAAACAGCGCCTCGGTCGAGGCGTCGTTGCCGCCGAGGAAAATGCCGATGCCATTGACCCCGACCACGCCGCCGGTGGCGGCACAGGCCTTGGCCAACGCGTCGGGAATATTGCGTTCATGTTCGACAAGGGCACTCGGATTTGAATGGGTAAAGACCACGGGCCCGGTCGCGACATCGAACACATCCATTGCGGTGCGGTAGCCCGTGTGGGTGCAGTCGACCAGCATACCGACCCGTTCCATGGCCTGCACGATCTCGATACCGAAACGGCTAAGCCCGGCATCGGTGCGTTCGTGACAGCCGTCGCCCACATTGTTTTTCTGGTTGTAGGCCATCAACGCCTGCCGCACGCCGAGGCGATAAAACACCTCTACCAGGCCAACATCGCGTTCAAACGGCAGGGTGCCCTGGAATCCGAAAACGATAGCCAGCTTGCCCGCCGCCTTGGCCGCCGCGACGTCCGCCGCGCTATCGACCAAAACGTAATCATCGGGATGTGCCAGAAAATATGACCGCGCGCGCGAGATGGCCTCGACCGCCGATGCCATATTGTTGTTGTCGGAGGCCACGGTAATGTTGACGCAGTCGTAGCCGCTCGCCGCCATGCGGCCCAGCGTGGCCACGTGCGCCGCCTGTGAACCGCATACCGGAGAGAAGGGAAAATTATTGTCCCAGACCATGGCCTCGCGGTGCAGGGCCGCCGCTTTTTCAGAAATGTTCCAGTCCGTCATATCAACTTTCCACCCTTGCTCGTAGGTATTAGTCAACCGATTGCGCCAGGGTCATGGAGATCTGGCACAGCGGCAGGCCGCTGTCTTCTCGGAGGGTGTTGAAAACCTCCTGCACCTTGGCTCGTTCGCGCTTGCTCTTACCGTTGCCGTCATAAAGCGACCAGTGTTTCAGGGCGCTCAATACATAGGGCGTCAGGTTAAAGCTATCCTTGCCCACCATGCGCAGGAAGTACGGGCCGGAATTGCCGCCCAGTTGGTTGAAACGCTTGCTCAACTGATCCCACAACTCGACGGTTTGTTCCGGTTGCCAAGCTGCCAACCAGGCGCCCATGCCACCCTCTTCATCAGCGATCTGCAACATCGCGGCGGCGTTGGCGCGCACCGACTTAATCTTGCCCCAATGGCGGATGATGCGGGCCTCGCCCATCAGGGCTTCCAGATCCTCGTCCGCCATGGCATGCACCTTGCGGGGTTCGAAACCATGAAACACTTCCTCGAAAGCCGGCCATTTGTCCCGCACCATGGAATGTTTCAGCCCGGCGCTGAACACCCTGAGGGACATTTGCGAGAGATAACGGTCATCACTAACCGCTTTCAGGGCGCGGGCCGGTTTCGCCGCCGGCAATTTCTTTTTCAGGGCCGCCATGCCGCCGTTACGTTCGATGGCCGCAGCCTGGATATCTTTAAATGAGGTCATGGCGTCAGTTTAACGTGACGCCGGGGCATGGCTATATCAAAATAGCGCGTGACATTAGTTAAGGAGACCGCCATGGCCCCGCCGCCTTTCCGTGCCGAACATGTGGGCAGCCTGCTGCGCCCCAAGGAACTGACTGCCGCTTTCCGCCAGCATGCTGCGGGCGAGATCGACGATGCCGCCTTTACGGAAATCCAGGACGTGGCGATCCGCGACGTTGTCGCCTTGCAGCAGGATGCCGGCCTGGGCCTGGTAACGGACGGCGAATTCCGCCGGGGCTCGTACTGGGGCCATGTCATAGGGCCCGTCTCGGGGCTGTCCGTGCGCGAGGCGGAGTTCAAATTCCACGATGATCACGGCCATGAACAAAGTTTCATCGCGGCCCATGTGGAGGGCAAGGTGCGCCGTGAACGGGGTTTCTCCACGGGCGAATTCGGCTTTCTGAAAGGCATCGCCAAGGCGACCCCTAAAATCACCATGCCGTCCCTGCCGACCTTTCATTTCTATCGCCCCGTTGGCGGTATCGACCCGTCGGTCTATCCCACGCCACGGGATTTCTTCGCCGACTTCGCCGAGGTCTTCCGCCAGGAGATAGACGAACTGGCGGCCATGGGCGCGCGTTATATCCAGATGGATGAAGTGCCGCTTGCCATGCTCTGCGATCCGGCGGTCCGGGAACAGGTACGCGCGGGTGGCGCCGATCCCGACGATCTGATCGGCGTCTATATCGATGCCATCAATGACGCCGTCGGCGGCCGGCCCGAAGGCATGACGTGCGGCCTGCATCTGTGCCGGGGCAATTTCAAGGGCAAGTATCTCTCGCAAGGCGGCTATGGGCCGGTGGCGGAACGCCTGTTTAACGACCTGGCGGTGGATGCCTTTTTCCTGGAATACGATACCGACCGGGCAGGGGACTTCGAACCCCTGGCCCTGGTGCCCGATGACAAGCACATCGTGCTGGGCCTGGTCAGCTCAAAACTGGCGGCGCTGGAAAGCGCCGATGCCCTGGCCAGGCGCATCGATCAGGCCGCGCAATATGTACCGTTGGAGCGGCTGTCCCTGTCACCGCAATGCGGTTTCGCCTCCGCCGTCTCCGGCAACCCGATCACGGTGGATGTGGAGCAGGCTAAGCTGGCCCGCATCGTCGAAACCGCCATGCAGGTTTGGGGCGAGGTTTAGACAGCTTTTTTAGGCAGCGTCCTCCAGCACCATTTCGGCGCCTTTTTCGCCGATCATTAGGCAGGCCGCATTGGTATTGCCTGACACCAGCGTGGGCATGATGGAGGCATCCACGACACGCAGACCCGCTATGCCGTGCACGCGCAGGCGTTCGTCGACCACATTGCGGTCGGCGGTGCCCATGCGGCAGGTGCCCGTTGGGTGATAGGTGGTCTCGGCGGTGCGGCGGATCCAGTCCAGCATGGCGTCATCGCCCTGGATCTCTTCGCCCGGCGCCTCCTCGACGCCGCGATAGGCGTCAAGTGCGGCTGCATTTATGAAGTCGCGGACCTTTTGCGTACCATCCAGCAAACAGCGGCGGTCGGTCTCGGCGGCCAGGAAATTGAAGTTGATGGCCGGTGCGTCGTTCGGGTTGCTCGATCGGGCATGAATATGGCCCATGCTGTCGGGGCGGCATTGATAGACCGTGGCGATCATGCCCGGTTCCTTGCCCAGATAGCGCTTGTTCGGATCATCGTAGCGGAAGGGCACCAGATGCAGCTGGATATCGGGGGTTTCCAATTCATCCCGCGTACGCATGAAGGCTAGCATGGGCGCCGACGGCATGCCGACGAAACCCCGGCGGTTAAAGGCATAGCGCAAGGCCTGCCAGCCCAGGCCCAGGCCATTGACCTTGCCATTATAGGTCACGTTCTGCTGGGTCACCTTCCACTTCATACGGGGGGCGATGTGATCGCGCAGGCTTTCACCTACGCCCCATAGATTATGATGCACCTCGATGCCAAGGTCCTGCAGGCGTTGCCCTTGTCCAATGCCGGACAGCTCCAATATCTGCGGCGATTTGATGGCGCCGGCGGACAATATGACCTCCGCCCCGGCCTTGGCCTGCACCACCCGGCCCTTGGAGAGGTATTGCACGCCGACCGCGCGTTTGCCGTCCAGCAGTACCTTTTCGACCATGACTTCGGTCTCGACCGTCAGATTGCTTCGGTTCATGGCCGGTTTCAGATAGCCGGCCGCGGCCGAGGCGCGCTTGCCGTCGCGGATCGTGGTTTGGGTCTTGCAGATGCCTTCCTGGGTGGCGCCGTTGTAATCATGATTGAAGGGCACGCCGATTTCTTCGGCGGCGGCGATCCAGGCATCGTAGAGCGGTGTTTCATCCTTGCATTCAGAGACGCGAATGGGCCCGCCCGCGCCGCGGATGCCGTCATCGCCGCGCTCGAAATCTTCCAGCCTGCGAAAGTGCGTCTTTACCGTATCGAAATCCCAGCCCCGGTTTCCCTGTTGCGCCCAGGTATCATAATCCAGCGGCTGCCCGCGCACATAAACCAGGCCGTTGATGGCGGAGGAGCCGCCCAGAACCTTACCCCGAGGCACCGGAATGGGGCGGTTCGCGGTACCTTCCTCGGGTTCCGAGCGGAAGCGCCAGTTGGCTTTTGGATCGTCCAGCAGCAGGGCGAAACTGATGGGAAACTGGGTCCAGAAATTGCTCTTCTTGCCCGCTTCCAGCACCAGCACCTTGTGCCGGCCATTGGCGCTCAAGCGGTTGGCCAGAACGCAGCCGGCGGAACCGGCGCCCACAATGATATAGTCGTAATCCATGACGCTCTCTCCGGCGTATTCTGTACAAATTTTGGCCAGAGTACGACGGCGGCGCGCCGGGGTCCATGCCCCGCATGCCGGGACCGTCTGCTAGATGGCGGATATACGCGGCATCTGCGCCAAGATGGGCAAGAGCCGCTGGATGCATAATGATTTGTTTACTGTCGTGATCGATTATGTACCCGTATGGCGATATGTCAAAATTCAGATCGTATCAACGATATGTTTTCTGGCGCGGCCGGATGCACAGACTGCAATGGGGATAACCAGTTTGTTGTGCGTGGGCCGAATTTTGCCCAAAAAGAGACGAGTTAAAAAGAATGACAAAGCGCGAAGATAACGCGGATATCCCCGCTGCGGCCGACCATGATGGTGCTGCGGAATGCGCCAGGTTACGCCAGCGCGTGGAGCAGTTGGAGACCATATTAGCAGCCAGCCTGACGCCGTCCGACGTCATGGATCATGAACCAGTGCTGCGCAAAAATCTTGAAACCTGTCCGATCGGCGTCGCTATACTGGCTAATGAAGATGGCCGCCGTC
Organism: uncultured Rhodospirillaceae bacterium; assembly: GCA_964590195.1. GTDB lineage: Bacteria > Pseudomonadota > Alphaproteobacteria. Next base: position 16,270 of record CAZPWJ010000080.1, on the reverse strand, counting down.
TTTTCGTTAACCAGGCATTGGTGGAAATGCTGGGATCGGGAACGGGGGCGGAGCTGCTGGCGGGGGACATCGGTGATACCTGGGTGGACCCATCGCGCATAGAGGAAGCCTGGTCGCGGTTGCAGAAAGAAAAAGTCCTGCTGAACTTCGAGGCCGAACGCAAACGCAGCGACGGCTCCCGTTGGTGGGTTCTAATGAACACCCAACCGATCATTTTCGAAGGGGTTGATGCCAGCGTCATTTGGCATATCGACATTACCAGGCGCAAACAGGCGGAAGAAGCCACGAAGGAGTCGGAAAATCACTTCAGGGAAGCGGTGGAAAGTCTGTCCGACGGCTTTGCCCTGTTCGATCCCGACGATAGGTTGATTTTCTGCAACCGTATGTTCCACAGCCTGAATCCCGAACTTTCAGCGAATGTGCGCCCCGGCATGACTTTCGAGGACATGGTGCGCGATAATATCGCGCATGGCCGCATCGTCGAGGCAGCGGGCCGCGAGGAGGAGTACGTGCGGGCCCGCATGGCCCAACATCGTGCGCCCACTGACGAGGCGATCCCATCACAGCGGGCCGACGGCCGTTGGCTGCTGTTACGCGAAAAAAAGGCGCCCGACGGCTCGACCTTTCTGGTCAATACGGATGTCACGGATCTTAAGCACCGGGAGGATGCGCTGCGCGAGGAAAAGGAGCGGGCGGAACAGGCCAACGGGGCTAAATCACAGTTTCTCGCCACCATGAGCCACGAGTTGCGCACGCCATTGAACGCCATCATGGGTTTTTCCGAAATTCTGCGCAGCGAGATGTTCGGTCCGCTTGGCGACGGGCGCTATCGGGACTATGCCGGGCACATATTCTCCAGCGGCGAGCATCTTCTGGACCTGATCAATGATGTTCTTGACCTCTCACGGATCGAGGCCGGGCAATACGAGTTGAACTTTGACGATATCAATATCGCCGGTATCGTCAGGTCTTCCTGCGAGGTCATGCGGCAGGTGGCCAGGAGCAAGGGACTGGACCTGGATACTTCAGCCATAGGCAGCCTGCCGACAGTCCGCGCCGATGATCGGGCGACCCGTCAAATCCTGCTTAACCTGCTCTCCAATGCTATCAAGTTCACGCCCGCGGGCGGCGAGGTAACGGTAAGCGCTTGTCTGGATAGTCAGGGCCGCGTCACGATTACCGTCGCCGACAACGGCCTCGGTATCGCCAGGGGGGATATAGAGATGGTCCTCTTGCCGTTCTCGCAGGTTGACCCCAATAATCTCGCCACCGAGGGCGGTGCCGGGCTCGGCCTGTCCATCGTCAACTCACTGGTTGAATTGCAAGGCGGCAAGCTGGAGATCGACAGTAAACTCGGCGAGGGCACCCGCGTCACGGTGCGGTTCCCAAAATCCAGCATTGTCGAATGCCCGCGCGCAACCGGCTAAATTCAGCGATGCAGACCATTAGCCGAACGCCACTCAACTTAATTTTTCGACAGCGACTTCTTGAACTGCCTCGGGTCGCGTACGGCACCATGGGCGGCACTTCTGGCTAGCAAGGCATAGGATTCCAATGCCCGGCTGACAGTGCGCTCGCGCATGGTCGGCAGCCAGGCGTCTTCACCCCTGGCTTCCATTGCCGCTTGTCGCCGTGCGATTTCATCGTCGGCTATGTCTAGGGATATGACGCGGTTGGGGATATCGACGGTAACCTGATCGCCATCCTCGACCAGTGCAATGGGGCCGCCTTCCGCCGCTTCGGGCGAGATATGGCCGATGGACAAGCCGGAGGTGGCGCCAGAGAAACGGCCATCGGTGATCAGGGCGCATTTCTCGGCCAGGTCCATGGATTTCATCAGGCCGGTGACGCGCAGCATCTCCTGCATGCCGGGGCCGCCCTTGGGGCCTTCATAGCGGATTACCACCACGTGGCCCGGCTGGATCTGGCCGGTGCGGATGCCGGCGGCGGCCTTGTTCTCGCTTTCGAAGATGATCGCGGGGCCGGTGAAGGTCAGCATGTCGCGGGGCACGCCGGCGCTTTTGACGATGCAGCCGTCGGCGGCAAGGTTGCCATACAACACCGCCAGGCCGCCATCGGCGCTGTAGGCATGTTCCACGTCGCGAATGCAGCCCGCCGCACGGTCCTTGTCCAGGTCATCGTAATAGCTGTCCTGGCTAAAGGCGGTGATGGAGCGGATCCGCCCCGGCGCGGCACGATAGAAATTCTGCACTTTCTCGTTGTTTGTCTGGCCGATATCCCACATGGCGAGCGTATCGCGCAGGCTGTCGCCCAGGATATTGCGCACATCCATATGCAGCAGATCCTCGCGGGCCAGCTCGCCCATGATCGCCATGATGCCGCCGGCCCGGTGCACATCCTCCATATGTACGTTCTGAATGGAGGGCGAGACTTTGCACAAATGCGGCACCTTGCGGGACAGGCGGTCGATATCGGCCATGGTGAATGGTACTTCCGCCTCGAAAGCGGCGGCCAGCAGATGCAGCACCGTGTTGGTGGAGCCGCCCATGGCCATGTCAACGGTCATGGCGTTCTCGAAGGCCTCGAAGGTGGCGATGTTGCGCGGCAGCACTGCGTCTTCGTCCAGTTCGTAGTAACGCTTGGTAATCTCGACGATCTGGCGGCCGGCTTCCAGGAACAAATCGCCGCGCCGGGCATGGGTGGCAACCAGGCTGCCATTGCCGGACAGGCCAAGGCCAAGAGCCTCGACCAGGCAGTTCATGGAATTGGCGGTGAACATGCCCGCGCACGAACCGCAGGTGGGACAGGCGATCTCTTCCAAGGCCTGCTTTTCCTCGTCCGTGACGCCGGGCTTGGCCGAGAGGACCATGGCATCGACGCCGTCGACAATCATATCCTTGCCGCCAATCTCGATCTTGCCCGCCTCCATCGGCCCGCCGGAGACAAAGACCGTGGGGATATTCAGGCGCAGGGCCGCCATCAGCATGCCCGGTGTGATCTTGTCGCAGTTGGAAATGCAGACCAGGGCGTCGGCGCAGTGCGCCTCGACCATGTATTCCACCGCGTCCGCGATCAATTCGCGGCTGGGCAGGCTATAGAGCATGCCTTCATGACCCATGGCGATGCCGTCATCGACGGCGATTGTGTTGAATTCCTTGGCCACGCCGCCGGCCTTATAGACCTCGTCGCCAACCATTTGGCCCAGATCCTTCAGGTGCACATGGCCCGGCACGAATTGGGTAAACGAGTTTGCAATAGCGATGATCGGCTTGGCGAAATCACCTTCGTTGGTGCCCGTGGCCCGCCAAAGAGCACGCGAGGCCATGCGGTTTGGCCCCTGAGTGGTACGGTAGGATCGGTATTGCGGCATGGAATGCTCCTGGTGATTGGCCCTGGGAGCACGAGTATAGCCAGCCGCCCCGGCACAGGTCTATCGGGCGGCAAAAGAAAAAGCCCGCACCGGGACGGCACGGGCTTTGTTTGTTCGAAGCGACCGCCGTTATAGGTAATGCGAGCCCTGGTCGTAGTACAGAGCGCCGCCCACTTTGGCATTCGTGGGCACGAGGCCGATATCGCGGCGCATATGATCAGCCAGAGAGCCAATTCTGTCTAGCTGATCGGCCTGCAATGACTGTTTCAGGACGGCGGCGGTAAGCGCTACTGATTTGCTAAGAAGCGTGAACAGTCCGTAGCCTGGAAAATGACCAAACTCGTTGGCATGTAGAACAGATGTTCCATTGGCCGAAAGGTCGTGGGCCAAACGGTCTTCGTTTTGCACATAAATGCTCATAACGTATCCTGACTTTGTGGCGGGCCGGCCTTGCCTTTGTTCCAGCCCAGGTCTTTGGAATAGCCTTAAAGAGGGCTGCATTTCTGAACGAAAACAATGTCTTAAACGTTAATTTTTCCAGACAATATCGCAATGCTGCATTGCGCCCGGGACATGGCTACGTTGGCCCTCGATGTATCGTAAAACAGGCAAGGCCCGCGCCTGGGTGGCGCGGGCCTTTAAAACCGTCGAATTTTGCAGGTTGCGGCCTACATATAGCCCCGGCTGGTGGTGCCATTGACCGACCCATCAAACGGGCGCAGGCCAATATCCTGGCGCAGATAGTTGGGCAGGCTATCGATGCTGCGCTGGTGCGAAGCCTTTGCCAGCCGTTTGACGGCAGCCGTAAAGGCATGCCAGGCGAGGCTCAATAGCCGGTGCATCTCCTGATCGTGCAGGCGCCGGCCAAGGTGGACCGCCTCGTCGTAGTTGAGCACGATAGGCGTTTGCTTGGGCGAGAATTCCTGCGCTAGTTGTTTTTCGATCTGCTTTTGAAAGCTCATGTCTTTTCCTGACGTCGTTTGCGCGGGTCTTGCTGGGTCTCCATGCCCGTGTCTTTGATATTGCAATGCATATATTCGAAGTATTAACAAAATCAATATGCTATGGCTTGAATTAGAATGTTATTTTTGCATTGCAGCATTGCAAATGCAGCATGGCTGACTGAACGTATTGAGCCGTTGCCATGAGACCCCGGCAATGGGCATAATCAGCGGCGTAATTTGGGCGCCGTGGCGGGGAGAGCATTTATGAGCGGTGATGGTGGATCAGGCGGAACCGATTGGGCCGGGCGTCTGGCCGCTCTGCGTGGGGAGTTGCAGGCCCAGGGGCTGGATGGCTTCGTGGTGCCCATGGCGGACCGTTATCAGAACGAATATGTCCCGGCCTCGGCCCGGCGCATTGCCTGGCTGACGGGATTTACCGGCTCCGCCGGCATGGTCGTGGTCCTGCGGGAAAGCGCCGCCGCCTTTACCGATGGCCGCTATACCCTGCAAATCACCGAACAGGTGGACGGTGATCTGTATGAACGCTTGCATGTCACCGAAACGCCGCCGACCGATTGGATCGCCGAACATCTGCCCAAGGGCGGCAAGCTTGGTTTCGATAGTTGGCTGTTCACCCAGGACGGCGTGGCGCGCTTTCGCAAGGCGGCCGAAGCCGCGGGCGGTGAACTGGCCGCCGTGACCGATAATCCCCTGGATGCGGTCTGGCGCGATCAGCCGGACGAGCCCATGGCCCTGGTGCTACCCCATGACATTGCCTTCGCCGGTGAAAGCTCCGCCGACAAAAGAGCCCGCCTGGCCGAGGCGCTGCGGGAGGGCAAGCGCGACGCGGCGGTAATCACGGCGCCGGATTCCATTGCCTGGCTGTTGAATATCCGTGGCGGTGATGTGCCCCATTCGCCATTGCCGCTTTCCCTGGCCGTTCTGTACGCTGATGGCCAGGTTGATCTGTTTCTCGATACCGAGAAACGGGGCAGGGGCCTGACCGACCATTTGGGCAACAAGGTTTCCCTGCAACCACCCGAGGCCTTCGCGCCGGCCCTGGACGCTCTGAAGGATAAGGCCGTGCAGGCCGACCCCGGTCTGACCGCCGCCTGGGTGTTCGAGCGTCTGGCGGCGGCGGGGGCGGACATAGTCCGCGATACCGATCCCTGCCAATTGCCAAAGGCGATTAAGAACGAGGTCGAATTACAGGGCGCCCGTGCCGCTCATAATCGTGACGGCGTTGCCCTGGTGCGTTTTCAACACTGGCTGTCGGTGTTCGGGCCGCAAGGGGAATTGGACGAACTGGCGGTCGAGGCGCAATTGGAGGAATTCCGCCATGATGGAGAGCATTTCCGCGATCTCAGCTTTCCCACCATCACCGGCTCCGGCCCGAACGGCGCCATCGTGCATTACCGGGTCACGGCGGAAAGCAATCGCAGGCTTGGCAATGGCGAATTCTATCTGGTCGATTCAGGCGGGCAGTATCTGGACGGCACCACGGATGTTACCCGCACCATTGCCATCGGTGAGGTCAGCGACGAGATGCGCGATCGTTTTACCCGTGTCCTGAAAGGCCATATCGCCATCGCCACCACCCGCTTTCCCACCGGCACAACGGGCGCGCAACTGGACGTTCTGGCCCGCCACGCACTGTGGCAGGCGGGCCTGGATTTCGATCACGGCACCGGGCATGGCGTGGGCAGTTATCTGAATGTGCACGAAGGGCCCCATTCGATCTCGAAACGGCAACAGACGCAGGATCTGCGCCCCGGCATGGTGGTCTCGAACGAGCCCGGCTATTACAAGACCGGCGCCTATGGCATCCGTATCGAGAACCTGTTGGCCGTGCGCGAGGCCGAGGTTCAGGGCGCCGAGCGCGACATGCTGGAATTCGAGACCTTGACGCTGTCACCCATCGACCGCAACGCCATTTCGCCCGAATTGTTGACGGCGCCCGAAAGGGCCTGGCTAAACGCCTATCATCAAAGGGTCTATGACGCCCTCTCCGCCGGCGTCGACGATGCGACACGGGAATGGTTGGACGAGGCGACCCGGCCGATTGTTTAGCCTCTATCGATTGGCTTGCAGATCCCGCGTCGCGGTCTGGATGTGCCGATCCATGGCGGCCCGGGCGGCTTCACCGTCGCCTGCCTTGATGGCCGCGAAGATCTCCTGATGCTGTTGGTAGGAGATTTCGGCGAGGGCCTCGGTCCGGTCCGGCGAGAGGCTCAGGCGTTCGCCGATCCAGGTCTGAATCTGGCCCCGTATGACATTGATCAGGCGGAACAAAATCTTGTTCTGGGTGGCGCGGGCGATCTCGAAATGGAAGTTGGCGTCGAATTCCTGAAATTCCTCCGGCTGCTGCAGGTTTTCGGCCATGCCCAGAAGCGTTGCCTCGATCGCCGCCAGATTTTCCGGCCCGGCCCTTAACGCGGCCCAATAGGCGGCGTTGGTTTCCAGCATATGGCGGGTTTCCACCAATTCGTCCTGGCCGGAAAGATCATCCAACAGACCCCATTCCAAGGGTTTGCGAAACTGCCCCATCTCCGCCGCGACAAACGTTCCGCTGCCGACACGGCCCTCCAACAAACCCATTGCGATCAATGGCTTAAGGGCCTCCCGAACAGAGGTACGGCCAACCCCGAAGCGTTTGCACAAATCCCGCTCCGAGGGGAGGCGGTCGCCTGGTTTCAAGGTCCCGTTGGTGATCAGAGCGCGTATTTGTGCCACGATTGTATCGCTCACCGTGGCCCGTTCGACCTGCCGGAACGGTTCAACTGCCGTTTGGTTGCTTTCGGCGCTCTCGCTCATTCAAAAAATCCATCAAATCCCGCAAGCACGGCTTTACAGTCTCTCTTAAGCGATCTAAAATTGGTCTGACCAGCTGGCCAATTGTGATCCGAACAGACCGGCTGCGTCAAGTCTCTATTGTTTGCGCTGAATTTTTGCGCTGAATTGTTTCGCTGATTTCAGTACTTGTGGGAGAACATTGGTGGTGGATCCATTTGCCGATCTGGGAACGCGGATAGAACTGGTTTCGACCGACAAGTATTTCCGTGACGTTTCCATTGGCCTCTATGCCCGCGAGGACGATGCGGGCTGGGCCTTCCGGGTGCGCAGCTTCGCCAGCTATGACGGCCTGGACGAACGCATTGCCTATATTCTTGCCGCCATGATGACCCTGGGCGGTATGGAACGGGCAGGGGCGGCGGATACAGTGCGTTTTCCCTGCGGAGGTGAACATCTGACGGCGGTGCGGCGTCTGTTTCTCCAGGCCTGCAAGGAAAAGCCCGACGCGGCACCCGAAACGCCGGTGCTGTCCCTGGCGGACAAGAAATCCGAACTGACCGTTACCGCCGTGGCGTTGGGGCAGGGGCGCTATGAATTATCAGTGATTGGTGATGGCGCCGATGGGGCGGAGCGCCGCCTGACCGCATTGCGCAACGCCGTGGTCAAGCTGGCCGATGCCCAGGCTGACGAGACCGAGGGCCGGCGCCTTGGCTTTGATTGCGGCCAGGATCACGACGCCATGGTGGGCATGTTGCTGCAGGCCGCACCGAATGTGCGTTCCGTAATGCGGGAACAGGAAATGAACGCGGCCAGGGGCGTACTGGCCGCGCCCGGCAGTCAGGATTAGGGAGCGGGAAAATGGAAAAAATTCAGGAAATGACCAGCCGCGAACGGGTTATGGCGGCCCTGGCGGGACAGCCCGTGGACCGTACGCCGGTTTGCTGCCCGACTTCGGTCGCGACGGTGGAATTGATGGATTTGGTGGATGCGCCGTTCCCCAATGCCAACCGTGATGCCGCGCCCATGGCGCGCCTCGCCGCCACGGCGCACACGATCCTGGGCTTTGACAGCGTCATGCCGGTGTTCTCCATCATCCAGGAATCCTCCGCCCTGGGCTGCAAGATGCAGTGGGAAGGCAAGGACAACTGGCCCACTGTCAGGATGAGCGAGCCGATCTGGGACAAACCGGAAGATATCTATATTCCCAACGACCTGATGGAGCATCCCGATCTGGTTTGTGTGCTGGAGGCGATCAAACTGCTGCGCCAGGAACTGGGCGATGACGTCGCCATCATCGGCAAGACCATGGGGCCCTGGTCCATGGCCTATCATTGTTTCGGGGTGGAAAAGTTCCTGCTGCTATCCCTCGACGATTCCGAGGCGACCAAGGAAATCCTCCAAAAGCTGAAGAAAGTCACGATTGATTTCGGTAATGCCCAGGTCGAGGCGGGCGTCGATGCCCTGACATTGCCCGATCACGCCACCGGCGATCTGGTCAGCGGCGAATATTACGAGCGTTATTTGCGTGATGTGCACACGGAATTCGCAGAAAAAATCCATTGTCCGCTGATCCTGCATATTTGCGGCCGTACCGTGGACCGCATGGGCTTTATCGCGGAAACCGGCATGGCGGCCTTCCACTACGATTCCAAGAACGGCCCAGCCGAGTCCATGGATACGGTGCATGGGGATATCGCCCTGGTGGGTAATATCAACAATCCCGAGACGCTGTTTTCCAAAACCCCCGATGACGTCAAGGCCGAGGTCTTCGCCAATTTGGACGCCGGCGTGCAGATGATCGGGCCCGAATGCGCCATTCCCCTGCAGACATCCATCGCCAATCTGCGCGCCATACCAGAGGCGGTCAAGGAATGGCATTCAAGACATTAATTCAATGTCTTGAAATCGTCTTTTCATTTATTGCATTAAAATAGTGGACATCCAGCCATGGCTGAATTGAGTGACATCCAGAACCAAACCATCCAGGACGAGATCGAGGAGTATCTCGAGCGGCCCGAGGAAATAGCGCGTTTCGTCGATCTGTTCGCGGGCGCCAAACCGGCCCTGCAGGATATCGCCGCGGCGATCATCGAGGGCGATGACGATGACGTGGACGAATTGACCGCCAAGGCCCTGGCGGACGGCATTGACGCCATCGAGATCATGGATGACGGCCTGATCGGCGGCATGGGCATCGTCGGCATCAAGTTTCGCGAGAATTTCGTCTTCGTGCCCGAGGTATTGAGCTGCGCCCGCGCCATGCGGGCGGGCATGGCCCATATCGAACCTATTCTGTCCGCTTCCGGCATCGAAAAGCAGGGCACGGTGATCATGGGCACGGTGAAGGGCGATTTGCACGATATCGGCAAGAATCTCTGCATCATGATGCTGCGCGGCTCCGGCTTTGATGTCATCGACCTTGGGGTTGATGTGGCGGAAGACACCTTCATTGATGCGGTGGAGGACAGCGGCGCCAAGGTCTTGGGCATGTCGGCCCTGTTGACCACCACCCTGCCCAACATGGGCAAGACTATCGAGGCCATGATCGACGCCGATGTGCGCGACGATGTGCTGGTCATGGTCGGCGGCGCGCCGGTCACCCAGGAATTCTCCGACGACATGGGCGCCGACGGCTATGGCCCCGACGCCCTTAGCTGCGTCGCGGTGGCCAAGGAGCTGATGACATCAGCGGCCTAGGCTGACGTCTGGTATATCTTTCGTGGCCGGTCCGACAAAAAAAGACTACCAGCAACGCCTCGATCAGATGACCGAGATCTTTGCCGAAATCCTGGGCAATGCCCAGGAAAAGGTAATGGATCCCATTTCAGGGCAGGGGCGCTGCCCTTATCGTTCCAGCAAGGATATCTGCACCGCCAAATTCGGCTGCGCCAATCGGCAGGAACCGCGGGACAACTCTCTCGACAACGGCGCCGAGCCAATATGCGCCCATGACGGCACCCTGGACTTTCGCGGCGCCTGGGAAACCCGGCCCGAAAGCTACCGGAAAACCAAGGAAAAGATCGCCAGTGTGCGTGATCAGGCGAGCGAGAACCGCAAGGAGCGCAAGGGCCGCAAGGACCGCCGTGCAGGGATGCAGGGTAAACGCACCGAAACCGTCACCCTGTTTGACCGGGCCGACGAGCAACGCCTGGCACTAGCCTCGTCATGCGGACGCTATGGCGACTGTCACGAATGCATCGTCATCGTCAACAAGGGCGACGAGGCATTGGCGCCGCGCACGGAATTCGAAGCCTTTCTGGGCGACAACTACCGCTTGGCCTGTCAGGCCGAAATCATGGACGCGGAGGCCGAAGTTGACTTCGAGCCCCTGATCAGGGCGCCGCGTATCCTCGAAACCAGCCTGGAGAAATCGATCGATCTGGCCCCCGCGATTACGCGCGACGGCAAGGACGTTCTGCGCGATGGCGAGGTGATCGATAAATTTCGCGGCCACATCTATGGCCTGGCTATCGACCTTGGCACCACCACCGTGGCCGCGAACCTGTTCGATCTGGAGACCGGCAACAGCATCGCCATTGCTTCGTTCGAGAATCCGCAACGGTTTGGCGGCAGTGACGTCATGCACCGGATTTCCTATGACGGCGGCCCGCACCAGGGCGAATTGCACAAGGTCATCATCAATGCCTTGAATGGGGAGATCGAGGCGCTATGCCAGCGCTACAAGTTCAAGCGCCGGGAAATTTACGAAATCGTCGTGGCGGGCAATTCCACCATGCGGGATCTGTTTTTCAAGGGCGATGTGCAGGCCATTGGCCAGCGGCCCTATAAATCTCCCATCGAGCTGGAATTTCTCGATGGCAAGCGGGACAGCACCGCGTTGCGGACCGAGGCCCGGAAACTGGGCCTGCGGGCGCATCCGAAGTGCCTGGTTCACGGCCTGCCCCTGATTGCCAGCCATGTGGGTGGCGATGCCGCCGCCTCGCTGCTGGCACTTGATATAGCACCCGACGATGATGACGTGGTGATGCTGGTGGATATGGGCACCAATACCGAGATCGTCCTGGCCGGGCAGGGCCGTCTGATGGTTGCCTCCTGCCCCGCCGGCCCGGCATTCGAGGGCGGCCTTGTCCGCCACGGCATGGCCAGCTACGACGGCGCCATTGAAACCGTCGCTGAGGCCCCCATTACCGAAGACCCCGTTACCGAAAACACAGTGGGCGGTTTCCAGTGGCGCACCATTGGGAATGGCGAGCCCATTGGCCTGTGCGGTTCCGGCCTGATCGATCTGTTGGCGGTGCTGCGGCGCAGCGGCGCCATGAACGAGAAGGGCGCCCTGAAACGTGAAAAGGGCCAGCGCAACAGCGTGGTGACGGTTGCGCCGGAACATGGTATCGACATTTCCGGCCAGGATATCAGCCATCTGGCGCAGGCAAAGGCAGCCTCCAACGCGGGCCAGAGTATCCTGTTGCGGCGCTTTGGCGTGGCGGTCGGCGATATCCGGCGACTATATCTGGCGGGTGGTTTCGCCTCGCATGTGGATTTTGACAACGCGGTGGCGATCGGACTGTTGGCGGGCGTGGACAAGGACCGCATGGTGCGGGCCGGCAACACCGCGCTGCAAGGCGCGGGCGAGGCGCTATTGAACCTGGAGCGGCGGGCCCATTTGGAAGCCTTGGTGCGCCGGGCCGAACATGTTGAATTGGAAAGCGAGGCTGATTTCTTCGACATCTTTGTCGAGGGCTGCCTCTTTAAGCCGATGGCCAACATCGGCGCAAACAAACCCTAGAAGCCGCGGAGGAATGGCTCATGAAAATTGCTGGCATGGAGCGGGAGTTCGTCGTCATCGGCGAAAATGTTCATACCACCCGGGTCTTGCTGAAACGCAGCAAACGGGTGACCACCGATGACAGCGGCGGCGATGTCATAACCTATACCGCGAGCACGGGTGAGACCCGCGCCCTGCCCATTCCCGACGTCATCACCGGCTCTCAGGATTTTCAGGAAGGCCGGGTCAAGCACATCAAGGCGGCCCTGCATCAGGGCATGCACGGCGCGGGCGATGCCGCCGACGAAGGCCTGCGCTATATCCAGGCCATTGTCGAACGGCAGGAGGCCACGGGCGCCGATTTCCTCGATATCAACGTGGACGAAGTCTCCATGAAAACCGAGGAACAGATCGAGGCCATGCAGTGGCTGACCGGCAAGGTACAGGAAGTGGCAAGCCGGCCCTTGTCCATCGATTCCTCCGATATAGACGTCATCGCCGCGGGTCTGGCCGCCTATGACGGGCGCAACGGCCCGCCGATGCTGAATTCAGCCTCCATGGAGCGTCCCGGCGCCCTTGATCTGGCCGTGCAGTACAATGCCGCAGCCGTGGTCACCTCCGCCGGTACATCCGCCATGCCCGATGGCGCCGGCGAACGGGTCGACAATGCCGCCGGCATGATCGATCTGGCGGTGGAAAAAGGCATTCCACTCGATAACATCTATCTTGATCCGCTTGTTTTTCCGGTATCCGTGGACCCCGAATACGGCCGCCATTGCCTGGATGCGGTGCATGAAATCCGCCAGCGCTATGGTCCGGATATCCATATCACGGGCGGAATTTCCAATGCCTCGTTCGGCGTGCCGGGCCGGAAATTCATCAACGAAGCCTTCATGCGCCTGATGGTGGATGCGGGCGGCGACAGCGGCATTATTGATCCGGTGCAAAATGATCCCAACGCCGCTCTCGCACCGGGGGAGCCGTCTCTGGGCGTTAAACTGGCCATGGACGTGGTGCTGGGACAGGATCCCGATTGTAGAACCTACATCAAGGCCTGGCGAAAGAAGCAGCTGGGCTGATAATTCGGAGTTAAAAAAGGACAATTAGTCCCGTTTTGGTGCCGAAGTTCTGTTGCCTTTCGCGGGCAGCTGGGTCATGTTGCGGCCCGTGACCTCAGGGCATTTCTTTGGGGGCGGTTAGCTCAGATGGTAGAGCGTCTCGTTTACACCGAGGATGTCGGCGGTTCGATCCCGTCACCGCCCACCAAAACCAAACCAACGGCAGGCAGGAATTTTCGTCCGACGCGCGGCAAGACGCACTATGGTGTTGCAGCGCGGTTAGGTCAGTGGTGTTCGTAGGATGGGGCCATGATCGAAGGCGAGCTTAAAGGATGCACATGACTCGTTTGTCGGCAAAAAATTCCGATAAACCAGTTCATTATGCCTTTTTTCTGAATCAATATATTATGACGTAATTTGTCATAATATACATTATCGGATTATGCAATTGACATTTTCGCGCGTCTGGCGTTGGCATCTGAACATGTTCGACTATAGTCCCTCGCATGAAAGATGACATCACACAGCTACCACCGATGGACCGGCTGCTCACTATCATGGCGCGGCTGCGCGATCCGGACAACGGCTGCCCGTGGGACGTGGCGCAGGACTTCGCCACCATCGCACCCTACACGATTGAAGAAGCTTACGAAGTCGCCGACGCTATCGGGCATCTGGACGATGGGCATGACGGCATGGCCCATCTGCGTGATGAGCTGGGTGATCTGCTGCTGCAGGTCGTTTTCCATGCCCAAATGGCCTCGGAACAGAATGCCTTCGATTTCACCGATGTGGCCCGGGCCATCTCGGACAAGATGATCAAGCGCCATCCGCATGTCTTTGGCACTGACGACTTCCGCGATGCCGAGGCGCAAACAGTTGCCTGGGAAGAACAAAAGGCCATGGAGCGCGCGGAACTGGCGGACAACCAGGGCCGGGATCAATCGGCTTTGGACGGGGTGGCGACCGCCATGCCCGCCCTGACCCGTGCCCTGAAACTGCAAAAACGGGCCGCCCGCGTCGGCTTCGACTGGCCCGAAGCGGCGCCCGTGTTGGACAAGATTGGGGAGGAAGTGGCGGAATTAAAGGCTGAAATGGAGGCTGGAGACGCGCCGGCCATGGCCGAGGAAATGGGCGACCTGCTGTTCAGCGTGGTCAATCTGGCCCGCCATCTAGATATTGATCCCGAAGCCGCCTTGCGCGCTGGCAACGATAAATTCGAACGCCGGTTTCGCTCCCTCGAAACCGACCTGACGGAGCGGGATTTGGATCCGAAGACCCTGGATATCGAAGCTTTGGAAGAGGCCTGGACAAGGGCCAAAAATACCGAAAAATACTGACGTTACAGATCGTCCGTCATACCAAACAGATGCTGCCGCAGGGCCCGCCAGGCCCCCTCGCCCACCGCCGCGATCATCGGCGAAGCATGCATGATGACATTAATGTCATAGCCGCTGCCGTCAAGGCGCGCGGTATAACCGCCGGCCTCCGCCAACAGCAACTGGCCCGGCGCGTGATCCCAAGGGTTGGTACGTAGATAGAGCGCGTAATGCAGCCGGCCATTGAGCATCTGTTGATATTCCAGGCCCGCCGTATGCAGCACGAACAAGGGGCCCACATTGTCGAAATTCCGCGCCGCCGTCGCCGCCAGGTCCTTGTCATAGCCGCCCAGGTGGAGGCAACCCGACATACGCGCCAGTTCAGGGTCTGGTCCCAGTTCCACCAGGCGTCCGTTTAGATAGGCCCCACCGCCCTTCTCGGCCATGGCCATGACCTCATGCACCGGATCATAGACCCAGCCGCCCACCACCTCGCCGCCGACCACCAGCGCCACCATGGTGGCGAACAGCGGCACGCCGTGGGCATAGTTGATGGTGCCGTCGATGGGATCGATGATCCAGCAGGGCGCCTCGCCGTTAACCAGGGCATCCAACAGAGCAGGTTTTTCCGCCACCGCTTCCTCGCCAACCATGATGCTGCCGGGCAACAGATCGCCCAGCACCCGCTCCAGCGCCCGCTCGGTCTCCACATCCGCGATGGTGACCAGATCGCCGGGGCTCTTGTCGGAAATTTCATGGGCCGCCAGGCTTTGGAAGCGGCTCAGCGCCTCGGCATGGGCCACTTCTTGAATGGCGGCGGCAACGGCGGCGCTGTCAGGTAGCTGCATCGATAATCAGTCTCCAAAAGGAAAAGGGGCCGCCAAGCGGCGGCCCCCATGAGAAAAGCAGAAGGGGCCGCTCATTCGCGGCCCCTTCCCTTACGCAAATACTTGTTTGGAAACAAGTTTTACATCATGCCGCCCATGTCGGGCATGCCACCGGGCATGCCGCCGGCGTCGTCGTCTTCGGAATCAGCCACCATGACTTCGGTGGTGATCAGCAGGCCGGCGACGGAGGCCGCGTCCTGCAAAGCCGCCCGGACAACCTTGGTCGGATCAACGATACCGGCCTTGAACATGTCCACGTACTTTTCGTTCTGCGCATCGAAGCCCTGGTTGGCGTCCTTGCTTTCCAGCAGCTTGCCGGCAACCACGGCGCCGTCGACGCCCGCGTTCTCGACAATCTGACGGATCGGCGCCTGCAGGGAGCGGCGAACGATATCAACGCCGACCTGCTGGTCGTCATTGCCGGTCTTGATCTTTTTCAAGGCCGAACCGGACTTCAACAGGGCGCAACCGCCACCAAGCACGACGCCTTCCTCGACCGCGGCGCGGGTCGCGTTCAGGGCGTCATCGACGCGGTCCTTGCGTTCCTTCACCTCAACCTCGGTGGCACCGCCGACCTTGATCACCGCGACACCGCCGGCCAGCTTGGCCAGACGCTCTTGCAGCTTTTCCTTGTCGTATTCGGACGAGGTTTCCTCGGCCTGGGCCCGGATCTGAGTGCAACGGCCCTCGACGTCGGACTTCTTGCCGTTGCCGTCGATGATCGTGGTCTCTTCCTTGGTGATGGCGACCCGCTTGGCGCGGCCCAGCATCTCCGGCGTCACGCTTTCCAGCTTGATGCCCAGATCTTCGGAAATGACCTGGCCACCGGTCAGGATGGCGATGTCTTCCAGCATGGCTTTCCGGCGATCGCCAAAGCCCGGCGCCTTGACAGCCGCCACTTTCAGGCCGCCGCGCAGCTTGTTGACCACCAGGGTGGCCAGGGCCTCGCCTTCCACGTCCTCGGCGATGATCATCAGCGGACGGCCGGACTGGGCCACCGTCTCGAGCACCGGCAGCATGGGCTGCAGGGAGGAGAGTTTGGGTTCGTGGAGCAGGATGTAGGGATCTTCCAGTTCCGTGGTCATCTTGTCCGCGTTGGTGATGAAATACGGGGACAGATAGCCGCGGTCGAACTGCATGCCTTCGACGACGTCCAACTCGGTATCCAGGCCCTTGGCCTCTTCAACCGTGATCACGCCTTCCTTGCCGACC
>CAZPWJ010000079.1:0-23306 GCA_964590195.1 uncultured Rhodospirillaceae bacterium | reverse complement strand
GCATAATGGACAGATACTAGATGTAGCGGGTGTCTGCGTCAACCGGATAGGCATGAATTATTCTTCCGGCACCACTGGCCGGCCAAAGGGCATCAAACGCCCATTGAGTGGTGGGCCTTTTGCCGAGGCGTCCATGCTTGATGGCCTTGTCCAGCAACTCTACAGCGTCGATCCGGAGACGATCTACCTCTGCCCGGCGCCGCTATATCATTCAGCACCCCTTGGTTTTACCGCCGCCGTCCACAGCCTTGGCGGCACCAACGTGATCATGGAAAAGTTCGATGCGGTGGAATCCCTGCGCCTGATCGAAAAACACCGGATCACTCACAGCCAGTGGGTGCCCACCATGTTCATCCGCATGCTGAAACTGGATGAAGCAGACCGGGTTGGCCATGACCTGTCGTCACACAAAGTCGCCATTCACGCGGCGGCCCCGTGTCCCGTGGATGTGAAGCACCAGATGATCAATTGGTGGGGGCCGATCATCTGGGAATATTACGGCGGTACCGAAATCAACGGCATGACCGTCTGCAACAGCGAACAATGGCTGGCCCATCCCGGCACGGTCGGCAGTTCCATCCTGGGCGTGCTGCATATTTGTGACGAGGCCGGTGTGGAATTGCCGGTGGGCGAGATCGGCACGATCTATTTCGAGCGCGACGAAATGCCGTTCCAATATCACGGCGATCCCGAAAAGACCGAGGCCGCGAAACATCCCAAGCACCCGCTTTGGACCAAGCTGGGGGATGTGGGTTATCTGGACGAGGATGGCTTTTTGTACCTGACCGACCGGGAGTCGTTCATGATTATCTCGGGCGGCGTCAATATCTATCCCCAGGAGATCGAGGATTGCATCGTCATGCATCCGAAAGTCGCCGATGTGGCCGTCTTTGGCGTGCCGAATACGGATTTTGGCGAAGAGGTTAAGGCGGTGGTGCAGCCGGCCCCCGGCATCGCCCCGTCCGATGATCTGGCCGCCGAGATCATGGGCCATGCCGGCGAGCATCTTGCGAATTACAAGGTGCCGCGCTCCATCGACTTCGAAGCTGAACTGCCCCGCCTGGAAACCGGCAAGCTTTACAAGCGCCTGTTGAAGGACCGCTATTGGGGCAATACGACCAGCCGGATCGTGTGAGCGAACAGCAAGATTATGCTGCCTGCCCCGGCGCGGCATCCGGATTTGCGAGTTTGTTGAAGGCGGCCAGGGATGCCTCGATTGTTGCCTGTTCCATGTCGCGGACGATGAAGATAATGCGGGAATGGCGGTTCGCGCCGGGCCAGTCGGGAAGGTGGGAGGGCGGATGCACAATATGCTGCACGCCGTTGATCAGCACTGGCGTCGGCACCCCAGCCACGTTCAACAGGCCTTTGATGCGCAGGACATTATCGCCGTGGCGGTGCAGCAGCATGCTCATCCAGATGCCGAAGGCGGTCCAGTCTAGAGGTGCAGGGTAGGTCAGGGCAAAGGAATGGATGCGGTCGGCATGATCATGGGCCAGGGCGTTCTCGCCGGCTTCAGCAGCCAGCCAATGTTCGATTTCCCGACCGCGGCCTGCCTCGTCATACATATCGTCGGTCAGTAAGGCTGCTGGCTGGATCTCGCCCTCCGCTACCTCGACGATCTGGGCGGACTTGTTCAGGCGGCGCAAACCCTTGTGCAGGACGTCGATCTGCCCCGGCTCCACGAGGTCGGTTTTGGTGACGATCAGGCGGTCGGCCATGGCGACCTGTTTAACGGATTCGGGAAAGCGCTGTAGCTGTTCGGCGCCGTTGACCGCATCCACCGTGGCGATAATGCCGCCCAGGCGAAAATGATGCTGCAAAATGGGGTCAGTCAATAGGGTGTAGGCAATGGGCGCGGGGTCGGCCAGGCCCGAGGTTTCGATCACCACGCGCCTGAAATGCGGCACCTGGCCGCTTTGCCGCTGTGACAGCAGATCGCGCAGGGCGCCCTGCAAATCGCCGCGAACGGCACAGCAGAGGCAGCCGTTATCCAACAGCAATGTGCTTTCCGTGACGTTTTGCACCAGTTCGTGGTCCAGGCCGACGGCGCCGAATTCGTTGATCAGCACGGCGGTGTCCGTCAGATCGGGCGCCTGCAATAGACCCTTAAGCAACGTCGTCTTGCCGCTGCCCAGAAAGCCGGTGATGATGTTGATCGGCGTCTGTTGGGAAAATTCGCCCATGCTATCGCCGTCCCAGCCGTTCGAGCAGATCAGGGTCCAGGGGATCACAGTCCTGGCGGCTCAGGTCGTCCGCCGCCGCCCACATCTCGGACAGGTTGTTGACCAGGGCCGTGCGCCCGGTGCGTCCGCGCAGCACCTGGGCGCCACCCGACCAATCATTAAGCTTCAGGCCATAATGGCCTAGAACTTGGTTGACCAGACGGGTCCGGGCCTGGCGCTCCCGCGCCCTTGTATGTTGTTCGGGGCGGGAGGCGAAGGCTTCCGGTGCCGCCGCGCTCTCGGTCCAATGACCGCGCCCGCCCAACACGCCGCATAGAGCGCACATGACTTATGCCGGGATTGTCGCCGCCGCGCCCTCGCGGGGACAGCGCTGGCGGAAATCGTCGGCGATTTCGTCAAAGGTGCAAAAGCGTACGCCGGTATGCGAAGTGATGTATTCGATCATCCGCTCCAGCATCAACAACACCTGCGGCCGGCCCGAGACGTCCGGATGGATGGTCATGGTGAAAACCGCATAGTCGTTTTCCCGGTAGACCCAATCGAACTGATCGCGCCACAACTCCTCGATATCCCGTGGATTGACGAAGCCGAAACTGTTCGGTGCCGATTTGATGAACATCATGGGCGGCAGATCGTCCAGGTACCAGCTGCCGGGAATGTCGATCAGGTCCGTCTCCTGGCCGCGCACCAGGGGCGTCATCCATTCGTCGGGGTGCTTGGAATAATCGATCGGTGTCCAACTATCCCCCACGCGCACATAGAAGGGGTGGAAATCGTCATTCATCAGGCTGTGGTCGTATTTGATGCCGCGCGCCAGCAGCAATTCGTTGGTCACGGGGCTGAATTCCCACCACGGCGCGACATAGCCCGTGGGGCGGCGCTTTGCCAGTTTTTCGATCAGGTCGATACATTTATCCATCACCGCGATTTCCTGTTCCGGCGTCATGGCGATGGGGTTTTCGTGGGAATAGCCGTGCATGCCGATCTCGTGCCCCGCATCGACCACCATTTTGCATTGGTCGGGGAAAGTCTCGATGGAATGGCCGGGAATGAACCAGGTGGTGGGAATGGCATAACGGTCGAACAGGTTGACCAAACGCGGCACGCCCACTTCGCCCGAGAACAAGCCTCGGGAAATATCGCAGGGGCTGTCCTCGCCGCCATAGGAACCCAGCCAGCCGGCGACCGCATCCACGTCGACGCCAAAGGCACAGAGGATTTCCTTTTTGCCCCCGGTGCTGATGCGTGGCCCTGTCCTTCCAATTGGCGCGCCGCCGCCCGGCGTTGGCCTGGGCTGATAGCGGTCCCCGGGACGGATGGGTCTTCCTGAATTGATCGGGCTCATGCCTCTCCCCTGTCATACGCATATTGTTGCCATCAGTTTTCACCGCCAGCGCCTGCGAGACAAGAATAAAAAGAGTGCCAAGACCATAGGATCCAGATCAAGGCCGCAGACATTCCGAATGCGTTCATATAAAAAGGTGCGCGCGCCGCGCGGTATTCGCACAAGTGATATAAAGGTAACGATGGTGGGCGACGAAAATGGAATGACACTGGCGGACGTGTCGCGCGGCGTAGATGGCATCTCGGATTTCGTGGATGCATGGCTTGGCTGGCGCCATGGCAATATGGTGCCGAGCCGCGAGCAGGTGAACTTGCAGGATATTAAACAGCTGCTGCCGCGCGTTATCGTCATGGAAGTTTGCTCGCCGCGGGAGATTTTCGTGCGTCTGGCGGGAACCGCATATCTGGATATTTTTGGCGTGGAACTAACCGGCCAGAACTATGTCGATATGGCACCGCCTCAAGACCGTGAGTTACGCGGCCGGCGACTTTGGGAAATGATCTCGCGGCCCTGTGGCGGATATTCGAGCGTGCCGCATCCAAACCCAAACAAGCAGCACGAAAGCATCCACGGACTGAGTCTGCCCATGCGGTCCGGCGATAAATTCCGCCCCATGCAGTTATTCTCCATCGTCGCCTCGGAATTTCAGAATATTGCGCCGGAGGCCAATGCCGACGTCGGCATGGTGGCTCATTTGGCGGATCGGTTCAGCTTTGTCGATATTGGCGCCGGTCTGCCCAGCGATTTCTGATGGGCGGTTGTTGCCCAGGGCGGTGCGGCGGATTAACTTAACGGCCAATAGCGAAACAATGGATAAGAGGCACGGGAACATGGCTAGCGAAACGGGAACATTCGATTACGAGGCGGCGCGGGCTGAATTCAAGCTCGACATTCCGGATGATTTCAATTTTGCCTTCGACGTGCTGGCGAAACAGGCGGAGGAGGCGGACAAAACCGCCCTGATCGCCGTGGCCAACGACGGCGAAAGCGCCGAAGAACACAGCTATGGCGATCTGGAGCGGGCCTCGAACCAATTCGCCCATGTGCTCAAGGATATCGGCGCCGAAAAAGGCGATTTCGCCTTTGTCATGATCACCCGCATCCCGGCCTTTTATCATGCCCTGTTCGGCTGCATGAAAATGGGCGTCGTCGCCATGCCGGGGACCAATCTGTTGACGGCGCATGACATCGAATACCGGGTCAACCGATCCGGCGCCAAGATCGTCATCGTCACCGCCGAGCATGCGGAAAAGGTCGAAGCCGTGCGCGATCAATGCCCCACATTGGAGCATTTGATCATCATCGGCGAGGAGCGCGCGGGCTGGACCTGCAAGGAAACCGCCTGCGCCGCCGCCTCCGACAGCTTTGACCGCGCAATGGTGCCGCCGACGAAATCCGATGATCCCATGTTGATCTACTTCACCTCCGGCACCACCTCGTTGCCGAAAATGGTGGCCCGCGATCATAGCTATGGCCTGGCCCATACCATCACCTGTAACTACTGGCAGGGCCTGCGCCGGGACGATGTTCACTGGACCCTGACCGATACCGGTTGGGCCAAGGCGGCCTGGGGGATCATTTTCCCGCCGATTATCGCGGGTGCGGCGATCATGCTGTATGACGCCGCCGGTTTCGATGCGGATATGCATTTGAAGCTGATCGAGAAATACAAGGTGACCACATTCTGTGCCCCGCCGACCGTCTATCGCCTGTTCGCGACCATGGATATTTCGCCCTACGATGTCAGCTCCATCCGCCATTGCATCGGCGCCGGCGAGCCGCTGAACCCCGAGGCCATGCGGTCCTGGAAGGCGGCGACGGGCTGCGATATTCACGATGGCTATGGCCAGACCGAGACGGTGAATATCGTCGCCAATTATCCGGGCATGGAAATCCGTCCCGGTTCCATGGGCAAGCCGGTGCCCGGTATCGACATCGGCATCATCGATGACGATGGCAACGTGGTCGACGACGATACGGTCGGCCATATCGCGGTGAAGATCACCGATCCGTATCCGCCTGGACTGTTTGATGGCTATTTCCGGGATCCGGAAGCCACGGCGAAATCATTCCGCAACGGCTGGTACTACACCGGCGACACGGCAACGCGGGACAGCGACGGCTATATCTGGTTCGTTGGCCGGTCCGACGACATTATTTCATCATCCGGCTATCGCATCTCGCCGTTCGAGGTGGAAAGCGCCTTGGTGGAGCATCCGGGCGTGATGGAATCCGCCGTCGTCGCCAAGCCCGATGAAATGCGCGGTGAAATCGTCAAGGCTTTCGTCGTCCTGTCGGAAGGCTATGAAGCCTCGGACGACCTGGTGGTGGAGATCCAGGATTTCGTCAAGAACCTGACCGCGCCCTATAAATACCCCCGCGAGATCGAATTCCGCGAGGCCCTGCCCAAGACCATCTCGGGCAAGATCCGCCGGGTTGAACTCCGCGCCGAGGGGGAAGGCTAGACGTCATTCCAGCGTGTCTGGCGCCCATACGCGGCGTCGCGGTTTATTTCGCCAGTTCGCCTCGTTGCTTTTCCAGGCCAACTCAATACCTGTGGGTGCGGCTGGATATCCGTAAAATGCGATCTAGATAGTCCGTCAATCAGCACAGGCAGTGGCTGCAACGGATTGTCGAGGTGGAAATGTCCAAGAATTTGGTCTGGCTCCGGAAAACCGGATTTCGCCCTTCGCTGGTGGTCAGTGCCGGCGTTCTTGTCGCCATGGTCTGCGCGCTGCCGGCCATTGCCCAGAGTGGCGGCGCGGAGGACAAATCCGGCACCAATCCCATCAAATTCACCAACGATCTGCGGGCCTATTACGAATACCAGGATCTGTCCGCCGGCGGTGATGCCCAATTGGGAACCCTGGAAGGCCGCACCCCGGTTCTGGACGGCAAGCTTCAGTTGCGTGTCCGAATACCATTCAAATCCGTGGATACCAGGGCGGGCACGATTAACATCGACGAATCCGGTCTCGGTGATGTCAACGCCCGCGCCCTCATGGTGCCATATTTGAACAAGGAGGACGGCACCGCGCTTGCCGTTGGTTTGGAGGTGTTTCTGCCCACCACCGCCGAGGATGTTCTGGGCGAGGATAAATACTCGCTTGGCCCGCAGGTCTTCGCCGTGAAATTCCTGCCCTTCGGCATCAAGGGCAGTCTGGTCTCGCCAGCCGTGCAGCAGGTTGTCTCCGTCGCCGGCGAGAATGACCGCAGGGACGTCAACAGAACGCAGTTCGATCTGTTCCTATTGAAACAATCGGACGACAAGAGGAAGTATGTCCTGCTTGACCCGCAGTACATCATTGATTGGGACAATGACACCGAGTTCGGCTTTGTTGAAGCAGAGGCCGGCTATGTCTTTGAAAGCGGCGTTAGCTTTTTTGCCCGACCAGGCCTTGGTTACGGTGGCGACAAGCCCTTCGATTATAATGTCGAATTCGGCATCAAATACATATTCTAGTACGGTTTCCGGACCGGACTTGCCGCCCGCGCCCTACATCTCCAACACCGCCTTGGCGATGATGCCGCGCTGGATTTCGTTGCTGCCGCCGTAGATGGTCGCGGCCCGGCGCAACAGGCGTTCCTGCATCAGGCCAACGGTATAGTCCGGCCCGATGGGCGGCTCGTTGCGCTCCGCATCCAATTCGTCGTTGGGATAGGGGGCCGCGTAATGGCCGATCGCTTCGATCATCAGTTCGTTCAGGGTTTGCTCTACTTGGGTGCCGCCGATTTTCAGGGTCGAGGCTTCCGGCCCCGGCGGCTTGCCCGCCTTTTCCTGGGCCAGAATGCGCAGTTGGGTGAACTCCACGGCTTGCAGGGCAACCTCCGCCTCGCTCAGGCGGGCGTGGAACGAATCCTGTTCCAACACCGTGCCTCCATCAGCTTGCTCGATGCCCGCGATCTGCTTCAGGCGCTCCACCTTGCGCTTTGACTTGCCCACACCCGCGATGCCCGTGCGCTCGTGTCCGAGCAGGAATTTGGCATAGGTCCAGCCCTTGTTCTCTTCACCGATGCGGTTGGAAATCGGCACGCGCACATCATCGAAGAATACTTCGTTCAGATAATGATGGCCGTCGATGGAGATGATCGGTTTCACCGTGATGCCCGGCGTGGTCATGTCGATCAGCAGGAAGGAAATCCCCTCCTGCTTCTTCACTTCCGTATTGGTGCGGACGAGGCAAAAAATCCAATCCGCGTGATGGGCATGCGAAGTCCAGATTTTCGAGCCGTTAACCACATAGTCGTCGCCATCCGGTATGGCCCGGGTCACCAACGAGGCCAGGTCCGAGCCCGAACCCGGTTCCGAGTAACCCTGGCACCATTGCTTTTCGCCCCTGATGATGGGTCCTAGGTGCTGTTCCTTTTGCGCATCGGTACCAAAGGCGCAGATCACCGGCCCGACCATTGAAATTCCAAACGGGCTTTGCCGGGGGCAGTCGGCGGCCTGATACTCGGCGTCATAAATATACTTCTGCATGGCATTCCAGCCCGTGCCGCCCAGTTCGACCGGCCAGTTCGGCGCACCCCAGCCTTGCTGGTAGAGGATGTTCTGCCACCGCCTTGTGTAATCCGAGGGCACATAGGAAGGCGCCAGGCGCGTGCATTCCTGAATTTCCGGCGGCAGCTTGGTGGCGAGAAATTCCCGCACTTCGTCACGGAAAGCCAATTCCTCGGCGTTGAAGACGATATCCATGACAGCATCCTTCCAAATCTACATCTCTTACAATTGTTGCCGACAAGATAGCCGAAAAAGGCGGCTGGGTGTAAAGGGCTTGCCATTGATCCGATGTTAAAATCCGGGTTCGGCGATTGTTGGGGTGGCGGCGAAGTTGATTGCTGGTACAATCGCCGCGAAACGGGGAGTCGGACGATGGCGGACTGGGAACGGGATACGCGGGCGGACTACGAAAGCAAGGGTTTCGCCGTGACCTCGGGCTTCGGCAAGAAGCCGGCCCTGCTGGTAGTGGATTTTATCGTCGGCTTCACTGATCCGACCTCGCCTCTGGGCGGTGATTTCTCTTCGCAATTGGCTGTGACGGCGCAGTTGCAGACGGCCTTCCGCAAATCCGGCCTGCCCATTGTCTACACAACGGTGGAATACAAGGAAGATCTGTCGGATGGCGGCGTCTTCGTCAAAAAGGTGCCGTCCCTGGGGATCCTGCGCAAAGGCTCGCCCAATTGCGTGGTCGACGATACGATCAAGCCATTGCCGGGGGAACTGGTCATTTCCAAGAACTATGCCTCCTCCTTCTTTGGCACCGATCTGGATGGTTATCTGCGCAGTCAGGGTGTCGATACCCTGGTTATCACCGGCTGCACCACGTCGGGCTGTGTGCGTGCCTCGGCGGTGGATTCCCTGCAATATGCCTATTACACCATCGTGGTCAGCGATGCTGTCGGCGACCGGGCACAAGGGCCTCACGAGGCAAACTTGTTCGATATCGATGCTAAGTACGGCGATGTCATCGACGGCAACGCGGTGTTGGAATATCTGCGCGGTCTGGCCGCGTCGGGCTTTTCCGATGCGGCGCGCACGGATTTCGAAACCTGGTGGAACGAAGGCCGCAAGGCGCAGGCATAGAGGGGAGATAAAGTATGTCCAATGATCGCGGCGCCAGCCTTTCATCCGCCTTCGATGCGCTGCTGGACAAAAACTGGCAGCGCCTTGATGCCCTAAGTTCAACATCGTCCGGGAAACGTCCGGTGATGGCCAGGCCCGTGCAGCCGCCTGCGGCGACGCCGGCGCCCAGTAAAGGCGAGCGGCGGTCGGGACGCAGCGACGGTATAGCTTTTAAGTTTGAAATTTAGGTAGCCATAACCAAAGGGGAGAATAATTCATGGCATTACCGAAAGTGGGGGATTTGGCACCAGCCTTTTCCATGCGCAACCAACAGGGGGTAACCACCACCCTGGAACAGTACAAGGGCCACCATGTGGTCCTGTGGTGGTATCCAAAGGCCGACACACCTGGCTGAACCGTTGAAGGCAAAGGGTTCCGTGATCGAATCCAAGACTTTACAGCCAAGAATGCCGTGATCCTGGGAGCTTCGTTCGATAGCCCGGAGGATAACCGCGCCTTTCAGGAAAAATTCAACTTTCCCTACGATCTGTTGAGCGATCCGGAAAAAGTCGCGGGCGAGGCTTATGGCGTGATCCAGACGGAAAAACCGTTTCCGGCCCGTTTCAGTTTTCTGATCGGTCCCGACGGCCATATCCTCAAGGTCTATGACACCGTCGTGCCAGCCGAGCACCCCGACCAGGTGCTGGCCGATCTAGGCTAGATCTTTTTCCAAGGGTCGCGTTCGCAACCCTTGGAGTCGCGTTCAAGTGCCACGCAGGCTGCGCACCTCAATGGCGCTAGTCCTTGGGCTCATTGACTTGAACAGTCAATGAGCCCGACGTCCGTTTGCGTCGCATCAAACCGGCAAACACTCCGGGCCGATCGGCTCGAAGCGTTTGTACTTCATGCAGAATTCCTGGTGGCCCAGGGCTTCCGAATTTGTTTCGGTGCCTTGGGCCACGGCCAGGACCATGTTGCGGATTTCCTCGCCGACCTCGTCCAAGGTCGCTTCGCCTTCCAGTATGCGGCCGGCATCGATATCCATGTCGTCCCACAGACGGGCAAAGGTTTCGGGATTGCCGCAAACCTTGATCACCGGCGAGATGGCGGAACCGACGACCGAGCCGCGCCCGGTGGAAAACAGCACCACATGGGCGCCACAGGCGATCAGTTCGCCGACTTCCTCGGTATCGTTGATGGAAGGAAAGCCGAAGCGCACATCGCCGTCGGGCACCATGTCCAATAGATACAGGCCGCCGCCGGGCGGCTGGTCGCCGGGTTTGAGAAGGCCCGAGATGGGCGCGGCGCCGGATTTGGCGTAGGCGCCCATGGACTTTTCCTCAATCGTGGTCAGGCCGCCCTCGGCATTGCCGGGCGAAATCGAGGCATGTCCCAGGGTGTGATAATGGCGGTGCGCCTTGGCCACGCTGTCGATGATGGCCTGGCCCAATTCCGGAGTGACGGCGCGTTCCGCCATGTAGCCTTCACAGCCGATCAGTTCGCCTGTCTCTTCGAAGATGCAGGTGGCGCCGAGATCCACCAGCATATCAAAGGCCCGCCCCATGGCTGGGTTGGCGGCCAGGCCCGAGGTGGCATCCGAACCGCCGCAAATCGTGCCGATCACCAGTTCAGCCGGCTTGATATCGGCCCGCGGCGTATTACCCAGGTCGGCCAGGGTTTGTTCAATCCAGGCCCGGCCGGCCTCGATCGTCGATCGGGTGCCGCCGTCGCGCTGGATAATCATCAACTCGCCGGGCCGCCCGGACTCGGTGATGTGGGCTTTCAAATCGCGGCCATTGAAGCTTTCACAGCCCAGCGAGATCAACAGCGCCCCGCCCACGTTCGGGTGCGTGGTCAGGGAACGCATCATGCGCTCGGCGTAAGCATTGGGAAAACAGCCGGGAAAGCCGATGACGTGGACGCCCTGGTCCCGGAACGGCTGGGCGATTTCGCGGGCCACGTGGTGGCCGCATTCCACCAGATAGGCCACCACGATAACATTGCGGATGCCCTTGCGGCCGTCGGCGCGCAGATAGCCATTGATCATGATGCCGGCTCCACTTTGAGATCCGCCTCATAAGGATCGTCTTCGGAATAGTTGGCGATATAGTCGCTTTTCAGATTGTGGTTATGCACGTGTTCACCAGCGGCGACCGGCTGGGTGATGGAGCCGATCGGCGCGCCGTATTTGATCACCGTGTCGCCAACCGCCAGTGATTGCAGCGCCAGCTTGTGGCCCAGGCCCATATCCGCCGCCATCACCAGGTCCTGTCCATTTAACGACAGGCACTCGCCCTGGCTGACCGATTGGATCAGAACCACGACATTGTCTTGCGGTGACAGGCGCAAAAGCCTTGGATCATCACTGTTGCCAATTGCCATGCTTCCCACTCTCCCTCTATCCTATGGCTCTGTATAGTATTGCGGGCGGATGGATGCCAGACGATGACGGCTGAAATGACAAAGAACAAGGCCGAAATTCAGACTCAAAATTTGGCCGATGTAATGGCGGAGCGGGTGGCCGAGGTTTACGGCCCCGGCACCGGTATCGAAGGTCTGGTGCGGCTTTCGGGCGGGGCCAGCCGGGAAACCTGGTCGTTCGATGCGCTCCTGCCCGATGGCGAGCGCAGGCCGCTGATCCTGAAGCGCGATCCTCTGGACGAAAGGTTGGAGAATCAGCCGGGCGGGGCCGACACGAATTTCAGTGTCGATCGCTGGACCGAGGGGCGCCTGATGCAGCTGGCCGGCGAGGTTGGCGTGCCGGTGCCGGAGGTGCCGTTCTTTCTGGCCGCCGACGAACGCACAACCGCCGGCTTCGTGATGCAGCGCCTGGAAGGCGAGGCCCTGGGCCGGCGCATCGTGCGCGAGGATGAATTCGCCAAGGCCCGGCCCAAGCTGGCCTTTCAATGCGGCGAGGCGGCGGCGCGGTTTCATAATATTCCCATTGAGCGCCTGCCGGAATTACGCCGCTTCACCCCAGCCGAGGCGCTGGATTACAACCTCGCCGTCATGGATTCGGTCAAACAACCCCACGCCGGTTTCGAATACGGCATCCATTGGCTGCAAGAGCGCCTGGAACTGGCGGGCGACAATTGGGGCCTGTCCCATGGTGATTACCGCAACGGCAATCTTTTGGTCGATGGCGACGGCTTGCGTGGCGTGCTTGATTGGGAATTGGGACATCTGGCCAATCCCATATCCGATCTTGGTTGGATCTGCATCCGGGCCTGGCGCTATGGCTATTACGATAATCCGGTGGGTGGTTTCGGCGAAGTGCAGGATCTGTTGGATGGTTATGAAGCCGGCGGCGGTGGCCGGGTCTCGTTGGAGACCTTGCGCTTTTGGGAAGTGTTCGGCTGCATGCGCTGGGGCGTGATCTGCATGATGCTGGCCTTTACCCATATCGAGGGGCGGGAACGCTCGGTCGAAAAGGTCTCCATTGGCCGCCGCTCCATCGAAGGTGAGTACGATATGTTGCAGTTGGTGGACTGATGGCCGAGGCGGTACAGGATCCAAAACTAACCGCTGGCGAACAGTTGACGGCGGTCCTGCGTGATCGGCTGGCTGAGGAATATGGCCCCGGCACGGAAATCGAAGATCTGGTGCGCCTGTCGGGTGGCGCCAGCCGCGAGACCTGGTCATTCGATGCCCTGAAACCCGATGGCAGCCGGCAACCCTTGATCCTGAAACGCGACCCCATGGACCGGCAGGTCGAGAAGCAGTTCGAGGGCGTGCCCGAGGGCCGCCTGAACGTAGGGCGTTTGGTTGAAGGACGGCTATTGCAGCTAGCTGGCGAGGCCGGGGTGCCCATGCCTGGCGTACCGTTCTTTCTGCACAAGGATGAACGCACCACCGAAGGTTTCTTCACCCATCGCCTGGTAGGCGAGGCCCTGGGCCGGCGTATCGTGCGCGACGACGCTTATGCCCGCGCCCGGCCAAGGTTGGCCTACCAGATTGGCAATGCTGCCGGACGGTTTCATACCATCCCCCTGGAAAATCTGCCCACCATGCGGGGTTTGCCCGCGGCGGAGGAGTTGCTGCATTACCGCGCCATTATGGATTCCTTTCACCAACCGCACGCCGGTTTTGAATATGGCTTCCGCTGGTTGCAGGAACGGCTGGAGCTGGCCGGCGAGCGCTACGCGCTCTGCCATGGGGATTTCCGCAATGGCAATATTCTGGTCGATCCGGACGGTCTGATCGGCGTGCTCGATTGGGAATCCGCCCATTTGGGCAATCCCAGCAGCGACCTGGGCTGGATGTGCGTACGTTCCTGGCGCTATGGCTATCATGACAATATCGTCGGCGGATTTGGCGATATCGCCGCTATGATCGATGGCTATGAAGCGGGTGGCGGCGGCCGTCTCGACAAAGAGGAAATTTATTTCTGGCAGGTCTTCGGCACCCTGCGCTGGGGTATCCTGTGCATGATCCTTTGTTTCACGCACCTTGATGGCGAACAGCGCACCGTTGAATATGCCGGCATCGGCCGGCGCGCGGCGGAGACCGAGTATGACCTGTTGCAATTGCTTGATTGAGCATGGAAGGACCTAACAATGCCAACCGATAGACCTACCGCCGCCGAACTGGTTGAGGCCGTGCGGGAATTCCTGTCCGATCATGTCTCGCCCAACGTTGAAGGACAGCTCGCCTTTCACACCCGGGTCGCCATCAATGCCCTGGCCATTGTCGAGCGCACCATGGCGGACGGCGGGCCCATGGATGCCGCCGAGTTACAGCGCTTGCGGGATCTGCTAGGCCAGGACGGTGATTTGGGCGAGATGAACGCGGCCCTTTCGCGAGCCATCCGCTCAGGCGAGATGGATGAGCAACGGGGCGCCGTGCTGGACCATCTGCGCAAGACGGCGGAGGATAAAATCGCCCTGGCCAACCCTAAATATCTCATACAGCGTGGCTAACATCGGTGATGACGTTGGCCAGGGGATAGAATGGTGGGGGATGACAGGGTAAGAGATGACACGGCACAACAGTTGGCCCGCGGCGTGGGCCGGCTGTTGACCCATTTGGGCTATGACAGCCTGGCAGAATTCACCTTGCGTTCCGGACGCCGTGCCGATCTGGCCGGGATCGACCGCAAGGGCCGCATCGTTATCGTCGAGATCAAAAGCAGTGTGGCGGACTTCCGTTCGGATCAGAAGTGGCCTGAATATCTCGATTATTGCGATCTGTTCTACTTCGCGGTGCCGCTGGATTTCCCGGTCGAGATATTGCCCGACGACGCCGGCCTGATTCTGGCCGATGCCTATTCAGGCGATATCGCCCGTCCGGCGCCGGACAACCCCAAGCCACTGCATGCCAGCCGGCGGCGCGAGGTCACCCTGCGTTTTGCACGCAATGCCGCCAAACGCCTCAGGCGTTGGGAGGATCCGGGACCTTGACCGTTGTCGTCGGTCGTGAAAACAGGCGCGAGCCAAGCGCCAGACCGGCGGCGGCGCCGAGGACATTCAGGCCCGCGTCCATGGGGTGAGCGGAGCGGTCCAGGGACAGCAACTGCAATGTCTCCGCCGTTATGGCGAAAGCGAAAAGGTACAGGCCCAGGCGTTTCCAGCTTTGCCTGCGCCAGGCCAGTGTGGTCGCCAGGCCCAGCAGAGCGAACAGGCCCAAATGGCCCAGCTTATGCACGGCGCGCCAAATCTGGCCAATGGGCACACCGGCAACGCCGTCCTGGCGGGCCTTGCGGACCTCGCGGACGATATCCGGCGCGGCGGATTTCACGGTCGTTTTTACCATTCCCTTGATGGTGACCGCCAATTCAGAATGATACGCGCTCTTGGCCAGACGGCGCAGCTCGTGTTTCGCCGTGTGCGGTGTCAGGGCGCCGACCAGAATTGCCAGCGACATTATGGCGACGGCCAGGCGCCCGCAACGGTGGCGGCCGGCGCGGAGAAGCGGCCAGGCCAACCAAGGCAATAGCAATAGCCAGGCCGCGATCAGGCCGTAACGCATGATGCTGAACGCTTGGCGCTGTTGAACCACATCCAGGCTTAGGTCACGGACCTCCATCTCGCCGGCAACCTGGTTCAAAACCACCATGACCTCCACCGCGGCCACGCGCGGGGGCAGCCAGAATACCCTGCTGACCCGGTGCCAGGGGCTGTCGCCACGGTCCTGTTCCAGCACATGCGGCAGCTCCCACAGGGCATCGCCTTGGGCATTTTTCTGCACGAGCAACAGGCGCATGGCGTTCCAGGGGCGCAGGCCGATGGTTACGTCGCTATGACGTACCCAGGCGGACAGCCGCAAACGCTCCATTCCAGCCGCTCGTTTGATTTGCTGACGAATCCCGGGTGTTTCGCCGCCATGGGTGGCGCGAATACGCAGAATGCCCTGTTCAAGCTCGATCTGCTTTTTCCCGTTCGTGACCTGCCAGCCCTCCAGACCGGCGCTAAAATCTCCGTTACGGAGGACTTGCGCGGTCACAAGCTGGTATCTTTCCGTCAGGGCGAACAAAGCCAGGGTGGCCGCCATCAGAACCAGGGCAATGAGCAGACGGGTACGGGCGGTGTTCATGGCGCCGGCGTTACGATTGTGGCCATAAGGCGGCATAGGCCGCCAGCAGTTTCGGGGCCTCATGGCGCCAGGCCAAGTGCTCTTTGACGCGGGCGCGGCCCAACTCGCCCATGCGCTGGCGTGCCTCCGGGTCGGCCAACAGTTCAGCGATTTTCGATGCCAGGTCCTCGGCATCGTTGGGCCGGGCATAAAGGGCGGCATCCTGAGCCGAAACCCGACCCTCGGTCAGGTCGAACTGCACCACCGCCTTGCCCAGGGCCATGTATTCCGGAATTTTCAGCATGGTCGATTTGTCGTTCATTTCGTTGGCGTCATCGGGATTGACGCAAATATCGGCGCCGCATAACGCCGCCACCATTTCGTCATCGGGCAGGCGGCCTGGAAAATTGACATAGTCGTTGATGCCCAGGTCCCGGGTCATGGCCATCAGATGCGTGCGTTCAGGCCCATCGCCGACGCAGAGGAATTGGATGTCCCGGCGGCCTTGTCCATGGACCAGGTAATCGACGGCGGCCAGCAGGTGATGCAAACCTTCCTGGCGGCCCATGACGCCAACATAGCCAACTCCGAATTGGCGGCCCCTTTTCCAGTCCGTATCCGCAGGCTGGGGCCGCATGCGATCCAGATCCGGGCCGTTGCGCACAACGAAGACCTTGTCGGCGGCCCTGCCGCCTCGCTTTAGCGCGATTTGGTAGTAGCTTTCGTTGGTGGCAATAGAGATATCAGCCAGGCGAAAACTCCAGCGTTCGCAACGCAGCAACAGGTGATAGAAAAAGTCCCGCCGCCCGAACTTGGCTTCGTAAAGCTCGGGATTGATGTCGTGCTGGTCATAGATGAACTTGCGTCCGAACAGCAGCTTGAAGAAACCGCCGACCAGAAACAGCAGATCCGGTGGATTTGCGGCGTGTATGACATCGAAACCACGGCCCAGAAAAACCCGCCAAGCCAGGGCGAATTGCCAGAACATGGCAACGCTATATTCGATCAGGAAGCCGCCTGCGCGGCGCGCCTCGAGGGGCAGGGGGTGGCGGTGGATATGAATGCCGTCGATCACTTCGTAACGCGCCTGGTAACCGGGCGCGGTGGGGCAAATGATTGAAACGACGGCGCCCGCCTCGTGCACGGTGCGCGCTTCCTGCCAAACACGGGTGTGAAACGGACAGGGCAGATTTTCGGCCAGGAACAGGACCCGCCGGCCCAATAGCGGGCGGGCCGTGGCATCCGCCCCTAGCTCTTCTTGCCGCTCAACCATGTCCGCGCCAACTCACCCAGCAGCAAGAACAGAAAAATGGTATTGGTGACCAGATAGCGTCGCCACATGCGCCGCGGTTCCTGGGCCAGGCGGTACAGCCATTCCAGTCCGCTTCGGCGCATCCAGACCGGGGCTCGGCGCACCTTACCCGCGACCACGTCAAGTGAGCCGCCCACGCCCATCAGAAAAGGCACGCCCAATTGATCACGGTGCTGATGCAGGAAACGTTCCTTGGTCGGGCTGGAAATCGCCACGAACAGGCAATCGGCGCCGGAGCCGGCGATCTCCGCCACCACCTGTTCCTCTTCCTCTGCCGTGAAATAACCGTCGCGACAGCCGGCGATGACAAGCCCGGGATGATCCGCCTGCAATTTCGTCGTGGCCTGGGTCAGGACGTCATCACGGGCGCCCAGAAAATATGGCTTGAAGCCCCGCCGGGCGCAACTGTCGATCAAGGCCAGCATCAGATCAATTCCGGCCACCCGTTCTGAAACCTTATGTCCCAACAGGCGCGCGGCCCACAGCACCCCCGTGCCGTCAATATTGATAATGTCGCTTTCCAATACGTCCCGGCGCAGATCGGCATCGTTGCGCATATTGACCAGCTTGGCGACATTGATCACCACTTGTTGTAGACGGCGGCCATCCGCCATGGCGGCCTCGGCCTGCGCCACGGTTTGCGCCATGTCCAACAGATCCAGGGGCGCGCCCAGCATATGAATGCGCCGATCCGTCATCTTCAAAACCGTGTGGTCAGGTTAAAGGTGGCTTCGTCGCCCGCCCCCATGCGGCCGGTAAAGAGCAGCCGCTGCGCCGCCGCCCGCTGGCCGAAGACCGACGAATGCCAACCGCGTTTGGGGTCCTCCAAGGCGCTCTCGACCCAGCCGTGCAGGCGCCCCACATGGGAAATCAACAGCAGGCGTTTGCCGTCCTCGCTGACCAGCCAGCCATCGGCTGTATGGTTGACATCCAGGCCCGGCGCGACCAGGAAACCGATCTCGATCTGCTCGTCAATGCCGGCGCCAAGCAGGCTGTCAGTCAACTGCACGCCGGCATCACCCAGGCGTTCAAGGCGACGACGGTGGCGGTAGCCGAAGCGTTCCACATAGCCGTCATGTTCAGCCTCGACAAGCCAGTGCTCGGCATTTGCGTTCGTTTGCAGCAGGCGGCAGACGGCTTTGTGCGACCAGTTGAAGGCGCCGGCGGTAATCGAGGAGCTTTCGCCCACCATGGCCAGGGTATTATGCGCCACCGTGGAGCGGAAATGTTCCCGCCAGGCGCCGCCGGAATGATACAGGTAGGTGCCGGCATCAACCAGAACCGGGCGGCCGTCGATATGCAGCCAGATGGCCAGGGCATCGGCGTGGCCGTGGGCGGCGATGGCGAGGTAACCCAGCGGCCCATGGTCCATGACCCATAGGTTTTCCTCGCCATCGCGATTTTCCCGCACCGCTGTATAGCCGCCATCCGGAAAGGCGGCATATTCGAATGTCGTGTGCTGGGCAGGTTGCGGCTGGCCAAACAGAGCATGTCCGAGGTGCGGTTCAACGCGGGGCGGGGCCAGATCGGGCCGCTTTGCCGCCATTGACAGATAGCCTGGGACAATATTGACGTGCGCTTCGGGGCCGGGCAGGGAACAGAGTACGCGGCCTTCATCATCATCGCCGATTCGGGGTTGGTTGCCGGCATTATCGGTGATGGCGCGCAGATGATTGCCTGCCTGCACCATGCGGTGCCATGAGGCGTTTTGCCAAGGGTCTCCGACGCGTCCGCCAACCGTGGCGCAGAGCAGGCACCACTCCAGGGAAAAGGCTGCATAGGTTGGCGATTGTTCGGCCCCGACGCCGTCATTGTGAAACTGCAGGGCCAGCTCTTCTTCCAGGACGCCTTTACCGTACGCGGCCCAGGCAGCGGCATCGCGCAATGCCGGCACCAGTCGGCCCAGCAGGTACAAGGCGCCGGCCTCGGCGATGCGGTGATTGTTGGCGGAGGAAAAACGCGAGGGAAAGCGCGCCAGCCAATAGCCATGGGCCGCCAGGCAAAGCTGTAGGCGTTGCCGGAACTCGGATGAAAAGGCCCGTTCGCCGATCAAAGAGGTGACCATCAACAGGCTGACCACGCGTAATGCCAGATCAATCCCGGTGAGCCAATTGACGCCGTAATAGGGGGGTTGGCGGCGATCCATGAATCCATATGACGGACGACGAGCGCCGCCAACTCGCTGTCATTCTCGATGGCGGCGGCGGCGGCCATCGGTTGGAGATACTGCAGGCGGTTCAATTCAATGACAAATTTTACGTCGCCGCGCTCCGAACCATAGCGAAATGGTATGTCGAAGCAATAAGTGTCGCTTGGCCAGGCCGTTTTGGTGCTGGGATCAATGTGCCAGTCGGGTGTCCCCGGCCTGTCGGGCCAGCTCACGCCCAGTGATTGAAAGCGACCGTGGCGCATCTGCTCAGCCAGCCGCCGCCAGTCCCGGCACAGGTGATCTTTGTCCGCCAATCCCATCAAGCCATCCGCCAGACCGGGAATGGCAGGCAGGGAATCCGGGGAAGACTTTATCAGGCGTTCGAAATTGGGCTGATAGATCCGCGAGACGGCGCGTTTGAACTGCTCTTCGAAACGAAAGGCGATTTCGGCCGGACCCATGGCGGCCAAACGATCGGCCAACCAGGCAAAGCCGTCCAACGAGCCGGATTCGCGGCCATCGTCTCCGCCAACGCCTCCGCCTTTGCCGCCCCTATTGCCTTTATGCCGCACCATGCTGGTTACGCCTTTGCTAAGTCCTATCCATCTGCCAGCGCCCTTCGAACGGCCGCGCAGTTGTTAGCCAGATGTCCGGGATTGATCGTCCCCACGACGACACTGCCAACGCCGGCTTCCCGTACCAAAGCGGCCAGGGCATCGGCTGTATTGCCGTGATGACCGCTATCCAACGGCTTTTTTATTAAGATCCCCTTGCCGGCGTTTCGTGCCGCCGTCAGCACCGGCAGCTGCGTTCGATCAGCCGGGTTCAAGGTGATCATGACCAGATCGCATTGGTCCACCGCCGCCAGCCCCGCCGCGAGGTTCTTCGTCGATGCCCCGACGGCGGTGATCAGCCCTTGTTCGCGCAGCTCCAACAAGGTTGCCACGGCGGCGCCATCATGGAGAATTTCGCTATCGTCATCGGACAAATGCAGCAGCACGATGTCGAGCATATCCCGGCGCAAATGCCGCCGGCTGCGTTCCACGCTGGCGCGGATGGCGCTGGGCGAAAAATCAAAATGCGAGCGCCCATCGACGAATGTCTCACCTACCTTGGTGGCGATCCGCCAATGATCATCGGCGCCGATCAGGGCGCCGATGCGCGCCTCGCTGCTGCCGTAGGCCGGCGCGGTATCCACCAGGTTGATGCCCTCGGCCTTCGCCAGCGCCAATAGCTCTCTTAACTGGTCATCGGTGGGCAGGGCAAAGTCATTGGGATATTTGACACCCTCGCGGCGACCGAACTTGGTGCTGCCCAGGGCCAGGATGCTGACCGACGGCCCTCTGGCTCCAAGTTGCCTCAATTCCATTGCCGCACCTCTTGCCATGGTGGACGGGCAATTGACGGCTGGGGCAGATTAGCGAGCCCGCCGAGATCATGGGGCCCAGGTTCAAGCCGGGCCTGTTGCAGTATCTCCAGAACCTTATCGGCCAGAACCGGCGCCAAGGCCAGTTTCGTGGGCCAGGCGACGATGCCTGGGCCAAAGCGTTTCGCCGTCGCCGAGGTTGGCCGCAAGCCTCCCTGGTGGGCCGGTTCGGCACGACTGACCGCATGGCTGGCCCAGCCCGTGCCGGTGAAGTCGGCGCCGGGCAACAGCCGGGGCAATTCGCGCTTGGCGTTTTCGATCAGCTGTTCCGCGGACTGCTGGACGCCTCGTTCCGCCAGCAAGCCGCCGACGTACCAAAAATAGCCTCCCTTGCCATCCGGGTGGCTGGTTATGGTGGCCAGTGGTTTTGGGTTCTTGCCAACGCAATGGAGATACAGAGAGGCTTTCATGCCCGAGATCATGACCTGATGCAGGGGGCGGCTTTGTCCCTGCAGCTGTTGCATTTCAGCGCGGCGCAGCAATTCATCATTGCCAGCACCGGCGGTAAAAACAAAAAAGGCTGTTTCTACTTCGTGGCCATCGACGGCCACGACGGCGCCCTGTTCGCCGCTGCTTCTTAATTCGAAACCGCTGTCATCAGGCATCTGGCGAATTCGGTCCTTGTGCGCGGCATGCAGCGCCGCCAGAACCGCGGGCACATCGATGACAATTTCGTCCAAGTCGAACAGATGGCCGCCGCTGGCGCCCGCGACACTGCTTGGCCAGCTGTCTTCGGCGACTTCCCGCATGCTGCCCCGCATGGCTTTTTGGGAGAACCCGGCCAGTAGGCCGCCGCCAAGCTGCGGCGGCAGCCACATTTGCATGGCCGTGGCTAAGAGTGTTGCCGCGCTCAAGTCCGGCCCGGTATCACCGGCCAGGCTGGCCCGCCATCGTTCCGGCATCGCGGCAAGGTCGGCGACGGCGGTCTCGCCGAAATACTTGGTGCCGCCATGAATGATGCCTTGGGCGGCGATGCTTTGTCCCTGGCCCAGATCGCCCTTGGTTATGAGCAGGCAAGCGTAGCCGTGTCTGTGCAGTTCATCCAGCAACCACAGTCCCGCGATGCCACCGCCGAAAATGAGAACATCGATGCGGGCGCGGCTATTCCCCACGGCGGGATCCGGCCTTGGCCGCCGCGCCCGTGTCCATGCGCGCAATCACGGCGGTGGAGCTGTGTCCTTCGAGAAAGCCTGCCAGCTTCACTTCACCGCCGTAGGCCTGCACGATATCACCACCGACCACGCCCGCGACGTCGTAGTCGCCGCCCTTGATCAGGACGTCTGGGCGCAATTGCTCCAGCAATGGGATAGGCGTGTCGTCGGCGAATATCAGAACCCGGTCGACCATGGCCAGCGAAGCCAGCACCAGGGCGCGGGCGGCCTCTGTCTGGACCGGGCGGCCCTCGCCTTTTTCCAATCGGCGGACCGAGGCATCGTCATTGATGGCGACGATCAGTCGGTCGCAATGGCCCTTGGCCTCGGTCAGCAGCGAGATATGGCCGGGATGGAGGAGGTCAAAGCAGCCGTTGGTGAAGCCAACCCGCAAGCCGTTGGTCCGCCAGCGTTCCACATCGGCTCGGGCAAAGGCGGCGGAGACGACCTTGTCCTCGGAGCGCGTCAGATCGGCGCTTAGGATGCCGTTGGCCAGTTCGTCCCGACTGACAGCGGCGGTGCCGACCTTGCCGACGACGATGGCGCCTGCCAGATTGGCTAGGCTGGCGCCTAAGCTGGGCGCGGCACCCGCGGCCAGGGCCAGGGCAAAGATGGCAACCACCGTATCGCCGGCGCCCGAGACATCAAAGACCTCCGGCGCACGCACGGGCAGATGCACCGGGTCGCCCTCTTTGGCAATAAGACTCATGCCTTGTTCCGAGCGGCTGACGAGCATTGCGCCGATGTCGCATTGCGCCATCACGGCACGTGCGGCCTGGGTCACCTGCTCATCGTCATCGCAGGGCAGGCCGGTGGCGGCGGCCAGTTCCGCCCGATTTGGCTTGAGAAAATCCACCCTGCCATAGACCGAGAAGTCATGGCGTTTCGGGTCGGCGACCGTGGGTACGTTGGCGGCGCGGGCACGTTCAATGGCGGCGCTTAAGAGTTCATCGCTCAAGACGCCCTTGCCGTAATCCGACAACACCAGCACGTCCGCCTCCGCCAGGGCGCTGTCGAGATGGGCCAGCAGTGCATCGCGATCGGCGGCGTCGATGGCATCGGTGGTTTCCCTGTCCGCCCGCAGCAATTGCTGGCCGGCGGCGACATAGCGGGTTTTCACGGTCGTGGTCCGGCCCGGCTGGGTTACCAGATCGGCATCAATTCCGTCATCAGTTCCGCCCATTTCGGAAAGCAGCGCGGCGACGTCGGCACCGGCGGCGTCATCGCCGTTAAGGGCCAGCAGATGGGCCCGGCCGCCGGCGGCGGTGATATTGCGCGCCACGTTGCCGACTCCGCCCAGCATACTCTCTTCCCGTTCGGCCCGGACGATGGGGATCGGCGCTTCGGCCGAGATCCGCTCCACCGCACCGTAGACATAGCGGTCCAGCATCAGGTCACCCAGACAGACGATCCGCGCCAGGTGGAACTGCTCCAACAGCCGAAGCATTGCCGGACTATCGTTCATGATGTGTCACTTTGCCCTCTCCATGTTCTATCGGGTACACCAAATGGGGGCGGATTTCCAGGGTTCTGAATATTATCGGGCGGCAATTCTTGTCATCGCAAAATCCATGGCCCGGCGTCCACCCAGGCGCGACCAAACGCCCTGCTGTCCGTCATCAAAACATTTGGGACATGTGATCCTGTTTCCAAAGGGAGGATCT
>CAZPWJ010000078.1:0-23595 GCA_964590195.1 uncultured Rhodospirillaceae bacterium | reverse complement strand
TGGAAGCACCCTACATGAAGTGGGTGTCTGCGTTAACCGGATAGGCACGCTTCCATTCAAGCCCCCAATACCTATTCCGCCACTGCCCACCCTAAATGGGGAAACTTAAGGAATTGGTATACTACTGATCAAATTTTGGTGACCTTTTCTCAAGTATCGCGGCCATGCCTTCCTGAAAATTATCGGACTGAATGGTGAGGACCTGGTTGCGGTCCTCCATGGCGATGGCATGTTCCAGACCCGGTGCGTCGATGCCCATGTTCATGCCCTCCTTGGTCAGGCGCAGGCCCAGGTGGGAGGTCGCGATCATCTCGTCGAGGTAGGAGCGGGCTGCGGCTTCCATATCCTCATCTGGTACCACTTCCGAGACAAGATTGGTGCGCAGGGCGCGCTCGGCCTCGATAAAGCGGCCGGTCAACATCAGTTCGGCGGAAATGGATGTGCCCACGATGCGCGGCAGCAGATAGCTCAGGCCCAGATCGCAGGAGGTCAGCCCTAGGTTAATAAAGGCGCAGTTCATCCGCGCGCTCTCGCCGGCGATGCGGATATCGGCGGCCAGGGCCAGGGAGAAACCGCCGCCCGTGGCAATGCCGTGGACCAGGGCGATAATCGGTTGCGGGCAGCGGCGCATGCGGCGGACGACTTCCGCGATACGCCGTTGCGCGGCGATATCGGCGGATATGCCGTTGGCCACGGCGCCGTGTCCCTGAGTGATATCCTTGATGTCGATGCCGGAGCAAAAGGCCCGGCCATTGCCCCGCAGAACCACGATGCGGACGGAGTCATCGGTCATCAACCGTTCCAGATAGTCGTTCAACTCGTCCACCATGGTCATGTTCAAGGCGTTCAGGCGGTCGGGCCGGTTCAGGCTCAGCCAATCAATGGCGCCTTCCTTGCGCACCTGCAGGGTTTGATAGTCGGCTGCTTCGGTCATGACGGTCCTCTGTCAATTTTGCGCATAATACATCTTGATTTAGAGCGATTATTCACTGTTAGTGGCGCGGAATGCAAACGCGGCGTACAAACGCGGCATACATGGGTCCAGGCAGCCAAGACAATATGAGCGAAAAGCCAATTCTTCTCTTCGTGGTAAACGAAGCGTACTTTTTTGTTTCCCACCGCCTGCCCATTGCGCTGGAGGCCCGGCGGAAGGGATATGACGTGCACATCGCGGCCCCCGGCGACAATGTCTGGGCGCCGAAAGACTATTCGGTTGCCGAGCTTGAAGCCCACGGGCTGACATTTCATGAAATTCCCATATCCAGGCGCGGCACACAGCCGATACAGGAATTGCGGACCTTTCTGGCCCTATTCGGGCTGTACCGGCGTCTGCGCCCTGATATTGTGCATCACCTGACAATCAAGCCCAACCTGTACGGCGGTATCGCGGCGCGCTTGGCGGGCGTGCCCAGCGTGGTCTACGCGATCACCGGCCTGGGACAGATGTTCGTGTCGACCCGTGGGCCGTTACGCTTGATACGGCCCATGGTCTTGTCCCTCATGTGCCTTGCCTTTGGCCATCGTAATGCGCGGGTGATCGTACAGAACGCTTCCGACCGGGCGTTTCTGATCGACAATGGGGTTGCCCCTATGAAGGCCACGGTATTGATCCAGGGCTCGGGCGTTGACCTGGCACGGTTCAAGCCGGCGCCGGAGCCGGCGGGTGAGCCGGTGGTGATATTACCGTCACGGCTGATTTGGGAGAAAGGCATCCAGGAATTCGTCGATGCGGCCAAACGGCTGCGGGGGGAGGGAGTAGCCGCCCGCTTTGCCCTGATCGGCAACACCCATCCCTCAAACCCACGCGCGGTGCCGGAGGAAACCTTGCGTGGCTGGGCCGATGCGGGAATTGTCGAATGGTGGGGCCGGCGGGAGGATATGCCGGAGGTCATGGCGCAGAGTCACATCGTCTGTCTACCGTCGAAGTATGGCGAGGGGGTGCCGAAGGTATTGCTCGAAGCCGCCGCCGCCGGACGCGCCATTGTGGCAACGGATACGCCTGGCTGCCGGGAGGTAATTGACGATGGCGCGGAAGGGCTTCTGGTGCCACCCGGTGACAGCGTCGCCCTGGCGGCTGCATTGCGGCGGCTGATAGAACAGCCAGACGAGCGAAAAGCCATGGGGGCGGCTGGGCGGGCCAGGGCGACCAAGGACCTGGATATCGAACAGGTCGTTGCGCGGACCTTGGAGATTTATGGCGAGCTTCTGCCTTAATTTGTCCGCACGGCGTCCCGCAGAGCTTTGCAAATCGTGTTGATGATGGTTTCGTCGAGATAGGGGTGCATGGGTAAAGCCAAAACTTCGCCACTTAGCTGTTCGGATATCGGTAATGATCCGACGCCGCCGCCAATTTGCCCTCTAGTTCGGCCACTTCCGGGCCGTTGATATAGGCACCATGATCCAATACCTGGCCAATGCGGCGGTCCAGATCAGCCCGGATCCGTTGCTGTTGTTCCGCCAAGTCTACCAATGGGATGTTCATGATTTAAGTTGGATGACCTTTCGGCATTGTTTTTCAACAACGGGGCGCGCTATTTCGTTTCCTGCCTTCAGTCCAAGAAGCGGTCCCATCTATGCATGACGCCGTCCACATTGCCGCCCTCGACAATACCGTAAAGCCTGTGCTGCATCAGCAACAATTGGCCGCCATCACGTGTCAGTGGGCGGAACGAAAGTGAGCCGCCGCGCAGGGTTGAGGTCGATAGGAAAGCTTCGAATGGTATGCGCATGTAAAGCCCCTTGTCGAAACTGCCTTCGCCGAATTCCTCGGCCGAGACGTTGGTGAAGGTAGCCCAGGCGCCGACCGCGATACCGGAATCGAATTCGCGGACCACGGCGAATTGAGCGCCACGGTCTCCGGCCAGGAACTGTCCCGCGTGGATTTCTCCAAGCAGGCCCATGAACGGCATCTTGTAATAGACATTCAGATGCCCGGTCGTGACCTTGTAGTCCAGAAAATCCAGACGTTGATCATAGGCCCGCTGCTGCACACGGTTGACATCGACGCTTAGCGCCAGGCGCGAGCCGTAGGGGCGATACATGATTTCGCCGCTAACGCCGCCAAACATTGTTTCAAACAAACCGGCGGAGGCCCGGGCGAACCAATTCTCGGCGGGTTGAAACAGATACTCCGTCTGTAGACGGATAATATTGCCGTCCTCGCCTTCTTCGTTATAGAGCTTCAGATCACTGCGCACATGAGGCAGTAAGCTGTCGGACTCCAAGGTGATCTCATCCAGGGTGGATACGATGTTCTTGCCGAAAGTGCTGGTAAACAAGACGCCTCGATAGAGCTCCGCCGAGGCTGTAAAGGCCATCCAGACCTGATACAGATAGAGGCCGTCTGGGCCGCCAATATGACTACGCAATGCGGGGCGGACGTCCCAGGACAACGTTGGGTAACGACGTGGATTTTTTATTACGGCAACATCGTCGGGCCGGCTTTCGCCAAACGGCGGCGATGGTTGCGGACCGGAAATCGCCGCGTGGGTCCAGATCTCTTCCGGGCTGCCCCTTCTTTGTACGGCAGCCTCCAGATCGTGGCGCAAAATGGAAACGCGGGCGGTTTCCAGCCCGGCGTTCATGGTAACAACTTCAATCTCCTCGACGCTGGCGGGCGCATGAGATGCTACAACACGGCTGGCCCGGCCTACATTGCGAGCATGCTCGCGGAATTTCGTGGGCGTGACGAACACAGTGGCCTTGCCCCTTGTAATTTCAAACTTATCAACGGTGAAGTTGGCGGCCTCCAGATCCTTGAAAATCTTCAAGGCCAATTCGTTTTTTTCGTTGTCGGTCAGATCGGGGACGAATTCATCTGCCGCCTTATCCGTTCCGCCAGCGCTCAAACCAGCCCTGCCCCGGCGACGCAAGCTGACCCGCGTGGCCTCGACGCCGGCATCCAGGCGCACGATCTGGACCGAGGAGATTCCCCGAGGCGCGGTTTCGGCAACCAACCTTGCCGCGGCCTCATAGTCGTTTTGCGGCCTTGCCGCATCATCCGTCCGCGTGGCCGAAAGATAGACCCGCGCCTCACCCTTCGTCAGCTCCAGGGATTCCACCGTGAAGCCGTTCGCTTCCAAGCCGTCGAACATTTGATCAATTCGGGCGCCGCGCTGGACATCTGAACGGCGGACCACGGCACGGCTCCGTTCCAGACTCCTGTTCCCGTCCGTCAATTGTACGATCTCGACCTGCTGCACGGGTGTCGGTGCGGCATTGAAGATGATTTCAGCGGCGGCGCGTTCCACATCGCCATCCAACTCCGGCACCCGGCTCATCACCAGGCGGGCGCGGGAATGGCTGAAGTCGATGCTGTCGATGGCAAAGCCTTTGGCTTCCAGGCTGTCAAACAGATAGTCGATTATCGCGCCGCGTTCGAGTTCGCTCCGGCTCAAGGTAACCTGATGGATGATCTGGTCCGCCCGGCGCTCGATCAGGGTGATGCCGCCGCTGCCCGATGGCAGGGCGGCCGCAGCCAATTGGGCCGCCTTGATCTGGCGCCCCCGCGGTGCTCCGCTCAGGCCCGAGGCGAGGTAAATTCTGGTTTCATCAGCCTGGGTTTCCACCGATGAAATTTGCATGGCCTGGGCTTCGAAGCCGGCAAAGAGGGCCTCGACGATGTCTGCATTGCCAGACGCACGCCGCGCCAGGCGCGCTTGCGGCGCCACGGGCTCCGGGTCGCCGGGCTGAACAAGGCGGTTGGCAACCCGCGGCGCCAGGGCAAAGCCGGGGCTGCCTCGCACCGCCGCCTTGTCTTTGGGTTTCGCGGGACGCGGCACCAATTTTGGTGGCGGCGGATC
Source organism: uncultured Rhodospirillaceae bacterium (assembly GCA_964590195.1). Classification (GTDB taxonomy): domain Bacteria; phylum Pseudomonadota; class Alphaproteobacteria. The sequence continues at coordinate 18,793 of CAZPWJ010000078.1, read as the reverse complement.
AAATTTTGGTACGCCGGGATCATTGACGTTGGCCCGCACGGAAGCGCGGAACATGGCGACGTTGCCCCGCTCGTAGGCGCCGGAAAACTCAAGCCAGGGAAAGGGCTTGTAGACAAAGCCAAGATTGATGGGCAAATCCCGTTTGAACTCATTTCCCAGCGGTTCGGATTGGTAATCCTGGGTGCTGGCCTCCAGCTTCAGGGATAGGCCCTTGACTGGCGTGCGCCAGGCGACGCCGCCAAACAGACCAATGTGCGGGCCAGAGAGGTAATCGCCAAAATTTGCCTCGCCGCCAAAGCTGCCACTGCTGCTGCGGGTTGCAAAAACATCGGAAAACGTCGTCAGCGGGTTCTTAATAGTGCTACCCGAAGCGAAATAGCCCCAGCCCATGCCAAGGGAAAAATCCAAATCGTAATAGGATTTCGACGCCACCAGATATTCGCCCGAGAATAGACCCGTGCCAATACCGTCCTGTAGTCCGAAGGCGATTTGCGGCACGTACCGGCTTTCATCCCATAAAAGGAATTTCAAATCGGCGCCACGGTCTTGATAATCCTCCGTTGACGCCAACCCGCCGATCGAGAATGACCGGTTGGTAATCTCGGTATAACGAAATGTGCCTTCCAGCCATGGCATGGCCTGAAAGGAAATGTAGTAACGGCGGTAGGGATCAAGAAAAACCGCGCCTACATCCAAATCTCCATCGTCGCGGAAACGTGCGGTGCGGGTCTGCAATAGACCCACGCTGCCAAAATCATTGGCCGTAGCCCAGTTTGACACTCTTGCCGCAGGTGGTTTAGCTGCGACAGCCGGACGATTACCCTGGCAGATCAGCAACGCGGCAATGACGAGCGCAACTGAATAACCGCGCAAAGGTCGTGCCAGTATGTTCCCCATTTTATGGGCCGCCATAATCAACATCATGCAGGCTGCACTATTACGCGTAACTTTTTCACCCTCAATCGCGGCTGATGACCGCAAGAGAAGCGGCGGCCACAGCCAACTGGCTGATTAGGGATGAGCCCTCGCGAATCAACATAAATAGATCCAGCGGTGCCGGATCCTTGGGCACTACCAACGAGCTGCCGGGCGGCAACTGCACTGGATTGAAGTTCCAAACACTAACGGCCAGTGGCTCTGCCTGGCCGTTGGGGTAGACAACGAATATCCGATCTTCATCCGCCGATCTTTGGAAGCCGCCAGCTTGACGGATATATTCATCCGCCGTGGTCCCGGCGATGAATTGCATGGCGCCGGGGTTCAGCACATCGCCAATGACGGTAACGAAGCTCGGCCGTTTCGGCATGTACAAACGATCACCCGGTTCCAGGACGGTATCCAGTTCCGGACGCACCTGCAGCACGGTCGGATCGGTCTCTGTTACCACCCGGCCCAACGCCTCGACCGAGCCCAACTGCTTGGCAACTCGCTGCAAGGCGAGGATGGAGGATGGGTTCACATTGCGCTGTACCGCCACCACCGCGAGCGACGAACTTAACTCGCGGCTTGCCCGTACCAGGCCGGCTCGCTGATCCGAACGAACTCGCTGGCGTGTGAATACGCCGCCGTAGGGATATGCCTGCGCCGTCAGGCCGCCGGCGCGCGCAATGACCTCGGATAGCCTCTCGCCACGGCGGATTTCATACAGGCCCGGTCGGGTAAATTCGCCCGCCAACAGAACCGGTCCAGTGTCGCGATCGGTTACCACTGGATTAAATCGCACAACGTCGCCAGGCCCAATCATGACCTTGTCGGCACCAGTCGTAGCCAAATTGACCAAGCCGCGCGACGCGTTGGAAGAACCTTTGAGGGAATCAGGCGTATAGCGTGAAATTTCCACACGGGTCAGATCAGCCTCCCGGCTGAGCCCGCCGGCGACCGCGATAAGTTCGGTCAGGCTGACACTGTCGACTACCGGATAGGCACCGGGGCGGCGTACTTCCCCATTCACGGCTACCACATGTTCCAATGCCAGGGCCAATAGGCCGCCATGTTCGTCAAAAATTTCCGGGCAGTCCTGCCGGTTTATCGGGGCCATGCCGGCGGTGTCGATAGTCCTGACCGCATTGGCAAAGCGATTGGCGGAATTGACCGAAACGATCGCCAGTAATTGCCGCATGCCGGAGCAGGTGCGCTGCAAGGTTTCCTGCAGACTTGCATTGTCGCCTTCCGTCTGAACCTGGGCATCGTCGGTCTGGGACGCCGGTTTGCTGCCATTGGCCAGGGTTTTCTGGATCGCCGCGAGGGGATCAATAAGCAACTGGTCGCCGTCTTCTTTGCTCGCACTATCTTTGGAACTCTCTTCTTCCAATCCCTGCAGCCGCAACTCCGCATCTATCCGGTGGCTGACCACTTCCTGGACATTCGACGATGAGAGATAACGAACGTCCTTGCCGCCCATGACAATAAGGCGGTCGCCATCGCGCAAGGCGTAATCCTTCGTGCCGTGCAGAATGCTTTTCAGATTGAGAGGAAAAAGCCGTCTGGCGCGGGTTTTCGGGTCCGTTGTTTCCAGGGCGCCGAACAGGAGGTAGGGATCAGACTTGAATGAGCTGGCATCGCCAAGCAATTTCGCCACGGTAGACGTTGCCGCCAAAGAGCGCCGGCCCTGCACTTGCACATGGCCCCTGATATCAACCGCGCCCAACTGGATGTTTTGGCTGCGGCTGACCCGGATAATGTCGCCGTCCTGAACCTTGGTGGCGAGATTCTTATGTTCACTTAGTTGCTGATGTCCGCTGTCCTGGAAGCTCAAATGATGAAAGATATTGCCCTTTGGCCGTATCGTGCCGCCAGACATTTGCAGGGCCTCTGCCAAGCTCAGGGTACGCCTGCCATCCGGCATTTCGTAGATGGCCGGCCGCTTCACATCGCCCGTCAGGGCATAGGTTGGACCCAGGGGTGGGACGATGACCCTATCACCGTCGCGCAAGGACAAGTCCCGCGCCGCTATGCCGGAAAACAACAGATCATAGGTATCTATCCAGAAAACCTGATCGCCGCGCTGAACGTGGATGCGGCGCACGCTGCCGGTCTTCTTGATGCCACCGCCAAGACGGATGGCATCGATCGCCGTGCCCAGCGCCGTCAATTTCTTTAGCCCAGGCTCGTGCACTTCGCCAGCCAGCAGCACATTCATAATACGCACGGCGCCAAGCGAGACATAAACATCGGTGCCCAGATGTTTCGCCGCCGTGCGCGCAGCGATCTCCCGTCGGATCTCGCCAAAGGTATGGCCGGCGGCGAAGATTGGCTTGAAATTAGGTAGCAACACCCGGCCCTTGCGGTCGATCCGTGTTCTGATGCTTTGATTGAGGCGGCCAACGAAGGTGACGACCATTTCGTCGTTAATACCCAGGACATAGTCAGGAAAAATGGTGCCAGTGTTTAAGGCTTGCAGGCTGGCGACCTTATCGAACAATTCATACCCGTACTGCAGTAATAACTCGGATGCGCGTTGGCAATAGTCTTTCTCTAACGGCGAAAATTGCTGGATTACCCGAATAGAAACCATTTGTTCCGGCTTTAGGTTGCCACGGCAATATGCTTCCGCCAGCAGTCGCTGTTCCGGGCTCAGTTGGCCTCGACGCGCCATTGCACCCTCGCTGAGCGGACTGCTGGTGAACCCATCCCTCTGAATCTCTTTAATGGCGTCGGCGCCGCCTTTGCGGGCCTGATCCAGATTTGATGACGCCCGGCCTTCTAGGGCGTCAATGGCGCCAGTACCCTGCAGGATCTGCAGTTGCTTCAAAAGATCGCCCAACGCGCCGCCGCCGGCGAAGTCATTGTTCTGCGCATGCAACGCGGCGGGGGTAAGCCATATCGACAGGGCGAGCAGAAGGGTCCAAGATAAGCTGTATGAAATTCGCCAAGACAATCCGATGCGGCACGGCTTACGATCCTGTGCGATGATTGCCATATTGCCACGACTGTGAACCATTCAATGTCCTCGAATTCTACCTTTGCGCCGCAGAAAATTCTCGATATTGAGAAACATCCCGATGGCGGAAACCATAAACCTTGCTGCCGATCTTATTGCGAACATTTGCCTGCGAAAATGACAAAGCCACATCAAACACGTCGATCACTGCTGCGTACTGGACTGCTTGGCGCTGCCGCCCTGCTGCCCGGTACATTGTTGGGTGGTTGCATCACCTCGCCAATAATCGGCAATGCTTTCGATGTCGCAAAAGCCCAATTTTTTGGCTACCCCGATCTACCGCTCCGGCGCAATACCGTCGCCAAACTACCATACGCATCCATGACTGCAAGGGTTGGTGAAGGGCCTCAGGCACTCTTGCTGCTGGCCCGCAGCCAGGGCGATGAACAACACTGGATCTCGGGCCTTGACCGCTCGGTTCTGACCTTACGCGGGGGGCGGGTTGTAAAGACCTTTGGCTTCCCAGAAAACCTCAAGGATACCCGCGCCGATGCTATCGATCCGGTAGATCGGCTGTTGCATAAGGTGACCCAGCCGCTTCACCATACCCGCTATATCGATTTGGATGTAGGGCCGCATTATGGCCTCGTGGTCGATTCTATTTTTGAGAGTTTGGGACCGCAAGAAGTGCGAATCGTCGAGCTGGATTTCGACACTATCTTGGTTCGGGAGCAAAATGTGGCTCGCACTTTGAATTGGCGCTTTGAAAATTTGTATTGGGTCGACCCCTTGGACGGCTTTGTCTGGAAATCACGGCAAGTCATCGCGCGTGGTTTCGCGCCCGTGCATTTTGAAATATTGAAACCGCCGGCTTAAGGCGATCCAAGGCGACGGCAACACCCGCTTTTCGACGGCTGGCAAATTGGCATCAGGTGTCGATATCTCGCTCGGATGATTTATGAGGCAGGCTAACAAATGCCTGCTCCTGCTGTGCTAACTCCAATTCCGCAAGCCGGCGAACAATTTTCAGTTGGCGCTGACGAATATGTGTGAAGGCAATGAGTAAAACTGTAATCAATCCAAGCAAAATGGCGATTGTAATAAAAACGACGGCGATGGGTGGATACAAAATTCCAAGTCCGGCGCCAACCCAATCGACGAAAGCGTTGTTGGTACTCAAGAAACCAAATACGACCAGGGCCAGGAACCAAGGCATTGATAAATCCGCCTGGATTAAACCCTGCCGCACCAGGATGATTAGGCAGGCTGTCAAAAATAGGATGATTGCTAGTTCCATCATCTTCTAAACGTTAATAGTTCTCCCACAGCGAAAATTGAAAAACGGTAGATCAGGCGTGTCGCATGCATAATCGATAGCGTTGTCTTGCCGTGTAGCCGTGGTTCTTGAGTAATGGAAACTTCCGATATCCGTAGACCAACCGTATGTGCGATTATTAACATCTGGGGTTCGGGGAACCGTTCCAGGACAACATTGCTAATTTCGGTGATCGCGGACCGGTTTAGCGCGAAGAAACCCGAATTGACGTCTTTGGGCACTCCGCCACGGGTAATCGCGTTGGCGATCGTGGAGAAATAAAATTTCACCAACTTGCGAACACCATTGCCAACCCCAGCTCCGTCGCCGTGGTTCACACGAGTGCCAACAACAAGATCGGCGGCGCCTTCGCGTATCGGAGATAGCAGATCCGGCGCCATCGCCACAGGATGCTGGCCGTCCGAATCGATGCGCAGGAATTCGTCGTAGCCATGTTTCAAGGCGTGATCGAGGCCTATGTGAGTGCACATTCCAAGGCCCATATTGGTAGGCAGCGAGAAAAGTAAGCAGCCTTTTGGTAAATCGGAAATGCACAAACGTGGCGATGACCCATCGTCAATGACCAAGGGCACATAATTGCCGTCTAACGCGAGCACGTCTTCGACGATGGTCGATAGCAACGCAATGTCATTGAACGTCGGAATGACAACAAGAGTTTTGCGTGCATCTAGGTTCTCATTCATTTGCATTTACTTGCGTTGTTCCACGCTGCGCTATGCCAGCCTGCCCGTAATATTAACATGCGCCACGCGATCACCAAAATTTTTGACTGTGCTTTCGCTCTACGGCACTTCGGCCCCCGTCAATCAGACCGGTTGATGGATTGGCCAAAATCAAGTGGAATCCTCCGTTGCCCTTGATTGGCCTTGGCGGCTGAATATGGCGTTCTGAACGTTGTGTAAAATGTATAGCCCAAGGCCGACTACGGTTACCGAACCAAGTAGCATTACCTGTGCGGCGGTGGAAGCCGCGACTGCTTCGGTGGCTCCATGGCCCAATAGCCCAAACGCGAAAACGTAGGCGTATTGATAAGTACCTATATAGGCAGGTGAAGAGGGCAATAGCGTTGCTAGCGTCGCTACCGAAGTTATTAAGGCCAATGCACCTAAACCAACGGATATGCCGATGGAATTGAGTATGCACCAGACCGACAGCGCTTCCAGAAGCCAGACGCAAGAAGACAACGAGAAAACCGCGAAAAGGCTACCGTCACGAAAGACAGCTACACCATGTTGGAAACTGCTAATTTTGGCCGAAAATTTGGGCCAATTCTGCATCTTCAGCAGCATCTTTCCTCGGCTGAGATAGGTCAGCAATATCGCAAATCCAATAAAGATCGCGCCGGCAATGAGCGTGAGTAATTGTACCACCTCACTGTCAGGCACAAAAAATTGACCTACGAAAAGCAGTCCCACCACCAAAAGACCATCCATGGTGCGTTCGACCATTATCGAGGCCAGCGCCGTGGTTCGGGAAAACCCAAAGCGGCGACCCGCAAAGTGCGCCCGATACAGTTCGCCAATTCGCGCTGGCAGCACATTGTTGACCGCATAACCAATCAACAAAACTGCCGCAACAGTCTTGTAGGGCAGCGTCTTGACTCCGATAAGGAGGCGACGCCAACGTAAAACCCGAATTGCCATGTTCAGAGCAAACGCGATCATGGCGGCGGCTAGCCATGTAGCATCGGCGGCAAGCAACAATTGCAGGACATCATCGATTTGAATACTACGTACGACCAGCCATAAAAATAAGGCGCCGATGGCAATGCCAAAAATTGCCCGGAAGAGAGTCTTGGAAGTGTATAGAGATATCGGCTCCTCTTCCGTAGTGGCGAGGTCCCATTTAGAATTTTCCAACACAGTCATCCCATAATATTCAATTTCGATGGCAAAAAATGTATAGCAGAGCGAGACGCTAGCGTCCTGTTAATAGCAAGTTGCAGTGATAAAGACCCATAAAGATCGTAAGCGGAGCGCGACGGGCAGGAGTCGAGCCGCCGGCGGTACTACTACCGTTCCAAGATTTATCTGGGTTTCACGGCTCTGGCGGCGCGTGCAGTTTGTCGTACCAGTACCATTGTACGCCAGGGCGGGTTGCGGGCGCCTGGCCAAAAATCTTCGTAAAGCGTCTGTATGAGTTTCCGACACTGCTATTTGGTATTAAGTCACGGAGCATGAAATCAAACTGCCGAATCCAGAGATTTCACTGTGCCTTAGGGACTGTTTGCGACCCCGGCGCAGTCCGAGCGCTCGGTTTCTGTTCGCTGGTTTGACTACAATGACATGGCGCAAAAATCGCCTTGCAATGCGATGGTTGACTTGTCATACAGACGGGCGGAAATTATCAAATTGATCGGAGTGTACGAATGGCTGTGGATATCAAGCCGGTAACTGATGAAGAGCGGCAAAGCTGGCCGACTACAGTCATTGTGGATCTCGAGTCGCCTTTTACTGACGAGCGCGGCGAAATTCAGCCTTTGGTTGACGAAGATATGAAAAGCTGTGTCCTGATTTCGTCGAAAAAGGGCACTGTCCGCGCTAACCATTACCACAATACCGACTGGCATTACTGCTATGTGGTTAGTGGTTCTATCGACTACTACCATAGGCCCGTTGGCAGTGCCGACGAACCGGAAATGGTTCATGTCGAGACGGGGCAGGTGTTCTTCACGCCGCCGATGGTGGAGCATACAATGCTATTCCCCGAGGATTCGGTATTTCTAACTCTGGGACGGAACTCTCGAAGCCAAGAAGTCTATGAAGCGGATTTAGTGCGGGTTGTCCTCGTCGACGGGTCATGAATTCCAAGCTTCACGAGCATTATCGCCGCCGGAAAACTTGCCGCTTGTGTGGCAGCGAAGATTTGCCTGAAGTCGTCCACTTGACCCCAACGCCGCCGGCCAATGCTTTTGTTTCGGAAACCCAACTTGGTGACGAACAAGAGGCGTTTCCGTTGGCCCTACATTTTTGCCGCGGTTGTACTCATTTGCAATTGCTTGATGTGGTTGATCCGCGGACGCTTTTCGAAAATTATGTTTATGTCTCTGGCACCTCGCCGGTATTCGTCAAGCATTTTGAGGACTATGCGGCGGCACTAGTCGAGCATTGCGCGCCGGCCCCTGCTTCATTGGCGATCGATATCGGCTCTAATGATGGCACTCTGCTGGGGTTCTTTAAGGCTGCCGGCCTGCAAGTGCTGGGCATTGATCCGGCCCGCGATATTGCTGCTAAGGCAACGGAAAACGGTATCGAGACCTTACCGGAGTTTTTTACGCCAGCATTGGCTGAACGGATCAAAACCGAACGTGGTGCGGCGACAATAATCACGGCCAATAATGTCTTTGCTCATGCTGATGATCTGATATCCGTTGTCGAGGGTATCCGCGAACTTTTGGCGCCGGATGGGGTGTTCTCGTTCGAAGTATCGTATTTGGTCGACGTCATTGAAAACACGTTGTTCGACACGATCTATCACGAACACTTGTCCTATCATGCGATCGGCCCATTGGTGCGTTTCTTCGCGGCTAACGGCATGACGCTGATCGAGGCGGAACGAATCGACACCCATGGCGGCAGCATTCGCGGTATTGCTCAGTTGGCGACGGCGAAGCGACCGGTCGGCTCTTCGGTTGCCGAGGCGCTCTCCATCGAGGCTGAATTGGGACTGGACCGCGAGGAAAGCTACCAAGCATTCTCCAACCAGATTGATGCCCTTAAGGCCGAATTGACCGAACTATTGGCGAAGTTGAAATCACAGGGAAAAAGCGTCGCCGGCTTTGGCGCGCCTGCCAAGGCGACCACTTTGATGTATCATTTTGGCCTGGACCCTGACAGCCTTGATTTCATTGTAGATGACAGTCCTCTCAAGCAGGGCCTCTTTACACCGGGACTACACGTGCCGGTACTGCCGTCTTCCGAAATTCAGCGGCGCAAGCCAGACTATCTATTGCTCCTGGCATGGAATTTCGCGGAACCCATTATGCGTAATAACGCTGCCTTCGTCGAAGGCGGCGGAAAGTTCATCATCCCCGTACCGAATGTGGAAGTCTGTCCAGCATGACCCAGGCCTATTTAGAAAGCGATATTGCGGAAATTGTAAAGCGGCTCGGCGCTAGCGCCGATCTGCTGGCGGGAAAGACGATGTTGCTCACGGGCGGACGCGGTTTTCTAGGCCGGTATTTTCAAGCCGTTGTCGAGGATTTGAACCGCGGACGTCTTAAATCGGATCCCTGTCAGTTACTATTGCTGGACAATCTGATTACTGCCGGGGACTTGGGCAAAGAGCCAGTGAAGGGGAAGAATACGACATTCATTGAACATGATGTCATCAAGCCGTTTAAGTACCGAAAGAAGATTCATTACGTCATTCATGCGGCCGGTATCGCTAGCCCCTTCTATTATCGGGCCTATCCGTTGAATGCCCTTGATGTGGCAATACAGGGTACCCGCAATATGCTGGAACTGGCCCAAAAGAATAATGCCCGGTTCACATTTTTTAGTTCGAGTGAGATCTACGGCGATCCGGATCCACGGCATATTCCGATACCTGAAAGCTATCGGGGCAATGTCTCATCCCAGGGGCCGCGTGCCTGCTATGATGAAAGCAAACGGGTCGGCGAGACGCTTTGCTATATTTATCATGATTCCTTTGGCGTGGCCGCCAACGCCATTCGACCCTTCAATGTTTTCGGGCCGGGTATGCAGGCGACGGATTATCGCGTATTGCCGAACTTTGCACATCAAGTAAAGATAGGTGCCCCTCTGAATATCTATGGTACCGGACAACAGACGCGTACTTTTTGTTATGTCACCGATGCGATAGTTGGTTTCATGCTTGTATTCCTCCGCGGCGTTCCGGGTGAGGCTTACAATATAGGCAATCCGAAGCCAGAGCTGTCGGTCTTGGATTTGGCGAAACGAATTGAAAATGTTTTGGGACGCAATATTGATTATCGCGTCATTGAGCATCCCGACAGCTATCCGGCCGATGAACCCAATCGGCGCTGCCCCGATATAAGGAAAGCGCAACTGCAACTTGAGTACATCCCGCAGGTGGATTTCGATGAAGGTTTGCGGCGTTTTCTTGATTGGACGGATGCGAACTATGAGGTTGACTGACGGCTTCCTTCAGATTTGGTCATGGTTGACGTCCGCCTCGGGTTAATAGGCGCTGGCCGCTGGGGGCGCAATTTTATACCGACTATCCAGGGCTTGCCTGGCGTGGCTTTGACGCGCGTTGCTTCGAATAATTCCGAGACAGAGAAATTGGCACCGGCGGATTGCCAGGTTGATGGGGACTGGAAAACAGTCGCCCAGGCGAAGGATATAGATGGGGTCATAGTTGCGACACCTCCAGCGCTGCATGCGGGCATGGTCAGCGTCGCCGTTCAGGCCGGTTTGCCAGTGTTTGTTGAGAAGCCTCTGACCTTGGATGTCGAGGAAGCGCAAGCCCTGGGCGATCTCGTGACCAAATACAAGGGTTACGTCATGGTCGATCATACGCAGCTCTTCAATCCGGCCTTTATATCGCTAAAAGACACAATCGACCGTCTCGGGCCGATCAGATCCATTCGATCGGAGGCCGGAAATTGGGGCCCTTTCCGCAAGGACGCGGCAGTCTTGTGGGATTGGGGGCCCCATGACATTGCGATGTGCCTGGATCTAATGCGTCAGGTTCCAAGCTCGGTGTCGGCGCGCCGCGTCGGTGTGGGCGGGGAAAACGGCGAGAATATTGAATTGATGCTGACATTTGCAAACGATGTCGTCGCCACTATCGAAATTGGCAATATTCGTAGCGAAAAGGCGCGCCGGTTCGATGTCCTGTGCCGTGACGGTGAACTTTCTTTTGATGATCTTGCAACTGAGAAGCTGACCTTGAATTCCGCTAACACGCCGTCCGCCACGTTGGTAAAAGCCATGGAATATTCCGCGGAATTGCCTTTGACGCGAGCGGTGCGGCAATTTGTTGAAGAAATAGATGGGGGAAGGCGCGGCGGCGAAAGTTTGCTCTTGGGTATTGAGGTGGTGCGGGTATTGGCGCGGTGCCAGTGTGCACTGGATGGATCGCCATGAGCAAATTGGTCGAGGTGGCATACGAAGCTCTGTCTTCGGGGCGGCTTATGGCAATGCTCGGCTTTCTATGGCTGGTCGCGATTTGGAGTAGCATCTATTTCCTGTCACCAGGCACGGATGACGCCCATTTCATACTTGAAGCCCTAGGCTTCATGACACATGGCGATATCGGTTTTCTCTATATCCAGACGTTCCACGAATTTTTTCTGACATTACCGCCCTACGCTTTTCTGCACGGCCTGTTCTATCTGGCCTGGGATAGTATCGGCTTGCCGATTAATTACTACACCTACAAAGTTTCTCACCTGCTTGCCTTAAATGCCCTGATTGCCGCATCGGCTGTTTTCATTTTTTCCAATCCCGCGGCAAGCCGGGCGGTAAAGATTTCCCGTACCTGTCTCTTGCTTATCCTTCTCGGGGTCACTCCATTTACCCTGGATATATTTAATCCACGGCCCGAGACCTTGGGCTTGGCCGCCACTGTGCTGGCTCTGTTATTTTTTGCCCGCGCCAATGGTGCCATGGGCTCGGCGCCCTGGGGCTATCCCGCGGCCGGCTTTTGCCTCGGCCTCGCAGCCGTCACGCATCCTAGTTTCACGGTGACATCGGCGGGAATGGCGCTATTTGCGATCATCCTGGTTTTTCGCAATGCCGCGCCAAGGCCAGCACTGACCGCGATCATCCTGGGGCTGCTGCCGACATTCGCTGTTCTTATCTGGTACGCTGCGCATCTACCGGTATCTCTTGAAACTCTTTTGGCTAACGTTGGCGGCCGGTCCCCGACCGCCTCTTCATTCGGCGTCACAATTCTAACGGTTGTTGACTACCTTCTGCTGCGCTTGCCCTCTTCGGCATCGTTAGCGGCCAAAGTCTATTGGGGTCTGCCGTTCTGGATCTTTAGCCTGCTTCTACTGGCCAACCTAGTGATATTGGTTGGCGATCTGCGCTGCCGCGCATCGGGGCCGCTCGCCCAACTGCATCAACTGCTTTGGGTGTTCCTCGCCATGAGCCTGCTCAATGCCCTGATAGCGCCGTCCGGGCGGGTGCAGATCTATGTCGTGGCATCTTTCGCCGCCGCCCTAATGATCGCCACGCGGTTTCGTGGGCAGGCCGAGACTGAGGCCACCGATAGGGCGACGGCATAATGTTTCGTGCGCTTCGGATGCTTCTAAGTGTCGTTGGCATGGCTGCCGTACTGTACACGCCGGCGGCCCACACCCTGAAATCCATGACAAGCGGCACATCGCGCTATAGCGGCGTAGCAGTTACCGAATCGGTCCGACAGGACATCCCGGATGAGGCATTGGTCTTGTTTGGCGACGATAGGTTCATCCCGCCATTCCTGGATCTGATTGCGAACAAGTATAAGGGCCGGGGTGAGCGGCGACTGCACTGGATATTCCCGACCTTGATGGGAAACCGTGCCGTGGAAGAGGCTATGGTGCGGGATTTTGTCTGCCTCGTCAGGCGCAACGGGGCCACGCCGATTGTCTGGCTCTTGAACCGCGACCGGGTTCTTTCATCGGAAAACGGCGACCGAAAAGTGTCTGTTGTCATACAAACATTCCGCCGGCGGCTGCTCGTCGATTTCATGGTTGACGAGATGCTTTACGATGTGCATGACAGCGTATTCCTGCGTGGTAGTTTGACACGTATCGTTGTTGCCGATGCCGACGGCAATATAGCGAAAATGTTGTATCCCGATCTGGTCAATTCCTCCGAATGTGCGGGTGATCAAGGGAAAGATATGCCCGCAGTGAAGCTAAAATAGTGTCGCAGTGTCGATAGGTGAACGAAATTGATTCGATTGAGTGTAGTTATCCCCGCCTACAATGAGGAAGCCACGATCATTGAGGTTCTGACCGAAGTGCGGAAACAGAAAATCGAAGGGGTCGAGGTCGAGATCGTGGTGATCGATGATTGTTCCGTCGACGAAACGCGTGCCTTGGTGGAGTCCCACCCCGAGTTACATGATCATTTTGTCAGCTTGCCCAAGAATTTAGGCAAGGGGGGCGCGGTTCAGGTCGGTTTGCGGCATGCGACCGGCGATTTCATCCTGTTTCAGGACGCGGACTTGGAATACGAACCGAACGAGTATGAAAGATTAATGCAGCCTGTCTTGCGCCATGAGGCCGATGTCGTCATGGGTAGCCGCTTTATCGCGCCGATTTCTACCCGGGTGCACTATTTCTGGCACAAGGTGGGAAATCGTACACTGACGCTCGTTTTTAATGTCATAAACAACACGACCTTCAGCGATATTTATAGCTGTTATCTGCTGTTCCGGCGAAATTTACTGGATCCCGAGGAGCTTCGCAGCTACGGCTGGGAGCAACATGCCGAGATTCTTTCGAATGTATCGAAGCGGGCAAAAGTGATCTACGAAGTGCCCATCAGCTATCACGGACGTACCTATGATGAAGGCAAGAAAATCCGCGCCTATCATACAATAGCCATCCTATGGATGATTATCCGCAAGGGATTGCGACCATCTCGATGAATGGCCACCGTGGGAACGCCGTATGACACAGTCCGTTACGTCAGCGGAAGATAGCCGTGAAATAGAGCTTTCCGTTGTAATGCCATGCCTGAACGAGGCGGAAACAATTGCCACCTGCATCGGTAAGGCGGTTGCGGCGTTGAATATGCACGGTATCCGCGGCGAGATCGTGATTGGTGACAACGGCAGCGACGATGGCAGTGTGGAATTGGCCAGGGAACTGGGCGCCCATGTAGTGCACGTCTCTGACCGAGGCTATGGCGCCGCCATCATGGGCGCGGTTGAGGCATCGAATGGAAAATTCATAATTTTCGCCGATGCGGACGATAGTTATGATTTTGGAGAAATCCCAAAATTCCTCGCGGCTTTGCGGGATGGCGCCGACTTGGTGATGGGCTGCCGGCTGCCCAGCGGCGGCGGGCGAATCCTGCCCGGCGCGATGCCCTGGAAACACCGATGGATCGGAACGCCGGTACTGACATGGGTAAGCCGGGTGTTTTTTTCGACCGGCATCAGCGACATAAATGCCGGCATGCGAGGATTGACGCGGCGGGCCTTCGATATTTTGGATTTGCAAACGACTGGTATGGAATTCGCCAGTGAGATGATCATCAAGGCCTCGTTGATGAAGTTAAATTGCCGCGAGGTGCCGATCACCCTGCATCCCGACGGGCGTACGCGCGCGCCGCATTTGCGTTCATGGCGGGATGGTTGGCGGCACTTGCGTTTCATGTTGCTGTTTAGCCCACGCTGGCTGTTTGTCGTGCCGGGCTCGGTGCTGTTTACGCTGGGCTCGATCGCCCATATCCTGCTGCTGCCCGGCCGCCTTCAAATTGGCTCCGTTGGCTTTGACATAAAGACGCAGCTGGTGGCGGCTCTGGCCATGTTGCTGGGTAGCCAGATGATTTCGCTGGGCGTTTTTGCCAAGACATTCGCGGTTTCCGAGGGCCTGATGCCTGGCGGCTCTCGGCTCGATCGGGTTGGGCGATTGTTGCGCTTGGAATTGAGCATTGCTATCGGTCTCCTGATCATGAGCATCGGTTTCGGACTATTGTTTTGGGCCGTCGCAATCTGGGCCGATAAAGGCTTCGGACCGCTTGCTGAACTCTATGTGGGCAGAATCGTAATTGCGTCCGTGACCGTCATAATATTGGGCTTCCAAGTTATTTCGGGAGGCTTCTTCCTGGGTGTTCTGGCTCTTAAGCGCAGGGGAAAACGGTGAGAATTTGATGCGGTGATCCCCGCCTCGACCGCCCGGAGAGTTTTCAATTAGAGCAACCTGCGTTCATTCGAACGCAGATAAGTTGCTCTAAACTATTGGATTAGATCAAATCATCAGCATCAAATTGATTCCAATTTTGTGCTGTTTGATCTAGGCTCTCGGCCTGGAAATTACCCGCGACTGATCGTGTAGGGCGCGCAAGGACTTGATGACATTGCCTTGAGTGACCACACCGATGCCCCCTGCCGGGGAAACATTGGCATCCGCACGCTCGGCAGAGTTCCGTTCAGTCATTTGTTTGCGGATATCCCGATAGATTTCGTCCCATCCGGCAAAAATCGCGACTTCATCCCTTTTGGGGATCCATGGCTTTGTGAACCGAACGATGATTGAGTCCCAGCCGGTGCGGAGAAAATGCCGAAACGCTGTTTGCAGGCGCGACTCCTGGCGGCGCGAAAATAAACCGACAATTGCTTCCCGGATCGATCCCGTCAATCCGTCCACCGAGCGCCAGGAATTCGCCGTGCCATAGAATGCATGGAACAATTTTAATTTCCATTTCACCATTTGCAGCCGGCTCAGATTATTGTTGTAACTAACCGAAGGCCAAAAAGATGAACCCTGCATGATATGGCCGAAATAGTCTTGATCGATCCTGACCTGGCCTAGGTCATAAAGGCTGTTGAACATCTCGGTGCCGGGAAGCGCCATGTAGAAGCCGACGGATACATCCGCAGCGCCCGCTTTTCTTAGTCTTTTCAATAATGCCAGAGTCTCCTCGAGCGTTGCTTCAGTCTCCTGGGGAAATCCCAAAACAATGAAGATGCCGACATTGAGATCCGATTTGATGGCCGCTTCAATGCTTGCCATAAGGGATTCGGTCTTCATTTTCTTCTTGATAAGCTTGCGAAGGCTTTCGGACCCGGATTCCGGGGCATACCCCATGCTGATCATACCAGATTGGCGCAACAGCTCAGCAACCTCGGTATCGATCTGTTCGCATCTGGTGCCACTTGGCATCTGCCATGTGATTTTCATTTCACGGTGAATAATCTCATTGCAGAATTCGATGACCCATTCGCGTTTCAGGACCGCCGTCAGATCTTGGAACGGGAAATTCGTCGCCCCATAGATTTTCATATTGTCTTCGATTTCATCCACGACCTTGACTGGATCGCGCGGAATCCATCGCGGCGTCCACATGTTCGGTGCCGAGCAAAAGGAACATTGGTAAGGACAACCCCGGGTCCCCAGCATCGGGATGGTTATCGCCGAAACCTGCAAGCCCCCAACGAGCCCACGTTCGGAGTAACCTTGAATATCGAATAAATGCCAAGCTGGCCGTCTGATATCATCAACGTCGGTACGCCGCACCCGGCGAGGGTTGATTTTGATTTTGACGCCATCTCGGTAGGCGATGCCGTCCACCGCATCAAGCGGCTCGTCCCGCTCCAGAGAATCCAACAATCGAACGATTGTTTCTTCTCCCTCACCGAGAACCAGCATATCAGCGGATGAGGTGGCGAGACAAAATTCCGGCATCGATGTGACATGCTCGCCTCCCAAAATAAGCGCGAGATCCGGACGCGCCGCCTTGATCAAGCTTGCGAGCCTGACGACCGCAGGCCATTCATGGGTAAAGATCACCGAAATTCCGATACTTGTGGCATTTTCGGGAATGCGCGTGACAATCTCTTCAAGAGGAAGACCAACCAGATATCCCTTGATATAGCGAGTTTTGTGTTCGACGCCTTCGAACAGCGCATCGATTACATGAACTGTTCTGCCCGAATCCTCGACCGCTGCCGCGATATAGGCGAGCCCGATTGGCAGTGGCACGGAGCCGATGGAGGGCCGGAAAGACTCGACAATTGGCGGCCTAATGGCACAGAACATTGGCTCATTCCTTTTGCATGCGATTCTACTTGGAACCAGAGACTTCTGGCAGTTGGTCAGCCCAATCCATCGGTTGCTCGGCACACACGGCGACCGGAACGTAGACTATGTCCGTGCTGACAGGTATTTGTTGCCACGATCATTCAAGCTTCCATTGCTCTCAATATAGCAAGTTTTTCGGAAGCAACCATGATAATGGCAGCCGCTTGATGTGCCGGTGCCAATATACCGGCGGGGCGACGCGAAGGATGTGACCGCTGACCGGTCAGCAAAAAAAAATCGGCTGATGACGGCCACAATGAGGCGGCCGTTATAGAGAAATTGGCCGGTAAATTGAACACCGTGGTTCTGAAAAATTACTGTTCGGACATGGTATTCAAGTCTATATTTTGGACCAGCCCAACAAACGGACATGCCCGTACGCCGGACTCTCCAACTGACGATTGGCATTGAAAAAGGGCCGGTTGCTCATCATGATTGGCAATGGTTATGCGGCATTATTTGTTCTTGGCTTTGCTTCTATCGGTAGCGTCCCTGTGGCTTGGCATTGCTGGGTGGTTTCTCGTGACCAGTTCGGCTTTATCGGCGCAAAGTCGGTTTGCCGTGGGAGCGGGAGCCGTGATTGGTTTTGCCGTTCTAACAAGCCTTTTCGCGTCGCGAGCGTGGCGACAAGCTGCCGTGATTAGCGGCATCTCCGCCATTTTCGTCCTGTTTCTTGTTGAAGCATACTTCGTCGTCCGCGACGGAGCCAGCGTACCGTATTTGAGCGATGTTTCAGATAAGCTTGTCGCCTTTGAACGGTTGCGAGCGAATGGCGTCGACAGCCTTTTTCATATGCCGGTCGGCACCGCGGCCAAGGGTGGTGGTCCGATTAATCTAGCCGGGAAGTCAAACACTCAAACTGTTATCTGCCGTGAATCCGAGGGTACCCTGATCATCGATACTGATAGGTACGGTTTCAACAATCCCCCAAGCGTCTGGGATGAAAATATAGCGACTGTGGTGTTGGGCGATTCGTTCGCCGAGGGCTGGTGCGTGCCCGTGGCGAATTCACTATCTCGCCGTATCGCACACGGGGTATTTCGCGGCACGATGCTCAATATTGCCTATGCTGGCCACGGTCCCTTGGAAGCACTGGGCGCCTTGATCGAATATGGGGCACAATACAGGCCAAGAAATGTCCTCTGGTTCCTTTTTGAGGGCAACGACATCGCCGATTTAGAACGCGCGATGGATTCGGAACTTGTGCGCTACCTTGATGAACCAGGGTATCGGCAAGATCTGATCCGCCGGCAGACGGAAATTGATCAACGGCTGCAGGCTGGCTTCGAGGCCGCGCTGAAGGGGTATTATTTGGAAAGAGACACCAGCCCACCTCTGGCTTGGGGTGGGGGGATCATCTCACCCGCTGTCGCGTCAGGCCTTCGTTTGTCGAAGTTGCGCGCCCGTCTCGGTTTGACAAATGCCCGCAGTTTTGGAGGTGATTTATCATCCGAAAGTCTTCAAAACCTGCACCGCGTGGCGCGAAAAATTAACGCCCTTGTGCGCGGCTGGGGAGGAGAGCTGACAGTCGTGTATCTTCCCTATTTAGGGTCTCTACAGGGGCAGCCGGACGTCACCGCGACCCAAAATCGCATTTTCGCAGCTTTCGACGAACTTGGGATTCCCGTTCTGGACGCTACGGTGGAACTATCAAAACACGAAAAAAGCAGGTTATTCGGACTAGGCGAATTCGGCGGACATTACAGCTCCCATGGTCAGGCCGTAATTGCTGAAATGGTGGCAGATTATTTTCGCGGACAATAGAAATATTCAGGCAATACCGGATTTTTCTAGTGAATTACATCGATCTTCAAAAAACCATACAAGACATGGTTGTAGTTAT
>CAZPWJ010000077.1:0-23686 GCA_964590195.1 uncultured Rhodospirillaceae bacterium | reverse complement strand
AATGGACAGATACTAGATGTAGCGGGTGTCTGCGTCAACCGGATAGGCACGTTTTGTAGTATTATTCCTCAATGAGCTATTCTCCGCGGTACTCAAGCGGCAAAAAGAACAGATAATCCGCTTCCGCCATGGCCTTGTGGCAGGTAAAGCAAAAGGCAACATCTTCCGGGCTATCACCGGTTGTGTCGCCAATGTAGCTGCCGTCGGGCAGGATTTGGACAAAACGCCAGTCACCCGTTGCCGGGCTGCGTCCCGGCGCCAACTTCTGCATATAAAACAGCGCGCCGGGAAAAACCTCGCCCTTGCTGGTGACGGTGTAACTATCCTTGACCACCACGGCGCCTGGCGGCATCCGCTGACCCGGTTTTAGATTGCCATAACCGGCTTTGGCGGCCGTCGGGTTGGCGTAATTGTTGACATAGCGGTTGCCATGGGTTTCGGAGAGGTAGGGCGCGGTATTAAAGCGCCGCCAGTTGGGATAGCCTTTGGCAATGGCATCGCGCGATGGGGCATAGCCGTCAGCCATGGCTTTTCGCACGGTTTGATAGATATCTTGTGCTTTTGCAGGTGGCAGGGAGCCGGGGCGGTTGAGCCGTAAATGTTCTTCTTCCGCCGCTTTGACCGGGCTTATGAGTGCAAGCCCGACAAGCGCGTGACCGATAAGTGCGAGCGGCGACAGATGATGCAGGCGGAACATGATCTTCTCCCATGATCCCAAAATCCCATGATCATTGCATCTTCATGATGTAGGAAGGCGGCCCCATGGGGGAAGCCCAAAAGTGCGCCTGTCACGTAGCTTTGATCGGGCGGTGAAGCCTAGAAATGTGCTATTCCGCCGCTAGTCCGGTCTTTTCTTCCGGCTTTAGAAAACCTTGCAAGGCAGCGCCGTCGGGATCGGCCAGGGCGGCTTCACGGGCGGCGGCGATGGCCTGGGCCGCCGCACTTGCGGCTATTTCGCCTTGCAGGGCGGGAATGGCAAGTGTCGCCATGATGCCGTCAAAGCTGTCACGGCCATGGCGGTGGGTTTGGCCGTAACCCTTCAACAGGCGCTGGCAGGCTGCAATTTCCGCCGCAAGATTCAGATCAAGGGCGGCCGCCTTGGCGATATTGGCGATCCAGTGGTCGATCAGGGGTTGTTCGCTGCGATAGCGGTGGCCCATGGTTCGCAAGGGCCGCAGGGACGCCAGCAGGCGCAGCAGTAAATGGCCCCACACGGAGGTGCTGGTGATGGTCATGCCGATATTCAGGCGCTCGCGCAGTCCGGCCCGCTCGGCGGCGGCCAGCAGCGGCGCGGCTATCCAGCGCGGCAGCAGGGCGGCGGCTTCATCCAGGCCGGGTTTGAGATATTCCCTGATCCGCACCGGTTCGCTCGGCTTGGCGCCGGCTTCGTCCCTGATCCGCGCCTGGCGTTCGGGGTTCAGTTTTAACTTGGCGACCTGAATGACGTCCTCATAAGCCATCCATAGCGCCAGGTGACGCCCGACTTCGCGCACCAGATTACCATGGCCGTCCGCATCCCGCTCGGCCCTGTCAATGCGCATCAGCCGTTGCAGGTAAAGTTCGGCATAGGCCAGGTTTTGATACTCGAACAGGCGGTTGACGCCTTCGCGCAATACCGTGCGGGCGGGGCCGGGGAATTCCTCCCGCACCCGGTGCTGCAATTGTTCGACCATGGGCGGGTCGGCGCGCCATGGCCGCTTCAGCTCGCTGTCCGGTACCAGGGCAACCATATCGCCCCGTTCGACGGCGGCGTGCCCGGCCCGGAAGGCCGCCAGATTGGCCTCGACCGCACGCCCTGTTTCGCGGATCGCCGTCTCGAAACCCTCCACGGGAATGGGCAGGCGGTTGCTGCCGGCGATGGCGCCCAGCAGGACCGAATTAATGACGCTGTCGTGCTGCCGGGCCATGGCCTCCATATCGAACAGCACGGCTTGTTGGGCCAGGGTGCCGGCGGCCTTGATCACGCGGCTGCCGTCAAAGCGGCCATCGCCCATGGCGGTCCGCTCCGCCACCGCATAGACCCGGTGGGTGGAGGCAATTAATGTCGTGCAATTGGGCGTGACAAAGCCGTTCTGCATGGCGCGCGCGGCCTCGATCAGTTCCGACGCGACCATGATATCGACGCTGCCCGCCAAGGGATATAGCGACATGACCGGCCGTGGTTGGGCCGTATCGCCAGCCTCGATGGGTTGCATTTCAATATAATAGGTTGTCGCGCCGGTGCGTTGGGCGACGCCGGGAAT
Organism: uncultured Rhodospirillaceae bacterium; assembly: GCA_964590195.1. GTDB lineage: Bacteria > Pseudomonadota > Alphaproteobacteria. Next base: position 21,443 of record CAZPWJ010000077.1, on the reverse strand, counting down.
GGATGTACTTTGCACCGCCAAACCATGCGCCATTGCCGCATCGACCAGCCATTGCCGCAAGACGCCGCCGCCTTCGCCGCCCATGGCAGCGATCAACAGGCCAATGGGCCGGGTTTTCTCAGTCACGTCCGTCATGGCCACTAGATCTGCACCTTGCTCATATCGCCCAGCAGATAACGGTTCAGGCGATCCCTGAAGCGGTCCCATGGGTTGGGATTGCGCACAATTTCGACCTTGTAGAACGAGGGGCAGAGCACCGCAGCGTGGGCGACCTCGCCACACAGGCCACAGCCAACGCAGCTGTCCAACACCGTGGTCACCGGGTCGTCGCGCAAGGGGTCGGGATTGGCCTTGATGGTCAGGGACGGGCAACCCGACAGACGGATGCAGGCATGATCGCCGGTGCAGGTTTCGTCATCGACGCCAAATCGCGTGCGTATATCGCGCTGGCCGCTTTGCAGGCGGGCGGCGATTTCGGGCCGGATGCGGCGTTGCCGTGCCAATTGGCATTCGCTGTCGGCGACGATCACGCGCAGCCCCTTGCCTTGTCCCGTCAGGGCCTTGCGCAAGGTCTTCATGACCCGCCCGACGCGGTAGTTCGGCACCTTGCGCAGCCAGCTCGCGCCAAGGCTTTTGATCACATTCTCAATGGAGACGCCGGTAATGCGGCCAGCCTGTCCGCGCAAAGTGGAGGGTACGAACTGCCAGCCGGTGGCCGAGGTGTATCCGTTCTTAATGACCATCAGTACGCCGTCAGCCTTGTTGAACAGGGCCGAGGAGACACCGTTGGTAACGCCGTTGTGCCAAAAGCCGCCGTCGCCCATGATCGATATCACCCGTTTGCCGAAGTTCGGCGCCACGCCCGCGGCGCTTGACAGCCCCAGGCCATAGCCCAGAACCGTATGACCCAGATTGAAGGGCGGCAGGGTAGAAAAGGTATGACAGCCGATATCGCAGGAAACATGGGTCGGACCCAGATCCTTCTCCAATATGCGGATGGCGCTGAACAGGGGCCGTTCCGGACAACCGGTGCAAAAGGTCGGCGGCCGGGTTGGTACCAGATCGCCAAGCAATTCCGCCGCCTTGGCCTTGTACTGATCAAGCTGGCGGATCGGCGTGGTCGCCGCGGCCACATCAATGCCTGCCGGCTTTGCCTGATCGAGAAAGGCCGAGAGGCCGCGCAAGACCACTTCCGCCGTGTATTCGCCCGCCATGGGGAGGGGGCCCTTGCCAATCACCTTCGTCTGCAAATCCGCCTTGCGCAGGATGACGTTGACGGCTTCTTCCAAATAATCGGGCTGCCCTTCCTCGACCATGAAAATGGCCGATTTACCGGCGCAGAAGTCGGATACCTCATCGGGGACCAGGGGGTAGGTGACGTTCAGGGCCAGAATAGGTATGCGGCTGTTGCCGGCGGCATCCGCCAGGCCGGCCTGCACCAGGGCGCGCAGGGTCGCGTTATAGAGGCCGCCCTGACAGATGATGCCCACATCATCGATGTCGCCGTCGAAATGATCGTTCAGGCGCCGCTCTCGAATGAAATTGATCGCCTCGGGCATGCGCACCTCGATCTTGTGTTTTTCCTGGGCGTAGGTCGAGGGCGGCAGGGTTATGCGGGCGAAATCGTGGATCGGTTCCTTGATCACGCGATTGCGGTTGAACTGGCCAACCTTGTTGTCCGAGGCTGGGAAGGCCCCATGCACATGGCAGGCCCGGATGCGTAGTTCCAGCATCACCGGGGTGCTGGAATGTTCCGATAATTCAAAGCCTTGTTCGACCATATGGACGATGGTTTCCAGATCCGGGCGCGGGTCCAGCAGCCAGACCTGGGATTTGGTGGCGAAGGCATGGGTGCGCTCCTGCAGGATTGACGACCCCTCGCCATAATCCTCGCCCAGCACGATCATGGCGCCGCCGGTGACACCGGCGGAGGCCAGGTTGGAGAGGGCATCGGAGGCCACATTGGTGCCCACCGTGGATTTCCACGTAACCGCGCCGCGCAGGGGATAGTTGATCGAGGCGCCCAGCATGGCGGCGGCGGCGGCCTCGGAGGTTGAGGTCTCGAGATGTACGCCCAGCTCGCTCAGCAGATCCTCGGCATCCACCAGGACATCCATCAAATGGCTGATCGGCGCACCCTGATAGCCGCCGACGTAACTGACACCGGATTGCAATAACGCCTTGGTAACGGCCAGTATACCTTCACCATGAAAGGTCTCGCCATGTCCCAGGCGTAGCTGTCTGACCTCTTTCGCGAACGAACGTTCCATGCCTATGGCTCCCCATTAGTCACCTATGCAAAGTGCGCCGCCAATAGGCCTCTGTCAACGCCGGACGATGGCGAATTGCAGCGGATTTCGCTCGTTTTATGGCGTTTTTGCGATTATTCCCCGAGAGGTCGATCGGGTTAAGCCGGCATGGGGCCGAATTCGACGGAAACTAGGTTGGGGGAGACATCAATGAAACGTTTTTTGTGCGCCTTTAGCGCGGCAATTTTGGCGGCTGGAATTGCGGTGGCCATGGCTGGGCCGGCGGCCAGTGGGATGTCGGCTGCGAAACAGCACCAGGCGGCGACGCCAATCCTTGTAGCCGCCGCGAAAACTGGTGATGCGGGCGCCATTCTTGGCGCCCTTAAAATCGTTGGCAAGAACTGCGGCGGTTGCCACAAACCGTATCGTGTGCCGAAAAAGTGAGAAAGGCGCGTCGCCTGGCCTTCAGCCGGATCAATCTGAGCTTCAGAATGTTTATATGAAACCGCAAATAAAACAATGCAGTAGGCGCGTTGTTTGATGAAATAAATTAAAAAAAATGTACTGAAGATATCTGATATCGGGGCGCGAAAACAGACAACCGCAGACTTTACCCCCGGCATACGCCGTGGCCATCGTCCGCGTCGCCGTAACCAATCTTGGCCGCAATTCGCCGTTGCTTATGCCGTCAATCGCTTAACCAGCCATGACCAGCAATGATCGGGCGGTATTGCGAAAAATTATCCCAGGCATCTCATGCGATGCCTAAGAGATTTACGGTCTTCGCTTACATCCAGCAAATAAACGCTGGGTCGTGTCACGATCGTGATAATTTCCGAACGCCCGAAAATTATTAGTCAACAACGACGATTTTGTCCGCGGCGGTTTTACCGTTGCGGCCCGCGGTCAGTTCATACTCGACCTTCTGACCTTCGTTCAGGGTGGATAGACCGGCCTGTTCGACGGCGGAAATGTGTACAAACGCGTCCTTGGAGCCATCGCTCGGCTCGATGAATCCATACCCTTTAGTTGGGTTGAACCATTTAACTGTTCCTGTTGGCATTTCTTTTAGTCCCGGAATACTTCGAATTTTAAAAGTGCTGTAGACTTCAGGGGTTCAAGAATCGATGCCCGTTCGACCACAGAACTTCCACGATGATATATCGTAGCAGATATTTGACGATAACCGATGGGAATTTACATGGCGAAGGGAACAAGGCAAAGTTATTGAGTGTTTTTGTGGCGTTTTCATCGCAAATTGCGACAAATATGTCACAAAACGTTGTTTTTCACGCCATGCGCATAGGCTGGGTGTGCGTTTTTTCATAGTGATACGGGAGTTTATGATGGCCAGGCAAGTAATCGACATATCCATTTTTCTTGAAAATGACGTCATTTCCGATCCGCCGGGGTCTCAGCCGAAGATTGAATACATCGATCACCAGGCTTCGGTTCCCGGTATGACGGCATTTTTTCCCGGCTTGGAAAAGGACGATTTGCCCGACGGCGAGGGCTGGGCGGTGGAGCGTGTCGCACTTTCCACTCATAACGGCACCCATCTTGATGCGCCGTATCATTTCGCCTCCACCATGAACCGGGGGGAGCGCGCCATAACCATTGATGAAGTGCCTTTGGACTGGTGTTTCCAACCTGGGGTGAAGCTGGACTTTCGGCACTTTGGCGACGGCTATGTGGCGACGGCGGCCGATGTGGAGGCGGAATTGAAGCGTATCGGCCATACCCTTTCGCCGTTGGAAATCGTCATCGTCAATACAGCCGCCGGGGCTGCTTTCGGCGGCGACAATTATGTCGATACCGGCTGCGGCATGGGGCTCGAGGCGACCATGTACCTGCTGGAACGCGGCGTCCGTTTGACTGGTACCGATGCCTGGTCCTGGGACGCGCCGTTCAGCTTTACCGCCCAGCGCTACAAGGAAAGTAAGGAGGCCGCGATCATATGGGAGGGGCACCGGGCCGGGCGCAATATCGGCTACTGCCATATTGAAAAGCTGCACAATCTGGAATGCTTGCCGGCCACGGGCTTTACCGTGGCCTGTTTCCCAATGAAGATCAGAGGCGCCTCCGCCGGTTGGACCCGCGCCGTGGCGATTATCGAGGACTGATCCTCATGCGCTGGCCGAGGCGGCGGTGGTGGCGACCAATCCTGCTGCTATTGGCCTGTCCCGGCTACACGGCGGCAGGCGCGGCGGGCGACATGCTGCGGTACCAACCCGCACATCCGGTATCGGCACTGTCCGCCGACGGCGGCCGGATCATCGCCAGGCTTGAGACCCCCAAGGGGCCGGAATTTTTCAAACTGCTGCTAAGCGGCGGCAAGGTGCATCTAAGTCTGCTGCCAGGCTATCGCCAACCAGCCGTGGCAAGGCGGGATGACATATTACCCGACGGCGTCGTCAGCCGGGGCCAACGGGATATCGACGCCGCCTGGCTGACCGGGCCAACCCGGCGTTATGATCATGGAGTCTTGGGCGATGCCATCGAGGCTTCGGGCGTGCGGGTGCAAATGCGCGATGGACGGATTTTGTCCTTTACCCTGCCCATGGATTCCGTGTTCGAGGACCGCCGGGTGCGGCTGGTGGATTTGGACGGCGATGGTGGCGACGAATTGCTGGTCGTACGCTCCTACCTGGCGGCGGGGGCCGCGTTGGCAGTATTGCGGCCGGGGAGCGATGCCTTGGCGGTGGTTGCCGAGACCGCGCCCATTGGCCTGCCGCACCGTTGGCTGAACCCGGCGGCGGTGGCCGATTTTGATGGCGATGGCAGGCTTGAGGCCGCGTTGGTGGTAACGCCGCATATCGGCGGCATCCTGAAGCTGTTTGAATTGCGCAAGAGCGGCCTGGGTTCGGAGCGGCTGGCCGAGGAATGGTCGGCTCCTGGTTTTTCGAATCATGCCATGGGCAGCCCCATTCAGGCCATGGCGGCGTTGGTAAATTGGGGGAAAGGGTGGGGCAGGGGACCAGTTTTGCATTTACCCAATGCCCGGCGTACCGGCTTGCGTCAGGTTTTTTTTACCGATGGCGGCTATCGCATACGGGATCTGCCCCGCCATGAGCGGCACATTGTCACATCCCTGATTGCCGCCGATTTGGACGCGGATGGCTGGAAAGAGGTGGTTTATGGCCTGGACAATGGAGAATTGATGATCCAGCGCCGGCCATCAACAGGGAAAGAGCCTTAATCCGTTCAAATGAACTGGTCGGGAAAGGCTCGCAAAAGTTTGTTTTTTTCGGCTATATCTGGTTATTGGCAAGGGGGAACGAACTGGTTACATTGCCTGACGCAAAGGATACCAAAGTCCAAGCGTCAAGTGGTGTCGGCGGTATTAATTAGTTTAGGATTTGTGAACCAGAATTGGCAGCAGCCCATGGCGGATTTCGCCGCTGGCGTACGGCATGGGCGGCACGAGATACGCGGAACCCCACCCATTATGCAAATTAGCGTTTGAGACATGGTAACGAGCACAGCAATTCAGCTTGAGCCGACCGGCACGCCACGTGAAGAAGTGGAATCGGTCGTCGTACGGTTTGCCGGCGATAGCGGCGACGGTATGCAATTAACTGGTAGCCAATTCACTCTGGCGACCGCCCTGGCCGGTAACGACCTCGCGACCTTCCCGGATTTCCCGGCGGAGATCAGAGCGCCGATCGGTACCACCTTCGGCGTGTCCGCCTTTCAGATCAATTTTGGCGCCCGCAAGATCGCCACCGCCGGCGATGCGCCGGATGTCCTGGTGGCCATGAACCCTGCCGCCCTGAAGGTCAATCTGGGCGAGGTGAAAACCGGCGGGACCGTGATCATTGATACCGGTACCTTCACGGGGCGGAACTTGAAAAAGGCCGGCTTTGACGCCGATCCCTTGGAAGATGGCAGCCTGGACGGTTTCCAGGTTCTGACCATGGATATTTCCAAGCTGACCACGGAAGCGGTGAAGGAACACGGTGTTTCCAACAAGGAAGCCCTGCGCTCCAAGAACATGTGGACCCTGGGGCTGATTTATTGGCTCTATGACCGGGACCGCGAACCGACGGTCAACTATCTGCGTGCCAAATTCTCCAAGCTGCCGAATATCGCCGAAGCCAACATCGCGGCCATGAATGCCGGCCATATTTATGGCGAAACGGCGGAATTGCCCGGCGATATGCGCGGCTTTACGGTGCGCCAGGCGGATATCGCGCCGGGCCTGTACCGCGCCGTCACCGGCGCCGAGGCCCTGGCCTGGGGCCTGGCGGCGGGTACCAAGCTGGCGGACCTGCGTTTGGTTCTGGCCTCTTATCCGATCACGCCGGCCTCGACCCTGCTGCATATTCTGGCGGGGATGAAGCAGTTCGACGTGGTTACTTTCCAGGCCGAGGATGAAATCGCCGCCGCCTGCGCCGCGATCGGTTCATCCTTCGCCGGTTCCCTGGGCGTCACCACGTCGTCGGGTCCGGGCGTCGCCCTGAAGACCGAGGCGATTGGCCTTGCAATCGGCGCGGAACTGCCATTGATCGTGGTCAACGTACAGCGGGCCGGGCCCTCCACCGGTTTGCCGACCAAGACGGAACAGTCGGATCTGTATCAGGCCGTATATGGCCGCAACGCCGATGCGCCCCTGGTGGTCCTGGCGGCAAGCTCGCCGGCCAATTGTTTCGACATGGGGATCGAGGCGGTGCGTCTGGCGACCAAGTACATGACGCCGGTGATGCTGTTAAGCGATGGCTACATGGGCAATGCTTCCGAGCCATGGCTGATCCCCGACTTCAACGATTACGAACCGTTCCCGGTGAAATTCGCCACGCCCGAACTGGCCGGTGATGAAGGCTTCCTGCCGTTCTCCCGCGATGACGAAACCCTGGCGCGACCCTGGGCCCCGCCCGGTACACCGGGTTTGCAACACCGTATCGGCGGTATCGAGCGCCAGGATGGCACGGGCAATATCTCTTACGATGCGGAAAACCATCAACGCATGACCGATCTGCGCGCCGCCAAAATCCGCGGCATTGCCAAGGACATTCCCGCACAGGGCGTGGAACAGGGCAACGAGAGCGGCAAGCTGGCCGTGGTCGGCTGGGGCTCCACTTACGGGCCGATCAGCCGGGCTGTTGGGAACATGCGCGATCAGGGCTATGACGTCAGCCATATCCATCTGCATCACATCTGGCCGTTGCCAAGCAATCTTGGTGATCTTCTGTCCGGCTTCGATCAGGTTCTGGTGCCGGAAATGAACAACGGCCAGTTGGTCACGGTTCTGCGCGCCGAGTATCTGGTGCCGGCCGAACCGATGAATAAGGTCAACGGCCAGCCGTTTAAAATTACCGAGATCGAGGACGCCATCAAAAGCCACCTTGATGGAACATCTGGAGAAGCGAAATGAACGCGCCAGCAAAGCCGACCGCGTTGAAGGCGAAGGATTTCGCCTCTGATCAGGAAGTCCGATGGTGCCCGGGCTGTGGTGATTACGCCATTCTAAAGGGCGTGCAAAAAGCCCTGGCCGATATTGGCACGCCGCCCGAGAACGTCGTCTTTATCTCCGGTATCGGCTGCTCCTCGCGCTTCCCTTATTACATGTCGACCTATGGTTTCCACACCATCCATGGCCGGGCGCCCGCCTTCGCCACCGGCGTCAAGCTGGCCAATCCGGAGATGGATGTCTGGCTGGTAACCGGTGACGGCGACGGCCTGTCCATTGGCGGCAACCATATGCTGCATGCCTTGCGGCGCAATGTGAACATGCAGATCATGTTGTTCAACAACGAGATCTATGGCCTGACCAAGGGGCAGTATTCGCCGACCTCGAAGCAGGGCACGCGCTCGCCCTCGACACCCATGGGCTCGCTCGACCGGCCGCTATCGCCGGTGCTGTTTGCCTTGGGCGCCAACGCTTCGTTCGTGGCCCGCGCCGTCGATACGCAGCAAAAGCACATGCCCGGCATTCTGCAGCGGGCGCATGCCCACCAGGGCGCTTCGTTCGTGGAAATTTATACCAATTGCATCGTCTATAACGACGGCGCTTTCAGTTCCTTCGCCGAAAAGACCACCGCCGCGGATGGCGAACTGGTGTTGGAAAATGGCCAGCCGATGATTTTCGGCAAGGACAGCGATAAGGGCATTCGGATGAAGCCCGGCGCGATTGAGCTGGAAGTGGTGCAGCTTGGTGTTGACGGCATCACCGAGGCTGATCTGCTGTGTCACGACGAGACCAACCGGGTTCTGGCGGGTCTGTTGGGCGCCATGCGCAACCCGGATTTTCCGGTTGCCGTTGGTGTGTTGTATTGTGAAGATGCAGAGGCCTACGATAGTGCCGTTTATCAACAAGTTGATGCGGCCCGCCAGGCTGATGGCGTGGCTGATATCAATGCGCTGCTGCGTAGCGGGGCGACCTGGACGATAGGGGACTAGAGCAATTTTCAATTGCTCGATTCTTAAGAGTCGGAGCGCATTTTTCCAATGCGCTCTGGGTCCAGGACGACCCTTAGAGAGTAACCTTGCTGTTCCCAGCCGGGAAGAGCCGTACAAGAATAACAGGGGGTTAGGCTGTCCATGCCCATTCGCGTGGCTATCGTGGGCTCGGGCCCAAGCGGATTTTACACCGCCGAGGCTCTGGCCAAGTCGGATACCGACTGCCAGATTGATATTATCGAGCGTCTGCCGGCGCCGCATGGTTTGATCCGTTACGGCGTCGCGCCGGATCATCAGACCACCAAGAACGTGTCGCGGGCCTTTGATAAGACCGCCGCCCGTGACGAGGTGCGGTTCTACGGCAATGTGGACATTGGCCGGGACCTGAGCCTGGATGATCTGCGCGCCATGTATGACGCCGTGGTCATTGCCATCGGCTCGCCCGAGGATAACAAGCTGGGCATTCCGGGCGAGGATAAGGACGGCGTGATCGGTTCCGCCGCCTTTGTCGGCTGGTACAACGGCCATCCGGATTTTGTCGATCTGGATCCGAACCTGGATACCGCCAACGTCTGTGTTATCGGCAACGGCAACGTGGCCATCGACATCGCCCGCCTATTGGTCAAGACCAGGGACGAGCTGTCACCATCCGACATTACCAACGATGCCCTGGACGCGATCCAGGCCTCGTCCATCACGGATGTCTACATGCTGGGCCGGCGCGGCCCGGTCGAGGCCAAGTTCACCAATGTTGAATTGCGCGAGATGGGCAAGCTGGAAATCTGCGTGCCGCAGATCGACGGCTCCATCATCCCCGATGCGGTGCCCGAGGATATGGAAATGTCCGACCGGGACCGCCGCCTGCGCGATAAGAACCTGGATACCTTGCGTGAATTCGCCCCCCGTGCGGCGGACGAGTTGCCCAAGCGGGTGCATTTTCAATTCTTTGCCGCGCCCCGGGAAATCCTCGGCGGTGACAAGGTCGAAGGCATCCGCATGGAACGGACCGAGGTCGTCGACGGCCGCGCCGTCGGCACCGGTGAGTTTTTCGAGATCGAGACCTCGTTGGTGCTGCCGGCGGTGGGCTACCGCTCCGGCGGACTCGAAGGCCTGCCGTTTAATGACGACTGGGGCGTTGCCATTTCCGACGATGGCCGGGCCGGTGACGGCCTTTACGTCGTGGGCTGGATCAAGCGCGGCCCCACGGGCGTCATTGGCACCAACCGGCCGGACGGCCAGCAGGCCGCGAAGCAGATCCTGGAGGATATTCCCGCCGGATCAAAGCCGGGCCGCGAGGCCCTGGAAGCAGCCATCGCCAAGAATGGCGGGCGTATTGTCAGCTATGACGATTGGCTGACCCTTGATGCCCACGAAAAGGCACAGGCCCGCGAAGGTGCGCCGCGGGAGAAATTGATCACGGTTGCCGCGATGCTTGGGGTTCTGGACGGCGCCTAGTCGCCCGCGTAGGCTCGGCGTATGTCTAGCTATTATCGCCCAACGGAACTGTCCCAGGCCCTTGTGGCCCTGGCTGAACATGAGCTGACCATTATCGCCGGGGCGACGGACTATTATCCGGCCCAGATTGGCCGGCGGGCGGATCACGATATCCTGGATCTAAGCGCGATCGAGGCCCTCCATGCCATCGAAGCAGAGGCCAGGCATTGGCGCATTGGCGCCATGACTACCTGGCGTGATCTGATGGATGCCGAACTGCCGCCCTGTTTCGACGGCCTGAAGGCCGCGGCGCGCCAGGTCGGCGGGCCGCAAATTCAGAATACCGCGACCATCGTGGGCAATCTGTGCAACGCTTCGCCGGCGGCCGACGGCGTGCCGCCGCTGTTGTGTCTGGAGGCGGAGGTCGTCCTGCAAAGCCATGCGGGTACCAGGCAGCTGCCCTTGGCGGATTTTATCCTGGGCAATCGGCGTACCGCGCTGGTACCCGACGAGATGCTGACGGCGATACTTGTCCCCAAGCATCTGGAACAGGCCCGTGCTGGCTTCCTCAAACTTGGCGCGCGCAGCTCTTTGGTGATCTCCATTGTCATGGTGGCTGGTGTCTTGCGCCTTGATGCCGGGGGCCGGGTAGCCCTGGCCAATCTGTCGGTCGGTGCCTGTTCGGAGGTGGCCCAACGGCTGCCCGATCTGGAAGCGGCATTGCAGGGGCAGATACCCAGCGGCGAATTGGTCAGGCCTGAACATTTCGCGCCGCTATCGCCACTTGATGACCATCGCGGCACCGCCAGCTATCGCCTGGACGCCGCCGAGACCCTGATTAGGCGGTTGCTGGAGGGGTTGCGGGTATGAGCACGGACAAGGTGGCGATGAGCTTCTTCCTCAACGGCGAACGCCACGAGAAAGAGCTGTCGCCCATGACCAGGCTGTCGGAAACCCTGCGCGATGAATTCGGCTATACCGGGGTCAAGGTCGGCTGCGATGCCGGTGACTGCGGTGCCTGTACAATTGTCATGGATGGCCGCCAGGTTTGTTCTTGCCTGGTGCCGACCGCGCGCATGGATGGCGCCATGTTGGTCAGTGCCGAGGGCATGATGGCGAACGGTTTTTTAAGCCGGGTGCAGGATGCCTTCCTGCGGCATGGCGCGGTGCAGTGCGGCGCCTGTACGCCGGGCATGCTGGCCGCCGCCACGGATATTGCCGCCGCCTATCATGATCCCAGCCGGGAACAGGTTCTCGATGGTCTGGCCGGCGTTCTGTGCCGCTGCACCGGCTATGACAATATTGTCCAGGCGGTCCAGGATGCGGGGCGCGACCCGGTCGCCGCAATGGCTCATGACGGCCCGGCGGTGGGCGCCAGCCTGGCCCGCACGGATGCCCTGGAGAAATTGACCGGGGCGGCGGACTTCGGCGCCGATGCCATCCCCGATGACGCCCTGTGGCTGCGCGCGGTGCGCTCTCCCCATCCGGCGGCGGGCTTCACTATCGGCGATCTGGCACCGCTGTATGAACGCCACCCCGGCCTGGTCAAGGTGTTAAGCTGGGCCGACGTGCCGGGGAGCAAATGCTATGGCATCTATCCCGATCTGAAGGATCAGCCGGTGTTCGCCCATGGCGAGGTGCGTTATCGCGGCGAGGCCGTGTTGGCTCTGGTCGGCGAACGCGGGGCGATCGCGGCGATTGACGATGACGAGGTGCCAATCTCCTACCAGGTTCTGCCGCCCGTGACCGGCCTGGAAGAGGCCATGGCCAAGGGCGCCCGGCAATTGCACCAGGATCGGCCCGGTAATGTGTTGATCGACGCCAGTCTGAATAAAGGTGACAGCGCCGAGGCGCTGGCCGATTGCGCCTATACGGCATCGGGGCAATGGCGCACGGGCTTTGTCGAGCATGCCTATATCGAGCCCGAGGCCGGCTTTGCCCAACGGAATGGCGACCGCCTGGAAGTTCATGTCACCACCCAGACGCCCTATATGGACCGCGATGAAGTTGCCTTGATCATGGGACTGGAACAGGATCAGATCCGCATTGTGCCAACGGTTTGCGGCGGCGGCTTTGGCGGCAAGCTGGATCAATCGGTTCAGCCCATGCTGGCGGTCGCGGCCTGGTCGCTAGACCGTCCCGTGGCCTGCGTCTATAGCCGCCCTGAAAGCATGGCGGCCTCGACCAAGCGCCATCCGGCGCATATCTCGGCGCGCTTTGGCTGTGATGACGATGGCCGTTTGCGGGCCATGGAGATGATGGCGGATTTCGACACCGGCGCCTACGCCTCCTGGGGCCCGACCGTGGCGGGCCGGGTACCGGTGCATGGCAGTGGGCCTTACCATCTGCCCAATGCCCGCATTGACGCCCGCGCCATATTGACCAATGGACCGACCAGCGGCGCCTTTCGCGGCTTTGGCGTGCCGCAGATCGCCCTGGCGCACGAGGCGCTGATGGATGAACTGGCGGCACAGGCCGGCCTGGATCCGCTGGAATTCCGCCTGAAGAACGCCTTGCGGGTTGGCGACCGGACGGCGACCGGGCAAGTGTTGCAGGCCAGCGCCGGCCTGGATCAGTGCCTTGAAGCTTTGCGGCCCCATTGGCGCCGGGCCCTTGAACAGGTCGCGGCCCATAACGCGGGCGATCCCGTTGTGCGCCTGGGCGTCGGCCTGGGCTGCATGTGGTACGGTTGCGGCAATACGGGGATGAGCAATCCTTCGACGGTGCGCGTTACCCGCTCCGCCGAAGGTCAAATCACATTGTACAACGGCGCCGTCGATATTGGTCAGGGCAGCTATACCATCATGCGGCAGATCTGCGCCGATGCCTTGGGCGTGCCGGTCGGGGAGATCAATCAGGTTACCGGCGATACGGACCTGACACCGGATGCCGGCAAGACCTCCGCCTCGCGCCAGACCTACGTTACCGGCAAGGCGACGGAATTGGCGGCGCTGGATCTGCGCCGGCAGATCGAGGCATTGGCGGGGACCAACGAGGGCGTGGCCTTGGAGGCCGAGGCGACCTTTGATCCACCAGCTAGCCCGCTGGATGAACATGGCCAGGGTGAACCTTATGGCACCTATGCCTTTGCCGCTCAGATGGCGGTGGTCGAGGTTGATACGGAACTGGGCACGACAAAAGTTATCCGCATGGTCGCGGCGCATGATGTGGGCAAGGCCATCAATCCGGCCCTGGTCGAGGGACAGATCCAGGGCGGTATCGCGCAAGGTTTGGGGCTTGCCTTGATGGAGGAATATCTGCCCGGCCGGACCGAAAACCTGCATGATTATCTGATCCCGACCGTGGGCGATATGCCGGAAATGGAGATCATATTGATCGAGGATCCGGACCCCAATGGCCCGCAAGGTGCCAAGGGCGTGGGAGAGCCCGGCCTGGTGCCGACGGCACCGGCAATTCTGGCCGCGATCAAATCGGCTGTAGGGGTTAGTATACGCCAAATACCCGCGACGCCCGACCGGGTGCGGGCGGCAATATTGGCGGCTGAGGAGTAGAGCGATGACTGATCTGGTACGCTGTGACGCCTGTCCGGTGCTCTGCCGAATTCGCGAAGGCCGGGCAGGGGCCTGTGACCGTTATGCCAATCGGGACGGCGAACTGGTCCGCCTTGACCCTTTATTGGTGGCGCAACGGACCCTGGATCATGACGGCGCCATGGTGCCGTTTCTACAGCCGGCGGAGGAATGGGACGGCACCCTGGTGGCGGGCGCGGAGAGCTTTATCACCGGCGTCGGCTCGACCACGACCTATCCCGACTACAAACCGGCGCCGTTCATTGTTTCATCCAAGGCTGGCGGGGTGGATATGGTCACCGTCGTCTCGGAAGGAATATTCAGCTACTGCGGCCTGAAGGTGAAGATCGATACGGATCGTTTTCTGGGCGACGAGCAGAAAGCCGTGCGCTGCCAGGGCGAACAGGTCGGCCATGTCAGCACGGCGGAATACGGCAGCCAGATGCTGGCCCTGGGCGGCGTGCGTCACCTGACGGGCGGCAGCAAGAAAGAAGGCACCGTCACCTGCCAGATGATGCTGGATCTGTGCCAGGGTAGCGCGGTGGAGCTAACCGTCGATGACGGCGCGGCGTTGGTGGTGCAGGCCGGTCAGCCGCCCATCGTTGACGGTGAACACGAGGTCCGCATGCGGGTTGGTTGCGGTTCCGCCACCATCGGCATGTTCGCCCCGCAATGGCACGGCCTGGCCGACGAAGTGGTTGTCGTGGACGATCACATCACCGGGGTTTTGAGTGAACATCAGGCTGGCAAGTTTCTCGACATGCCCACGGCGGGCGTGCGGGTGCGGGGCCGGCGCTCCACGCCGGGGCGGTATTTTCAGGTCGCCGGTCACGGTGATGGCTGGGGCGGTACGGATGTAACCGATCCGCTGTCGATCATCGACCGGATCGAGAAGAAGAATGCCTGGCCCGGTCTCCGCCTGTTGATGGTCAGCACGACGGGCGAGGATTCGGCCTATTTCGTTTTGGACGAGGACCTGTCGCCAAAACAGGCGGAAATGCCGGGGCCCCTGCGGGCGGTGGTGGAACGTATCGCCGAAAATTGCGAACCCGCCCTTTGCAGTGTCCTGTTCATGGCGGGGGCGGGCGGCTCGCTCAGAGCCGGGGTGACGGAAAATCCGGTGCGCCTGACCCGTTCCGTGCGGGCCAACGTAACGCGGGTCAGTTGCGGCGGCGCGCCGGTCTATGTCTGGCCGGGCGGCGGCATTACCCTGATGGTGGATGTGACACGCATGCCCACCGGCTCCTTTGGCTATGTGCCGACGCCCGCCTTGGTCGCGCCGATCGAATTCACGCTGCCCCTGGCGGATTACGAGGCCATGGGCGGCTATATGGACGCGGTGCAGGCGGTCGACGAAGTCCTGGCCTCGGGCGTCGCGCGCAGCCTGCCTTGGCGCGGGGAAAACCCCTGGCCGCTGTCGCCCGGCGACTTTTCGTGACCGGGCTGGAAGCAGCCGTTGCGGCGGATGGCCGGCTTTACCTGCGCCATGGGCCAATCGAGCTGATAATCGAGCTGTTCGGTCCACGGGCCGAGGTGGCGTTGGCCCATGATCAGGCGAAGCGCTATACGGCTGCTCTGCTGGACGAACTGGTCAAGGAGCTTGACCTGTTGCGCAGGCCCCTTGGCGCGGCATATCCGATGCTCCAGGGCCCGGTCGCCCAGGCTATGACGCGGGCGGCCTGGCCCCACCGCGAGGATTACGTGACGCCCATGGTGGCGGTCGCCGGTGCCGTTGCCGATGGCGTCCTGGCGGCGGCGGTGGATGGCCGCGAGCTGGAAAAAGGCTATGTCAACAACGGCGGCGATATCGCCTTCCATCTTTCGCCCGGCGCTTGGCTGGATGCCGGCGTGGTGGCCGACCTGGGCCACGGCGGCCTGTCCGGCAAGGTGCGGCTGCGCCATGATATGAGCGTTCGCGGCATTGCCACTTCCGGCTGGCGCGGGCGCAGCCAATCCTTGGGTATCGCTGATGCGGTCACCGTGCTGGCAACGACGGCGGCCCAGGCGGACGCGGCGGCGACCATGATCGCCAATCGGGTCAATATTGACGTTCCGGGTATCGAGCGGGTGGCGGCCAATAGTCTCGATCCCGACAGTGACCTCGGTACCCTGGCCGTGACGATGGCGGTGCCCGAATTATCCGAAGGCGCGCGGCGCGCGGCGTTGCTGGCCGGGCTCGACCGCGCCCGGGGCCTGCATTCCCAGGGCTTCATTGAAGGCGCGATGTTGAGCCTGGGCGATCAGGCCGCCACGGTTGGCGCCCTCGCGCGGGAAAACCTGAAAGACCTGAAAGATGGGGAAAATCGATTGTGAGCAAGGTTATTGGCTGCGACGTGGGCGGTACCTTCACCGATCTGATCCTGCTGGATGAAGCACTGGGCCAGGTCTCCATCGCCAAGGTACCCACCACGCCGGACAATCAGGCCGTTGGTGTCATGGCCGCCATAGACCAGGCTGGCGCCGATTGCGCCGAACTGTCGTTGCTACTGCATGGCACCACGACCACCACCAATGCCTTGCTGGAGAAAAAGATCGCCCGCTGCGGTTTGATCACCACCGCCGGTTTCCGCGATGTGCTGGAACTGGGCCGGCGCACCAGGCCGAATTCATATGGCTTGCTCGGTTCGTTCGAGCCGCTGATATCCCGCGAATACCGCCTGGAAGTGCCCGAGCGCATGGATGCCGACGGCAACGTGGTCACGGCCTTGGATGAGGAAGCAGTCCGGCGGGCAGCGTTGGAGCTGGTGGAGATGGGCTGTGAAAGCCTGGTTATCCATTTTCTGCATGCCTACGCCAACAACAGCCACGAGGTCCGGGCGGCGGAAATAGCGGGATCGGTCTGGCCCAACAGCCACATTACATACGGCAGCGCCATCCTGGCCGAATTCCGCGAGTACGAGCGCGGCGTGGCGGCGGCGGTCAATGCCGCCATCCAGCCTGTCCTGGCGCGCTATCTGGACCGTTTGCGCCGTGAGCTGTCACAAGCCGGCTATGACCGGGATCTTTTGGTGATGCAGGGGAACGGCGGCACCATATCATCCGCCTTGGTTGCCGAACGCGCGGTCAACACGGTGATGTCGGGCCCTGCATCGGGCGTCATGGCGGCGGCCTATACGGGCGCCCGCTGTGGCTTTGAGAATATTATCAGTTATGACATGGGCGGCACGTCTTCGGATGTGGGCCTGATCCAGGGCGGGATTCCGGCGACCTCGTCGGAATTGCAGCTGGAATACGGAATGCCGATCCATGTGCCCATGGTGGATGTGCACACCATCGGGGCGGGCGGCGGCTCCATCGCCTTTATCAATGACGCCGGCATGTTACAGGTCGGCCCCCGCTCCGCCGGTGCCGAACCCGGCCCCATCTGCTATGGCCGGGGCGGCACCGAGCCGACCATAACGGATGCCAACCTGGTTCTGGGCCGCCTGAACCCGGATGCCTTGCTGGCGGTGGATAATCCGGTCTCGTTGGAGCAGTTGCGCCAGCGCCTGGTGGAAGAGATTGGCGAGCCCCTGGGCCTGGATGCCGAGGGCGCGGCGGCAGCGATCCTGCAAATCGGCAATGACCGCATGGCTGGCGCCATTCGCATGGTCAGCCTGGCCAGGGGCCATGATCCACGGGATTTCGCGCTGTTTGCATTCGGCGGCGCCGGGCCCCTTCATGCCACGGCCCTGGCGGCGGAACTGGCCATACCCCAGGTACTGATCCCGGCCAGGCCGGGCATTACCAATGCCATAGGCTGCGCCGTGGCCGATGTGCGTCATGACTATGTCAATACGGTGAACCAGCCCTTGGCGGAGGTGGACATGGATATGGTGCACGGCATCATGGCCGAACAGATCGCCCAGGGCCGGGCCGTCATCGAGGCCGAGGGCGTCGAGGTGGAAGAACTGGTACTGGTGCATGCCGCCGAAATGCAATTTCAGGGGCAAAGCCATATGCTGCGCATTCCGCTGGACAGCGCCGATATTGGCCGGGCGGAGATCCAGGCGGTATTTGACCAAGCCTACTTCAATCGCTTCGCCCTGCACCTGCCTGAAATTGGCACCGTATTGGTCACTTTGCATACGGCGGTAATCGGGCGGCGGCGGGAGGTGGCTTTGGCCTCCCTGATGGACCCTGACTTGCGGGCCGATGACCTGGCAGCGGCGGAACGTGGCCGGCGCAAGGTCTGGTTTCCGGGTGGTTGGCGGGACACCCCAATCATCTCCCGCGATGCCCTGCCCATTGGCGCGGGTTTTACCGGGCCGGCGGTGTTGGAGCAGCTGGATACGACGATCATCATAGAACCAGGCAACGAGGTGGAGGTCGATCAGGCCGGAAATCTGGTGATCCAGGTTCCGGCGGCATTTCGGGAATAGCATCATGAGCCAGTCTGCAACCGCGAAAATCGATCATGTCACCCTGGCGGTGCTGCAAAACGGCCTGAACCAGGTCTGTAATGAAATGGACCTGGCCTTTCAGCGCGCCGCCTTCAGCCCGGTAATCGCCGAGGCCATGGATCGTTCCGACGGCATCTATCACCGCGACGACGGCGCCCTTATTGCCCAGGGAGAGCTCGGCTTGCCGATTTTTGTCGGCACCATGCAATTTTCCACCCGCACGGTCATTGCCCAGGCCAAGGACCTGAAGCCCGGCGATATCTATATCGTCAACGATCCCTATCTGGGCGGCACCCACCTGATGGACGTGCGCATGGCCATGCCGTTCTATTATCAGGGCGAGATTTTCTGCTGGCTCTCCAACACCGGTCATTGGCGCGATACTGGCGGCGCGGTGCCCGGCGGCTTTTCCGCCAATGCCACGGAAGTGGAGCAGGAAGGCCTGCGCCTGCCTCCCGTGAAGCTCTACAAGGGCGGCGTGGTGGATGAAGAAATCCAGGCCATCGTGCTCTCCAACATTCGTGTCGCCAACGAGACGATCGGCGATATCAAGGCCCAGGCCGCTGCCCTGAGGGTGGGCGAGCGGCGCCTGACTGCCCTGCTGGACCGTTATGGCCGCGATGTGGTCGAGGCCGCCATCGACGAAATGCGCGCCCGCGCCGCGCAACAGATGCGGGCCTGTATCGCCCATATTCCCGACGGCCAATATAACAGCGTGGCCTGGGTGGATTCCGACGGCGTCGTTGATGAGCCCCTAAAGATCGACCTGGAAATCCAAAAGAAAGACGGCGATCTGTATTTTGATCTCTCGAAATCCAGCCCGCCCTGCAAGGGCCCGATGAATTCGGTCATCGCCACCACCCATTCGGCGGTCTATCTCGCCATGAAACATATATTCCCCGAAGTGCCCATCAATGCCGGCACCTTCGAACCCCTGCATATCACCGATCCGGTGGGCACGTTTTTGTATGCGGAATACCCCCGGCCCGTCTCTGGCTGCGCGGCGGAAGTCAGCCAGCGCATCGCCGAGGCGGTCTTCGCCGCCCTGGTCAGCGCCCTGCCGGACCGTTTGTTTGCCGCGCCCGCCGGCACATCGGGTAATTTCGCCCTTGGCGGCATCGACCTCCGCCATGACAAGCCGTATGTGATGTATCTGTTCACCGGCGGCGGCTATGGCGGCAGTCTGCATGGCGACGGCCTGAGCAATGGCTGTTCCACCATCGGCATTTCAACCATGCAGCCGGTCGAGGTGTTGGAGCAGCGCTATCCCATCCTGTTTCAGGAATTCGCCTTGCGTGAGGGGTCGGGCGGGGCCGGGCAACAGCGCGGCGGCTTTGGCGTCAGCTATGCCATTCAGTTGCGCCAGGGTTGGGGGCGGGCGTCCTTCGTCATGGATCATGGCCGTTATGGCCCGCAAGGCGTGCTGGGCGGCGCCGACGGCGCGGTCAACGAAGTCCGTATCGAGCGCGCCGGCGATACCTATGTCCCGCTGCATCTGTCCAAGGATCAAGGCATCGAAGTTGGCGAGGGCGATGTCATCCACGTTTCCACGCCCGGCGGCGGTGGCTATGGCGAGCCCGGCCAGCGGGATCCGGAGTTGATCGCGCGGGATGTGCAACGGGGTTACTACAGCGCGGCCCAGGCCGAAAACTTGTGGGGAGAGCAAATTCGACCTGATCCGACGAAGGGTTGATCTGTAACGGCCCGTTAACCATTTTCCGGCACTCTTCCGAATGATTCTAGGCGGAGGGCCGCAAATGTCGGACTATGATTTCGGATTATTTTCCTGTTTGGTTGTCGATGACAGCTCGTATCTGCGCACTTTGATGTCTGCATCGCTGCGGGCCATTGGCGTTGGTAATGTGAAGACTGTCGACGATGGTGGACAGGGCATTGAGTTTTTGCAGTTGGTGCAGTCCGACCCAATGAAGGCCGGCATGCAAAATGTCGATATCATTTTCTCCAACTGGCAAATGCACCCCGTCGACGGCATGATGCTGCTGCGCTGGGTCCGCCGGCACAAGGAAAGCCCGAACCGTTTCATACCTTTCGTCATGGTTACCGGCTATGCGGACCGGGAAAAAGTCCGCGAGGCCCGCGCCATGGGCGCGACGGAGATGCTGGCGAAACCGTTCTCGGTGGTAAATTTGGGCCAACGCCTGTTGCAGGTGGTCAACCGGCCGCGCAAATTCGTTCATACCAACAAATATTTCGGTCCCGATCGTCGCCGCACGCAGCGGGAAATTCCGCCCGATAAATGCCGGCGCAAGATTAACGAGCGGGATGTAGAGGTGGTTCATGTCTGACGCAGCTGTTCAGAGCAAGACGGCCAAGGTACCGGGCGTCCGATTTTATATTATCCGCAATATCCTGAAGGACAAGGCATCGGGCGGCGCCTCGGCGCCCGGCGAAAAAGGCGGCATCCCGATCGAGGCCATCCAGGCGGTGGAGGCGGAATTCAACAAGATGGCTGAGGATTATCCCGATTGGGTGCAGAGCCTGATCGAGGAGCTGTCCGATAACTACCGCCGCTGTATCGATACGCCCGAAATACGCCACGAAAAAGTCGCGATCATCCATGACATTGCCCATGACCTGAAGGGGCAGGGGGGCACGTTCGGCTATCCCCTGATCACCAATTTTGGCGACTCGCTTTATAAATGTACGCATAAGTCCGAGGAGGCCAGCGACAATCTGGTTGAGTTGATCAAGGCCCACGTCGACGGTATGAAGGCGGTGATTTCGGGCCGGGTCGCCGGCGATGGCGGCGAGATCGGCCAGGAATTGCTCGCCTCCCTGGAGCAGGCGGTCAAAAAATACTCAGGGGACGAAACGGCGGAGGAGTAATCCGTCAACAGGCCGCGGACGTCTCGGATACAACCATTGTTCTCGCCGCCGGAAGGCGTACCGTCACCGTTGTCCCTGTGCCTTTCTCGCTAACGATTGTCAGTGTTCCGCCGTGCAGTTGGACCAAACTTTCTGTTAGAGGCAAGCCAAGGCCGGTTCCTTCGAACCTTCTACTCAAGTCGCTTTCCACTTGACCGAACTTCGTCATCGCCATGGCCCGTTCTTTCTCATCCATGCCGACGCCGGTATCAGTTACGGTAAAAACGAATGCATCTTGATCATCAAGTCCAACGCTTAAGGTTACCTGACCACCCGTGGGTGTGAATTTGATGGCATTGGACAACAGGTTCAGCAAGACCTGTCGTATGCGCCGTTCGTCGCCATAAATTTGCGGCAGGTCATCGGCAAGCTTATTCGCCAGTTGGATATTTCCTTCCTCGGCGATGGCGCTCGTCATGTTCATGGTCGATGCGACGATGTCTTTGATGACCAGGCATTCCTCGTGGAGTTCCAATTTGCCGGCCCTGATGGCCGAAGTGTCAAGAATATCGCGTGCCTATCCGGTTAACGCAGACACCCACTTCATGTAGGGTGCTTCCAAT
>CAZPWJ010000076.1:0-23835 GCA_964590195.1 uncultured Rhodospirillaceae bacterium | reverse complement strand
GAAGCAACTTCATATCTGGGTATTTGCAACAGCAATTGCCATACTCTCATCGGCAAAATGAGAAATCTAAGCCGTATTGGTCCCGGCCAGGGTATCCATGGCCTGCTGGCGCAGGTCCACCTTACGCACCTTGCCGGTCGGGGTCATGGGTAATTCGGGAATAAACAGAATGTGCCGGGGGATCTTGAACGAGGCAATCTTGCCTCGGCAATGAGCCAGGATATCTTCCTCGCTTGGATTTCGCCCCGGCCTGGGGGCGATGAAGGCGACGGCGACCTCCGTCAGGCGTTGGTCCGGCTGGCCAACCACGGCCGCCTCCAATACGTCCGGATGCGCCTGCAAAAAGGCCTCGACCTCCATCGGATCGACGTTTTCGCCGCCGATCTTCAACATGTCCTTGTAGCGGCCCAGGAACCGCAGATAGCCATCCGCCCGCAGATACCCCATATCGCCCGTAAGAAACCAGCCATCCGCATTATAGGATTTCGCCGTTTCTTCCGGTTTTTTGTAGTAACAGGTCATGATGTTGTAGGACTTCAGAACGATCTCGCCCGGCGTGTCATGGGGTTGCTCGCGGCCCGTTTCAGGATCAATGACGCGGAAGTCGAAACCGGGGCAAGGATGGCCGGAGGTTTCACACATCTGCTCCGCCGTTGAATCCAGGAACGACAGACAGGCATTGCCGCCGATTTCGGTCATGCCATAGGCGCTGATGGGTATCATCGGCGCCAGCACTTCCAGCGCCTGCCGCATGATCGGCACCGCGCTATAGGTTCCGGCGCCAAACACACCCGTACGCAAAGAGGAAAGATCCCGCGGCTTTCGCAGCTGTTCCTCGATCAAGCCCTTAACATGAGCTTCAAAGCCCGAAAGCTGGGTGACGCCCTCGGCCTCGACCGTATCCAGGCAGGCCGCCGCATCGAAGGTCTCGCTCAGGATCTGCCGGTTGCCCGTGGCCATGGACAGCATGGGCCCGTCGAGATAACCGAAGACATGAAACAGGGGCAGATAGTTATAGATCACGTCCACTTCCGTGGTGCCCAGATGATGCGCCCGGTCGACTTGGTTGCGGAGAAAACCGTGACTGCGCACCACCCCCTTGGGAAAACCCGTGGTACCGGAGGTGTACATGATGAACGCCGGGTCTTCCACCCGCACCGCCGCCGCGCGCGCTCGCAATTGGGCGTCGAGTTCGGGCCGCTCTGCGCCGATTACCGTTTGCCAATGGCTGGTACCGTGCGGCGTATCGGTATCCGGATCGGAGGTCTTGATGATAATTCGTTCCAGGTAGGGAAAAGCTTTCGATTTGATCGCACCGTCCGCGCCGCGCTCGTCATCGGGCACCATTTCGCGCACCATTTGCCAATAGTCGATGGGACCGGAGGTGTCATGGGTGATTAAGGTGCTGCATTCCGCCTGACCGATGATATAGGCCGCATCGGCGGTCCGGAATCGCGTATTGATGGGCACTTCGGTGGCGCCGATGCGCGCGATGGCAAAAATCAGGTGGATATATTCAGGGCAATTGTTCAGCCAGACGCCAACCCGCTCGCCGGGCTTGACGCCGGCGGCGATCAGGCCGCGCGCCAGCACGTCCACCTTCGCCGCCAGCTCGGTAAAGCTTTCCCGTTCGTCCTTGAACGCCAGCGCCTCGCGCCCGGCCCAACGTTCCGCCGCCAATCCGGGTAGATCGGCCAGGGTGGTGGAGGGATTCCAAGGCGTTGGCTTCATAGGCTGGGAAATCCATACAGTTCAGCGGCATTGCCATGGGTTACCTTGTGTCGGATGGCATCGGGCAGATGGCCCATTTCACGCTCGATAAACTCCTGGCTGTCGGGCCAGATGCCGTCGGGATGCGGGAAGTCGGAGCCCCACATAATGTTATCCACGCCCAGGTTATCCACCAGCTGCATACCGACCGGGTCACTTTGGAAGGTGGCATAACATTGCCGGTACCAATAATCCGACGGCTTCATTCTTAAGGTCAGATCCTTGAATTGGTCCTCCCACTCCAAGTCCATATGTTCCAGGATGTAGGGTATCCAGCCAATACCGCTTTCCGCGATGACCACTTTCAGGTCCGGATGCGTCTCCAGCTTACCGCCGAAGATAATCTCCATCAGCTTGTTGGACATATGCATCTGAAAGGCGGTGATGAAGACGGCGAAGGCCTGCCGTGCTTCCAATGGCTCCATCGCCTCGTAATCCGGCGCCTTGGCGCCGCCTGTGTGAAAATGAAGCGGCAGCTTCGAGGCGGCGGCGGCGGCGAACACCGTGTCCCAATGCTTGTGGTACAGGGGCTTGCCATCGGGAACAGAGGGAATTTCCAAGCCGCTGACCGCGCCGCGCGTGGCCACGCGCTCAATCTCCGCCACCGCCGCGGCCGTATCGTGACCGGGGATGGAGGCGATGCCGGCCAGTCGGTCGGGGTGGGTGGCGCAAAAATCCGCCAGCCAGTCATTGTAAATCTGCATCATGACGATTGACGCATCCGGGTCGTTCAGACGTGCCGCGCCGCCAAGGATGCCGTACATCACCTCGCCCACCACGCCATCGAGATCCTGGTCCTTGATCCGCAGATCAGGTTCGGTCAGGCGGCGGATACCGTTCTTGCCATCCTCGTACAAACCCTGCTCCGCCATGCGGTCGGAACGGTGAATGACGCCGGGGACATATTCCCGGCCAGCCGATCCCATGCCGTTCTGCAAACCGAACTGGCCGCCATTTTTCGAGACCCAGGTCGGGCCCTTAGGGCTATCGGTGACGTAGGGCATGCGATCCTTCATGGCCGCCGGCGCGTTGTCAGTGAACAGATCGGGCGGCAACCAGATCAGGTCAATGTGGCAATCGGCGGAAATTACACCCCTGGCTTTACTGCTGCTCATAGCTCTCCCCTTTTCGATCCCATGCCGGCAAGGATACGCAATTTTCTCCAAATCACCAAAAAAGTGCGACTGGCCACCATCCCCACGGTCAATTTACTTGCCTCGCACCGGGCCGCACCGTTAGCTATGCGCAATGATTCAGGAAAATCGAATGGACGCACCGGCACGCTTGAATGCTTTGGCCACGGCGGTGCCGGATCAAATATTGCAACAATCGGACGCTCTGCCAGCGGCAGCGCAGCTGTTTTCAAAACAGGCCGCCGAGATGAGTCCGCAACGCCTGGCCCGGATTTTCGGCAACACGGCCATCGAAACCCGCAATACCTGCCAGCCGTTGGATTGGTACCTGGCTCCACACGATTTTTCCGAACGTAACGGGCTGTATCTTCGCCATGGCGTTGCGTTGCTACAACAGGCGGCGGAACAGGCGATTGCGGAGGCCGGCCTGGCAACCGGCGATATCGATATGATCGTCACCGTGTCCTCCACCGGCATCGCGACACCCAGCCTGGATGCCCTGCTGGTGCAGCGCATGCCGTTCCGCGATGACGTGCAACGGCTGCCCATCTTCGGCCTGGGCTGCGCCGGCGGCGTGCAAGGCCTGGCCAGGGCCGCCGCCCTGGCCCGCAGCCAGCCTGGATCAAAGGTATTGCTGCTGGTGGTGGAGCTGTGCAGCCTGACCCTGCGCCATGGCGACCGCAGCAAGAGCAATATTATCGCCACAGCGCTGTTTGGCGATGGCGCGGCGGCGGCCGTTATATCGACCAACGATGCTGGCCCCGCGATCACGGCCTGGGGCGAGCATACCTGGCCCGATACCCTGGACGTCATGGGCTGGGATGCCGGCAATGACGGCCTGCGGGTGATTTTTTCACGTGATATCCCAACCATTATCGAACAGGATTTCCAGGCTGCCCTGGAGGCCTTTCTTGGACAACAGGATCTGAGTTGCGAACAGATCGACCATTTCGTGGCCCACCCAGGCGGCGCCAAGGTGCTGGACGCCCTGGAAACCGTATTCGGCCTTCCCCATGGCGGGCTCGGGGCATCGCGGGAGGTCATGCGCCGCCATGGCAATATGTCCGCCGTCACAGTGTTGTTTGTTTTGCGGGAAATACATCAGGCCGGCTTGCAGGCCCAACAAAAGCTGTTGCTGAGCAGCATGGGTCCCGGCTTCACCGCTGCGTTTACCCTGCTGGAAACCGATTGACCACCGCCTGGATCATTCTGGCTCTGGTCGCCGCCCAGCGCCTGGGCGAGCTGGCCTACAGCCGCCGCAACGAGGCGCGCCTGCGGGCGGCGGGTGGTGTCGAGGTAGGCGCGGGACATTACCCGTTCTTCTTTTTGATCCATGGCGGCTGGCTGGCCGCCCTGGCTCTGTGGATCGGGCCGGATACCGCCGTCAAATGGTGGTGGCTGGCGCTTTTCGCCCTGTTACAGCTCGGCCGCATCTGGGTGCTGGCCAGCTTAGGGCGCTATTGGTGCACGCGCATCATTACTCTGGCGGAGGCGCCATTGATCAACACCGGTCCGTACCGTTGGCTGCGCCATCCCAACTATCTGGTGGTGGCGGGAGAAATCGCCGTGTTGCCCCTGGCGTTCTCCGCCCATGGCATCGCCATCACGTTTTCGATCCTCAACGCCTTGCTGCTCGCACACCGCATTCGGATCGAAAACGCGGCTTTGCAGGCGCGGCGTTGATTATTGCACGGACGAGAAAGCGGTCGGGGACAGGAATTGACTGGACAGGGAGGCGACGATTTGGCCATTGGCCTCGGTTTCGGCACGCTTGCTCAACCATTCCGGATCGGCGGCAAAGATACCCATTTTTTCTTCGCGCTCGGCCAATGAGTCCCAGGCCAAAAAATACGTCAGGTCCTGGTTCGATTCGCCGATCATGGTGGTCCAAAAACCTGCCTGGCGAATACCAAGGCGTTCCCAAATCGGCAACGTGATGGTTTCGAAACGCTTCAACAGATCCGGCAAACGGCCGGGCATGCAGTGGTAAATCCGCAATTCGTAGATCATGGCGCCCTCGCCCTAAATTATTGAATATTATGATTCCGCTACCTTTCTAGCCGCTTGCTGTCTAAATAGGAACCGTATGGAGTTGGAGTAAGAAAGCATGAGTACCGATCACATTGGCGCCGGCTGCCTGAAAGGCGTGCGCATTCTGGACTTGTCCCAGTTCGAGGCGGGACCGGCCTGTACCGAGGCCATGGCCTGGTTGGGCGCCGAAGTGGTGAAGGTGGAAAACCCCGAGGGTGGTGATCCCGGCCGCACGTCCTTTCCGGAACCTCCCGATAAGGATTCTTGGTATTTCCTGTTGTTCAATGCCTCCAAAAAATCGATCACGGTCAATTTGAAAGATCCTGCGGGCGTGGCGCTGATCAAGGATTTGGCCCGCCAGGCCGATGTCATGGTGGAGAACTTTGCCCCCGGCGTTATCGAACGCCTGGGCCTGGACTACGATGCCATTCGAGAGGTCAATCCCGCTATCATCTATGCCCAGATCAAGGGCTTTGGCGAAGGCAGCCCCTACGAAAACAACCTGGCCTTTGACATGATCGCCCAGGCGTGCGGCGGCCTTATGAGCATCACCGGCGAACCGGACCAACCGCCCGTCAAACCCGGCACCACCATTGGCGATACGGGCACCGGTATGCTGCTGGCCATTTCGATCCTGGGCGCCTTATACAAACGCAAGGAAACCGGCCAGGGGCAACGCCTGCAATTGGCCATGCAGGATGCCATGCTGCATTACATCCGTTTTGCCTTCGCGTCCCAGGCGTCCTTCAACCAGGCCGCGCCAAGAACCGGCGCCAAATTGTTGTCGGGTGCCAATTCGCCCTGCGGCATTTATCCCTGCATGCCTGGCGGACCCAACGACTATGTCTATATCGTTGCCCTTGGCGCCAGTCCCATTTATTGGCATCGGTTATTGGCTTTGATCGGGCGCGAGGACTTGATCGGCGATCCGGACTTTGAAACCGGCGAAGCGCGCTTGGAGCGGGAAGAGGAAGTCGATGCGATGATTTCCAATTGGACCCGGCGATACGATAAGCACGAGGCCATGCGTCTGGTTGGCGCCGCTGGTATTCCCGCCGGCGCGGTTCTGGATACGGATGAATTACAGAACGATCAAAGCTTCGCGGACCGGGGCATCATGCAGACCATGGCCCATCCGACCAACGGTAATTTCAAGATGCCCGCTTGGCCGGTGCGCCATAACGGCGCCGCGCCCGAATTAACGGCGGCGCCATTGTTGGGTGCAAACGCCGAGGACGTTCTTGGCAGTTGGTTGGACATGGACGAGGCCGCCTTGGCCAAACTGCGCGATGATGGGGTGATTTAGCCGCCGGCGGATTTTATCAATGGCTGTGCCGTAGATGAATAGGCCCCGTCATCCCTGATTCATAATGCCCCGGCACATTGCAGGCGAATTCGAGTTTGGCCTCCTTGCTGAAATGCCAGATCACTTCGGCCTGTTTGCCCGGCTCCAGCAGAACGCTGTTGGGGTCATCGTGCCGCATCATCATCTTGCCGCCGCCGGCGCCCATTTTCATCATCTTGTGGTCAATGCCGGTGGCGGTGATCATGCCGTGTTCCATCATCTCGGCCATTTCCTTTTGGTGCGCCGCATGCATGGCCGCCGTGCCGATGTTGAACTCGTGCAGAAACTCGCCCTTGTTGCTGACCACGAAGCGAATCGTCTCGCCGGCCTTGAGTTTAATTTCACTCGGCGCAAAAAAATTATCGCCCATGGTGATCGCGATGCTGCGGTCGACCTTGGCCGGATCACCGGGTTGGCCAATCGCCCCAGTCACCATTGCATGACCATGGCCATGACCTTTCTCCGCCGCGTGACCACCCGCGTGCGAGCCGGCGGCAATGGCGCCATGCCCGGCAACAGTGAAAATGAGCGAACCAACCAATACCGCTAAAGTGAATTTACGCGAATTCATTTGCTCTCTCCCCATCAACGCACCGTTCCATGATTGCCATATAGGACTTCCCCCAGATGGAAGGTCAAGGGTCGGGAATATCGGCTCGCGATCTTGCATTTGCGCCATGATGACATTGTTTTGCGGCGGCTTTTCGGCTATACGTCGAATCCTTCGGTGCAGGGCCTATTTCGTGCCCAGGAAATGCACCGCCCCACAATTTTGAGGTTACCATGGCCAGGCGTAGAAAAGTCTACGAAGGCAAGGCGAAAGTCCTTTACGAAGGGCCGGAGCCAGGCACTTTGGTGCAATATTTCAAGGATGACGCCACTGCCTTCAATAACGAGAAAAAGGGCACGGTGACCGGCAAGGGTGTTCTGAACAACCGCATTTCAGAACATATCATGCTGCGCCTGGCGGAGATCGGCATCCCCACGCACTTTGTCCGCCGCCTGAATATGCGCGAGCAATTGATCCGGGAGGTGGAGATCATTCCGGTGGAAGTGATTGTCCGCAATATCGCCGCCGGCTCCATGTCGAAACGCCTTGGCATTCCCGAGGGCACGCCCCTGCCCCGCTCCATCGTTGAGTTCTGTTATAAATCCGACGATCTGAACGATCCCCTGGTCTCGGAAGAACATGTCACCGCCTTTGGCTGGGCCACGCCGCCGGAGATCGACGACATGATGGCCTTGGCCTTGCGTATCAACGATATCCTGTATGGCCTGTTTGCCGGTGTCGGCATCCGCCTGGTGGATTTCAAGATCGAATTTGGCCGCCTCTATAACGAGGAAGATGTGCGCACGGTGCTGGCCGACGAAATCAGTCCCGACAGCTGCCGCCTGTGGGACATCAGTTCCAACGAGAAACTGGATAAGGACCGTTTTCGCCGCGATATGGGCGGCGTGGCGGAAGCCTATCAAGAAGTGGCCCGGCGCCTTGGCATTCTGCCCGAAGGCGGCCCCAACGACCTGAAGGGTCCGGCGGTGATGCAATGACGGTGATGCAATGAAGGCACGCGTACATGTTTCCTACAAGAACGGCGTCCTGGATCCCCAGGGCAAGGCGATCAGCCTGACCCTGGCCAATCTGGGCTTTGATGGCGTCGGCGATGTGCGTCAGGGCAAGCTGATCGAGCTTGATCTGGCCGAGAGTGACGCCGATACGGCACGAAAATCGGTCGAGGCCATGTGCGAGAAGCTGCTCGCCAACACGGTGATCGAAAACTACGCCATCGAACTGGAAGAAGATTAGTCCGCGATGAAAGCATCGGTGATCGTTTTTCCCGGCTCAAATTGTGACCGCGATGTCCAGGTGGCGTTAGCCAATGCCATCGGTGGACCGGTCGAGATGGTCTGGCACGGTGACAGCGAGATGGCCAAGACCGACCTGATCGTGCTGCCGGGTGGTTTTTCCTATGGCGACTATCTGCGCAGCGGTGCGATGTCCGCCCGTTCGCCGGTGATGCGCGAAGTCGTGGCCCGGGCCGAACAGGGCGTCGCGGTCCTCGGCATCTGCAACGGCTTCCAGGTTTTGACCGAGGCCGGTCTGCTGCCCGGCGCGCTGTTGCCCAACGCCGGCCTGAAATTCGTCTGTCGGGATGTCCAGATCAGGGTGGAAAACAGCCAGACCGTTTTCACCAACAACTATCAAGCCGGCCAGACCCTGCGCATCCCCGTGGCCCATCATGACGGACAGTATTTTGTCGAGGCGAATACATTGGCCGAGATGCAGGCGGGCGATCAGATCGCCTTTCGCTATTGTGATGGCGAGGAAGGCCGCAAGAGCAATCCGAACGGCTCGATCGACGATATCGCCGGTGTCTTCAACAGGCGCAAAACAGTATTGGGCCTGATGCCCCATCCCGAACGGGCCGCCGACGCCAGCCATGGCGGCACCGACGGCCAAGGCATGATGAACAGCCTCGTCTCCGCTCTTTCCTAGGGTATGCACCTTGCGTAACGAACCGAATATCACGCCCGAACAGGTCGCCGAACATGGCCTTACCGAGGATGAATACCAGACCATCCTGAACGTTCTGGGGCGGGAGCCGAACCTGACCGAACTGGGCATCTTCTCGGTCATGTGGTCCGAGCACTGCTCCTACAAATCCTCGAAATTCTGGCTCAAGACCCTGCCGACGGAGGCGCCTTGGGTGATCTGCGGCCCCGGCGAGAATGCCGGTGTGGTTGATATCGGCGAGGGCAAGGCGGCCATCTTCAAGATGGAAAGCCATAACCACCCTTCCTTTATCGAGCCCTACCAAGGTGCGGCGACAGGCGTGGGCGGTATTCTGCGCGATGTTTTCACCATGGGCGCACGGCCCATCGCCAATATGAACGCGCTACGGTTTGGCGCGCCGGAGGATGGCAAGACCCGGCATCTGGTGTCCGGCGTGGTTGCCGGCGTGGGCGGCTATGGCAACTGTGTCGGCGTGCCCACGGTGGGCGGCGAGGTCAATTTTGATCCAGCCTACAACGGCAACATCCTGGTCAACGCCATGACGGTTGGCCTGGCGGATGCGGATCGGATTTTCTATTCCGCCGCCGCCGGGATCGGCAATCCTGTCGTCTATGTGGGCTCCAAGACCGGGCGCGACGGCATTCACGGCGCCACCATGGCCTCGGCTGAATTCGACGATGCCACCGAGGAAAAACGCCCCACGGTGCAGGTCGGCGATCCGTTCACGGAAAAGCTGTTGATCGAAGCCTGCCTGGAGCTGATGGCGACGGACGCAATAGTGGCGATCCAGGACATGGGTGCCGCCGGATTGACCTGCAGTTCGGTGGAAATGGCCGACAAGGGCGGCGTCGGCTTTGATCTGGACATCGACAAGGTGCCCCAGCGCGAAGAAGGCATGACGCCCTACGAAGTCATGCTGTCGGAAAGTCAGGAGCGCATGTTGATCGTGCTGCGCCCCGGCACGGAAGCCCAGGCGCAGGCTATTTTCGACAAATGGCAGCTCGATTTCGCCGTGGTCGGCCACGTCAGCGACACTGGCCGCTTTACGGGCCGGGTGGATGGCGAAGTGGTTTTCGATATTCCCGTCCGCCCCCTGGTGGAAGAGAGCCCGGAATACGAACGCCCCTGGGTCAAGCCGTCAGCGCCCGAACCAACCGCACCCGTAACGGCCCCAATAGGCCATATGGAGGCCTTGCAAAGCCTGCTCGCCGGGCCCGACCTGTCATCCCGGCGCTGGGTTTGGGAACAATACGACCACACGGTCATGGCCGATACGGTACGCAAGCCGGGCGGTGACGCGGCCATCGTGCGCATTCATGGCTCGGGCCGCGGCCTGGCCATCGCCACCGACTGCACGCCGCGCTATTGCCGGGCCGAGCCGCACCAGGGCGGCGCCCAGGCGGTGGCGGAAGTCTGGCGCAATATCACGGCGGTGGGCGCGCGCCCCCTGGCGATCACCGACTGTTTGAATTTCGGCAATCCCGAACGGCCCGAGATCATGGGCGAGTTCGTGGGCTGCATCCAGGGCATGGGAGAAGCCTGCCGGACATTGGAATTCCCGGTCGTATCGGGCAACGTCTCGCTCTACAACGAAACCCATGGCCAGGCCATTCTGCCCACACCGGCGATTGGCGGCATTGGCGTTCTGGATGACCTCGAACGCCACGCCGACCTCGCCCTGCGCCGGCAGGATGACGTCCTCATTCTGATTGGCGAAAGCGCCGGCCATATGGGGCAATCGATCTATCTGCGGCACTTGCTGGACCGTCACGACGGCCCACCGCCGCCCGTTGATCTGGCGGCGGAACAGCGCAATGGAAATTTTGTCCGCGATCTGATCACGGCGGGCCGGGTTGATACCTGTCACGACCTCTCGGACGGCGGATTGCTGGTTGCGGCGGCGGAAATGGCCATGGCGGGCGATATTGGTTTGGCGCTGAACGGCCAGGATGATGCGGGCTTTTGGTTTGGCGAGGATCAGGGCCGCTACCTTATCGCCGTGCCGGAAGCGGATGCCGCCGGGATACTGCAACAGGCCAAACAGGCCCAGGTGCCGGCGCAAGAATTGGGGCGCACGGGCGGTGAGGCGTTGACCCTGAACGCCGGCGCGCCTATATCGTTATCGGAGCTGCGCCGTTCGCACGAGGCGTGGCTGCCCGACTATATGAGTAACGACTGAACATCGACGACTAAATACGGACGACTGAACAGTCACGACCGAAAGCTGGAGATACGCACATGGCCATGGATGCCGCCGAGATCGAACAATTGATCAAGGAAAGCATTACCGATGCGCAAGTCACGATCGAAGACTTGCGCGGCGATGGCGATCACTATGCGGCCATGGTCATCTCGGCCCAGTTCGAGGGTAAATCCCGCGTGCAGCAGCACCAGATGGTCTACCAGGCCTTGCAAGGGCGCATGGGCGGGCAATTGCATGCCCTGGCCCTGCAAACGGCGGTGCCCGGTGCTGACGGTTAGGCGGGGATAGCTAAAGGCAACAGTTAGGCGAATTTCACGTGGTGGCCGTGGGGAGCCGCCCGAACACGAAGGAATGATATTATGAGCGACAATCCAGTTTTCGACACCATTCAGGGCGAAATCGATGCCAACGACGTGGTGCTGTTCATGAAGGGAACGCCGGTGTTTCCGCAATGCGGCTTTTCCTCCATGGTGGTGCAGGTGTTGAGCCACGTGGGCGTCAAGTTCAAGGGCATCGACGTCCTGGCCGATGATGCGGTGCGCAACGGCATCAAGGAATTCTCCAACTGGCCGACCATTCCGCAGCTCTACATCAAGGGCGAGTTCGTCGGCGGCTGTGACATCGTCCGCGAAATGTTCGAGGCCGGCGAGTTGCAGGAGACCTTCAAGGCCAAGGGCATCGAAACAGAAGCTGCCTAAGGCAGGCTCAGGCCATGCCAGCGACGGTCAGGCCTCCGGCTCCCCCAGCGCCTAGTGCTATTCAGGACTATCACGCACATGTTTATTTCGATGCGGATAGCCGGGAGCCCGCGCGCGCCCTGCGCGAAGAGATCGAGGCGAATTTCAATATCGAAATGGGCCGCTGGCACGAAAAACTGGTCGGGCCCCACCCAAGGTGGAGCTATCAGGTCAAGTTCCGTGCCGATGCCTTCGCCACGCTGGTTCCGTGGTTGATGCTGAACCGCCGCGGCCTGACGGTGTTCCTGCATCCCAACACCGGCGCCGACCTTGAAGATCACCGCGACTGGCCAATCTGGATGGGCGAAATCCTGCCCTTGAAGCTAAGCCTGTTTGAAGACAAGCCATAGCTTCAAGCCGCACAGTTAGCGGCTCGGAAACCAGTATTCGCCGTCACTTCAAATTGGCTAGCAATTCCTCCGTATGCTCGCCAAGGCCCGGCGCGGTCGGGACCACGCCGACCGTTCCGTCGCCAAATTTGAAGGGCGGGTTGGGCACCAGGAAACCGCCGTCGGCATCTTCCACCTTTGCCATGACGCCACGGGCCACGCTTTGCTCGTCGGTCATGGCCTCACTCACGGTTCGATATCGGGAACAGGGTACGCCGGCGGCGATCAACTGATCTTCGCAGTCGCGCGCGGTCCGGGTCGAGGTCCAGCTTTCCATGCCATTGACCACATCGTCCCAATTCTCCCGCCGGGCGGGCGCGGTGGAGAAACGGGGATCGGTCTTCCATTCCGGATGGCCCATGGCGTCCGCCATGTCCTCGAATATTCTCTGACCAATGGGCGTAATGATGACGAAGCCGTCCAGGGCGGCGGTCGGCGGATACAGGATCCGCGCCGGCGCATCGGGAAATTGCGCCAGCTGACATTCGTAGACCAGCAGGCTAATGACCGAGTCCATCAAGGCCACATCAACAAACTGGCCAACGCCATTGCGCTCCTTACCCAGAAGAGCGGTCTGAATGGCGCCGAAGGCAAAGATCGCGGACATTACGTCCGCCGTGTAGACGCCGCATTTCTCCGGCCGGGTCAATTCATCCTGATACTGCAACTGCGCCATGTCCAGGCCGCTGCCGGCATGGATCATGGGCGCGTAGGCGGGCTCCATGGCGCGCGGGCCGGTCTGGCCAAAGCCTGAAATGGCGCAATAGATCAAGTCGGGATGATCCGCGGCCAGCGTCGCATAATCAAGGCCCAGGCGCTTCATCACGCCGGGGCGAAAATTCTCCACAACCACATCGGCGCTGGCGATCAGTTTCCTGGCCGCGGACAGGCCGTCCTCGCTGCGCAGATCCAACACAGCGCTCTTTTTGCCGCAATTAAGATGCGCGAAATAAGAGCTGGCGCCATCGCTGATGGGCGGCACGGCACGAATGAGATCGCCGACTTCGGACTCGATCTTGATGACCTCGGCGCCACAATCGGAAAGCAAGCGGGTACAATATGGGCCGGCGATCACGGTGGTAAAATCAATTACACGGATCCCCGCCATTGGTGCGGTCGGCATAAGGTTACTCATCCTCCAAGAACGCGATACATAAAATTTCGGCTAACGGTTTGCCACTTTACTCTACCTTGCCAGGAGGCGGTAGTATGTCCAGCCGACATAGAAAAAGGGGCCGGGTTGAATTAACCCGACCCCGTGTCTCTCAAGTCCTGAGTACCTTTTTATGCGGCGTCATCCCTCACGGCTTCCCCGGCGGCGACCATTTTATCGACGTGCGAGGCCGCCTTGCCCCTGACGAAAGCCGCCAGTTTAGCCACTTCGGCAATTTCGCTCTCGGCAACGCCAAGTGTCCTGGCGGCAGCCAAATGGTGCGCCAAACTCGTGGTGCAGTTAGCGGCAACAGCAGCCGCGATAGCCATCAATTCACCGATCCGCGTCACCTCATCGCCCTTATCCGTCGTGGCATCTATACCGCCGCCAAAGTGAGCCAGAGCATGAGCCCGCATGATCGCCCGCGCGTTCTCACTGACGTCCAATGCGGCGTCAATGGCCTGGCGGATTTCATGCTCCAACGCCTTGGCCTCGCCGGCGGCCCTAACGTGGTAGTCCGTACACGGCTTGCACCCAGCGGCGACCGAGGCCGCCACAGCGGCCAGTTCCCGCTCCTTCAATCGCATCGTCATCATGACGCTCCTTATCATTTCACCCCGGCATTGATGCAGCTTTAAGCCAACGGCTTAACCGCTTCGATAATGGCTGAAACCGTATATTGGCCGATATCGCCGCCGGGCACCCAAGTATCCGGACGCTCACGGCCATCGTCCTTGGGCCGAATTTGAATATCCGCGAAACCGGCACGGCCAAGGATAACCCGCAGCTCATTGATCGAGGCCGCGCCCGAGATACAGGCCGCATGGCGTTCCAGATCGCCGCGCGCTTCGCCGGGCAGGTCCGCGGTTGTCACCACATCGGATATAGCCAGCCGCCCGCCGGGTTTCAGAGCCCGGAAAGCCTCCCGGTAGACGGCGGCCTTATCAGTCGAAAGATTGACCACGCAGTTCGACATGATGACATCGACGCTGGCATCGGCAACAGGCAGGCTCTCGATTTCTCCAAGGCGAAATTCGACGTTGTCATAGCCTCCCTCCACCGCGTTGCCACGGGCCCGGCTGACCATTTCCGGCGTCATATCGACGCCAATAATATGGCCTGTCCCACCACTGGCCTTGGCGGCCAGGAAACAGTCGATACCGCCGCCACTACCCAGATCCATAACCGTTTCGCCCGGTTTAATCTGGGCGATGGCGTTGGGATTGCCGCTGCCCAGGCCCAGATCGGCGCCCTTGGGAATACTCTCCAGCTCGGCTTGGCTGTAACTGCGCGAGGCAGAGCAACTACAGCCACAGCCAGGGGTCTCCGCCGCTGCTATCTGGCCATAGGTTTCACGCACCTTGCGTTTGATTTCTTCGTGTTGCGCTGTAGGCATTTTCCAACTCCTTCGAAAATCAGGCTGGCAATCACTGCCGCTGTTATTCCCGTAGACGCGGATAGCCCAAAAAGGACGCAAATTTTTTAGCTGCAGGCCGAACAGTCAAAATTCCTGGGCTCGTAGCCAACCATGGTGCCACGATGGTCACGCTCGAACCGGCAGCAATCCGACAACATCTCGCCGACCATGACACGGCCCCTTTGCACGCGAGATTTAGCCCCTGACAGGGATAGGCCCAGTTTTTCCGCCACCAGCCTTTGTTTCAAGCCATCAATTTCCGACAGTTTGAGAGCCTCGCCATAGGCTGGCGGAAGAGCTTCTATCATGGGGAGGAGGCAGGCCGCGATCTCGTGCCGCGCTTGCTCTTCTTCCTCCCACTGAGGCGCCGCCAGGCTATGCGGCAATTCATCAAACACCTTGCGCGCCCGATAATGGTCGATCACGGCATTGCGGACAATTTGATAAATCCAGCTTTCCAGCCGCTCCGTGGCCTGCAGGGTATGCAGGTTCCTGTGAATTTTGATAAAGGCTTCTTGCAGGATATCCTCGGCTGTATCGGCGGATTCGACACGGCCCCGCACGAACGCCAGCAGTCTTTCCCGATAATCTCGCCACAGCACACCGACCGGGCCGTCGTCGGCGGCGCCTTCGGACTTCATATCCGTCAAGCTCATTTAACCATCCCGCTATCCATCCGAGCCGCGAAATTCCGCATGGCCTTGACCATGAACAGCGCGCCAAGACCCATTGCGATCAGCACGGCACCAATTAACCACGCCAGAACCTGCGGATAGATCAAGACCAGTATGCCAAAACAGATGAGGACCAAACCGGGAAGCATCATCGCCAGTCCAGACAAACCTGAATGAGGTTTAGCGGCCATTCCCCTACACATCGCGCTCATGGGACAACCTGATCGTGACGTTATCTCGCTCATGCCATCCTCCCGTACTCTATTCAGTGCAATAGACGTAAGTCGGAGAAAAAAGACGCAAAATATCTTGTAGCTAACTAATAAATGGGTGCCTTCAGTATCCTGTTCAACCTCATCCGGTTATTCTCAGGGTTCCACCCAGTGCTGCAGCTGCGGACCATAGGCGAAAATGGCCGGGGTACCGCCGGTGTGTACGAACAGTACGTTGCCGCCTTCGGGCAGGGTTCTGTTCGCGGCCAGGGCCATCAGCCCGGCCATTGCCTTGCCGGTATAGACCGGGTCCAGGAACAGGCCTTCGCAGCGCGCGGCCAGAACGATGGCGTCCGCCGTCGCCGGGTTCAATTGGCCGTAGCCGGGCGCCAACACACCATCGAACAGATTTATATCCTGTTCCGATACCATCGCCTGCAAACCCAGCATGCTGGCCAGTTCGGCGCATTGCAGGCCAATCCGCACCGCCTGTGCCTGCGCATTCCGGCGCACGCAGATGCCATGCACCGCGATGCCCTGGCCCAAGGCCCGCAGGCCGAACAGCAAGCCGGCATGGCTGAAACCACTGCCCGAGCCTATGACTATGGCATCAATACTGGCGCCGCCGGCCTGCACCTGCGCCATGATCTCGCCCGCCGCCAGAACATAGCCCAGCGCACCGAGCGGCGGATTGCCGGGCGCCAGGGGGATGATATAAGGCTTTCGGCCCTCGGCCCGCAGACTCTCGGCAATGGCCTGCACCGCCCTGTCCGCGCCCTCCTCATCCTCGCCGGAGGGATAGGCATGACGGTGAACGCCGAGCAAATCACCCAGCAGAACATTGCCGGACTGACGATAGGTGGCATCCACGTCCGGCACCCGTTCTTCCGACTGGACATGGATATCCATGCCCAGACGGGCGGCGGCGGCGGCGGCCACGCGAACGTAGTTCGATTGCACCGCGCCGGTAATGACAATGGTATCGGCGCCCTGTTCCTGGGCCGCGCCAAAGTAAAATTCCAACTGCCGGGTCTTGTTGCCGCCGAAGGCCAGACCGGTCATATCATCCCGCTTCACGGACAGGCTCAGGCCAAGTTCCGCCGACAGCCTCGGCGCGGACTGTATCACCGTCGGCTGTACCGAGAGCGAGACGCGGGGATATTCCGCCAAGCGGCCAAATTTAGTGCTCATTACGCAAAGACTTCCAACAATTTGATCTTCATCGCCATGCTTACCAGGGCGTAAGAATAACTTGCAAATCGTGGCCTGTCTTGATGGTTATCCGCCGCATCCGTCATCTCATACGGCGTCATGCGGCCTCGCGCCGAGGCCCATGATAGTGCCGTCAAGCCGCGGCGGCGGAGCTATTCCGGAAACTGGCAACGAAAGACGATTTCGATGGCAGCCCAACCCCGCCAGCCAATAGACGGATCGGAACGGCTGTCCGAATCTTATGCCTGAGCCAGGGAATGATTGGCGGGCGCCATTGTCCGCTCCCGCGGGAAGGTGATGAGGACCCGCGTCCCCGATCCCTTATTGCTGTCGATCATCAATGCGGCCTGGTGCAGTTCGGCCAAGGAGCGGGTCAAAGGCAGACCCAGGCCGGTGCCTTGCGACGGGTTGGTCAACGTCTCACTCTCAACCTGTCCAAAGGGCAGAAGTGCCACTTCGATATCCGCTTCGTTCATTCCCCTGCCGCTGTCTTCAACCGACAGGCAAATCCGGCCGTCCACCAGATCGGCGCGTGCGATGACCAAGCCATCTTCGGTAAACTTCAGGGCATTCGACAACAGGTTCAGCAGGATCTGCTTGATACGCAATTCATCGCCCATTAGGCGCGGCAGGTCCGGGTCAACGCGCACCGCCAAGTGAACCTTGACATCCTGGCCCGGCGGGCGAACCAGGGCGGCGGTATCACTAATTAGGTTTCCCAGATCCACGGGTGCTTCATGCAGCTTGATCTCGCCCGCCTCGACCTTGGCCAGATCAAGGACATCGCCGATGATGCGCAGCAGGTGTTGGCCACTATCGCTTACATGAACGGCGTATTCACGATAACGGTCCGGCAGCGGACCCAGCACTTGCTGCCGCATCATATCGGAGAAACCGATAATCGCGTTCAAGGGCGTCCGAAGTTCGTGACTCATCTGGGCCAAGAACACCGATTTGGCATGATTGGCCGCCTCCGCCTCTTCCTTCGAATTGATCAGATCGGCTTCCGTGCGGTGTTTGACCATGGCGATGGCCGCCAAATGAGCCGCCCGCCGGGCCACCGCGAGTTCCATATCCGTGGGCGCGCGGGCCTCATCGTAATACAGTGCGAACGTCCCCAGCACCTGCCCCGCGGCATCCTTGATCGGCAACGACCAACAGGCCTCCAACCCGGCCCTGGTCGTCAACGGCAGAAACGGCCGCCAGAACGGATGCTTGGAAATATTTTCCACGACAACCAATTCGCCACGGGCGGCCGCCGTACCGCATGAGCCGACCCCCTCGCCGATCTCAAGTCGGTCAATCGCCTCATTGTAAAAATCCGGCAGGCGGTTCGGCACTCCGGCCAGTAACTTTCCATCTTCCAAGGTCAGGATGCTGCCGATCATGCCGGCGCATTGCTGCTCCGTTGTCCGCAGCAAAAGCGCGAGGATATCAGACAGGGGCTGGCCGGAGGCAATCGCCTCCAATACCGCCGTCTCGCCATGAGCCGGGGACTCACCCCAGGCCGCATGCCCAATAGCTCCGCTCACGCAAACATCCTCCAACAAGGCCGTATTGGCCTAACCCTCAAAACCACCAGAGGGTGCACGTTATAGATTAAGAAAATCTTTCCCGCTGGGAACGGCTGCCGGACAAATATTCACAACCGGACGCTAAAACGCCTATTGGGCAAAAAACATGCCCGCAAGCAGCTTATCCACGGTCTTGCCGTCGCTGGCCAAGGGCATGCCGACACATTCAAATGTCAGCCAATCCTTCTCCACGAACTCGGAATTTCCGAACCAGCGCAGGGGTTCCCCGTTTTTCGCCATCCAGACATACGCCGCGACGAGGTCATCATGATTGTCGCCGCCATATATATCCTCGAAATAGCGGCCCGTAACATCCCGGTCTGTCTTTTCGGTGATATGGGTGCCAACAAGGCGCCAGCGAAAGCGCAGCTGTTCGCCTTCGCGCAGGACATCGGCCATCGCAATAAAGGGCAGCAGCCTTGCGGTCAGGTCCAATGGGGAAAAATCAGCACGGGACGGCAGCCCGCCATCGCCTCGCAAATTTTCCCAAAACTCAA
This sequence comes from uncultured Rhodospirillaceae bacterium, assembly GCA_964590195.1. Taxonomy (GTDB): domain Bacteria; phylum Pseudomonadota; class Alphaproteobacteria. The sequence goes on along the minus strand of CAZPWJ010000076.1, from coordinate 4,976 downwards.
ATATTTCACGCAAAATCGGAGATTGTAGATTTTTTAAATCCGGGTCCCGCTTGATTTTGAATCGTGTTCGATCCGCCGCATTCATGCTTAATCACATTGTAACCATATTACCGACGGCTCAGTAACATGCGAAATGCGACGCATCTACCGCGCGAGAGTCGCATTCAAAAAATGCTTTCCAATCCCTGCTAGTTACGCCGGCAAAGAATTTCGATGGGCCGGGTGCGTCCCTCCATTTGATTGCGGGCGGCGTTACGGGCCTTCTCCTTGGCGTTATTGCCCATGAGGATAAAATTGCCCAATTTAGGTGGGCCGTCCCGGCGTACCGCTTCCTTCTGCGCCTCGAAAAACTGACGCACGGCTTCGCTATTATCCTGCACTGAAACAATTTCGAAGCCGGCCTGGCGCAAGGCATCGACGGTCTGTTGCTCGGTCAACAGATACGAATGCACGCCATCGGAAGACCAGGGCGCTGGATAGATGACTTCGCCGCCATCGCCCAATGCCAATTCCGACAGGGCAAAGGCGGCCCCCGGACGCAGCACGCGATAGGCCTCGCCAAACAGCGCGCCCTTGTCGGCGATATTCATGGAGACATTCTGGGAATAGGCGGCGTCGAAGCGGTCGTCATCGAATGGCAAATCCGTTGCACTGGCCTGCTCGATACTGATTTTGTCCGCCAGGCCCACGGCCGCGTTCAAACGCCGCGCCACGTCGCAAAACTCCGCCGTAAGATCGATGCCGACCATGCGGCAGCCAAAGCTGCGCGCGAAATAGCGGGCGGGTCCGCCGATGCCACAGCCAATATCGAGGATTTCGTGTCCCGGCGCCGGTGAAATGCTGGCCGCCAAATCGGCCGTGGCCGCCAAGCCACGGCCATGGAAATGTTCCAGGGGGTCAAGATCCTCCGGTTTCAGACTGGCCGGATCCAAACCCGCCGCCTGCAATGCGGCCGTGATGGCCTGGAACATATCGCCCGGGCTGTAATGGCTCTCTACTTCGTTGTCGGTCATCAAAATTCCCCTCCACGTTGCCTCATGATACCGCTATTCTGCGTCTAAACCAGCACAGGAGTATCGAGATGCAAGTTAAGGATAAGACAATCGTCATCACAGGCGGCGCCAGCGGCATTGGACGGGAACTGGCCCGGCGCTTTACAGCAGAGGGCGCAGCCAACGTTGTCGTTTCTGACCTGAACAAGGATGGAGTCGAGGCCGTCGCCAAAGAAATCGGCGGCTTGGCCATTACCGCCAATGTCGGCGTTGAAGACGATGTGAAAAATCTGGTGGCAGCCGCGGAAAGCCAGGTGGGGCCCATTGACCTGTTCTGTGCCAACGCCGGGATCTCGGTGCAAGGCGGTCTGGAAACCAGCAACGAGGAATGGCAGAGGATCTGGGACGTCAACTTGATGTCCCATGTCTACGCAGCCAGGGCCGTTGTCCCAGGCATGATCGAACGGGGAGGCGGCTATATTCTGAATACAGTCTCCGCCGCCGGCCTATTGAGCCAGGTTAATTCCCCAACCTATTCCACGACTAAACATGCCGCCGTTGGTTTCGCCGAATGGCTTTCGATTAACTATGGCAATCAGGGCATAAAGGTTTCCATACTCTGTCCACAAGCCGTCCGCACGGCCATGACGGCAGGCATGGAAAACGGCGGCGTCGCCGGCGTTGACGGCATGATGGAGCCGGAGGAACTGGCAGATGCAGTCATCCACACCCTGGCCGAAGAAAATTTTCTCTGCCTGCCTCACCCGCAGGTGCTGGAATACATGCGGCGCAAGACCGGCGATTACGACCGCTGGCTCAAAGGCATGCGCCGCCTAAACGAACTCTATGGCTAGGCCGAACTAGCTACTAAATATCCTGGACACTCTCCAACGCCGCTGGTTGCGCGCCGCGCTCGACTGATTGCACGGCGGCGATCAAGCCGGCGTTGGCGGGTGCTTCCATGCCCAATTCCGCCGCCCGCTGCACCACCAGGCCATTGAGAAATTCGATCTCCGTGCGCCGGCCCTTGATCATATCCTGACCCATGGACGGGCGGGCGGTATCGCTCATATTCTCCGCCCCGGCCAGCATCTTGGCCTCCAATTCATCAAGCACCGGGGTGTCATTGGCGCCAGTGGTCAATTCCTGGGCAGCCGCGACCCAAATTTCGGGCTCCACGCCGCTGATTTTTTCCAAGGCCAGGCCCTGTAGCTGTCCCGCCCGTACCGCCTCGCCGGCCAGGCGGATTGACAGGCGCCGGGTGGTTTCATTCTGCGTGAACTGCTTGTTCGACATGCCCGAGGCCGCCGAGAGGCCATTGCCCATGGAATTCTGTACCAGCTTGGACCAGCGTTCGCCCCACAGATTTGTGGTGATCTTGACGCTGTCGATATCGGCCAGCATATCGTGGATGTATTGTACCCGCGCGGTTGGCCGGCCATGGGGTTCGCCCACGCGAAAGACCGTATACCCCGCCCCGCCCTTGGAGACGGAGCGGCGGATAAAGCCCGGCTCCACCAGTTCCACCACGATTTTCGAGGCGATGCAGCCGATAACCTTGCTCCAGCCGACAACAGCTGCAATAGCATCCTCGTTAATGCCGTTTTGCAGGGAGACCACGAAACCATCGGGGGCGAGGTAGTTTTTCGCCAGCGCCGCCGCCCAGGGCGTGTCATAGGATTTGACGCAGACAAAAGCGATATCCGCCGGCTTTTCCTTGGCCAGGCTTTGCAGATCGGTGAAATGCATGGCGCGGATCGGCGTCGAAAAACGCTCCGGCTCGGTCATGCCTTCGATGCGCAGACCATGGGCCTGCATATGCTCCACATGGGCCGGCCAGGGATCGGCCATGATGACGTCATGGCCGGCACGGGCGAAATGCGCCCCAACGTAGCCGCCGACCGCGCCGGCGCCAATAATCAGAATCCGTGCGTTTTGCAGATCGTTCATGGTCTCTAAGTCTTCCTCGAAAAAAGATTAAACCGGGGTGTCGCCTTCGATGGTCAGCCGCCGCATGCGCCGGCGCTGGCCGGGATAGTCATCAACGGCGAAATGCAGAGTACAGCGGTTGTCCCACAAGGCAAGCGAGCCGACCCCCCAGGAGAAGCGGCAGGTAAATTCCGGGCGCACGCAATGGTCCACCAGGAAATTGATCAAGGGCAGGCTTTCCTCTTCCGTCATGTCCTTGAAACGGACTGTATGCCCCTTGCCCAAGAACAGCGCCTTACGCCCGGTTTCGGGATGGGTGCGCACGATGGGATGTTCCGCCTCCATCTCCACCTGATCCATATTCTTCGGCGCCATCGCCGTTGCCGTCTTGAACGAATTGGCGCGTCCGCCGCTGCGCTTCAGGGCAGCGGAGTAGATGCCGACGAGGCCGTCCAGCATATCCTTCATGCCGTCGGAAAGGGCATCATAGGCCAGGGCGGTATTGGCGAACATGGTGTCGCCGCCCGCATCGGGCATTTCCAGGGCATACAGCATGGTGCCCAGGGGCGGTTTGGTGGTGAACGACATATCCGAATGCCAGCCGCCGCCGAAATTCCGCACATCGGTTTTTGTTTTCAGAATTTCAAAGGCCTCGGGCGCTTCGGGTAGGCCTTCCATGAAAGGATAAATACTCATTGGCCCAAAACGCCGGCCAAAGGCGATTTGCTGATGCGGATCAAGATCCTGGCCATGGAAAAAGATGGCCTTGTATTCCAGGAATGCCCGATGAATTTCATCAAAGGTTTGATTGCTTAGATCCGCCGTCAGATCCACGCCGTGAATAACCGCGCCCATGGCGCCGGCCAACGGCTCCACATCCAGTGATTGATAGCCCATTATAACGTCTCCCCTAATTTAGGGGATACATCTTGCCCGCTCTCAGCCGCAGGCTCAAGCCTAGGACATGTTCATGAGTATCAAATGCAGGAACGGAACAGGTCCCTGGCGACCCTTTGCAGCATGGCGCAAAGCGGGCCATTCCTGACGGTAACGCCGGCCAGCGCCTTTTCCTGCCGGCCATCTTCCCAGATCGTCGGCTCGCCTGGGGCCTCATCCGCGGCGGCGATCACGGTACCCTGGGAACGCTTGGTGAGGGTCACCGTCCCGGCTTCGTTCGAAACATCGACGATGCCGTGCATCAGCAAGACACCGAAACCGCCATCAACTTCACCGGCCCAGAAATCCGTGCCGCGGATGCCGATGGCGGCGACCGGCGTCTGAATTTTCAAACCCGGGCGGCCCATCTTGCCAGAGGTAAAGCGCATCGCGCCTTTCAACAAAGAGATGACACCGCCCTTATTGCCATAGACATATTCGTCCAACACCACTTCGGCATCAGCCCCGATGCTCAAAATGCTGCCGTCGGTAAATCGCAACACGGCCCTGGCATTGACACCGGTCGTGACTTCCTCGTTTTGAAATACCGGCAGGTCGCGCTGCAGGTCCCGGCGCCTGTCGCCCAAGGCGCCCTCGACACTGGCCTGGGTCCTGGCAACGCCGCCGATTTCCCTGTTCACCGGGGAAACAGGCCTGGCCGGCGCCAGGATACTGATCTCGCTATTGCGTGATGCGGTTTGGCTGAAAACACTGTTTCCCGCGTCCGTGCTCGCCGGAAAGCCCACGAGCGTCACCGGGCTCGCCAACAGCGCCAACATAAAGGCCATAAAACGTTTATTCATCGCGGTTCCTGATCCGTGTTGCCCTCGAACCATCGCCCACTACGCCTGACGATGGATCCGTATCACTGAACAAGCGCCGGGTTGACCAACATGGCGTTGGCAACGAACGGCGCCTTTCAGAGAAAATCCCGCTGTTTTGAAGTAGGCCTATAATTTTAAGATTTTCGGAACAGAATTAGTTAACGATTCTTTGCCATAACAGCCTGCGGACCCGGTTATCGCCTTCCATCGATAGGGTACCCCGGCTAGTCATCGGATAGTTTCAACCGTGCCTATCCGGTTGACGCAGACACCCGCTACATCTAGTATCTGTCCA
>CAZPWJ010000075.1:0-24343 GCA_964590195.1 uncultured Rhodospirillaceae bacterium | reverse complement strand
TGGACAGATACTAGATGTAGCGGGTGTCTGCGTCAACCGGATAGGCACGGTACGATCTATGAGATCGTCGAAGCCGAGGACGGGGAAATGGCCATCCAGGTTCTCGACAACGAAAATGTCCTGGAGGTCATGGTGATCATTTGCGATGTCCGCATGCCCAAGGTCAATGGCGTCGAGGCCGTCGCCTACTTCCGCAAAAACTACCCCTTGATCCCAATAATCGTGCTGACCGGCTATCCCGACGTGCATTTGGCGGTCGATTTCATGAAGGACGGCGTCGTGGACTATTTGGTCAAGCCGGTGGAAAAGGGCAAGCTAGTGGATGTGGTCGGCAACGCCGCGCGTCAGCGCGGTGTTTTCACCAAGCCTCAACTCATGGCGTGATCTCGATTTCCGCGCCGTGTTGCCGGGCACGCTGTTCATGGTCTCGTCCCAGGCGGCGAAAGACGCCCTTGGCCGTCATCATAAGGCGTTTTCTGGTATAAACTTCACCCTCGACAAAGACCAGGGTCCGGGTGCGGCGGATAATTTTGGCCTTGCCCTCGACCCAGTCGCCCAGATGGGCCGGGCCGACGAAATCCGTGGTCATGTGCAAGGTTACCGCCGGCCCGGCGCCACTGTTGGAAACGGCCCTGGCCAGCAGGTTGTCCGTAAAACTCATGACCATGCCGCCGTGGATGATGCCGGCATTGTTGATATGATCGTCCGAAACCCAGAACCCGCGCCGCCCCTCTTCATCGTCGGGGACCTCGTAGAACGGTCCGATCAGGGTGGTGTACGGACTTTTTCGCGTTCCCATCACGAAACCCGGCGGCGGTGTCTTTTCCTCCCCCTCTTGATCCTGCGCCATGCTCAATTCCGTCTCGTCAGACTGGGGTGCAATACTTGATCTCCCACTTTGATTTCCAGGCGGCGGCTGAGGCCGCCATTGATTTCCAATACCGCCGTTACATCCACATTCGAACTGATCGGCGCCAGGGAATGGGGCTGGGCGTTGTGGTGCAGATGCATGATACGGCCATCGCCGGCAAGAAACAGCATGTCCAATGGGATCAGGGTGTTTTTCATCCAGAAACTCTGGAGGCCGCTGCGTGGAAAAATGAACAGCATGCCGGCATCCACGGCCAGCTGCCGGCGGTGCATCAGGCCCTTGCGCCGTGACGCCTCGGTCGCGGCCAGCTCGACCTGAAAATGATGCCGCCCCTGGGCCGTGACAATGGTGACTTCATCAATAGAGCCGGCGGCCGCCGGCCCGGGGGCCGCGGAAAACGGCAGCGCAATCAGCAATAACCAATGCAGTTTTCGAAGATGTCTCACACGTTCCGCCCGAATCTCTCCAAATTTCCCTTGATATAGCGCATGACGGCAGGCTTGCGGAGCCCAAAAAAGTGAAACCGCCCGGCCAACTAAGTTGGCCGAGCGGTCACCGGGGTCGGACGCGGAGGCGTCCGGGTCGAGACTGGCTTTATTCCTTTGGCGGTCTGGCCTGAATAATTAGGCTGACAGACCTTCCATGATGGAGCGGTTGACGTCGATCAACGGCTCGATCTTGGCTTCACCGCGCAATACCTTGCGCGAGTGTTTATCGACCCAGATGGCGAGCGAGATAATTCCGGCCCGCGTTTCATCCGGCAATACATTGCTTTCCATGGCGCAATCCGCCTGGAGCGCCAGCCACAGCCGGCGGTTCCAATGGACCGCCTTGGCCAGAGGCGACTTGGATTCTTCCTTCTGGCTTTCCAGCAAGGCGCGGGTAACCTGCGCGAATAAACGATATTCCGTCTGCCGCGGATTCTCGGTCGTGTTTTGCGCGACCGTATAGCTATGAAGCGACATAATTCAATCTCTCCTCTTCAAACGGAAACAACTTTCGGCAACCAACCAAGGCCTTGTAATATTGTTTCGCATGTACTTGCTGTATGACATTGACGCATTGCGCCACCGCTTCGGCATTGCTGATCGCGTTCATGAATGACGACATCAGTTCCAGGAAATTGTCCTGATTTTGCTTTAGCGAGCCTTCGTCCAGATACAGCATCATTATCGTGAAATAGATCCGGCGCATGGGCGTTGTTGCGTCTTCGGGCAACATGATGTCCTTTTCCCGAAGCAGTGACGCCCGGTTCTGGATAACCAGCGTCGTACGCCGATCCGAATTCTGCACCACGGCGCCATTGATGATGAATTTCTCACCTGGCTTAAGTGTCAATTTCAGTGCCATTTTCCTATCCACGGCCGGTTTTACCAGCCGCTCCCTCTATGCCTGGCTATCAACTTAGCCGTTGAACAGGCTGAGGATAACCTGAGGATTGGAATTGGCAATCGACAGTGCCTGGACGCCCAATTGCTGCTTGATCTGCAAGGATTGCAATTTGGCGCTTTCCTCGGCCATGTCCGCATCAACCAGGTTACCAACACCGGCCCGCAGGATATCGATCAATTTGACTGTAAAGTCGCTTTGAATCTCCAGTCGTTTCGATACCGAACCAAGTGCGGCCAGCTTATCGGCCACGGCGGTGATCGCCGAGTCAATGGCCGTCAACGCCGTTGCCGCGCCCGCCGACGACAGCAAAGTCGTGGTTTCGATGGCCAACGTCGTCGGGTCCATGGTCTGAGACGACACCGCGATGGTGGAGCCGTCAACCGTGCTCAAAACCGACAGGTTCGCGGCACTGGCCTTAATCAGGTTGGTGCCGTTGAATTCCGCCGTTCCGGTGATGGTTTCGATCTGCTGGCGCAAGGCATTGAAATCATTGTGCAAAGCCGTACGAGAGGTGGCATCAAGGCCAGCCTGGTTAGCTTGCACCACCTTGGCTTTCATTTCCAGCAGCAGATCATTAATCGCCACGGCGCCTTCCAGCGCCACGTTGACCGTTGATTCACCGCCGGCGATCGCGGTTTTCACCGCCATCATGCCATTGATATCGCCGCGCATGTTCTGGGCGATAGCATAAGTGGACGCATCATCCTTCGGACCATTGACCTTCAGGCCCGTGGTAATACGCAGCTGGGTGTTTTCCAGCATAGTGTTGGTGGAGTTCAGGTGCTGCAAGGCAACCATCGCTCCGAGGTTTGTATTAATGGATAAAACCATTGTTCGTTCTCCTAATCCCCGATTTTCGGTACACCGCTCGACCAGCGGCGGGCTTTTGCCACCCAACTCAACGCAAGGGTCGTGCCAAGTTTTGCCAAACCTGGGGAAAAAACTTACAAGTCACTGTTATTATTAAGGTTTTCATGTATTTCAAAATTTTTCAAAAACTCTTAGCCGGGCCCGGCAAAGGCCGTGGCAGGCAAATTTTGCCACCCTGGGAGCAAGCTTTGCCGGGCAGGCAGCAACTTCCGCCCCCCGGCGCCAATTACTAGGCAAGAGATGTCGGAATAAGGTGAAGGGATGAATTGAAGCGCGGAGCTTCAAAGAATATTAACCGTGTAAGTCTATGAATCCAGGCATGAACATGCCCAACCCGACCTATCAGGCGGCCCTGGCCCAACACCAGGCAGGCCAGGCCGCCGCCGCCGAAGAGCTGTATCAAGAGGTACTGGTCGGCGACCCCCAGCATATGGACGCGGTATTCAATCTTGCCGCTTTGCTGGCCTCCCAGGGTCGGGTCATGGAAGCTATTCCCCTTTATCAACAGGTTCTGACTGTCCTGCCCGAGGATCCTGATACTCTCTCCAACCTGGGCAATGCCCATGCCCAGGCCGGACAATTGGAGCAAGCCGCCGATTGCTATCGCCGCGCCCTGTCGGAAAACCCGCTTTTCGCAACCGCGCATGCCAATCTAGGCAATCTGCTATATCAGCAAGGCGACACGGCGGCGGCGATCGAATGCTATCATCAGGCTATTAGTATCGATCCCGCCATGCCCAACGCCCACAATAACCTTGGCAGCATCCTGATTGCCGCGGGACGAACCGAGGAAGCCAAGGAAAGTTATCAGGCCGCTTTGCGCGCCGACCCCAACAACCCGGACGCATACAAGAATTTCGGCAATATTCTATTGTCCTTTGGCGATGCGGAAGGTTCCGTGGAGGCCCTGCGCCAGGCCACCGTTCTGGCCCCCAACTGGGCCCCGGCGCACGCGGACCTTGGCCTGGCTCTCACGCGCCTGGATCGGTTTGCCGAGGCACGGGCGGCGCTGGAGACAGCCCTGACGCTGGAGCCGAACTTTGTCGAGGCCTGGAATTGCCTGGCGAACCTGTTATTGTTGATGGAACAGCATGATGATTGCGAACAGGCACTAGAGCGGGCCAGAGAACTGGATCCAGACAATGCCCTGACCGCATTTCACAGCGGCACTTTATATTCCAAGCTATCCCGCCACGAAGAAGCCGCGGCCGCCTTCGAGCGCGCCTGCGCCGGGCAGCCGAATTCGGCGGATTACCGCAACAGCTATGGCAATTCCCTGTTGGCCCTTAGCCGCACCAGCGAGGCGGCAGAACAATACAGGCAGGCGATCAGCCTGCAGCCAAGCTTTGCAGAGGCTCACAATAATCTAGGAAATTGTCTGGTTTCCCTGGACCGCCGGGAGGATGCGGTAGCAAGTTATCGCCGTTCCCTGGAACTGAAACCGGAACAGGCTCTGGTAGCCTGCAATCTGGGCAATACCTTGCGGCATATGGGCCGTTTGGCGGAATCGGTCCAGGCGTTCGAACATGCGCAGCAGTTTCAACCCAATTTATTCAATATATTCAATGGCCTGGGTTTAACCCTGCAAACTCAGAACCGGCATGAAGAAGCCACGAAGAATTTTAAGCGCGGCCTTGAGATCAATCCCGACTATCCCGAAGCCTTGAATAATCTGGCTATTTCGGAAGCCGCTATCGGCAATATCGACGAAGCCATTGCCACCTACGGCAAATTGCTGAAGGTCGATCCGGATCTGGCCGAGGGCTATTTCAACCTGGCCAGCCTGCTGCAAAGCATCAACCGCTGGGACGAATCCATCATGGCCTTCATGCAGGCCTTGCGCGTCCGCCCCGATTATAATGTCATCTATCCTTTCTTGGCGCATTCCCTGATGCAGCAGTGCAGTTGGTCCAATCTGCATTCGGTGGTGGAACAAATCCGCACCAACACGGAACAGGAACTGGCGGCGGGCAATACCATCGCGGTCTCGGCCTTTGCCCTGCAAAGCCTGCCGGGCGAATTCTCCATGGCCCTGCGTCAAGCCGTGGCAGAGCAGATTTCGGAACGAAATGCTAAATATGTGGCCGAACTGGGCCAGGAATTGAATTTCAATTATAACCGTCTGAAACGCCACGACCGCCTTCGCGTCGGCTATGTCTCGCCCGATTTCCGCTTTCATAGCGTTTCGGTCGCCTTCAAGGGCATTCTGGACAATCACCGCACCGACAAAATCGAGACCTATGGCTACGCCCTTCATTCGGGCGGCGATGACCATATGACCGACGCCCTGCGCGAGCGTTTTCACGGCTTTCATAAGCTGGTGGACAACTCCTTTCAGGACTCGGCCCGTCTGATCCACGATGACGAAATTGATATCCTGATCGATCTTGCCGGGCATACAAAAGGTGGGCAATTGTCGCTACTGGCCCTGCGCCCGGCCCCCATCCAGGCGCATTATCTTGGCTATTCGGCGACTATTGGGGCCCGCTTCCTGGATTATCTGATCACCGATCACCAACAGGTGCCGCCCGAACAGAGACCCTATTTCACCGAGAATCTGGTCTATCTTCCCGATACCTTCATGGCCACACAGCGCGCGCCCATCGCCGTGGAAGGGCCCAGCCGGGCCGAGTGCGGTCTGCCCGAGGACGGCTTCGTCTTTGCCAACTTCAACACGCATTACAAGATCGAGCCAAAGATGTTCGCCATTTGGATGCGGCTGCTACGGAAGGTCCCGGACGCGGTGCTGTGGCTCGTACGCGGGACAACATCGAGTACGGAGAATCTGCGCCGGGAGGCCCAGGCCCGCGGCGTCAATCCCGACCGCTTGATTTTTGCCGACAAGATCCCCCATCCAGAGCATTTGGCGCGGCTGTCCTTCGCCGATCTGGCCCTTGATAATTTTTATCACGGCGGCGGCGTTACCACGGTGGATTGCCTTTGGGTGGGCGTGCCCTTGCTGACCCTGGCCGGCCCCACGCCACAATCGCGTAACGGCGCGACCCTGCTATCGGCCATCGGACAGGATGACATGATCCAATATCGGATCGAGGATTACGAGGCAAAGGCCCTGGCCCTGGCGGCCGACCGCGACCGCTTGGCGGCGATTAGAAGCGAACTGGCGGCAAGCCGGGATGACTACCCCCTGTTCAATTCGAAACGGCTGACCCGCCACCTTGAACTGGCCTACGAGATGATGTGGCGCAACCACGAAGAGGGCAAGGCCCCGCAAATTATCGACGTACCCCGCCTGCCCCCGGACTAGACCACGTTTACAAACCATAGATCCGTTTGATGGCGTGTGGAGGCCGGGCTTCCCAGCGCCGTGGCGTCGTTGAAGGTCTTGCCCGTAGTCCCACTACGCGCGGCAACCTTCGCCTAGCCACGAAGCTGGGAAGCCCGCTCAAACGGGTCTATGTTCTGTAAACGTGGTCTAGGGACATTACCGACAAAAAAAGAAAAAGAGGCGCGCCCCGCATGGGACGCGCCCCTGTTTTCCATCATCACGGCCTTGTCAATCGCCGCTCTCAACGGTTTCGCGGGCATCAAGTAAATCGAGATACTTGCTCATGCCGGTAAATAGAATGTCCTGGCGCGACCGCCCCGTTGCAGCGCAAGCCTGGTGCAGCCGGTTATAGCTGTCGGGCTCCAAGCGCAGGGTAAGGGCCTTGCGTTTCGGCTTTTCCGACGCGACAGACGGCGAAATGGTACTTACCTCGGGACTACTTGAACCGGACTGAGGCATTTTTGGCTGATCCGGGACCCAAAGATCCAATACCGGGCGCCTGGCTTCCGTAACCTCGTCGCTGACCCGGTTGTGGCGCCGGCTGATATCTCCATCAAGCTCTTCGGGCAGCACGGTCCAATCGGCGACGCGCTCCAGCAAAGAGCGGATAGGCGGGGCGTATTGCCGCGCCCGCGAAAAATCCGCTTCCACATTCGCGGCCGTCTCGGGCATCAGGGCTTTCACCGCCTTGCCACTGCCGTAGCTTTTACCGCTACCGTTGCCTTTTGAACTACGTTCCAGCATGCCCGCATGCAGCGAGGCAAAATTTGAATTTGTCATGGTTCCCTCCCACTCCCTCCTTTAACCGTTATCCGCGGCAAAACGCCGGCCGAAGCGGGCGCCGGATTGCGCTGGACGGCGCAGGCCGCCGCCGGCCTGCAATGACTGATTATCGGTTTGCAGGCCAATCGGGGTCCGCGGCTGGGGCTGATTGCGCGAGCCGAACGAGTTGTTCGCATCGCCAGCCTGCCGGGCGGTCTCGTAAGGCATAGGGATCTGATTGATCCGGCCCATGCGCCCCTCGATATAGTCCCAAAGCACGGTGATCTCGGTGGCTGATTTACCATCGGGACCGGTTTCCATTACCGTACGGCCATCAATCATGGAGGCGGCGAAGTCCACTCTGTGATGCAGGGTCGCCGGCGCGACCGTGCCGTGCTGCGACAGCGCGACAGCCGCTTCCGAAGTAATGCGGGCCCGCCGCGTGGCGCTGTTGACGACAAAAATCATGTGTTTCTGCCAACGCTCCACGATATCGACCGTGGCGCCGACAGCGCGCAAATCATGGGGGCTGGGCCGGCAGGGAATAACCACCAGGTCCGCATACTGGACGATGTCCGAAATTGCTTCCGTAACCGCCGGCTGGGTATCGACGATCGCGAGGCGGTAACCCTGGGCACGCAGATGCTCCAAATCCTCGGCGATGTCATTGGCGTTCGAGCGGATCAGCGACGGCATGTCCGTCTCGCGCATTTGCCACCAGCCGTGCAGGCTGCCCTGGGGGTCGGTATCAATCATGGCAACGGGGCCAAACCCGGCCTCGCTAGCCTGTACCGCCATATGCGCAGCCAAGGTGGTCTTGCCCGAGCCGCCCTTCTGTGAAGCGAAAACTATGGTTTGCATCTCTAATCCCTCAAATAAGCTACATTGCTTTCCGCCAGGCCCTCCCCAGCGTCAGGATCAGATTTGGCGTCAGGCCACTGGATTTCGAGTGACGGCGGTCACCCGAAGACAGTGTCTTGACGCCAAATAAGCACAAACGTGACCATCGTCACCCGCAGAAAACTGCTATTTTTGGTTAATAATTCCTTTACGGCAGGGGCTGCGGCCCAGCAGGCCATTACTCTCCCCTAATATGGCTGATATCGCCCTGTTCTTCTCCGGCACGCTCCAAATCGACGCCATCCTGGCGCAAACGGGCTTGAATTTCCCCGACCGCAAGTTCACGGGGCTGCTGGCCGCCCTGAACGGCAAGCGCGGCGGCAATACCGGCGGCATGCCCGGTGGCCATGCAATTGCCCATGCTTTTGCCGGCCGAGGCGCCGACATGGGTGGCGGATATGCAGCGCCCGGCGATCAGCAGGCCGTCGATTTTCTCGGGCACCAGGGCGCCGTAGGGCACATCATGTATTTTCATCGGCTCGAACCGGACAAAACCGATATCGAGGAAACCGCTGCGCCAGGCCACCGTATCATCCGCGCGCCGGCCTTCCAGGGCATCCTCCTCGGCCATCACGTACAGGCCCTTGACCCGGCGGCGCGGACGAATACCTATTTGCGGCCCGGTCGCGATCAGTTCGATACTGGCCAGCGCATCGCCGCCAAAGTCATGCATGGCATCGATCATCTGCACCGCCTGGCGGCGGCTGAGGCATTCCGCCTCGCTTAATTGCAGTGGATCGGTGGCGTCATAGTTAGCCAGGTCCTTGGTGCCCCCATGATTGATATAGAAACTGCTGTTGGAAGGCGCCCTGGTCAAACGCCATTTCTTGGGGATCAGTGGGTATTTCTCGCAGGCCCGCTCGGACAGCCGCCACATGCCTTCGTCGCGCTGAAAGGCCTTCGCCGCGTCGAAATCCACGTTGCCGACCTTTTGCGCCAGGGTCATGGGCGCGGGCTGATCTGCATCCTTCAGCATCTCGGCGCCGGCGAAATGCGCCACATCGCCATCGCCGCTGCAATCAACGACAACGCCCGCCTGGATCGTCAGCAGGCCATCGGAACTGCCGACAACCACACCGGTGACACGATCACCGGTGACCAGACTGTCGACCACGTGGGCATGCACCAGATAGCGGCAGCCGGCGGCGTCCAGGGCATCCAGGATCGCTACCTTGAGATATTCCACATTGCAGCGCAATTGGTGCTCGCCCAGCCAGACGGCCTTGTCGCCATAGGCGGTAAGTTTCTCGATCAGCGCTTCATGAATATCCGAACGGGCCTGATGGCCGGTGCGCATCTGGTTGATCGGCATGCCCATGGACAAGGCCCCAATGCCGCCGAAGAAGCCATTCTTTTCGATCAGCATGGTTTCGCTGCCGGCCCGCGCCGCCGCCAGCGCCGCGCCGACGCCCGCCATTCCCCCGCCCACAACCAAAACGTCCGTCTGACATAGCTGTTTCATTATTTTTTTCGCCCTTTGCTGGCCGTACGATAATTTCCTCGCGGCCAAGTGTATTACCAAGGGCGGCATCCGTCGGCGGAAAAATGGTCAGTCCGAATGCGCCTTGCTCATATCGACGCCCTCGAACCGGGTTCCGGTCAGATTGGCCCCACGGAACGAGGCGTCTGCCACGTTGGTCCATGAGAGATCGGCGTTGGTCAAATTGGCGCCATCGAAACTCGCTCCCGTCAGATCGGCGTCGACCAGCGTCGCCCCGGTCAAATCGGCATTTTGGAAACGGGCATAGGATAAGGAACTGCGCCAAACCCGGTTGGAGGGACCGGTACTTTTCAGTGGGCCGAGGTCGGCGCCGGTCAGATCCGTACCATGCAGGCTGGCCCGCTCCATATTTACGCCGCGCATGTCCGCCCGTTGTAAATTGGCCGCGCGCAGATCGGCACCTGAAAGATCGGCCATGCTAAGCACGCTGGCCTTTAAATTTGCCGCCCTGAACACGACGAATTTAAGGATCGCGGCGGCCAGGTTGATGGCGGGCAGATCCCGGTCGCTTAGATCGGCGTGGGATAGATCGGCGCGGCTGCCGCCCTTGCTGTCGGCCCATTGGCCGTGAGCCAGAAGAATTTCATCCAGACGCTCGCCTATGGTGGTATCGAGGGTTGGCAACTTGGCCCCTTGCAGCGCCGGTGCCGCGAGGACTTCGGGATCGATGATCGCACCGCTTAATTCGGCGCCGCTGAAATCAGCGTCATCGACGTTAACGCCGCTGAGATTGGCGCCGGTCAAATTCGCCCCCACCAATTGGCAGCCGGACAGGTCCGCGCCTTCCATCTGCGCCCCGACGAAGAGGCAATTGCGCATATCGGCACCGCTCATACTGGCGTTGCGCAAGACCGCGTCGGAGAAATCGGTTTGCGCAACAAAACTGGTAGACATTTTGGCACCGGTAAAATCAGCGCGGACGGCAACAGCGGCGGAAATTTCAGTCTTGCGGTGTTCATATTGCGACCCCGTGCCGTCATGCCAGGCGATAACCCCTTCGCGCATGTCGGCATCGATCATGATGGCATCGCTCAGGTCCGCACCACGCATGCAGGCGCCGCGCAAATCGCATTGGGTCATATTGGCCCGGCGCAGATTGGCGACCCGCAGGTCCGTGCCGAACAAGACCGCGCGGGTAAAATTGGTCTCCATCAAAATAGCATGCTGTAGACTGGCGCCCGAAAAATCCGACGTGGAAAGATTGAGACTTGCCAGTTCCACCCCGGTCAGGTCATGAAATGAAAGGTCGGCCCGGCGGCCATCCTGCTGTCCCAACAGAATGCTCTGATGCGCCTGTATGACCTCCGACAACCCGGGCCGGTTGATTTTTTTCAACTCCACGATGCTATTTCCCACCGAACCCGGCGATCAGGTTGCGCACGCAACATTTTTATCTTCCCATGGGTCTTGGCGCAGGCGTTCCAGTCATAATTCGCAATAATATTATTGCAAGCTAGCTTATATGCGATCGGGTAAACAAGCATTTAAGCCAACGCTAAAACACGCAGGGCACGGATAGCAAGGGAACCGCGCAGCTACGCATAAGGCAATCTTACGGCAAGTAACCGAATCGTTCCATTTGTCCGTGATGGGCGGCGACCACCGCGTCCACCTGCGCCGTCGAGAGGACGGAGGGCCATTGCCCGGATTTTCCGGAGCGGAAGAATGCCTTGGAATTGGCGCTGCGCTCGCGAAAGCCGACCTTGGCCTCTTGCGCGCGCAGCACCTTGAAGGATGAAAAACGGATTGCCTTGTCCAGGCGCGCCTTGGGCGGGTCCAGGCCAAGAAATTCCGCCGCCCGGCGAAACGTCCGCCGCGGTTTGGCGCTCATATCCTCATAGCGCAGATGCATCAGACGATCATTTTCGGCCGCCGTCCAGGAGGCCACATGCTGAGACCAGGTGCCGTAGAACTCAAAGGCACTGGCTTCCGTGCTGGGGGTGCCGGCACTGGGATCGGCCAGCATGGCGATGGCGTCATCAAGGCTCAGGCCGAAATGATCGGCCAGGGAAATCACCATATCGAGGGGGTTGCGCATGATATAAATGGCACCGAGGGTGTGCGCCATGCTGACCAGCGGCACGCCATGGGCCTCGCCCAACAAATTATGGGTCTTGGCAAAAACCGTATCCGGATGGGCCTTGGTAAAGGCCTCGTGCACCAGGGGACGCAGGGCGGCAACCTCCTCCACCGGCATATCAATGGGTTTACGGCCCTGGGCGACATGGGCGTACCATTGCGCCTGGGAATCACCAAGGCAGAACTGATCCAGTTGATTGATCTCCGCCGGCTGGGCCGGGTCCTTCAGCAAATTATGCAGGAAAGCCCGCAGCCAGGTATTGCCCGACTTCGGATAAGACGCCAGCCAGATTATTCCGCCCATGAAACGATCCTAACAATCCGCCCGTGGCGCTAGTTCTGGCAATCGGCGCAGCGGCCGCGCAGCTCGATCGTCTCGTCCGCTATGGCGAAACCCGTGCGCCCGGCCAAATGGCTGATGGCGCCGTCCAATTGCCCGTCGCGCACCTCGACGGCGACGCCGCAGTCCTGACAGATCAGGAAATGCGCCGGGTGCTGGCCGCCGACATCGCCATTGCCATCTTCGTCAGCGCCGGCGTGCCCACAACCAATAAACGCCTGCAAACTGTCCAGACGATGCACCAGACCATGGGCACAAAGGAAATCCAGGGCGCGATACACCGTGGGCGGGGCCACCCGGCCCCGTTCATCCTGCAACAGGGCCAACAGATCGTAGGCGCCTACAGGTTGATGGCTGCGCCAGACCAGCTCCAACACCCGCCGGCGCAGGGGGGTCAATCGGCCGCCGCGCTTGGCACAGACCGCCTCCGCCCCATCCAGGGCGGCGCTGACACAACTGGCATGATCATGACCGGGCCGCACGAAAGGATTATCCACGTTTCGATCGCTCATCCCCTCACCTACCCTTTCGGCCAAATCGGCTGCCCGCAAGCAGCGACAACAGGAACAGGCCCGCCGCCGCCGCCACGATGGCAGCGCCCGAGGGCAAATCCCAGAAATACGAACCCGCCAATCCCAAGATCACTGACAAAGCCCCGCACAAAGCGGCCACCAACGCCATGCCCTCCGGGCTTGGCGCCAGCCGCCGCGCCGTGGCGGCGGGGATGATGAGCAGCGATATGACCATCAAAATGCCCACCACCTTCATCCCGATGGCTATGACGACGGCCATCAAAAGAGTAAACAGCAGCTTCAAGCGGCCCGTCGCAAGGCCTTCGACGCGGGCCAGATCCTCATCAATGGTCGCCGACAGCAAGGGTCGCCAAAACACCAGCAAAACCGCCAAGACCGCCGCCATCAAGCCATAGATGACCCAAACATCCCCCTGGCTCAAGGCGAGAATGTCGCCGAACAGATAGCTCATCAGATCGACCCGCAGGCCCTCCATCAAGGCCAGGGCCAAAAGCCCCAGGGCCAGGGAGGCATGCGCCAGAATACCCAGCAAGGTGTCCGATGCCACCAGTTGGCCGCGGTCCAGGGCCAGAAAGCCCAGGGCCATCAACAGGCACAGCACCGCGATGCCCAGATCCGCCGGCAGGCCCAGGGCCAGACCCAATGCCACCCCCAGCAGGGCCGAATGGGCCAGGGCGGCGCCGAAATAGACCATGCGGCGCCAGATCACGAAACAGCCCAGGGGCCCGGCCACGCCCGCGACGCCAAGACCGCCGAGGACGGCGCGCAGCATGAAATCCTCAATCATGGCCGTGTCCACTATGATTATGGCCGCCATGCCCATCTTGCAGGGGTATGACATCGCCGTGGGCGTCGTGATCATGGTCGTGATGGTGATGATAGAGCGCCAGGCGGTCCGCCACCGCGGCGCCGAACAGGGCACGGAATTCCGGATCGCCGACGACCGCATCGGGCCGCCCGGTGCAACAAACATGGTGGTTCAGGCAGATCACCCGGTCCGTCGCCGCCATCACCACGTGCAGATCATGGGAAATCAGCAGCACGCCGCAATTATAGCGGTCGCGGACATTTTCGATCAGTTGATACAGCTGCCCCTGCCCGGCCACGTCGACGCCGCTCATGGGTTCATCCAGGACCAGAAAATCCGGCTTGCGCAGCAGTGCTCGGGCCAACATGGCGCGGTGCAGTTCGCCGCCGGAAAAACCGGCGACCTGGGCGCCCAGACGGTCCGGCAGGCCGACTTCTTCCAGGGTTGCGGCCAGATCTGCCTCCGCCACCCTGCCGCCAAGGGTTAGAAAGCGGCGCAACGTCAAGGGCATGGCCGGATCAATGGTCATATCCTGGGGCACGTAGCCATGGCGCAGATGCGCCGCCCGCCAGACCCGTCCGGCCTCGGGCCGCAGCAAGCCCAGCAATATACGGGCCAGGGTCGATTTGCCCGAGCCGTTCAGGCCGATCAGGGTGACGATTTCGCCCCGGTTGACGGTTAGATCAACGCCGGACAGGATTTGCCGCCCCATGAAGCTCATCCCCACGCCTTCGGCGGCGACCAGGGTGGCCTGGTCCCGAACCTCGCTGACGGCAGCGGCGGGAGCATCGGGCGGAGACTGAATATTCATAATGTTATGTTATATCATTTTAGCCGCGCTGCCCAGCAACTAGGCGACGGACTGATCCCCGCCCATATGAGCCCTGGCGATCAGCGGGCGGCTTGATCAAGATCATGGTGGGGAAAGTGTCCCGGATTTATGAATTCTAAACTGTAACAAGTCTGTATGTGGTCATGGTCAAGGTAACTTATATCGAACACGACGGCACGGAACGGGTGACCGAATTACGCGCCGGTCAAACCCTGATGGACGGTGCCGTCGATAACGGGGTCGAGGGGGTGATGGCGGAATGCGGCGGCCTGTGCGCCTGCTCCACCTGTCATGTCTATATCGATGATGCCTGGTTGCAGGCCTGTGGCGAACCGGCCGAATTGGAGGAAGGCATGCTGGACTTCGCCGCTGATCCGCAAGCCAACAGCCGGCTGTCCTGCCAAATTCAGATCACCGAGGCCATGGACGGCATGGTCGTGCGCGTGCCGGAACGTCAGTACTAGACCATTTTCGGTATCGAACGACCCTCCCGCTCCCCTGCCCGCCCTAATGATCAGCCAGATGCAGGATCTGTTCCCGCATGCCGGTATCATAGGCCTTGCCCGCCTCGGTCAAGATCAAAGCCATGGGAAAATTGCTCTCGATCAATGACTTACGCTCCAACGCGCGCCAAACGCTTTGATTGGACAGGCCCGTCGCATCAGCCGCCATGACCACACCCGCGCCAAGATGAAAGTGATTGCCGTGGGCCCGCGGTAGCGAAGTGATCAAGGTGCCGCCGTCCTCACGCGGCGACGAGGTCTCGGGCGAAAGCGCAAGCTCTTGAAATAATGTCAATGTCTTCAACTGCAGCTTGTTCAGGCGCAGAGGATTTTGTTTTGGCGGCATGGAATTTCGCTCCTATATGCCATGCGAAGGGTGTTGACGGGCCCGAAATTTTGGGCTGCAAGGTTTTGTTAATCTTTGTGACTAAAAATTAACAGGATAAAATTTCGATTCGCGGAAATGCGCCGGATCTTTGGACAGTGGGCGACCGGATAGCAGAAGCGCCGGCCACATGTTCCAACGAAATGTAATTGAGTGTCGATTAGGCAAACTCGATTCTCCGAGGGAACAGCGCATGCAAAAACACCCCCTGCGTCGCGGACAGCTGGAACTATACCCCGAACGACACCGCGCCAGTTGGAAGGGCCATGAAGTATCCCTGACATTGCGCGAATACGCCATTGTCGAACGGCTCGCCGAACAACCGGGGCAGGATCTGCAATACCGAAGCCTATACGATCTGGTGCGCGGTTCCGGATTTTCCGCCGGCGTCGGGACCGACGGCTATCAAGTCAACGTTCGCGCCTTTATCAAGCGTATTCGGCGCAAGTTCCGCGATATCGATCCGAATTTTAATGCCATCGAGAACTACCCCCGATTCGGCTACCGCTGGCGTCCGGGGCGGGATGGGGGACGCTAACAATGTGCTCAAACAGATGCCCTTATCATCAACTCGTGTATCGGATGCGGTAATGCCCGCCCTTTCGCATGAAGAAGCAAAAAAATTATTTATTTATTATATTTCAAATTGTTACATCTTTTTTCAAATGTTATACATGAAAATAAAATGAGCCAATTTCGCAAACCGCGCCAGAATATAAATGGCCCTGAAATTGTCACAGTTTTGCCCACCCAATGCCCCCGTTTGCGGCGCCTAATAAATCCTGCGTCGGTCAACTTATCGAGGGCAAAGAGTTGAAATACGAAAAACGCCATAGCACTAGACCTAGCCGCCTTACCGGCTTGCGACAGTGCGATACGCGAACCTCATTCTCTTCCGACTCCGCCAACGCCTCCAACACCCCGGATATTTCAACGGACACCGCCGCCGGCGGCCCCAGCGCCGCGAAGCAACTGCTCGCCGACGATAATCTGCTGGAGGAACTGCAGGCGCTGTTCAGTCGCCTGGGCGCGGCAAAAATTCTGCTGACCGTGTACCTGGTGGAATTCGGCGGCCTGCCCCAGCCCCTGGCAAAGCCACTGTTGCAGGAGGCGGCGGGCAGCTGCGCCATTTTGCGCCACCCCACGCCGGGCCATCACCTGGTGATCTATCTGGGGCCCGAACCCTCGGCGGAAGCGGGCGGCTTTCTCGGCCGTCTGCGCCGTGGCCTGACATCCCTGACCCCATCCGACCAGAGCACATGCGCCCAGTCTGAAAACACCTGGGCGGAAGACGCCTGGGCCGTGGTCAGGATGCTGCGGCGCGGCAATCACGATATCACTGCGCCGACGCATTTGCTGCTCGACCTGAACGCCGCCGCACCCCGCGTGCTGGGCATGGTCGATTGGTAAGGCACGCTCTAACGGCCCAATAGACGTTTGGTCGCCGTCACCGGCCCCGCCAGCTTGCCTGGCTAGTCATAAAGCCGGGCAATAAGAAACAGGCGGCACGAATAGGATGCGATTTCAGCTTCGCCCTTCGATATCATCACGTTCGCCGCCACCATTTCTTCCGCGCTCAAACTACCAAGCACGGGACGGCCGCCACCGAGAATTCGGCTTCGCAGCCGCTGCAATGTCAATTTCGGATCGATATTCCGGTTTTTTTCGCGTGTCATGACAGCGATGGCTTTCTGTCGTCACGTACATGGGCGGCGAAGATAATCAGCACCGAAGGCGACTATGCCCACGAGGCATGGCCAAGGCAAATTATTTTCCATAATCATTGCCCGAATTTCTCCCGGCCAACCGCGTGGCGGCCTTGCGTCATTTGGACTGAAACGCTGAAAATTTGCCCCCAGCGGCTCCCATCCGCTATGGTCGCCCAAGAGAACAGATGTACCTTGGGTAAAATAGAGGAGAGACGCCATGGGACCGTTGGCGGGAATGAAGATCGTTGAATTGGCTGGCATCGGACCGGTGCCGTTTTGCTCCACCTTGTTATCGGACATGGGCGCACAGGTCATCCGTGTCGACCGCACGGCGCCCTCGGGCCTGGGGATCTCAGGCAAGAACCCAGCCTTCGACGTCCTCGGCCGTGGCCGGCAATCGATTTCCGTCGATCTGAAAAATCCCGACGGCGTTGAAACCGTGCTGCGCCTGGTCGAAAGCGCCGATGCCCTGGTCGAAGGCTTCCGCCCCGGCGTCACCGAGCGTCTGGGTCTGGGCCCCGAAGTCTGCATGGCCCGCAATGAAAAGCTGGTCTATGGCCGCATGACGGGCTGGGGCCAGGACGGCCCCGTCAGCCATGCCGCAGGTCACGACATCAACTACATCGCCCTCTCGGGCGTGCTCTATTCCTGCGGCACCAAGGACAGCGGCCCGGTGCCGCCCCTGAACCTGACCGGCGATTTCGGCGGCGGGGCGATGTTCCTGGCCTTTGGCGTCATGGCCGCCCTGTGGGAAGCGCAACGGTCGGGCAAGGGCCAGGTGGTCGATACCTCCATGTTGGAAGGCTCCGCCTATCTGATGCTGCCGATCTACGGCATGCATGGATCGGGTTTCTGGACGGATGACCGGGGCACCAACATCCTTGATACCGGGGCGCCGTTTTATGGCACCTACGAAACCTCGGACGGCAAATATGTCTCGATTGGCTCCATCGAGCCGAAATTCTACGACGAGCTGTTGGAAAAGACCGGCATGGACAAGATGAACCTGCCGCCGCAGATGGACCAGAACAGCTGGCCGCAGGTGAAGGAGACCTATGCCGAAGTCTTCAAGACCAAGACCCGCGACGAATGGTGCGAGATCATGGAAGGCTCCGACATCTGCTTTGCGCCGGTGTTGTCCATGACCGAGGCGCCCAGCCATCCCCAGAACACGGCGCGGGACAGCTTTGTCGAAGTCTCCGGCGTGACCCAGCCGGGGCCGGCTCCGAAATTCTCCCGCACCCAGGCCGGCGTGCAGGGCCCACCGCCCACTTTGGGCCAGGACACCAAGGAAGGCCTGTCCGATTGGGGCTTCTCCGATGACGAGATCGGCGCCCTTTTGGCCTCGGGCGCGGTGGTTCAGACGGAGCCCTACAAGGGCTAGACGCCGCACATTCGGCCGCCGCCCCCTGATCAATAGACAGGCGGGCGGCGGTCGCTATTTCTTGTTTGATTTTGGAGCAGCGGATGAGCACGGGCGGGGAAGACAGCAACGGGCGGGAGCTGTTGCGGGATATCGAGGATGCCCGCCGCAAGGTGCTCGACGAAGGCCGGGCGGAGGCCGTTGCCAAGCAGCATGAATACGGCAAATACACAGCCCGGGAACGCATCACCAAGCTGTGTGACGAAGACAGCTTCCACGAATACGGCTCCCTGGTGGAACCTTTGCGCGATACCGGCTTCAACAAGGATATCGTGGCCCCCGCCGACGGCATCATCGTCGGCAGCGGCCTGATTGATGGCCGGCCCGCATCCATCATGTCGCACGATTACACCGTATTGGGCGGCAGCACGGGGCGGCACGGCTCCTACAAGGCGAACCGGGGCATTACCAAGGCGACCGATGACGGCGTCCCCCTGGTGGCGCTGCTGGAGGGTGGCGGCCACCGTATTCAGGACGGCCAGGACAGCCGGCATTTCGCCGCCGGGTCGCCGGTTTTCCAGTACCTGGCCCGCAATTCAGGCTGGGTGCCCCAGGCCATGGCCATGTTGGGCCAGGGCTTTGCCGGCCCCACCAATTACGCCGCCCTGGCCGATTTCGTGGTCATGGTGCGCGGCCAATCGACCATGGGCATGGCCGGTCCGGCCCTGGTCAAGGCCGGCCTGGGTGAGGATATCGACAAGGAGGCGCTGGGCGGCGCCATGATGCAGACCAACCGTTACGGCATCTCGGATCTGGCCGTCGATAGCGAGGAGGAAGCCCTGGAAGCCGTACGGCGGTTTCTCTCCTACCTGCCCGCCAACGCACAACAGCCGCTGCCGATCATGGCAACCGATGATCCCGTGGGCCGGGCGGAAGAGGAACTGTTGGAGATCATTCCCGCCAGCCCGCGCAAATCATACGATGTGCGCCGCATTATCGAGCTGATCAGTGATAAGGGCAGCGTGTTCGAGAAGAAACCAGCCTATGCCCGCAACATCGTTACCTCGTTCGCCCGGCTGAACGGCCGGCCCGTCGGCTTTGTCGCCAACCAGGCGCGGCATCTGGCGGGCATGCTAGATGTCAAGGCGTGCGAAAAAGCCTCGCACTTCATCGGGCTCTGCGATGCCTTTGGCCTGCCGTTGGTGATGCTGATCGATGTGCCGGGTTTTTCCATCGGCTCGGAGGCGGAAAAGGCCGGCCTGGGCCGCCGCTCGGGCCGCTTGATGTTCGAAATGGGCCAGGCTTCCGTACCCCGGGTTTCCATCGTCCTGCGCAAGGGCTATGGCGGTGGCTATTACGCCATGGGCGGCGGCAGCGCCTTTGACAACAACGCCACCTTTGCCTGGCCCACGGCGGAGATCTGCGCCATGTCCGTGGAAGGCTCGGTCGATGTGGCTTACCGCAAGGATTTCGAGGCCGCGGAAGATCCCGCTGCCCGGCGTCAGGAGATCATTGATATTTTCAAAAGCCAGCTTGGCGCCCTGCGCGCGGCGGAGGCCTTTGGTATCGACGAGGTAATCGACCCGCGCCAGACCCGGCGCATTCTGTGCGACACCTTTGATCGCAGCCCGCCACGGCGGCCCAACAGGCACCCCAACAGGGTGCGGGCGATTTCACCCATTTAGGAACCAGGTAACGAGGAGTTAAACCATGTCATTGAACGGACGCGTAGCACTGGTAACGGGCGCGGGCAGAGGCATCGGCCGCGCCATCGCCGCCGCCCTGGCAGAGGATGGCGCCGAGGTCGCCGTTAACTACCGCCGGGATGATGACGCGGCAGAGGAAGCGGTGGCGGAAATCAAGGCGGCGGGGGGCAAGGCAAAGGCCTATCGCGCCTCGGTCGACAATCTGGACGAGGTCACGGCCATGGTTGCCGATATTGGCCGCGAAATGGGACCCATTGGCATCCTGATCAACAACGCGGGCATCGCCAGCCGGGGACAGTCCGTGGCCGATACGGACCCGGCGGAGATGGAGCGGGTGGTCCGCGTCCATGCCTTTGGGCCGTTTTATCTGTCCAAGCTGGTCCTGCCCATGATGCGGGATCTGGGCCGGGGCGACATCATCATGATTTCCTCGGTCGCGACCGACAGCTACGGCGCCTTTGGCAACCCCTACAACATGGGCAAGGCGGCCATGGAGGCCCTGGCATTCACCATGGCCAAGGAGGAGCACCGCAACAATATCCGCACCAATATCGTCGCGCCCCCGTTGGTCGAGACCGACATGGGCCGCCGCCTGGTCAAGGCGCGCTCGGGCATCGAGGATCTGCGTGAACTGGATGCGGGCATGCCCTTTGGCCATGTCTGCCAACCCGACGATATCGCCAACACCGTGCGCTATCTGGTTTCCGACATGAACTCCTACGTCAACGGCCAGCGCATCGCCGTCGACGGCGGCGGCAGCGCCTCCGCGCCGAAGTTCGATAAGTGATGAATTGAGAGGGCGCCTGACAGCATTATTGGATATTGGCGCCCGTTAATGCTTTAACCCGACCACGCCACGCAGATCCGCGTCAACCAAGACGGCACCGCGCAGGTCGGCGCCGGTCAGATCGGCGTCGATCAACTCCACGCCGGTCAGGTTGGCTTCGCGCAGATCGGCTTGCTGCAAATCCGCGCCGGTCATGCAAGCGTTTTGCAAATTCGCCTGTTGCAGGTTGCACCGCCGCAACTTGGCATGGCGCAGTTGTGACGCTATATCGCGGCCAGGCATGCCGCTGATAGGCATCGGTGACAGATCCGTCCGATGCAATAGCCCCTCGGTCAGGTTAACTTCGGTCAGATTAGCGCCACGCATATCGGCGCCCGAGAAATTACTGCCATTCAGCATCGCGCCGTGAATGTCGGTCATGGTAAACCGCCCCCCCGACAGATCACTCAAGCTAAGCGTGACAAGCGACAGATCAGCCGCCGCGAGGTTGATCCCCGGCATGGTTACTTCGGAAAGATCGATACCGCTGAGATTGGCTTGCTTGCCGGCGGCACCGATGGTTTCCACCCAGATGCGATGCTCGTTCAAGATATTTCGGATCGTTTCATCAACGTTATCGAGTCTCTCGGCCAGGATCGCCTTTGACATATCGGCGTTAATAAAATCCCCCATCTTGAACAGCGCGGCAGTCATATCCGCGTCATCGAAATTCGTGCCATCGATAATGGCGTTGGTGAAAACGGCACCATTCATGGCACAGCCTGAAAAATTGGTATTGGTAAGATCGGCGCCGAAAAAATTCGCGCCGCTCATATTGGAGTTGGAGAAATCGGCTTCGTTTAACATTGCGTGGCTGAAATTGGCGTTGGAAAGATCAGTTCCCGCGCCAAATACCCGGTAGACTTTCGCGTTTGTCAGATTGGCGCCGGAAAGGTTCGCTTCCTCAATCGTGGTTTCGCCATTCCCCACCCGCTTGAAATCCCCGCCACCATCAACGGTAAAGACCTCACCCTTCCCCATATTGGTTTCTTGCAGATTGGCGTATTCCAAGTTAGTGCCCCGCAGAATAGCGCCGCGCAGATCCGCCTTGGTGAAATTGACCCTGCGCATGACGGAATTGGTCAAATTGGAACCGAACAGATTGGCGCCCTCCAGGGAGGCATAAGCAAAGTCGCAGTCCGTCAGGCGGGAGCCAACCATCTCCGACCAGGACAGGTCCTTTCGGCTAAAATCAAGTCCGCTGCAATTCTTGAAATTCAGAAATAGACGGTAACCGTCCGTTTGTCCCTTGATGTGCCGCGCATGGTCCACGACCATATCTTCAAGGTCAATTTGCCCCACCGAATCTTCACGGAAAGCCACAGTCCGTCACCATAACAAAACCCGTAGCCCCCATAAATGTAACGCTAATGACATGTTATTTACAAAACCTTAACATCAACGCAGAATCCACATGGTGGTCGACGACGGCGTCGTCAGTACGCCAAGGTTGATAACCGGCGCTAAAGAAGGGTTGTTTCAGACGATGAGCTAGGTTTCAAGCCAGCGCCCCCTTGATCCCATTTTTGCCATAAGACCCATTTTCGCATAAGAAAAGGGGCGGCAGCCAAATAGCTACCGCCCCCTGTCCCGTAGTGTTCGAAACCGTTAGGCGGCCTGCACTTCCGCTAGGAAGGTTTCGATCTGGTTACGCAGGCGATCGGCCTGAGACTTCATCTCGGTCGAAGCGGTGGAAACCTCGCCAGCCGCCGTGCCGGTCTCTCCGGCGGCGGTCGCCACATCGGTGATATTCACCGTGACTTCCTGTGTGCCGGAGGCGGCCTGTTCCACGCTGCGGGCGATCTCGTCAGTGGCGGCACCTTGTTCCTCGACCGCGCTGGCGACCGAGGCGGCGATGTTATTGATCTCCTCGATCACCGCACTGATGGAACTGATCGCGGTGACGGATTCCTCGGTCGCGGATTGGATACCGCTGATCTGCGAGGCGATTTCATCCGTCGCCTTGGAGGTCTGGGTGGCCAGGTTCTTGACCTCGGAGGCAACAACGGCAAAGCCCTTGCCCGCCTCGCCGGCCCGCGCCGCCTCGATCGTGGCATTCAGCGCCAGCAGGTTGGTCTGGCTGGCGATGTCGTTGATCAGGCTGACAACATCGCCGATGCTTTGTGCCGCTTCGGCCAGGCCCTGGACTTTTTCGCTGGCACTGCCGGCCTCGTTGACCGCATCCTGGCTGCGCGCAGCCGAGGTTGCCATCTGGCGGGATATCTCGCCGATGGACGAGGTCAGTTCGGTCGCGGCGGTGGCCACGGTCTGGACGTTGGCGGCGGCCTGTTCGGCGGCCGCGGCAACGGCGCCGGAACGCTCGTTGGTGCGATCAGCCGTCGCCGACATGGCGGAAGACGAAGACTGCATCTGATCCACCGAGGAAGCGACCACATTCATGGCTTCGCCCACGTCGCCCTCGAAGACCGAGACCAGCTCGTCCATTTTGACGCGGCGAAGTTCCTTTTGCTCTTCTTCCATCTTCTGGACGGCGGCCAATTCCTCGGCCTTGATCATGTTGTCCTTGAAGACCTGCACGGCACGGGCCATGTCGCCGATCTCGTCCTGGTTCTCCAGGGCCGGAACTTCCGTCTCCAGATCGTTGTCGGCCAGCTGCCCCATGGCGCCGGTCATCTGATTGATCGGCCGGACGATGGAACGGGCTGTAAAGAAGCCGATGGCGACGGCGATCACCACGCCTAGCACCAGAATGACCCACTGCATGACCAGCAGGGTATCAATGTCGGCTGCATTCTTGTCGGCATCCTTGTTCAACAAGGCTTTCTGATTGTCGACCATGCCGCCGGTGCGCGAGCCATCCTCGGCCTTGGGGCCACGCAGGGCAGTCAGCAGTTTGCCGGCCCGCGGCGCGGCCTCCTTGATCAACAGATAGTTGGCCATGTTCCACTTATTAGAACCGCGGATCGTGAACATCTTCGGCGGCAAGGGCAGGAACTTGGTCCGTGCGGCATCGAATTTCTCGAAGCTTTCAAGCTGCTTGGCGGTCAAGAGATGCTTGTTGTTTTTCAGATCACCAAAACGCACGGCGTTCTTTTTCCACATTACGTCAAAGCTTTTCTTGAACTTTTGATCACCGGTCAAAAGGAAGGCCCGGATCGAGGCGAGGCCGCGTGCGGTGGTGCCCCGGGTATCGGCCATCATGCCCAGCAGCGCCTTGCGTTCCGGCGTTGCCGGCAGATCCCGCTCCAAGGTAATAATCTTGGTGATTTCAGTAACCAGAATGGACGCCAGCGGCGCCGCGTCACGAACAAGGATCAGGGTCGCGGGCTGTTCCTCGGGCGTATTGGCGATCGCCTCGACCTTCTTTTGGGCGGCGGCGAATTCCTTCAACACCTCCTTCATGCCGGCCCAGGCTTCCTGGTTCTTTGGATTGGTCCATTGCGCCGACAAGCCATCGATATCGCCGCTGACTTCGGCGATGTCCGCCCAAACAGCGGCGCGTTCCTTTTTAAAGGCCGAATTTCCCGTTAGCATCCAACCACGCAACGAAGCCAGCGAGGCGTTGATGTTGTTGACCAGCCGGGCACTTGCCTGAGCGGTCGGTGTCCGCAAATTTACAATACGGTCAGTGACCTTCTTGGCACTGCTTACTTGAAACAATGTAGCGTGCCTATCCGGTTGACGCAGACACCCGCTACATCTAGTATCTGTCCATT
>CAZPWJ010000074.1:0-24883 GCA_964590195.1 uncultured Rhodospirillaceae bacterium | reverse complement strand
TCCGGCTCTTTTTCGGCCTTCTTGCCCAGTTCCGTGAGTACGCGGCGGGTCACCGCCTGGTTCATATGGCGTATCAACGGGCTGTTCTGCAGCATCTCGCGGGAGATGTTCAGGGGCAGATCCTCGCTGTCCACGATGCCGCGCAGAAAGCGCAGATACGAGGGGATCAGGCCTTCCGCCTCGTCCGTGATGAAGACCCGGCGTACGTATAGCTTCACCGCGTGCCGGCGGGCGGGGTCGAACAGATCGAACGGCCGCCGCGTCGGTACGAACAGCAGGCCGGTATATTCGATCTTGCCCTCGGCCTTGTAATGGATGTTCAGCCATGGATCGTCCATGGCGTGGCCGACGTGGTGGTAGAATTCGGTATATTGCTCGTCGGTGATTTCGCTCTTCGGCCGGCTCCAGATGGCGGAGGCTTCGTTGGCGGCGGTTTCCTCGCCAGCATCTATGGTCAGCAAGATCGGCAGCGCGATGTGGTCGGAATATTTCTTCACCACGCCCTGCAGCTTGTGTTCGTCCAGCCACTCGTCCTCGTCCGCCTTCAGGTGGATCAGAATGGTGGTGCCCCGGCCATCGCGCTCTGCTTCGTTGATGGTGAACTCGCCCAGTCCGTCGGAGGTCCAGACCCAGGCGGCATCGTCACCGGCCCGGCGCGAAGTCACCTCGACCTTATCTGCGATCATGAAAACGGAATAGAAGCCGACACCGAACTGGCCGATCATCTGCATATCCTCGGCCTGATCGCCGCTGAGATTCTCCATGAAAGCGGAGGTGCCCGAGCGCGCGATGGTGCCCAGGTCCGAGATTAGGCCGTCCCGGTCCATGCCGATACCGTTGTCGGACAGGGACAGGGTGCGGGCTTCCTTATCGACCTTGATCCGGACTTTGAAGTCAGGGTCGTCGCCCAGGATTTCCGGCTCGGTGATGGAGAGATAGCGGGCCTTGTCGCAGGCGTCCGAGGCATTGGAAATCAGTTCCCGCAGGAAGACTTCCTTATCGGAATAAACCGAATTGACCATCAGGCGCAAAAGCTTCGCCACCTCGGTCTGGAAGGAGAGTGTTTCCTCGCTCATAACGGATCGTCCTTATTCTTTGCTGCTGTCTTTGTCTTCGATCATCAGATCGTCGGCCGCGGTCATGAAATCCTTGGCCTTGTATTCCGGCAGAATGTAGGCCCAGGGGCTGTAGCGCTGATTTATTTCCGCCACCTCCGCCTTGGCCTCGTCGGCACTTTTCATGGTCTTTTTCTGCTTCTCCGTCAGACCGTCCAGCTTGATGTCGGCTGCATCGAAACTAGCCGTGACGTGCAGCCAGTTGCCGTCCTTGCGCTTCAACACCAATAGTTTCAGGGTGACGCCGTCAAAGGTCTTGAACACAGCCTGATGGGCTTTGGCAAAATCGATTTTGTCCGCCCGGCGCACATCCTCGAAACTCAGGAAGCCCAGGGCCGAGCCCAAGGAGTTGCCGATGGTATCGCCCATTGACTTCTTGCCGGGCGGGATATCGGCAATCTTGAAATCCCGTGCATCCGGGTCGGTGCGAAAAACGCCGACCTTGCTGCCGTCCGGCTGGATGGTTGTGGCGGCGCGCACCCGTTTGCGGGCGATCATGGGCATGCTGCTATCCAGCCAACCGTTGATGCTTTCCAATACCTCGACCCGGCCCGATGCCAGGTAAGTCTGCGCGTCCTGCTGGCGGCGGACGTAATAGATGCCGTCGTCATTCTCTGTCGGGGCGACCTTGGTTTTGCCAACGATGATGGCCGCCACGGTCTCGTTGCCATCGTTGCCCAGGGTAATGGCGGTGCCGCGCCCGCCGTCTTTTGGCGCTTTCAGGAACAGCTTGTGGTGCAAGGCGGGCTTGGCGGTCTTGGCTTCCAACAGGCGCATTTGGGCGATTCCGACCACGGCCTGTTTGATGGTGGCGAATTGCACCGGATAACCGTCGCGTTCCTCCACCTGCCATTTATCGCCTGCCTTGCGGCGAATGGTGAAAGCCAGCTTTGGCGTATGAATGTTGATCCGGGTGATATCGTTGACCTGATCCACAAGGTTTGGGAACAGGCTGGCGGGCGGCGCGCTGGAGGCGGTGGCGCGGCCCCGCTCCACGGTTGACCACATGGCGGCGCCGGCCGCCAGAACGGTGAGCGCCGTGAGAAGGACAAATGGCTTGGTTTTCATGAACTCTCTCCCACCCCTCAGCTACGTGCCGTGTCCGTGGCGCGCCGCCGCCGGCGCAGCCCAATCAGGGCCAGGACCGCTGCGATCAAGGCCACGGCCAGGGGCATCAGGCCTACGTTGGCAAATTTCAGACGCGTCTCCAAACCATCGATCTCGCGGTTCAGATTATGCTGGACGTCGCGCAACTGTTTGCGTGTCTGCAACACCTGGCTTCTGACCGATTGAATTTCGCGCTGCTGTGCCGGCGTCAGCAAGCCGCCGCCGCTGGCCTGGGCCCTGGATTCAAGCTCGGCAATGCGCTTCTTGCTCTCCTCCAGGCTTTCCTTCAGCTTGCGTTCCTCGGCCAGGAATTTCTGTTCCGCCGCCCGGCGCATGGTCTCGACCACCACGAAGGGCCGGGTTGATTTGCCCCGGCTGCGCAGCCCGATCAGGTCGGAGGAGCCGGACAGATTATCCAGGGCGTTGACGACAAAATCCGCGTTGGCCGCGATGGGTACGATCATTTCCTGGCCCATCATGTTCCGTTTGCGCAGCCAGAACTGATCATGCAGCATATCACTGTCGGCCACGACAATGACGCTGAGCGGGCTGCTGCTGTCCTTCATATGGGCCGCCTTGCGCTTCTCGGCAACCTTGCCGTTGATGTCTTTTGGCGGGCCGTCGGGGAACGCGGATTTGGCGTTGCCCGAAAGCCGGGCCGCGATGATGTGGCGTTCACCATCGGGTTCGAACAGTTTTAGCAAGCGGTCGGGCGCGGGGCCGAAACGGATCAGATTGGTCTCCATGGCCATGGCCTGGATGCCGGTGGAAATCAATGGCGTGACCTCGACAGTCGCATCGGGCAACTTCTTTACGCTGCCGGCGTTGGCCATGATCAGGGGGCCAAGATCGGCGGTGACCACATCGTCGGCGTTCAGGTTCGCCGCCGCCAGTTGCAGCCAGACCAGATAGCGGACGATGCGGGTCTGCCCGCCCTGGCCGGCATTGACCTGCTGGGCCGCGTCGAAATCGCCGATCACATGGTCTGTCGGGACGGTTACGCCCCACGCATTCAACAGTTTATCAAGCGTGGAAGAGGCCAGCGCCGCGCCCTGTTGGCCCTTGCCCCGTTGTGCCCGTGCGGTGACCTCGGAATATGGATCGACAAAGACCAGGGCCCGGCCACCGGCCATGACGAACTGGTCAATGGCATAAAGCGCATGTTCGTCCAGGCCCAGGGGATGGGTGATCAGCAGAATATCGACGCTGGGCGGTATCACGCCCTGGCGCGGATCAAGGCTGCGCAGGGCAAAGCGGTCGCGGATCGCCCCGATAATGGCCCAGGGCTGCGGCCCGCCGCTAAACCGCATCATCGGCGAGGCATCCGGGTTCATCTGCAAACCGCTGATCAGGCCGACAACCGGCTTTTTCGGATCGCTCAAATTGAACAGCATCCGCGTCAGATCATATTCCAGGAAGGCTTCTTTCTCGCGGCTGAAGAACGGCACGACCTGCCGGTCATCGATTGTATTGGTCGCCACCAGACCGAAATAAATGCTGTCGCCCGTGCCCAGGGGCACCGCCTGTATGCCCAGTCGGACCGCATCATCCTCGGCCTCGGTAAAGGGTTCGGGGTCGATTACTTCCAGCTGGATCTTGCCGCCCGAGAGATTGACGTATTCCTCCAGCAGTTCACGCACCCGCAAGCCATAGGACTTGATGTTGGGCAGTTGGATCGCCATTTTTTCCGAAAAATAGAAGCGCAGGCGGATCGGCTCCGGGATCTCGTCCAGGATGCGTTTCGATCCCGCGCTCAAGGTGTACAGGCCGTTCTCGGTCAGATCGAGACGTGCCGAACGCAGGCTGTTGGAGGCGAAGATATTAACGCTGAGGAACAGGATCGCGGCCAGGCCAAGGGCCAGTATGGAGGTGGTTGAACGGTTCATCTTTCTGCTCCTCTCAGCTGGCTTTTTTCAGGTCGACGATCAGCAGATTGGCAAACAGCCAAAGCAGGATCAGCGAGAGGAAATAGATCAGATCCCGCGCATCGATAACGCCGTTCTGAATGGCGTTGAAATGGGTCAGGAAACTGAACGAGGCGACCGCATCCAGCAATGGCTGCGGCGCCCAGGCGGCGAAGAAGTCCAGCACGATGGGGGCGCCCGAGACGGTGAACAGAAAACACACCACCACCGAGATGACAAAGGCGATAACCTGATTTTTCGTCGCCGCCGAGATGCAGGCGCCGATCGCCAGATAACCTCCGGCCATCAGCATGCTGCCCACATAGGATGCGACGATGACGCCATGGTCGGGCTGGCCCAGGTAGCTGACGGTCAGCCACATCGGGAAGGTCAGGCTCAGGGCGATGCCGATGAAGACCCAGGCGGCCAGGAATTTGCCCAACACCGTGGACCACAGGGACAGCGGCAGGGTCAGCAATAGTTCGATGGAGCCCGACTTGCGCTCCTCGGCCCACAGGCGCATGGCGATGGCCGGTACCAGGAACAGATACAGCCAGGGGTGAAAGTTGAAGAACGGCTTCAGATCCGCCTGCCCGCGAATGAAGAAACTGCCCATGTAGAAGGTGAAGATGCCTGTCAGGAACAGGAAAATCACAATGAAGATATAAGCCAGAGGCGTATTGAAATAGCCCTTCAGCTCGCGCCGGAAAACGGCCCAGGTAGCTGCCATTATGCCGCCTCCCCCTGGTTGTCGTTTGTTGTCTTGGCGCCGGTGATGTCGCGGAAGACCTCATCCAGGCGCGGTTGCTCCACCGACAGGCGAGAGGTTGACCAGTTCCGTTGTTTGATCAGATCGGCGACCTCGGCCACGATGGACTGGCCCGCGCTGGGATAGACCCGATAGCGCCCGCCCGGCAGCTCTTCCAGCTGGGCAACGCTGGCCATGGCCCGCAAGGCCTCGGCGACGCCGTCATTCTGACACTCGATCAGCACCGCGTTATGGTAGGGGGATTGGCTCTCCAACTCCGCCGGGGTGCCGTCGGCGACAATACGGCCGTCGGCGATGATCATGGCCCGGCTGCAGACCGCGTCGACCTCCTCGAGAATATGGGTCGAGATGACAATGGCCTTTTCCTTCGCCATGTCGGCGATCAGGCCGCGGACTTCATGCTTCTGGTTCGGGTCCAGGCCGTCGGTTGGTTCGTCAAGAACCAGCACGGGTGGATCATGCAGGATGGCCTGGGCCAGTCCGACCCGGCGCTTGAAACCCTTGGACAGGGTCTCGATCGGCTGCCGCAGGACCGCTTCAAGGTGCACGTTGGCGATCACATAGTCCAGCCGCCGCCGCCGCGTCGGCGCGTCCAGGCCGCGCACATCGGCGATGAAATTCAAAAATCCGATCGGCGTCATGTCCGGATAGGCCGGCGCGCCCTCGGGCAGATAGCCGACCATGGCCTTGGCGGCGATGGGCTGCTCGTCCACGTCATGGCCCGCCACCCGGACCGTGCCGGCGGTTGGCGTCATGAAACCGGTTATCATCTTCATGGTGGTGGACTTGCCGGCGCCATTGGGACCCAGGAAGCCAAGCACCTGGCCCTTGGGCACATTGAAGCTGACGCCGTCCACGGCGGTCAGGTGGCCAAATTTCTTGACCAGACCGTCGACCTCGATCATCCAATCCATAGATTGCCGCGCCTCTTTTTCCTGTATTTGTGTGATGTGTTTTTTTTGTGGGATGAATTTGGCCTGTTAAATAGTCGTTCAGTCCATATCCTTCAAGAGTATTTGCGCCCAATTGGTAGGACCTTGTAGATTACCGCGGGGAAAGAATTTGGGGATGGCGGTGACGGCAACATCGAAAACGAGCGAAACCTTGCGAAGGGTGGTCTCACCCTGCGCCGGGGTCTGCGTATTGCAGACCGAAACAAAGCTGTGCCTGGGCTGCTATCGCAGCATCGATGAAATTTCCCATTGGCAGGATATGAGCGCGGCGGAACAGCATGGCGTCATGGCGGAAATCGCCGAGCGGCGCGCGAAAGATCAGGGCGAATGACGCCGACCCGAAATCTGCATCAACCAGATGCCGCCCAGAACCAGGGCGCCGCCCAGTAATTGCACCGGGGTCATGACTTCGCCGAACAACAGATAGGCCGCGCTGATCGAAATCAACGGTTGGGCGTTGGTGAACATGGCCGAGCGCATGGCGCCGATGTAACTCAGGCCCAGGAAATATAACGGCACCGAGGTCGCCTGCAGCAGCACCACCGCCGATAACCCGCCCCAACCTGTTGCGTTGATCGGCCAGGCAATGGTGCCGAAACTCAGGCACAGGGCCAACAGCACCACCGCGGCGACCAGGGCCATGTGAGTGGTGACCACCATGGCGTCGTAATCCTGCATGCGCCTGACCAGCCAGACCGCGTTCCAGGCCGCCGCCATGCCGGCGCCGAGCGCCAGGGCGATACCCCGCAAATCAGCCACCTCAAGGGATACCCCCAGCATCAGGGCCAGGCCCAGAAAGGCAATGGCGACGGCGATCAGGCTGGGCAGACTAAGGCGTTCGCGCAGCACCACGATATTCAGCACCGCGATCATCGGCGGATAGGTGAAGAACAATAACACCGCCAGGCCTACGGGGACGAATTCAACGGCGCCCACATGGCCATAGAACATCATGGCCGTCAGCGCCCCCAGGCCAACGCAATGGCCCCAGGCCCGCCAGGGCAGGGCCAGCGCGCGGCCGCTTAGAAGGCAAAACAGCGGCAGGCCCACCGCCATCAAGGTGGCGCGGCTGGCGGCCACGGTAATGCCGTTGCTGCCCCCTTCATAGGCGTAGCGGGACAGTGCCACCGCCATGCCAAGGCCGACCGCCGCCAGCACCGCCAGACTAATTCCCAGCGAGCTTCCGCGTGCCTCAGGCAAAGGTGCCGGCCCCCAATATCCAGCCTTCCTCTGCCTCGACCACGGCGCGGACCTCGGCGCTCAGGCTATCGGGACCGGACAAATCCGTGGCTAATTCACCGCGCCCGTCACGGGCGGCGAGATGGCGGGCGATGCTTTCCACCTGTACCGCATCCTTGATTTCGTCCTTTCCGGCCTCGATTTTCAGGATCGAGGGATAGACCTCGGCCAGGATAATCCGCCAGGATTGTTCCGGTGGCGGTGGACCCAGGCCGGTTTCAAAGGGCCAAACCAGTGCGTGTGCCGCCAGTTCCGGGGCATCGCGCAGGGCCCTTAGAACGGGTATGCCCATCAGGCTTTGCGAGCCGACGGAGCCGGTGGTGTACAGCTTCCAGCAAGGCTGGCTGCGCGGCAACCAGGCCTCGCAATGGCGCCGTTCGGGTATTTTTTCGTCATAGGCATGGGTTTTGCGTGACGACAGGGTGGCGCTTTGCCGGTGGCCCGGACAGCCCCAGAACGGAAACGGTCCGCCTGATATGCGCTTGTTCAGCGCCGCCGCGATTTCAAATCGGTTGTTGCCATTGTCCGCACCGTCCCTAATCAACGCATCCAGGCCATCCCAGACCGCGCGCCAGACCGCGCCGCCATCCTTGGCGCGAAACCCGGCAAGCCGGGCAAAACCCCGTGGATAGCCGTTGGGAAAATCAAATCCGGCCAGGACTCGCATGCCCTTTGAAGACAAGTCCGCCAGGATATCGGAAATTTCCGCCCGCGCTTCGCCACGGGTTGCCGGATTACAGAGATGTTTGCGCCGTAACCCTGTCCCGCCGCGCTGTATCAGGCAATACCATATGCTGTCGGCGCCCCGCTTGGGCGTCGCATTGGCGCTCCAGTCCACGATCAGGTAGGCATCGAAAATGGGACGGCCTGCGCTAATTGGTCAATGCCTCGAAGGTGGTTGGCGCTTTGCGCCGCACGCGGAAGCCGTCGCGTTCGATCTCCAGCACCGCCATGCCCCGTTCGGCAATGCCGCTGGGGTCAAAGCGGAAGATGCCGTCGCTGCCCACGAACCCGTCGGGATTGGTGATGGCGCGGGTGGAAAAATCAGGTCCCCCTGCTTCCTGGCTTAGGATGGCGGCCAGGGCCACTGCGTCGAAGGCAAGGGAGGCAAGGCGCGGCGGCTTGTGACCAAAGACCTTTGCGTAACGGTTGTTGAAATCGGCCGCCGCCCTTCTGTCCGCGCCAGCGAACCAGCCGCCCAGCAGGGCCGGCTCCAGCCGGACTTTCGGATCATCCCAGCGGCCCGTGCCCAGCAACCGGATCTCCGCCGTGTCGATGTCGTAGTAGGGCAGCAACGGCGCCAGGGATTTCAGCAATTCGCCGCCTTCGGGCAGCAATACCGCGTCATAGTCCAATTCACCCAAGGTGTCGTGCTTCTCTAACGCTTCCAACATCCGCTTGGCGGTCTCGCCCTCGGTTTTTTCCAGCTCCTTGCGCCGGGTCAACAGGGCTTGGCGGCGCAGGTGATAGTTCGCCAGGCGTTTGACCGACTTATCCAGATCCTCGCCGTCGGGGGAATAGAATTCCGACTGAGCCAACTCGGCGCCATGACGCAACACCGCCTCCCGCGCGGCGAACAGCACCGCAAGGCCGTAAAGGTCATCGGGGGCCAGGACCGCGACGCGGCGCAGGCCGCGGGCGGCGGCAAAGCCGATTACCGCGTCGACTTCCTGGCTTGGCGTAAAGCTCAACAAATAGACGCCGTTGCCCGCGACACGGCGGTCGGAAGAAAAGGCGATCATCGACAGGCCCCTGGCACGTGTGATCGCAGCCGTGGCCTTGACCGAGGTGTTGAACAGCGGCCCCAGTATAATTTCCGCGCCTTCGCCGACCAATTCCGTGGCCGCCTGGCTGGCGCCCTCGGGCGTGCCGTGGGTGTCACGGGGCATCAGCAGCAAACGCTCGCCGCCAATATCAAACAGCGCCAGCATGGCCGCGTTCAACATGGCCCGGCCCAGTTCAGCCGCCCCGTGGTTGCCGCTCAACGGCAACAGCAGTCCAATGCGGGTTGGCTGGCCTTCAATGCCGGACGGCGGCCGCAGCTCCGGCGCGGCCTCCACCGTCACTTCCTGGGGGGGTGGTACCGGAAGTATGACGGCGGCCGTCGGCGGCGGTGCCGTTGTGACGGGCGGCGCGGCGATTTGTTCCTGGGGGGGTGGTTTTTTCGCTTCTGCCTTGGGGCTTACTACTGGCACACTGTTAGGCGGCGGCGGCGTTTGGGCGCAACCCCACAAAACGGCGAACGGGAACAGCGAACATGCGACCAGGACACGGGTCGGAGGCAGGATCTGAAACGGGGCCTGAAACAGAGTCTGAAACAGATGCTGAAAAGGGTCCAAGCGATGCGTCCTCTCTAATGCCCGGCGACGGCACCCAATCTAGTGCGCGCGCGGCGGGCGGTAAAGCCGCGCCGAAAACCTTTAAGACCACCTTCTCGCCGGGCCTGTATGTGGTCGCCACGCCAATTGGCAATGCCCGTGACATAACCTTGCGGGCATTGGACCTGCTGGCCAGCGCCGATATCATCGCCTGCGAGGATACACGGGTCACCCGTAAACTGTTGCTCATTCATGGCATTGAGACTCCGACCCTGGCTTATCATGATCATAACGCCGCTCGTGTGCGGCCCCATCTCATGGAACGCCTGAATAAAGGCGAAATCGTGGCCTTGGTCAGCGATGCAGGTACGCCGCTGATTTCGGACCCCGGTTACCGCCTGGTCAACGAGGTCCGCGCGGCGGATATCGCCGTCACGGCCCTGCCCGGCGCCTCGGCGCCCATGGCGGCCCTGGCCAGCGCCGGGATGCCGACGGACAAGTTTCTGTTTGCCGGCTTTCTGCCCGGAAAATCAGCGGCCCGCCGCCGGGCCCTGGCTGAATTGGCGGCGGTTCCGGCGACCCTGGTGTTTTTCGAGGCGGCACCGCGCCTGGCCGCCTCCCTGGCCGATATGGAAGCGGAGTTGGGCCCGCGTGAGGCCGCTG
This sequence comes from uncultured Rhodospirillaceae bacterium, assembly GCA_964590195.1. Taxonomy (GTDB): domain Bacteria; phylum Pseudomonadota; class Alphaproteobacteria. Next base: position 14,815 of record CAZPWJ010000074.1, on the reverse strand, counting down.
TTTTGCGCGAGTTGACCAAGAAATTCGAGGAAGCCCGCCATGGCGCGCTAGCGGAACTGGCCGCGCATTATCAAGTGGCGGGGCCGCCAAAGGGCGAGATCGTTGTTCTGGTGGCGCCCCCCGGCGACAAGGCGGAGAGCCTGGAGCCGGCGGAAATCGATGCCATGCTGCGGGCGGCATTGGGGCAAGGCAGCGTCAAGGATGCAGCCAAGGCCCTGGCGGAACAAACGGGTTTGCCAAGGCGGGAATTGTATAACCGGGCACTAGAGTTACGTGATGGGGAATTGCGTGATGGGGGCGCGGAGACGGAAGCATCTTCGCCCGACGGAGAGCGGTAGTTTTGGCCAGATTCGGCGAATCGGTTCTAAAACCCCGCCAGCGTGCCTACCGCGCCGGGCGCAAGGCGGAAATGATCGCCTCCGCCTTGTTGCGGCTAAAGGGCTATCGCATATTGGCCCGAGATTATCGTGCAGGCGTCGGTGAATTGGATATAGTGGCCCGGCGGGGCCGGTTGCTGGCGGTTATCGAGGTAAAGCGGCGGCGCGATCTGGCAATGGCGCTGGATGCCGTGTCGGCGCGGCAGCGGCGGCGCATCGCCCGGGCGGCGGCGGCATACGTCGGGCGGCATTCGGGACTTGCTGACCTGGATATTCGTTTTGATGTTATTGTGGTGCTGCCCCATCGCCCGCCAAGGCATATAAAGGATGCCTGGCGGCCGGAAGAGATGTAAATGATAGGCGTATACATGACGCCATGTAACTCGAAGCGGCTTAAGCAGGGATTTGGAAGAGGTGTTTGAATGAAACCGTGGGCGACTAGAAAACTTTGCCTGGGCCTGGTTTTGACGGCGCTGACAGCCGGCGCCGCGGCGGGTCTAAGCGGTTGTGCCTCGATGGTTGTCGGGGCCGGTGCGACCGCCGGTGTCGCCTTGGCCCAGGAACGCGCCGTCGGGCAGGCGGTGGATGACACCGCGATCACGGTGGAGATCAATCACCAGTTGCTGCAGAAATCCGAAATCCTGTTCCGGGATGTCGATGTGGAGGTCGTGGAAGGCCGGGTGCTGTTGACCGGCAATGTGAAAAATCCCGAAGACCGTGTCGCGGTGGCCCGTCTGGCCTGGCAGGCCAAGGGCGTGCGCGAGGTCTTGAACGAACTGGAAATCAATGATCAAAGCTCTCTGCGCGACTATGCCAAGGATGTCTGGATTACCACCCAGTTGAAGGTAAAGTTCCTCGGTGATGCGGAAATGTCGGCGATCAATTATTCCATCGATACCCTGAACGGCGTGGTCTACCTCTTTGGCATCGCGCAAAGCCAAGCCGAACTGGACCGCGCCACGGGTCATGCCCGCAATATCAAGGGCGTGACCAAGGTGGTCAGCCACGTGATATTAAAGACCGATCCCAAGCGGAATTCGTAAAACGGAATTAGTAAGCCGCACATGATTACCAGCGTATAAGGAGCCGCCATGAGTCTTGCCGTGGCCATTCAGATGGATGCGATCGAGCCCATCGACATCAATGCCGACAGCACGTTTGCCCTGGCCGAGGAGGCGCAGGCCCGCGGGCATCGCCTGTTCCATTATCTGGTCAAGGACCTGAGCCTGAAATCCGGCCGGGTGATGGCCTGGGGGCGCAGCCTGGAAGTCCGCCGCGAGGAAGGTAATCACGCCACCCTGGGGCCGCTACAGGAACTGGACCTGGCGGAAATGGACGTGGTTCTGATGCGCCAGGATCCGCCGTTCGATATGGCCTATATCACCGCCACGCATATTCTCGAGCATATTCACCCCAAGACCCTGGTGGTGAACGATCCCGCCTCGGTCCGTAATGCGCCGGAAAAGCTGTTCGTGACGCACTTCCCCGACCTGATGCCGCCGACCCTGATCACCGCCAACGCGGACGAAATTCAGGCCTTCCGGGCTGAGCACAAGGACATCATCGTCAAGCCGCTGTTCGGCAACGGCGGTGCCGGGGTCTTCCATATCAAGCCCGATGACGAGAATCTGTCGTCCCTGATCGAAATGTTCACGGAACAATCGCGGGAGCCGATTATTGCCCAGGGCTATCTGCCGGCGGTGCGCCTGGGGGACAAGCGGGTCATTCTGGTCGACGGCGAAGCGGTCGGCGGCATCAACCGGGTGCCGGCGGAGGGCGAGGCGCGCTCCAACATGCATGTTGGCGGCACGCCCCTGAAGACGGAATTGACGCCGCGCGATCTGGAAATCTGCGCCGCCATCGGCCCGGTTTTGAAGGAACAGGGGATGATTTTCGTCGGCATCGACGTGATCGGCGATTATATGACGGAAATCAATGTCACTTCGCCCACCGGTATCCAGGAATGCGGCCGTTTCGACGGCACCAACCTGGCCGGCTCCATCTGGGACGCCATCGAAAGCAAACGCTAACCTATTATGGGGACGCAATACTTAATTCAATTGAATTAAGTATTGCGTCCCCATAATAGGAGTGGTGGATGAGTGGGAAGCGGAGCAAACAGCAGTCCTGGGAAGAGCGTTACGCAGGCGAGGAATATCTTTTCGGTACCGAACCGAATGATTTTCTGGCCGAGGAAGCGGCCCGCCTTGTGCCGGGACAACGCGCCCTGGCCGTGGCTGATGGCGAAGGCCGCAACGGCGTCTGGCTGGCCGGGCAGGGCCTGGAGGTGCTTTCGGTTGATTTTTCCGCCAACGCCCTGGCCAAGGCCCGGGCCCTGGCCGCCGAACGCGGCCTGACCATAGAAACGGAACAGGCGGATCTGTTCGCCTGGGACTGGCCTGTCGCCCGTTTTGACCTGGTGGCGGCATTTTTCATTCAGCCGGGTGCTGCCCAGCAACGCATTCTGTTCGCCGCCATGCTGGCCGCCCTAAAGCCCGGCGGCATGCTGATCTTCGAAGCCCACGCCAAGGCGCAGGCGGCCTCGGAATTCGGCGGCCCGGACGACCCGGACCACCTCTATTCCGCCGCCTCGGTGCGCCAAGCCGTTGAAGGGGCCGTCGAAGGGGCCGAAATCGTGGTGTTGGAGGAAAAAACCATCATCCGCCGCGGCGGCCGCCATCCCGGCAAGGAGGCGGCAGTCGTTCGTCTGATTGCCCGGCGCCTAAACTAGCCGAGAGCCAAACGCTCACCCGCCGCATCATGTCCGCGAAAATTCGCCAATGCCTTGTCCCGGTCCCTAACGGCATAGCAGTAGGCGCAGCCGTGAGGGCAGGTGTCGTAGGCGCCGATGTCGCGGCTTTCGGCGCACAGACAGCCCTCGCGGTTGCCTTTTTGCCGGGCCTTGATGTCATGGCCGGCCAAATCCGAAAGGCGGGTGGCGTCAATACACTGCGCGGGGGTGCCTGCCGCCTCGGGCTGGCTACAAACGGTCAGGCGCATCCGGTTGTCGGCGGCGATGGCCTGTAATTCGACCAACAGGGCCTGTTTTTCCTGCCATTCCGGGTCGCGCCAGGTGAAACCGTGCTGTTTTGCGGCCAGATCCAGGTTGCGGCGGCTTTTACGGTAGATCTGCGCGAAAGAGACGCAGACTTCGTCCATCGCGCCCGCCAAGGCACCGGCCAAGGCAGCGAAATTGCGCCGGTGAAAGGCGGCGTCGGTCAGATCCGTGAAGACAATGGGGTCATAGCGCCAGACCACGGCTCTGTTGCCATATTGCCGCGCCAGACCCTTGATACTTTCAACCGCCTGTTCCGCCGTCAGCACCGATGGTTCCAGGGCGCGGGGATAGCCGGTGACGGTGTATTGCACCATGAATGGCGCCGTCAAATTCGCCAGATTGTCCCGAAAGGGCTGCATGTTCCGGCTCCAAAAGACAAAGCCGTCGACCCCATCGCCGCGCAGCGCGACCCGATATGGTTTGCCGCCATAGGGGTTGGCCACCATTGTCTGGCCCGCTGCCAGCCGTTGCGCGAACCAGGCGCTGTAGAAGGCCGGAATATCCGTGCGGTATGAGGCGGAAACGATCATGACGTCGCCATATGAACCTGTATATCGGACTGAAACAGGGCGAATATCCGCGTTCGTAGCAAAAATGTTGAAAAAATGACAGTTTCAGTTCGTTTTTCCTGCCTTTCCATGCTTGCGCGCCGGTTATGTCGGACCTATATACCTGCCAGACGCGAATCAATTCGTCATCGCGCCGGAATCATTGACAACCGGGGATCGTGGCGGTGCTTAAGGGGCCGCCCATTGATCTGCCAACGGAGGATTGCTCAAAATGGGTAAAGTAATTGGTATTGACCTTGGTACCACCAACTCTTGCATCGCATTGATGGAGGGGGGTGACAGCAAGGTTGTCGAGAACGCGGAAGGCACGCGGACGACACCGTCGATGGTCGCTTTCACGGAAGGGGACGAGGGCGAAATGCTGGTCGGCCAGCCGGCCAAGCGCCAGGCGGTGACCAACCCCGACGGCACCCTGTTTGCCATCAAACGCCTGATTGGGCGCAATTTCGACGGCAAGGCCGTTACCGAAATGCGCAACAACGTACCCTTCGAGATCACCAAGGCCGATAACGGCGATGCCTGGGTATCGGTCAAGGGCGAGAATTATGCACCCAGCCAGATCAGCGCCTTCGTGCTGCAAAAGATGAAGGAAACCGCGGAAGCCTATCTGGGCGAGACGGTTGATCAGGCCGTCATCACGGTGCCGGCTTATTTTAATGATTCCCAGCGCCAGGCGACCAAGGACGCGGGCAAGATCGCCGGCCTGGAAGTTCTGCGCATCATCAACGAGCCGACGGCGGCGGCGCTGGCCTATGGCCTGGACAAACAGAGCGACGGCAAGACCATCGCGGTCTACGACCTTGGCGGTGGCACCTTTGATATTTCGATCCTGGAGATCGGCGACGGCGTGTTCGAGGTGAAGTCCACCAACGGCGATACATTCCTCGGCGGCGAGGACTTTGACCTGGTGATCATGGATTACCTGGCCGACGAATTCAAAAAGGAAAACGGCATCGACCTGCGCCAGGACAAGCTGGCCCTGCAGCGCCTGAAGGAAGCGGCGGAGAAATCCAAGATTGAGCTGTCCTCGGCCGTGCAGACAGAGGTCAACCTGCCGTTCATTACCGCTGATGCCAGCGGGCCGAAGCATCTGACCATGAAGCTGACCCGGGCCAAATTGGAAGCCCTGGTCGATGATCTGATCCAACGCACCGTGCCGCCGCTGAAGGCCGCCTTGAAGGACGCCGCCATGAGCGCCGGCGAAATCGATGAAGTGGTGCTGGTCGGCGGTATGACGCGGATGCCCAAGGTGATCGAGTCGGTCAAAACCTTTTTTGGCCGGGATCCCCACAAGGGCGTCAATCCCGACGAGGTCGTGGCCCTGGGCGCCGCCATTCAGGCCGGCGTGTTGCAAGGCGACGTCAAGGACGTGCTGTTGCTGGACGTCACGCCGCTGTCCCTGGGTATCGAGACCCTGGGCGGTGTGTTCTCCAAGCTGATCGAGCGCAACACCACCATCCCCACCAAAAAGGCGCAAACCTTCTCGACCGCCGAAGACGGCCAGTCCGCCGTGACCATCCGGGTTTTCCAAGGTGAGCGTGAAATGGCCGCTGATAACAAGCTGCTGGGTCAGTTTGATCTGGTTGGCCTGCCCGCCGCACCCCGTGGCGTGCCGCAAATCGAGGTGGCCTTTGATATCGATGCCAACGGCATCGTCAATGTCTCGGCCAAGGACAAGGCGACGGGCAAGGAACAGCAGATCCGTATCCAGGCTTCGGGCGGTCTGTCCGACGATGAGATCGAGACAATGGTGAATGACGCCGAGTCTCATGCCGAGGAAGATCAGAAACGCCGGGAAGAGGTTGAGGCCAGGAACCACTCCGATGCCCTGATCCATGCGACAGAGAAAAGCCTGGCCGATCTGGGTGACAAGGTGCCCGAGGAAGAGAAGACCGCGATCGAAGCCGCCGTGGCCGAGTTGCGCACGGCCCTGGAAGGCGACGACATCGAGGCCGTCAAGGAAAAGAGCGAGACCTTGATGCAGGCCTCCATGAAACTGGGCGAGATGGCCTATCAGGCGCAGCAGGATGCCGAGGGCGATGACCCGGAGGCCGCCGGTGCCGATGGCCCCGATGCCGCGGACGCCGATGACGTGGTCGATGCGGACTTCGAGGAAGTCGACGACGACGACAAGAAAAGCACCTCCGCCTGATCAGGCCGGCTAGATGTCAGCCTGTTTAGGTAGCGATAGGACGCGGTCCCAGAAATGGGGCCGCGTTTCGCTGTATCAATGCGCATGTACGAGTTGCGGTTTGGGAGGCTGTAGGGGTGGCTGAACAGGATTTTTACGAAGTGCTTGGCGTCGATCGCCAGGCCAGCGAAGGTGATTTGAAAAAGGCCTACCGCAAACTGGCCATGAAGTATCATCCCGACCGCAATCAGGGCGATGCCGAGGCCGAGGCCAAGTTCAAGGAAATTTCCCAGGCCTACGATATTCTTTCGGACGAGGAAAAGCGCGACGCCTATGACCGCTTTGGCCATGCCGCCTTTCAGGGCGGGGCCGGGGGCGGCGGCTTTGAAGGCGGTTTCGGCTCCTCCTTCGCCGACGTTTTCGACGATCTGTTCGGCGAGTTCATGGGCGGCGGCGGGGCGAGGCAACAGCGCGGCGGCAACAACCGTGGCGCCGATCTGCGCTATAACATGGACATCACCTTGGAAGAGGCCTTCAACGGCAAGGCCGCCAAGATCACCATTCCGACGACATCAGTCTGCGATGGCTGTGAGGGAACCGGGGCCGAGGCCGGCTCGCAACCCAGCACCTGCGGCACCTGTCAGGGCCATGGCAAGGTGCGGGCCCAGTCGGGCTTTTTCACCATCGAAAGAACCTGCCCCAATTGCGGCGGCGTGGGCCGGGTTATTGCCCATCCCTGCAAAAGCTGTTCGGGCGCGGGCCGGGTGGAAAAGGACAAAACCCTCTCGGTCAACATTCCCAAGGGCGTGGAAGATGGCACCCGCATCCGCCTCAGCGGCGAGGGCGAGGCCGGCCTGCGCGGCAGCCCGCCGGGCGATCTGTACATTTTTCTCTCCCTGCTGGCCCATGAAGTGTTTCAGCGCGACGGCGCCAACATCTATTGCCGGGTGCCCATCGCCATGACCACCGCCGCCCTGGGCGGTGATATCGATGTACCCACCCTGGATGGCGGCCGGGTCGCCGTTTCCCTGCCCGAAGGCACCCAGACCGGCCGGCAGTTCCGCCTGCGCGGCAAGGGCATGCCCCATATGCGCGGACGCGGCCAGGGCGATATGTATGTCCAGGCCATGGTCGAGACCCCGGTCAATCTGTCCAAGGAACAGCGGGATCTGCTGGCGCAGTTCCAGGCCTCCCTGGGCGATGGCGGCACCAGCCCGGAAAGCGAAGGCTTTTTCAAGAAAGCCAAGGAATTGTGGGACGACATTACCGAGTGAACCGGCTTCGGCCTCTGGCGAGACCGGGCAACCATTTCGCAATATTGAAGTTAGCGGCTTCCGAGGTGGCTCATATTTAGCGATTCTAAAACGGGTGGCGAAAGCTCGGGATTGGAGGCTGCGCGGAAATGAGCCTGAAGCCGGATTAGGCTTGATAGGAGCTATTAGTCGACATGCTTTTAATTACACTAGATAACATTATTTAAATATCTCATAATATATAAGATGTGTTCCGTAGCTAAATGAACTCATGGTGTGACATGAATACAGTTCAATACTCGCCATTAGTGGAATTCGCACTGTCCGGCCTTTTAAATTGCTGGATGCCTGACAAAGTACTCTTCTCGTTTCGATACAAAACGAATGATCCAGGCGCTCCCAATCAATCAAATGACGCCTTCGATCCCTTCTATACACTGAATGTACTGCTTGGATTTTCTAAGCTCGAGGGCATGCGCACATTTGCGGGCGTCGAGCTAACCGACATTTTTTCACACGCCTGTTCTGAGCTAATGAAGGTGCCGGACAAGAAATATGCCTTCGGAACCGCACTCTGGGCCGGCGCGGAACTTAACTTCCCACTCTCCGATCAAATCATGCGGGAAATAAGGAAGCTTTTGGATGATCCGGGTTCATGGGAGAAGTTGGCTGCCCAGGACATCGGCATGCTGTTGAGCGGTTGCGTCGCCTACGGTCGCCGAAATGGAGGCGAAGAATGGCTCAATTATGCCAGAAATCTAAAGGATTCTATTCTTTTACGTTACTGCTGTGGGGACTCAGGGTTGTTCTACAACAATGCGAACGGTTTTCGCCGGCGTTTCGCATCATTCGCGACTGGAACCTATCTCAGTCTCGGGTTGTTTCACTACGGTGAATGGCAAAATGACCAAACTTGTATTGACCGGGCATTGCGCTGTGTTTCGGCGCTTATGGGTCATCAGGGGAAAAACGGCGAATGGCCATGGTTTTACCATGCACCATCCGGCCGGGTCGTCGATATGTACGAAGTCTATTCGGTTCATCAAGACGGCATGGCGCCGGCAATCTTGCATCACGCTGTTGCCCACGGCTTGCCAGGCGCGAAAGAGGCGCTTGAGCGGGGATTTGAATGGATACTGGGTAAGAATCAGTTGGGCAGGTCAATGCTTGTAGCGGACAGCTCTCAGATCTTGCGGTCTCAGCTGCGGAAATCAGATGCAAATTCGCGTCGGCGGCGGGCTCTGCGCGCCATCGTTAATGGCATGCTTGGCCGGTCTGACGGTCTTGTTCCCGCCGATAAGATATCGGTGAGGCAGGAATGCCGCAGCTATCATCTTGGGTGGGTTATTTGGTCCTTTGGAGGGCGTGATGATTATCCCGAACTAACCCATCACCCGGCGATCTCACATATCATGGAAAATTCTCGTTGAAGGAGGCCTTTATTTGAAGCGCTTATTGAAAAAACTCCTTCCGACCGAAGCCATTTTCTATTTGATTAAGATGCGCCGAGATTGGCGACGCAATCAATGGAAAAAATCCGTTAAACGAGGCGATCTGCCAACAATTTCAAAAGAGAAATTGATGGGGGATCTGAGCAAACTGGGGATCGCGACGGGCACGGATTTATTCGTCCATAGCGCCATGAGCCGTATTGGCATGGTAGAAGGCGGGCCGCAGACGATCATTGAGGCTTTGCAGGAAGTCATCGGCCCAACCGGCACATTATTGTTTCCCGTCTACCCTCTGGCCAGCAGCATGCTTGACTGCATGCTCGAAGACGCGCCCTTCGATGTTGATGAAACGCCATCAACCATGGGCAAGATAGGTGAGGTTTTTCGCGAGATGCCTGGTGCGACCCGGTCAGCACATCCAACACATTCGGTCGCGGCGCTTGGACCTCGAGCGGAATTTTATACCGGCACACATCATGAAGCCGGATCGCCGTGCGGACCTGGGTCGCCGCTGCAGCTCTTGTCCCAACAGGCCAATGGCAGGATCGTCTGCCTCGGTAGCGATTTCGGAAAACTAACAGCCGTCCATGTTGTTGAGGATGAAGTCGATGATTTTCCGGTTCCCGTATATTTGCCGCAGATTTATGAGAAAGATGTAATTCTGCCTAATGGCACGTGTATGCGAGTGGCCACCAAAGTTCATGACCCGCATTATGCGGAACGCCGTATCGACAATTTTCAACCAAAAGAAGATGAAATACTTGCGATCATGACAAAAGCAAATGTCGTCACGGCCGGCAGGGTTGGAAATGCACAATGTTATTTGATTGATGCGATGGGGCTAAATGCGGAATTTCATCGCCTTGTTGGCGTGGGCACTACGATTTACGGCTAATTGGCAAACGAAGGCTTTGTCAGATGCCGCCCTGGCCGCGGTAAATTCAATCGAAACTACGAAAATCAAGAAATGACGGCGCCGGGTCATCCGCGAAGGAAAAGTGGTACGGCATGCCCTGGCCGAAAAACTTGACTGAAGCGCGGCGGCTGGCATTCTCGGGGCATATTCAACCTGCCTGAACCCAGCCCATTGACCCAGCCAAGGAAACACCGTGAGAGTACCGAGCTTGTTGCCGATGATGGCGGCGCTTTATGGCCTGGGTCTTGCCAATATATTTGTCCGCTCTTCCATGGGCGTGCTGGCGCCCGAGCTGGCCGCTGATCTGGGTCTGACGCCGGCCATGCTGGGCGCCATCGCCTCGGCCTTTTTTCTCAGCTATGCCCTCTTGCAAATTCCCACCGGCCTGCTGCTGGACCGTTTCGGGCCCCGCCTGACGATCTGCGGCCTGTTCCTGATTACCGTTCTGGGCACCCTGTTGTTCGCACTTTCGCCGTCTGGGCCGGTGATGCTGCTGGCCCGGGTCATGATGGGGGGCGGCTGCGCCGGTATTTTCTCCGGCGCCTTTTTGATCGTCGCGCGTTTCTATCCAGCCCACCGCTTCACGCCCATCGGCTCTACCCTGAACAGCTTCTCCATGCTGGGGACCTTCCTGGCCACCATCCCCCTGGCTTTTCTGGTCACCAGCATCGGTTGGCGCGACAGTTTTCTCTGGATCGGTATCGTCATGGCGGCATTTGCCCTGCTGGCGGTCGTGACCTTGCGCGACCAACCCCCGGGCGTCGATGCCGCGGCCAAGCCCGAACGTCAGGAGAACCTGCGCGCCGTGCTCGCTGGCTCCTGGGCGGTGATGCGCACGCCGGGCATTTTGGTCATCACCTCGGGCGGCATCGCGTTGTCGGCGGGCAACACCATTCTGGGCATCTGGGGCGGGCCGTATCTGAATGACGTGCATGGCCTGAATGAAACCGAGCGGGGCGGGGTGCTCATCTTTATGGCCTTTTCCGGCGTCGCCGGGCATTTCCTGTATGGCCAGGCTTCCCGCGTTTTCAATACCCTGAAGTATCTGGTGCTGGCTGGGGCCGCCTCGATCGCCGCAATCATGGGGACCCTGGCCTTGCTGGCGGCGCCAAGCCTGACCACCGTGACCATTTTGCTGGCTCTGTTGGGATTGGTCTGTGGTTTTCCGACCGTGCTGATGGCCCATGGCCGGGCCATGGTGCCGGATCATCTGATCGGGCGCGGCCTGACCACGGTCAACACGGGCATTATGATTGCCATCGCGGCGATGCAGATGGCGGTCGGCGGCCTGATCGGCAGCATCGCGGTCACCGCCGCCGGCACGGCCAGCCCGGATGGCTACCGGGCGGCGTTCGGCTTTATTTCCGTCATGGCGGTGCTGACGTTTCTGATCTACACCCGTGTCCGCGACTGCCCGCCGCGAACATGATAGAATCAATGCACCTTTCCATTCCAAGGGAGCGGTCAGCGAAATGAAACCAACCACGCGGTTACGCCAATTGCTTGCAGTGCCCGGCACATTGCAGATACCCGGCGCCTATGACGGCGCGTCGGCCCGCGTTGCCCATGCGCTGGGTCATGGCGCGGTGTATCTGACTGGCTTCGGCATGGAGGCATCGATTTTGGGCATGCCCGACATCGGCCTCGCCAGCCAGGCCGAAATCGTCGGCCATGCGGCCAACATCGCCAATGCCGTGCGGATCCCGGTGCTTTCCGATGCCGATACCGGTTATGGCGGCATGACCAATATTCACCGCACCGTGCGGGATTTCGAGCGCGCCGGTATCGCCGGCATCCATATCGAGGATCAGGCTCTGCCGAAACGTTGCGGCGGCATGGCCGGGCGCCGCGTTGTCCCCATGGAAGAGATGGTGGCGCGCCTGAACGCCGCCACGGCGGCCCGGCGGGATCCGGATTTCGTCATCATCGCCCGCACCGATGCCAAGGCGGAACATGGCGTCGATGATGTGATCGCGCGCCTGAATGCCTATTTCGAGGCCGGCGCCGACATGGCCATGATTGCGGAGCCATTCGAGGTGGAGGAACTGCGCCGGGTCTGTGCCGAAATCAACGGTCCACTGGCCATGGTCGGCGGCGTCGCCGAATGGCCGGAAAGCATGTTGAGCCGCGATCAGTTTGACGAGATCGGCGTCAAGCTTGTGCTTTATGCCCTGACCGGCATGGGGGTGGCGTTGCAGGCGCAGATGGCGGTCTATGGCGACCTGCTGGCCAATGGCCATCTGGGCACGGCGAGCGAACGCGCCATGATGTCCCTGGAGGACCTTAGTGAACTGATGGGCCTGTCCGAATGGAACGAGATCGAAGCTAGAGCGTTGGAGTCTAAAACCTAGGGTATTTTCAATGTGCATCGCCAGCCCCCCAATGAGTATGATCCCGTGGGTGGCCGGGCGGGGGAGTGGGCCGGTGATGCCGCCTAGAATCTAAACGGCAGATGCCTTGGGCCGCGGACCTGGCCGCCGGCCCAGGTGACCGCGTCGGGGTCGGTCAATTCGAACTCGGGGATGCGTTCGAACCAGATCCGCAGGGCCGCATCCATCTCCATCCGCGCCAGGTTCGACCCCGCGCAACGGTGGGAACCGATGCCAAAGGCGATGTGGCGGTTCTTTTGCCGGTCCAGGACGACCTTGTCCGCGTCTTCGAAAACCTCCGGGTCGCGGTTGGCGGCGGGGAAGTTCAATAGCACCTTGTCGCCCGGCTTGAAGGTGACATCGTGGACATGGATTTCCTCGGTCGCGATCCTGGCCATGGTTACCGGCGAATAGAAGCGCAGCAATTCCTCAATTGCCGTGGGGAACAGCGCCGGCTCCGCCGCCATGCGGCGGCGGTCGCCCGGGTTCATGGCGAAATGCCATAGGGCCGAGCCGATGGAGCTCCACGTAGTATCGATCCCGGCCACCAGCAACAGATCGCACATGGCGATGACGGCCTTGCGCGCGATGGGCTGGCCGTTGATTTCCTGCTGCAGCAGGTTGGAAATCAGGTCGTCCTTTGGCTTCGCCTTACGCGCATCCACCAGTTCGGCGAAGAACTCGCGGATGATATGGCGGTAGTGTTTCAGCTTGACCGGGTCCTGCATGCCCTGTTCCACCAGGCCGCGGACCCAGCCGACGAATTCGTCCGTCCGGTTGCCGTCGACGCCGATGATATAGGCGATGGTCTTGGCCGGAATGTGCACCGCGTAATCCAGGGCCGCATCGCAACCGCCGGCATCGACAAAGCCATCGATCAGGTCGTGGCAAAGCTGTTCCGTGAAGGGACGGTAGCCCTCCACCGCCTTGGGCGTGAACAGAGGCAGGATCAGGCGCCGCATGGGGATATGCTCGGGCGGATCGGACGTGATGGGCGGAGCCGAGCTGCCGTATTCCGCCAGTTCGGCATCGAATTCGTCGCTCTTGGGCGGGCTGACCAGCATCACGTTGCGCGAGGATAATTCAGGCACCATGCGGACAAAGGCCTGCATGTCTTCATAGTTTGTCGGCATCCACGAGCCGCCCCAGCGTTCCGTATGGGCGATTGGGCATTTGCCGCGCAACTCCTCCCAGACCGGGGCCGGATCCTTGATATAGTCGGGATCGAAAAAGTCGTAATCGCTGGTCCAGTCCGTCACTGGCGGTATCTTGCTCATGTCCCCATCTCCCCAATTATTTTCTTATTCGTCGACGACCTCAATGGCATATTCCGGGCAGTTTTCCATCGCCAGCCTTGCTTGATCTTCAAGTTCCGGCGGAACCTCGCCATCATTCAGTGCCGTGGCGATACCATAGTCGTCCACGTCAAATAGCTCCGGCGCCAGGGCACAGCATCTGTTGTGCCCCTCGCATTTATCGGTGATCACTCTGACCCGCATGGATTATTCCCCCGTTTGCCGCGCCAAGGATAACGGCGCGGTCATGGCTTGTCCATGCAGGGGCCCATGTCCATAATCCTGCCCATAATCGCCTTAGGAAAACAGGAGGATCGACATGGGATTGCTTGATGACAAGGTTGCCATGATCACCGGCGGCGGCTCGGGCATCGGGCGCGCCTGCGCGGAGACCCTGGCGCGCGAGGGCGCCCAGGTGGTGGTCACGGATATTGATGCCGAGGGCATGGCCGGCACCGTCGACAGCATACAGGGGCAGGGCGGTTCCGCCTTCGCGCTGCCCCATGACGTGACCGAAGAAAGTGTCTGGCGTGAGGTCATAGAGGAGACGCGCGCCCGTTGCGGCGGGCTGCATATTCTGGTCAACAATGCCGGCATCGGTATCGGCGGCTCGTTGTTGGAGATGAGTCTGGAGGACTGGCGGCGGCAGAACGCCATCAATCTCGACGGTGTTTTTCTGGGCACCAAGCACGCCATCCCCGCCATTCACAATTCGGGCGGCGGTTCCATCATCATCATGTCGTCGGTGGCGGGGCTGCGCGGTTCCCCCGGCCTGGCCGGCTACAGTGCCTCCAAGGGTGGGGTGCGGCTGTTCGCCAAGTCCGCCGCCCTGGAATGCGCCGGCGCCGGTCTCAAGGTGCGGGTGAATTCCGTGCATCCGGGCATTATCGATACGCCGATCTGGACCAAGCTGCCGGCCCGTGGCCTCAGCCCCGCCGCGGGCGGCCGCGCCAATGCCATCGACCCCGAGGCCCTGGCCGCCGCCACCGTGGCGCACCGGGCCGGCCGGCCCCAGGAAATCGCCGACGGCGTGCTGTATCTGGCTTCCGATCTGTCGTCCTACGTCAACGGTTCGGAGTTGATTATCGACGGCGGCATGATGGCCGGTGGCGCCAACCGTACGGCGCTGCAAAAGTGATCAGGAGAACCGCCAGCTACACGGCACATTTCATTATTGCATGCTAATGCATGGTTCATAAAAGTTGCTGAATTTTCCATAATGTTCTTGCGAGAGTTATGGCGGCGGCGGCGCATATGTTATATTATCGGATTAGCAACAAGCTTTTTTGTACTTGTATCTAGTTAGTAAAGGAACGCCGCATGAAAATGCTGTCATGGTTATTCGCGTGCCTATCCGGTTGACGCAGACACCCGCTACATCTAGTATCTGTCCATT
>CAZPWJ010000073.1:0-24998 GCA_964590195.1 uncultured Rhodospirillaceae bacterium | reverse complement strand
TTAAAACGAGGCCGCAACTAAGCCGCCAACAAAATGTCGCAGCTAATTCCTCACAAAACCCATTTGCGCGGATCGACAAGATTTTTGTCGTTAAGGTGAAATGGCGAGAAATCGAAATCTAGTTGAAATCGATTGGCGTACGCATTCAGGACTTCCACGAGATTGTCGCTTGACGAGACTCCGACGACCAAGTGATCAATCTGGGGCAACGAACCGGCACATGTAACTGCTGCGTCGACCGGCGCGACGCCCCGGTTGGCCAAAGCGCGACGGTACTCCAATATGTGAGGCCGGAATTGTTCCAGACAGCTGGGCAAGCGTATGGGATCCATCACCAGCAAACCCTGTAGAAATATTGAACGGCCGTACACTTCAATATTCGCTGACTTCAATTTTTCCAGATGTCCACTCAGGACGAGGCGCTGATCGAACACATTCACCGGCACCTGAACAAAGTCCAGGGAATACCTCTCAAGGAGGTCGTCTATTTCCAAACCGTCATAGATTGAAACCCCAATTTTTCTCACCCTTCCCTCGGATTTCAATGACTGGAGCACCGCGTATAGGCGGTCGCCATATGGCCCCAGCAAATCTTCGCACTGATGAACGATAAGACCATGGAGAGAACTGCGCCCCAGCCTCATCAATGACCTATCAAAATTGTCCCTCACAGAGCGTTCAACAGAAAAATTCGGATCTCGGCTTGCCGCCGCACTCAGACGGTCGACCTTCGTTATTATGTCATGGGTAAAATGCCCGGGCATGGCCGCGCCTAATACCATTTCGGCATCGCCGTACCCTGGTGCGGTTTCCAACATCTCAACGCCACCGTCTGAGGCGATATCGAGAATTCTGATCACTTCTTCCGGGGTGCATTTTCCGGTTTCATTGGAAATGCCGTAGTCTCTGCCAAATTGAACGGTCCCAAGGACGAGTGACATGATTCGATCGTCTACTTCCCACTGGAAAGGACATGAGAGGAAACACTTCCGTCTACATCACTCATTCGAAACGGAGCTCCTCCACATGCCTTGCTGATTGCCGGGGTCGGGCATTCCTTCAGGATGACGTTCACCAACTCCGAACCGATAGAACGAAAGACGGCAGGCGACAAAAAACTACGAAACCAGCGCCATAGACTCAAGGAAATTTGGTCCGGCGCGGCCACCTCGATGGCAGCCGAGGAAGACCTGGCATAGGGTTGGACGCGTACCGGAGCAATCCGGCATAGCCAAATCAATCGACGGTCGTGGCCCCTGAACAACATCCTTGACAATGATTGAACTGAACCGGATATTCCACAGACTTCCAGTCGGGTCGCCACAATCAATAGACATACGACCAAATGGCTATTTTCGGTTTGGTTAACTAAATAGGCAGCCGATTGTTCCGACCTGACCGGCAAATTTCATGACAAATGTTTTTCTTCCCCTTGCGCGTTTCATTTCTTCTTTGACGCTGACGCGAATTATTATCGCCGGCTGGACCCTCCATATATGGGGAAGTATTTGGTATCTGGCGCCCGGACCCGACGATGCTGCATTTATTTCGCAAGCGATGGGTTTCATATTCCATGGTGATTTGGGCACCATGTACTTTGACCGGTTTCAGCTGTTTTTCTTGAACATGCCGGGGTACGCGTTCATGCAGGCTATTTTCTACACGGTCTGGAATACCATGGGCTTGCCGCTTAACATTTTTACATACAAAATTTTTCACCTCGGCTCGATTAGCCTACTGCTTTACTTCTCCTGCCGTCTGATAATGGGTCTTTCAAAATCCGACCACCAAACAGGGCGGTTTAGGATAAACATCTTCCTGCTGCTTCTGGCGGTTTCTCCATTTGTCATTGACGGCTTGTACCCGCGCCCCGAGCCGCTTGGATTGCTTATTACAGTTCTTGGTTTGCTGCTGTTTCAGTCGGCGGAAAACGGCAGGAGTGAAAGAGTTCAATACGTGTGGGCGTCAGTTTGTTTCGGTATAGCCATGGCTATGCACCCGACATTCATATTGATTTCAGGTAGTTTGTGCGCGTTCGCTGGCTATTATTTGGCCAAAAATGGGAAAATTTTGACGCTTGCGCTCTGCGCGTTTGCCGCCTCGATTCCGTTGCTGCTGGTGATCCTTTGGCTGTGGGGGCATGCGCCCGAATCATTTGACATGCTCGGGGAGCACATTCGCCAACGTTCGGACAACAGTGGGGACATCGGTCGAGGCCTGTGGCTAATGATCGAATTCGCGATACTTCTTCATCCTGGTTCCATCGCGGTAAAGCTCTACTACGCCATTTGCTTTTCCACATTATCCTTGGGCCTGGTTAGCCTTTTCGTCGTATTGGCGCGGCGCATCGCCTCAGGCACGATCAAGTCCATTTCCGCTCCCCACGCCATGGCAGTCATTTTTGGATTGGCGTCATTCGCAAATATTGCGATCAGCAGCAGCCCGAGAATCCAACTCTATACGGTTCTGGGTTTCGGCATCATGTTCACGCTCTCGACGTTCGTGAAATTGCCTGGACCAATCACAGAAGACGGGGAAGCTTGATGCTTGCCGGCAGCTTGAAAAGCGTCGCGGCAATCGGTGCCATACTGATGGTCGGCTTCAATCCGGCGGTTCATATTTTCAAGCACTTCGATCCCACGACGACTAGATACAGGGTTTGGGATACCATGGCCGCCGTGCGGCCTGAAATCAAAGACGGCACCATTCTTTTCCTCACGAATGACCGGTTTCTACCGCCGTTCCTGGATTACGTTTACGACTATTATGCCGGGTCCAGAAAGGTCGAAGCCCACTGGGTGTTGCCATATATAATCGGTGGCCGGAGCCTGGAAGATAGAACGATCGCCGATTTCGTGTGTTTTGCAGCTAAGCATCACGGCCGAGAGATCATTTGGGCTTTGGACAAGGGCAACGTGTTGTCCCGCGACGACAAGGACAGGACAGCGTCTATCGAACTTGGCAATTGGCGCAGGATTGAAGTCAAATTCGCCTTCGATGACATACTGCACGAGTTTTCGGACGGCATCTTCCTGCGCGGCCAAATTCGAAGCATTCATGAAATCAGGGATGGGAACGGACGGACGGTCAATCGTGCCCTCCTGACTTCCGGTACGCCTAACCCGGGCTGTTCCGATCGCTAAGGGGCTCGACATCCACTTGGGCGCCGCCATGACGGTTCGAGGCGGCTGACGCCTCCAACAAGGACTGAACCCTGGCCCCATTCGAAAAATCCGGTTTGGCTGCCACGTCGTCCAATATCCAATCGGCAAATCGCGCCGCCAACCGGGCAACCGGTACAACCCGGCTGTCTTGTTCCTCCGGCCTCGACGGCTGCTCCTCGGTGGCCAGCAATTTCCACTCCGCTTCTTTCCTTGTGGCGAGACGAAGTTCAAAACCCTCCACCGGGTTCAGACTTTCGTTGGTCAGCGCAAGACTGCCCTCCGTCCCGCCGATTTCCAGCCGATGGCCTGATCCGCAAACGCTGGCGTTGCTCAATGATACGGCAGCGGTCGCCCCTTGCTCGAATGTCATCGAGAGCGCCGCCAACGTGTCACCTGTTTGACGGCAATCAGGCGCTGTCGAAATCACGGCGCCCAGGGATTTGATCGATCCCAACAGCCATTCAAGATAGTAAAATGTGTGGCAACCGAAGTGGTTGAGGACGCCGCCGCCAATATCGCTTTCGGTCTTCCAGCCCGCTTTGCGGTGGCGGTTGTCGTAGCTTTCCATGCGCCAATCCAGGAACGCGTGCCGGACATCGCCAACAGCGCCTTCTTCCAGCAACATCTTCGCCTTCCGCCATGTTTCAAGCTCGGGAAAAATGAAATCGACCATGTTTGCCAGGCCAAGAGTTTCGGCTTTCTCGGCGAGATCGACGGCAGCCGCATGGTCTTGGGCTAATGGCTTTTCCGCCAATACGTGCTTGCCCTGGTCCAGGGCGGCGACGGCAATTTCGAACTGGGTGGCCGGCGGTACAGCGATCCCGACGGCATCAATATCGTCCGATGCGACCAACTCCTGCCAGCTTGCTGCCCGTTCAATGCCGTAGCGCTGCATGGCGCGCTGGGCGCTCTCCGGTGACGATGTCGCAATCGCGACAACATCAAACCTCTCGTCGCAACGAAACGCCGGCGTTAAGCCGTAACCGCCAAATCCGGCGCCGACAACGCCCACTCGAATCCGGTCGGCTGGACTACTCTTCCTGGTCATCGAAATTGACGCGTTCGCGTTCGACCACAATTGGACGTTTTCGAACCTGATTGTAGATGGCGCCGATGTATTCACCCAAGATGCCGGTGAAGATCAGCTGCACTCCGCCGAAAAAGAATATGGCGGCCACGATCGTGAAAGTCCCCTTGGGTGCGTACTCGCCATAGATCAGTCTGAGGGCGATGACGACCACCACGTAGGCAAGTCCGAAAAACGCGATGAGAAAGCCCAAGAACGTGGCCAGTCTCAGAGGCGCGCTGGAATAACTCACGATGCCGAGAAATGCCTGATCGATGAGTTGGCTGAACCGGTTGCGGGAAAATCCGTACTTTCGGGCCTTCCAGACGTAGGGCACCCCGACCGATTTGAATCCACACTCGAACGTCATCATTCGCATGAAGGGCTGGTTTTCTTCAAATCCCTTCATGGTCTCCAGGACCTTGCTGTCGACAAGCTGAAAATCCCCGACATCGGGAGGATAATCGATATTGGAAATTCGGCTGAGGAGTCGGTAGTAGAGCCGACGGGCCGTCCGCATTGGAAATGCTTCCTGGCGCTCCGCGCGAATGCCGTAAACGATTTCGTATCCACTCTCCCACAGCTTGACGAACTCGGGAATGAGCTCCGGAGGATCCTGTAGATCGGCGGGAAGGAAAAGTATCGTCGCATCCCCACTGGCGTTTATGACTCCATTGAAGGTGTTCCGCAAAATGCCGAAATTGCGCGAATTGACGATCACTTTGACCGACGGGCATTCGGCCGCGATCTCCTTGAGTATGTCGACGGTTCGATCGGTCGAAGCGTTGTCACAAAAAATGTGCTCAACATCATAGTTCGGAAGCTCGTTCTCGAAGATGTCGCGAACCGCGCTCCAGCACTCGCGAATACCTTCTTCTTCGTTGTAGCAAGGCGTTACGATGCTTATGACTTTCTTCATAACGTTTTCCGCTACCCCGCCTATTCAGCCCAACCACAATGAGATATTTGGGCGAGGGAAAACTCCCTCATGGATTCCCCGTTCAAGTCGGCTTGATACCAATCCGTGGTCAACGCCAGAGTTTGCCGCAAATCCAGTCTTGGCCGCCAACCAAGAATATTTCGCGCCTTCGACGAATCAAGCTTCAAAAGCCCCGCCTCGTGCGGATGCTCTCCGCTATCCGTAGCCCACTTCGAATCCTCACCCCACAGCTTCGCCAGCATGTCGATAACATGGCCGACCGATTGTTCGCTTCCGCTGTCGGGGCCAAAATTCCATGCCTCCGCGTATTCCTGGCCGCCGACAACCAGCTGCTGGGCCAACATCAAGTATCCGCCCAGGGGTTCAAGGACGTGTTGCCAGGGCCGAACCGCATTAGGCCGTCTGATTCTTAGCTCGTTACCGCAACTGAAAGCCGAAACCGCGTCGGGAACCAAACGGTCAACCGCCCAATCTCCTCCACCCACGACATTGCCGGCCCGGGCTGAGGCAAGTGCAACACCCTCATCCGGACCTGAAAAAAAACTTCGCCGGAACGAGTCGACCACCATCTCGGCGCAGCCTTTGCTGTTGCTGTAGGGATCGCGGCCGCCCAGGGGGTCGACCTCTCGGTAGCCCCACTGCCACTCCTGATTCTCGTAGCATTTGTCGCTCGTTATCACCAGCACGGCGCCGATCCGGGTCTTGTCCACGGCAACGGCCCGGCGGACCGCTTCAAGCAAATTGACCGTGCCCATGACGTTTGTGCCGAACGTTGTTACGGGATCATCGTAAGACAATCTGACCAGTGATTGGGCGGCCAGGTGAAAGACGATTTCCGGCTCGGCTTCCCGGACCACCTCAAGAACAGCCTCAATGTCACGGATATCGCGGATCCGGCTCTGCATTCCCGATTCCACTTCGGCGCGCTCAAACAAACTGGGGTTCGTGGGAGGCGGTAGCGATAATCCGAATACCTCGGCACCCATGCTTTGCAGCCATAGAGACAGCCAGGCGCCCTTGAAACCAGTGTGTCCAGTAATCAGGACTTTCTTGTTCTTCCAGAAATCGTGGTCTACGACCATATTTTCCATGGGGCCTCGCCCGAATTCCAGATTTCCTCCAACTGGTTTCGATCCCTCAGGGTATCCATGGAGTGCCAGAAGCCGTTATGGCGGTAGACCATTAGTTGGTTTTCGTCCGCCAATTTTTCGAGTGGTGCCCGTTCCCAAATTGTATCGTCATCATCAATGTATTCGATGACTTCCGGCGAAAGAACAAAAAAACCGCCATTGACCAGACTGGCATCACCTTCCGGTTTTTCCATAAAGCCGGTCACGCGATCATCTTCGAGATGCAGATGACCAAATCGGGACGGCTGCTGAACGCCGGTCACGGTAGCCTGTTTGCCGTGTGAATTATGGAATTCGATCAGGGCGGAAACATCGATGTCCGCGACGCCGTCTCCGTAGGTAAAACAAAACGGGCCGCTGTCGAGATAACGGGCGGCTCGTTTGAGCCGTCCGCCCGTCATCGTCTCGGGTCCGGTTTCGACGAGGGTTACACGCCAAGGTTCGACGGAATTCTGGTGGATCACGATATCGTTGTTGCCTAGGTCAAAGGTAACGTCGGCGGATTGCAGTGAATAGCTGGAGAAATAGTCCTTGATCACATGGCCCTTGTAGCCGAGGCAAATCACGAAATCATTGATACCGTGCGCGGAATATATTTTTAGAATATGCCACAACATCGGCTTTCCGCCGATCTCCACCATGGGCTTGGGCTTTTCAACGGTTTCCTCGCTCAGCCTGCTGCCCAGCCCTCCTGCGAGAATTACCGCCTTCATTCCATCGTTCATCGGTTGCCGCCCTCGACGGAGTTACTCCCGATAAGTAAATCGCTCACTCCAGCACCTTCACTTCCGGTAGGGGCATGACGAGTTTCGATTTCAAGCCACGGGCCCTCAACTGCTCGGTGATGGGTTCGCCATAGTGCCACGCCAGCAAGACGACATAGTCGGGTTGTTCGCGAACAAGAATTTCGTTGTCCACAATCGGGATGTGCATACCCGGCAAATGCTGTCCTAATTTGAGGGACGTCGGTTGCTCCGCGATATACGGCATCAAGGATTTGTCGATGCCGCAATAGTTGAGCAGGGTACTGCACCGTCCCGGACAGGAGTTTCCGACGAAGCTTTGGCCTTTCGCCTGCGCCTCAAGAGCCAAGGACACAAACTCACGCCGGGATTTTTCTATCGTTCCCCTGAAATTGTCGTACGTCGCCGAATCGTAGAGCCCGAACGCTTCCTCCCTGGCAAGCAATTCGGCAACGGAACTGCGAACAGCCCGGTTCTTGCCCTTCTGTGCATAAACCCTCAACGAACCGCCGTATCGGTTGACCTGGCGGGCATCCACGACCGTGAAATTGTACATCTCCAACAGCGTGACGAGAGACTTCAGGGAATACGATCGCAAGTGCTCGTGATAGATGGTGTCGTACTGGCCGCCGCGGATGATTTCGAGCAGATAATGGACTTCACAGACGAAGATGCCGTCATCATCCAGCAAAGCCTCGATGCCGCGTGTCACCTCTCCCAACGCCGTCATATGCGCATACATGTTGGTCGCGCTCACAACCGAGGCATGGCCGTAATCTTTGACGATTTCGCGCGCCACTTTCTCGGTGAAAAAAGACTGAGTCGTTTCGATGCCCGATTCGTTGGCAATCTTTGCGATGTTTGTGGGCTCGACGCCCAGCACGCGCATCCCTTGGGCCTTGAAACCGCTCAGCAGCGTGCCATCGTTGGAGCCGACGTCGACAACAAGTGAGTCCGGGCCGACCGCGAAATCCGCCACCGTCGCGGCGCTGCTTTCCATCTGGTAGTCAACCAGTTCCCTGGTGACGCCGCTGCGGTAGGGATATTCCTTGAAATAGACGGTCGAGCCGTCCACCGCATAGTCGATTTGGGCAAGGCTGCAATCCAAACAACGGTGAAGGCGAAGCGGGAACGTTTGCTCGGGCTCGTTCAGGCGATCGACGTCAATCAAGGAATCACACAAGGGTTGATGCCCCAGATCGACAACTAATTCGAGATTGCTCCCGCCGCAAACCTGGCAGCTTTCTATCGGACCAACACCAAGATCATGATCTATCATTTACTATCTTTCGTCTCACATCTTATCTGACGGCAAGCCGGCGCCACAATAATTCCGCTAAGGCACCATCCGAGTTTCCAACTGCAAACTCGGTTTGAATTGACCCTGTTAATGGAAATTTTCCAGCTCAAGCGATGTCGAAAAAAACCAACTACAACCGCGCCTAGTGATAGCTTTCGCAAGCTTGCAATGTCAACGGCGCAATGGAAAATTGTTCCGCTTCGGCGTTTGCCAATTGGGCTCCGAGCCGTTATGACCAAATTTCCCCGGGCTTGCGGGAAATGATCCGATCATTGATGGTGTGGGCCTCGAGAAAAACCGATCGCCGCCGGCGGCAAGGAACCATTATGACGCGCAGTTCAGTTGAAGCGAAATCGATCATCCCGGTGATTCTCTCGGGCGGATCCGGAACCAGATTGTGGCCGCTATCGCGGACGCGCCATCCCAAGCAATTCATGCGTTTGGCTTCCGATCTCACGTTGTTTCAGGAGATCGTAAAAATGGTTTCGGGTAACGGCTTTCTTCCGCCTGTGATCGTTTGCAACGAGGACCATCGCTTCATCGTCGCGGAGCAGCTTCTTGAAATCGATACGGTTGCGCAATCCATCATATTGGAACCCGAAGGCCGCAATACGGCGCCGGCCGTTGCCGTGGCGGCGTTCGAATGCCAGGCTGAAACCGATAATCCGCTGCTACTGGTGCTGCCGTCGGATTTGACCATCGGCAATCCGGACGCCCTGCTAGCCGCCATCGAGATTGCCGCCTCGGCGGTGTCAGATGGCGCACTGGCTACATTCGGCATTCCCCCCAAGGGACCGGAATCGGCGTTCGGTTATATTCAGCAAGGCAATCCCGTTGAGGGCCTGGAAGGCTGCCATACGATTTCGAACTTTGCCGAAAAGCCCGATGTCGCCACGGCGAAGAAATACCTCGCCCAGGGCGGCTACTACTGGAACAGCGGCATGTTCCTGCTGCCGGCCGACAACTATCTGGATGAACTTGAACACCGCGAGCCGGATATTGTCGCCAACTGCCTCCGCGCTCATGAAAAGGGTGTCAAGGATCTCGATTTCACGCGCGTCGACCGGGATCTGTTTTTGGCTTCCCCGTCAAATTCCATCGACTATGCCGTGATGGAGCATTCCGAGAACGCCGTCGTTGTACCGGTTGACCTTGATTGGAGCGATCTAGGGTCTTGGCCCGCTTTGTGGAACATGTCGGAAAGGAACCCGGACGGGAACGCCCTGCTCGGAAGTGTCGTCACCAAAGAAGTGTCGAATTCCTACATCCGAAGCGAGGGGCCGTTGGTGGCGGCATTGGGAGTCGACAATCTAGTTGTGGTCGCGACCGATGACGCTGTCCTAATCGTGCCCAGGGAGCGCGGCCAAGCCGTTCGGGAATTGGTCGCCGAGATGGCTAAGCGGGACCGCCACGAACACATGTCTCATCCAAGAGTTCATCGTCCCTGGGGTCATTTCGAGCAAATCGACGTTGGGGAGAACTACCAGGTAAAAAGGCTATCGATAAAGCCGGGCGCCGCCCTGTCCTTGCAACTCCACCATCACCGGGCCGAGCACTGGGTGGTCGTGAACGGAACAGCCACCGTGACCCGCGGAGAGACCGAGCTTTTGCTCCAGCCCAATGATTCGACGTATATCCCGCCTCATATGAAACACCGGCTGTTCAACGCCGGCACGGAGACCCTCAACATCATCGAGGTGCAAACAGGCAACTATCTGGGCGAAGACGATATCGTCCGCTTTGAGGACGTCTATGGCCGGTCGAGCCAAGAAATCCCGACAACCAACGGCAGCCGCGGTTGATCCGGCAACTCAGCGTCAAGGCGGCCAACCCGGCCGAAAACGAATATCGGGTAGGTTCGGCGGTCAAAGGGGCGCGGTCCGCGATGTTGGCTAATCGGCGTTGCATCGGAACACAATTGACGTTATGACACTGGCACCATTTGCCGCGAAATCACGATCATGAATTCACACGAAAATTTTTCTCGAAACAGTGAGATCAAGACCAGTTCGAACCGCTCGTTCGGCGTCGTGTTTTGCGTTGTGTTCGGGCTCATCGCGCTATGGCCTTTGTTCGGTGGCGGTGAAGTGAGATTTTGGGCTGCTGGCGGCACCGCTGTTCTAGCCATCGTAACTTTGTTTTTTCCCCATCGGCTTACCCCGTTTAACCAGGCTTGGACAAAATTCGGGTTGCTGCTTAACCGTTTCACAAGCCCCATCATACTGGGCCTGATGTTCTATGTGATCCTAACCCCAAACGCGCTTGTGCTCAGGCTGCTAGGTAAGGATTTACTGAGATTGAGAAAGTCTGAAAACGCCGACTCATATTGGATCTCCCGGGTTCCTCCCGGACCTGCTCCTGAAACGATGAAGAACCAGTTCTAGCTTGCCATGGTCGACGTATTAATTGAGTTATGGTCATTCCTTCGTATCCGGAAAAAATTCTGGCTGCTGCCCATCATGTTCATGCTGGTGATATTCGGCGGACTCCTCGTGATGGTTCAAGGAAGTGCGGTCGCGCCGTTCATCTACACCATCTTCTAGGAGCGGAAATTGCGAATTCTTGGCCTGTCGGCACTATATCATGATGCCGCCGCCGCAATCGTCGAAGATGGAATCATTGTCGCCGCTGCCCAGGAAGAGCGATTTTCGCGCATCAAACACGACGCTTCGTTCCCTCGCAAAGCAATCGAATACTGCCTTTCCGAAGCAGGCATTGAAGCTTCGCAGGTCGATACTATCGTCTTTTACGACAAACCCTTCCTTAAGTTCGAGCGTCTATTGGAAACCTATCTGGCGTTTGCGCCGAGGGGTTTCCGTTCCTTCAGTATGGCTTTGCCACTGTGGTTGAAGGAGAAGATTTTCCAGAAAAAAATGCTTGCCAAGGAATTGGAAGCATACGATGGGGCAACCGACTGGCAATCGAAACTATTGTTTGCCGAGCACCATCAAAGTCACGCCGCCAGCGCTTTCTTTCCCTCGCCCTTTGAGGACGCCATCGTATTAACGATGGACGGAGTGGGAGAATGGGCCACGACCTCGGTGGGTTACGGTCATGGCAACAAGCTTGAAATCGAAAAGGAGATTCATTTCCCGCATTCCTTGGGGCTGCTTTACTCGGCCTTCACATATTACACGGGGTTCAAAGTCAATTCCGGTGAATACAAGGTTATGGGATTGGCTCCTTACGGTGATCCAAAATATGCTCAGGTCATCCTGGACAACATCGTCGACGTCAAGGAAGACGGCAGCTTTCACCTGGATATATCCTACTTCGATTATTGTACCGGCTTGAGGATGACGAACGCGAAGTTCGACGCCTTGTTCGGCGGACCACCACGGCAACCCGATGAACCTTTGACCCAAGACCACATGGACCTCGCCGCGTCGATACAGGCCGTCACCGAACACGTCGTAACAAGGATGACGCGGTCGCTTGCAAGCGAGGCGAGATCCAAGAATTTGTGCCTCGCGGGCGGGGTTGCGCTTAATTGCGTGGCTAATGGCGTCCTGCTCCGTGACGGCCGGTTTGAAAATATCTGGGTTCAGCCGGCTGCAGGAGATTCCGGTGGGGCCTTGGGAGCTGCCCTGGCAGCTTATCATGGAAATTTTGACAACCCCCGCCGCACGAATGGCGCCGACTCCATGAGGGGATCTTATCTCGGACCGGAGTTCGGGAGCGCCGAAATTGAGCAAGCCCTAGAAAAAGCCGGCGCCGTGTATCATAGATACGAAAAACACGAGGTCATCGAGCGAGCGGCCAGCGGATTGGCTGATGGCTTGGCGATAGGCTGGTTTCAGGGACGCATGGAATTTGGACCCAGGGCGTTGGGCAACCGTTCAATTCTCGGAGATCCACGCTCCCCGGCCATGCAGTCGATTTTGAACCTAAAGGTAAAATATAGAGAATCGTTTAGGCCGTTTGCGCCCTCGGTGCTTCGTGAAGATGTATCGGACTGGTTCGATCTGGATACCGATAGCCCGTACATGCTGATGGTGGCCGACGTGGCCGCCAAACACTGGCGGGAAATGTCAGCGGACGAGAACGCGTTATTCGGCATTGAGAAATTGAATGTACAGCGGTCCAGCATTCCGGCCGTCACCCATGTGGACTATTCCGCCCGCATCCAAACGGTCCATTCGGAAACCAATGCCCCATACCATGCCCTTATTTCGGCTTTCAAAGCGAAAACGGGCTGTCCGGTCGTCGTCAATACGAGCTTCAATGTCAGAGGCGAGCCGATCGTATGTACGCCTGAGGACGCCTTCCGTTGCTTCATGGGAACTGAAATAGAGATGTTGGTCGTCGGTGATTTTGTTCTATTGAAAGAAGAGCAAAATCCGGAGCTAAAGCTCAACTATGAAAGCGCCTTTGAACTGGACTAAGCCACAGGCAGCACCGAGTGCTTGAGTATGAATCGCCACAAGAGAACAATTACAAACTCAACCCTATTGTTGGTGACGACCCTCGTTTGTCTGGCAATTCTGGAGTTTGCCAGCAGGATGATCTTACCGATCTCCCCGGGCGTCCGGAATTTGGACTTGGATGGGCAACCTGTTCTGCTGTCCGGCAGTAACCCCCATCGTCTGCCGGCAAGTCTCGAGTTTCGCCAGGTTTCGGCGGAATTCGATGTCACCGTTACCACTACGCCGCAGGGCAATAGAGTGCCTGCGTCAATCGGTTCGCTGCATACCGTCATCCTTGGCGATTCATTTACCTTCGGCCAAGGCTTGTCCGACGAGGAGACATTCGCCCACATATTTTGCAAGGAGGCCAGGGTCTCCTGTGTCAATTTATCACGCAACGGTATCGGCACGGGCTCCGAAGTCGACATTTTGCGGCATTACATCGAAAGCGAAGGCTGGAGGCCCAAACGCGTAATGCTCTTCATGCTGGCCATGTCGGGATCAATGATGGCTGGCAACGATCTCCAGGAAAATCTTCACTACAATCAGAGCAAAAAAGTTGAGGAGGGAGGCACGCGCCCCGCCTCGACGCCGAAACCTGAAGACCGCGGCATCAATCTGCGCAACAGGATATTAGGCAGCTCGAACCTTGCCCGGATCGCTTATTTTCAGCTAGCTCCATTCATACGCTCAAATTTTTCACCCGCGGTCGATGCCGACTATCTTTCCGAAGTATACGAAGCCACCGAGTTTCAACTGAACCGTTTCGATAAGCTCAGCAAGGAATTTGGCTTTGACTATCGAATCTATGTACTGCATCCCATGCAGGACATAATGCGGGGGACCGACGGTGAAACGATTGCCGCCGTGTCACAGCTAGCTTCCGGCGCAAAAGTCGTTGCGACGTCACATCTGTTCAAAAAGGAACCTCAAAAGTTCTATTATGCCTACGATGGGCACTTCAACGCTCTCGGAAGCCGGCGTATGGCTGAATTCCTGCTGCGGGAAGAAAACTGGTAAATCAGATCAACGCTGAAAGCACGCGCATATCAGGCCCGAACGGTGCCAAGCAGCGCATCGTAAACAAGCCGCCGATTGCCGCCCACTAATGGAAATCACCCGAGTTACGCCGACCGTTCCCGCGCCGATTTTGGGGGAGGGACGGGTCTACTCCAATCCAGATAAAGCTTTCGGGACTGGAGTATTGCGAAGGCAGCAAAAATAAGAATTATCCAGCCGGTTCGATATCTAATTGCAGATCCCGAATTCATGACACCGAAGGCATAATTCGGAAAAAATGCCCAAAATGCTACGAAAACTCCCACAATGAAACTGTATGCAGGCAGGTTGGGCAAACGAGAAATAATGAAATATGCAAGTATCGAGACAAGAGCCATGCTTTCGATAAACGTCGCCAAATGTAGGGGTGAACTGATTGCCTCAGCTATGGTCGGGCCCACAAAAGCACGATAAAAGCCCATTGGGAATAAAAAGAAGACGTCATATTGTTCGGTGAAAAAGTTTTCGTCCCGGGTACTTCCGGCACTGATCGATACGTTAAAACTGTGTTGAACTCTAAATGCCACGCTATCGATCGCGTCTCTGAACACGTACAACACGATTAGCGACGCCATGCCGAGCAGGAGCGCCATAAAAGCCTTCCTGTGAATATGTTCGGCAATTTTTGTGACGACGCCGAAATAACCGATGGCGATCAAATAGTGGGGTTTAAATACATACAGAACGGCTAGCGCAACAAAGTGTAATAGACCAAATCGGACAGGCTGGTTGTATAGGCGAAGAATGTATCCGGTTAGAACACCGACCGCAAAAACGACAATAGCTTCCTTGGATGCCATTGAAGTCCAAATGGAAAACGTCGGCAAGACCAGCAACATTGCCAATCGTAGTCTTTGGGATTCCGCAACGCTGGTTAACAGATATGCAATTCCGATGAAGGCGATCGTCTGAAAGCCCAGATTGATCATTATTTCGTTTCCGAAAAACACCCGTCCCATTAACCCGCCAAGCCGCGTCGTAATTACAGCGGACATCTGAAAATTATTGGGGTCCAAAGACCTTACTAAAACGTCGTAAAACGATAATTGATCATAATACCTTTCAACGATCCCCCGTTGGAAAGTTGTGGTATCGCCGATGGATGTCAGCTTTCCAATAACGACCTGGGCGAAAATCGAACAGAAGCACCTGTATAAATAAATCAAGACAAGAATCTTGATCCAGAAACTACTCAGAGATTCCCTGTGTTCCGACCCAGCCAGCATTTTTCAGTTCACCAACGGCATCAAAACTGAGTTTGACAGCCAACCCTGGGGAGGCGTGCGAGGATTAACATCACTTCCGAACGGATCCATGGAAGACCGAATCTCATCGGTCAGATTGGTATACCGGCGAATTGAAAAGCGCATGTCATTTACGTTCCATTGCCGCTCGGCTCAACCGCTTGAACTGATGAGAATTCACTCTGCGCCTAAACAGCCCCATCTCGGTACTGGGCTTACTCCGCCCGAAAAAGAGCCCACAGCAGGATTAATCCGATAGACAGTCCCAACGCTCCAAGCACTCGAATACCGAAAGTTCGGAGGATTGCCGGGCTCGTCTTGTATTTTGAAATGTATGCTGGATCCAACACCACGATCTCGCCAGGAGCGTCGCCTTGTATCATCATTTCCTTGCGCGTGACGCTCGCCAACAATCCGAGCAGGGCGTTGCGAAATTCGACGACTTGGGTCTGTTCGAGTCGAGTTTCCAGATACTCTCGCCGATTGGCTTGTTCCACAATTTCCTGCTGACGGATCAATTCGCTTATTTCTGCGTAAACGATTTTCAACATCCACAACGCCATTTCGGCCTCACTATGAGCGAATGAAATACGATAAAAATCGCTGTTGTCGATATCGTCGATAACCAACGAACTGCCAATATAACTTGCAAGGTCTTCAATAGTTGGTTCCGACCAAAGAGTTTGGTTGAAGAACTTCTTGTACTTTTGATCCCACTCGAAGCGGTCGCCCGTCGGTCTTCTCCAGGCTTGGTTCTCTTCATCCCAGCCGCCGCCGTAAACCACCATCATCAGATTATGTTTTTCGTCCAGCTTTCTGGCCAGTTTCAGAGTGGAAGCAATAATCCTCATCCGCTGAAAAATATCGTTTTTGGGTTGGTCCCCAATTCCAAGCCCCGCCAGTCCCCTGCCTTGACCTTGGGTCTGCTCTTGAGGCTGTGCAGGCGCGACGACCATGAGCGCTTGATGAGCCGAACTATGCTGCTGAATCGTCGTAATACTTGACCAAATGCCGAAGCCGACAAAAATCAAGATTAGCCACCACTTCCGTCGCAACTGAGTGAGCATGCTCCGAACATCGAGCACCTCCTCCCTCACTTCCGAGCGGGACGGCCCGGCATCAACAGGCTCGGCCCTCTCTCCTCCTTCAACGTTCGCTTCAGAGCTATCCTTCGAAGCGGCTTGTGTGCTCATGTCATCATACCTTTTACAGGATCGCACGCTTTAACAAGTAACCAATGTTGTTTGCATTGCACTTAGGCTACTCAAGTAGTCTGTCCCAGTCCCTCGCGGTCTCGTTCACGCTTGTACCGGAGACAATACCATGCAGCCTGCCTTCCATTCCCAATCTTGCTCCGCCGTCCCTGGTTATCGGGCGGAATGCGAACAGCCCTCTCCGCGTTGACGATTCGGTTAGGAACAATTCGAACGGAATTGAAATATAGAATCCCTTGTCGAAACTTCCCTCTCCAAATACCTCGGCTGGCACATCCGTTAGCGTGGCCCATAAGCCAACACGTACACCACTATCGAAAGTCCGGGACGCAAGAAACGAAACGCCCGTATCACCCGCAAGAAATCGGCCGACGTGGGCGCTCAATGAAATATCATACCATGGTGAATCGTAGTATGCGTTCATATGTCCGGTTACGACGTTATATTCCTGGAAACCGAGCAGCTGGTTAAATTCCCTTTTCCAAACCTTGTTAATGTCGGCGCCAATGGCAAAGCGCGATTTGTAAGGCTGATGGAGTATTTCCATGCTGTATCCGCCAAACATGGACTCAAATATGCCGGCGGACAAACGAGCATACCATTCACGCACAGGCTGGAAATAGTAATTCGCTTGCAATCTACTAAGTGTAAAGAAGCCCGCTTCCTGCAAATATTCCTTTATGTCGGTTCTTACGTGCGGCAACAGGGAACTGGAGCCAAATCTGATCTTACCGAAATTGTCCCACAAGTTTCGATTTACCCGCCCGGAAACCGATAGTCCGCGGTACAAGGCGGCATCGAAGCCCGCAGTCGCAAAAAGCCGATACAGAACAAACTGACCGGGCCCGCCAACATGGGTCTGGAGTTTCGGATTAATCGTCCAAGTCAAATTCGGGAAGTTGGACGGATTGGCGATTGCATCCGCGGGCAGGAGAATCCCAGCCCGCGGGCCTTCCATAATAGCGTTTGCCCAAATCTCCTCAGCACTACCCTTGTTGTTTACGGCGTTCTCCAAGTCCCTGCGCCGCACGGTAATTCGGCCCATCTCCATGCCCGCTGCAGTCGTGACTACAGACAAATCCTCAATGTCATGGGGAACACTGTTTGCGAGGACCCGCAAGACGCGGCCCAGGTTTCTAGCGCGCTGCCGAAACAAACGAGAGGAACCGTATACCGCCACCGTACGTCCCCGGACTACCACTGCCTCCGCATAAAAACCGGCGGACCTGACGGCCTTGGACACATGTTCAGATATCGCCTTTTTGTCACTATCCGTCCAATAGGGTTCCGGCTTTTCCGCGGTCGCGCTTTGTCCACTCGTCGCCGTAGCCCACTCCTCTTCACCCTCTTTGTTCTTGATCCGAGTGGCAGCGACGCGGGCGACTTCGAAGCCGGACCGAACCGCCACAAGCGTAATTTTGTCGAGGGAGGTTGGTGCCGTGTCGGCAACCACCTGAGCGGTTTCGGAAAAATTCGGTACGTCGCTCCGGTCCGGCAACTCAATCTCCAACACCGCGTTGCGATGGGAGAGGTTGATCTCGCCGAGACGAATGCCCTTTTTGTCAAGGGCATCAAACATATCCTCGACGACGGCATCTCTTTCGATATCGTCCCTGATGAATTCATGGCGGGCGATTTCAAATCCCGAATTCACCAAAACCAATGAAACCGTTTCGATGGGAGTGGGAACGCTGCGCAGGACGATTCGCGCCGTTTTCGCCGTGGGTTCCGCCGAAATCCGAGTTTTCGATATGAAGACTTCAGCTTCCGTATGCGAGAGTGTGAAATCTTCGACTTGGAACCCTTCCTCTTCCAGATTCTCGAACATGTGGTCAACGATTCTGGAGTTTTCCAATTCGTTCCGGTCGACTTTGACAACCGCATCTGTCCGGCCGTAGCTGACGCTGGTTATGGTGACGGCTTCGCTATTTTCAGGAAATACGTTCCCTATTATCTTCGCCGCATTCTCTATTCTTGAAGTCGCCTCCCCCTGATCAATGCCAGACAAAGCAACGTTGACTTCATTCCCTACAATTTCGAACTCCCTGATCTCCAGGTTCTCTTTGGCCAGTTCACGAATAAGCTGGGACGCGGTATCGCTACGCTGGACTTCTGAGGGACCGCCGGCTTGGTGGTTCGGGCTGTCCTCACCATTAACGGATTTCTCTTGGCCATCATCATCAGAGGGCCATCGCCAAAAAGGCCATTTCACCTTTGGTTTTTCTGCCTGGAGTTCCCGTTCCACAACCGCCCGATCTTTTATTTCAACGGGAGGGGGATCGTCGAATTTGGGTAGTCCGGGATCATGAAGGTTGGATCTCAAAGATACTCGAAACGTGGTGAGATTTCCGCGTTCGTGCGCAAGCGATGTTTCCAACCAGGAAAATGGGCGGTACATGAAGCCGAAATTGAATGGCGAATCTTTTTCGTACGCAATGCTTTGCGGTTCGGCTTGATAATCGTTGGGATCGTATTCGAACTTGAAGGTTAGTCCCTGGACCGGGGTTCGATATGCGAAACCTCCAAATAGGGCGACATTCTCGCCCGAGAAATAGGTATTCAGATTGAGCTTTCCGCCTGTCGCCGCGGTGCCCGAGCGCCTTTTGAATCTGTCCGATAGAAACGCCATGGGATTGTCAATATTGCTGCCCGAGGTGCCGTATCCCCAGTTCAATCCGGCGCTAAAATCCAAATCATAATATCGTTTGTTGGCAGTCAGGTATTCACCCCCAAATTGTCCCGTCCCCAGGCCATCCTGCAACGTCAACGCTAAAGCTGGATGGTATTTACCTTCTTCCAATAGCCGGAACGTGATATCCGCGCCGCGGTCCTTGAAGGTCTGATCGCCACTGAATGTTCGAAATGGTGAAAATAGGCGATTTCGAATTTCGGTGTACCTGAACGTCCCCTCAAGCCAGGGTAAACCCTGCAGAGTGAGATACCATCTTTTGTAATCGGCCCAGCGGGAATAGCCGGCTTCGAAGTTTCCATCGGGGGCTGTTCTTGCACTTCTGGTCTGAAACAGGCCGGTGCCGCCGAAGTTGTTTTTACCGATCCAGTCGTCGGCATGCTTTTTTCCGGCAGCCCAAGTTGGGCTGGCGAATTCAAATGAGGATAGAACGAGAATGGCGACTACATAGGCGCCCGTTCGAGACAATGCTCGCAAGCCCCGTTTCACCGCCGTTACATTCGTCCCAGCAATGGTTTGATGGTCGTTCAATCAGTTGTTCCCAATTACCGCAAGTGACGCGGCAGTAATCGCCATCTGACTAATGAGCGCCGTCATATCCTTGGCAAAGCTGAAGATGTCGATCGGCGCCGGATTTTTCGGGACCACGACCGTGCTGCCTGGCGGAACCTGAACGGGATTGTAATTCCACACACTCACTGACACGGGTTGGGCCACGCCATTGGGATAAACCAGGAACATCCGGTCCTCGTCCGCCGACTGTTGCAATCCGCCAGCCTGCTGAACATATTCATCAACTTTGGTTCCCGAGACAAACTGGAGCGCTCCGGGATTGAGCGTATCGCCGATGACCAGAACCGAATTTGGCCGCTTTGGCATGAAAATCTGATCGCCGGGCTCAAGTACGGAATCCAGTTCCGGCCGAACCTGCAGAACCGTCGGATCCGCCTCGATCACAACTCGGCCCAATGGCTCGGTCTTGGCGATTTCGTCCGACAGCGTCAGCAACGCCAGCATTGCACCGGGCTCAACCGCTTTTCGTCCGGCTGAAAACATCGCAGCCGATTTCAATTCACGCGCCGCTCTCTGAAATCCTTCTTTCTGAGCGATCTTGACGCGTTCGCGCGTAAAGATTGCGCCATATGGGTAGGCTTGATCGGTTAGTCCACCTGCTCTGGTCATCAGGTCGGACATGCGTTCGCCACGCCTAATATCGTATAAGCCGGGACGCACAAACTCGCCCGAGAGCAACACCGGGCCACTATCACGGTCGGTGAAAAGCGCGTTGAATCTTGCAACATTGCCTGGATCGATCGTCACGTCACGTGCACTAACACGTGTTAAATCCACGATCGAACGATCGGTTCCGCTGGCCTGGAACCTTGTTACTTCAACTTGGGCAGGATCTGATTCGCGGGTTAACCCACCTACAACCGCTATCAACGACGACATTCTCGTGCCGTTGGTGACAGGGTAGGCTCCAGGAATTCGGACCTCCCCGTTTACAGCAACCGCATGTTCCAACGCAAAAGGCAGGAGATCTGGAATTTCATGGAATACCTGAGGACATGGTCTCGGGTTTACGAACGAGGCCGCGCTGGTCACTCCTAGCGCCTGCAATGCACTTTCGAACCTGTTCGAGCGCGTAAAACGCAAAATGGTCGCCAAACTTCTCAATCCGGGACAAGATTTAGCTCTTATCGAGTCTTGAATAACGGCAGCAGTCCCTGGCTTTTCGCCAATCAGGGAGGTCAATTTGGACGCATCCGTCACGCCGCCGCTGTCGGCTCCATTTTTCTCCGAAAGACTGACAAGTCCGCTGACAATCGACGACACGTCTTTGGCAGATTCCTGGTTACTCGACCCGGCGGACGCGATTGCTATCTCGGGCGAAATTACCCGCCGCACGTCGTCGGATGAGAGGTACCTGATTTCCTGTTGGCTGAAGACGATCAGGCGATCCCTGTCGCGCAGTGCATAATCTTGCTCACCCAGCAGAATTCTGCCCAAATTAACCGGAAAAAGCCGTCTTGCCCGGGTCGCCGGATCATTGGTTTCGAGGACAGCAAACAAAAGGTATGGATCGTCCCCAACATTTCTCTGATCCCCCACCAGCGCCCTAATCGTTGGCGCCGAAGCCAGAGAGCGACGCCCGGGATTGCGCACGTGACCATCGATCTCAACAGTCCCGACCACCATATTTTCTCGCCGCTTGACCAAAAGAATGTCGCCGGCACCCAACAGCCTGGCGACCTCATCCGTTTCCTCCACGAGTTCGCGGCCGGAATCGTCGAAGGACAATATGGTGTATACATTTCCTCTCGGACGAACCGGCAACCCCGCTAAAACCAATGCGTCGGCTACGCTAATATTACGTTGTCCCTCGGCCAGTTCGAAAATACCCGGCGTTTTGACTTCGCCGGCAACTGCAATTGTCGTCCCCAACGCCGGAATCAGGATGTGATCACCGTCTCGGACACCGAAATTCTGCCCACCGAAACTCGGATACATAAGGTCGTACACGTCAACCCAGAATATTCGGTCCCCGCGTTGAACCTGAACGCGACGCAAACTGCCTGATTTTTTGATTCCTCCGGCGACGGTCAAAGCATCGAAAATAGTGGAAAGGCCCGTGAGTTGATGCACACCTGGTTTCCGGACTTCGCCGGTAACCCGAACCGAAGCCAGACGCACAGACCCCATCGACACGGATACCTCGGTGCCGAACATTGATCGTTTGACCTCATCCTTCAATGCATTTCGGAATTCGCCGAACGTCCTTCCGGCAGCTGGTATACGCCCAATGTCTTCAAGCAGAATTTGGCCCTCGCGGTCGACCCAAACTTTTGAATCGCCCGTCTTCACGCCTTCGAAGATCACAATCATCTGATCGCCGATACCGAGTAGGTAATCGTCCTGGATAGCGCCGTTGACGAGAACATCCGGACTGATCACACCGTCAAATACGCGGTAGCCGGTCTGAAACAGGCTGTCCCCAATGCGCTGGCAGTAGTCGCGTTCTACTTGAGAAAATTCCTCCAGGATTCTGAGCACTTGAGCGTCGATCGCAGCAATTTCGCCCCGGCAAAATTGGGAAATCAAAAGCCGCTCGGCCGGGAGAAAACTCGTGTTTAATTCTGGGGGTACACCGCTTTCGGGGCTACTAAATGGGGATCGCGCAAATCCTTCGACGGCATCACTTCGGGCGTCGTCAATGGCGGAACCAATGCCCAATTGGCCGCTTAATTTGCCTGCTTCGCCGCCCAACTCCTCAAGACGCTTTGCCAGATCCTCAAGGTTCTCCACACTCCGGCTCTGAGCGAAAGATTCGGAAAATGCCGCTGCTATCGACAACATGATCGCAACGAGGCAATAATGTCGGGCTTTCATGAGAGCCGTCCAAAGGTAACTATTCCGCATTCCGTCTATCCTCATTGTAAAGGCAATCCCTTGAACATCCCTGGCATAACCATTCAACCGCCAAAAAAATCCGCTGTCCTACCGCGGCGTGAATTTCTCATGTTTGGACTAACTTTCCTGGGCGGATGTACGCAATCGCCCATTCTCGCAAATGCCGCAAAAGCCATCAAATATTTAGCAGTCGGTTTACCGGGAGCCGATATCAGTCGAGATCTGGTGTCGAAAATACCATATGCGTCCATGAGCGCAAAGATAGGAAAGGGCCCCCGTTCACTACTTATTTTAAGCCGCTATACGAAAAGCGACAGGCATTGGATTTCGGCCGACAACGCCATCCTGGTGACGCGACACGGGAGGGTCATAAAAACCGTTGGCTTTCCCGAGAACCTACTGAGTACATCCACTTCGCTGTCCGATCCCGTAAATCGCCGGCTACACAAGCTCAAAAGCCCCGTACGATATCATCGTACTGTCGATATCGACCTCGATAACATGTTCGGCGTACCGATATTTTCTGTATTCGAACCCATGGGCCCCAGAAAAATTACGATTGCCGATTTTGAAATAAAGACTTTTCTTGTTCGGGAAGAGAGCCGCGCGCTTAACCTCAACTGGTCTTTCACAAATTACTACTGGGTCGACGCGTTCGACGGATTTGTGTGGAAAAGTCGACAACACATTGCAAGAAGTTTCGAGCCAATCGATATTGAAATACTGAAACCCGCAGCTTGATTTTCGAGCTGCCGGCGAGCACACCCCAAAACAACTGTCGCCGGTGCTGTCCGTATAAATCTCCCATAAAAAAACCCGCTGGCCGAACGATCGAAGGCCAGCGGGCTTTTTCTTGTTAATCAGGCTTACGCTAGCACTCTAGAATGCGCCGTTAACATTACCCAGTGCATGCGAAATACCGCAGGTCGGTGACGGGCAAGGGTCAAAGTTGCCGAATGAGTTCTGCGTTGATGTCGCCGTCACGGTTGAGGTGCTGCTCTGCACATCATCATCATCGCTCGTTACCGCCGCAACCGCCACCGCAACCGCCGCAGCAACCGCAACACCTGCAGCAACCGCACCAGCGGTCACGCCGCCTGCGGCGCCGGCTGCGCCTGCTTCCTGACCGGACGCAGAACCCGCACCGGTCTTCTGAATGAGCTGCGACTGAGCCATGGAAATGCTCGGGGCCGAAGCTAATGCAACCGCGATACCGATTGCTGTCAAAGTCTTGCGCAAAGCCATTGTTAAGGGACCTCCCAATAAAAAATCACATAAACCGTAGCGCCAATTCTTCGCCTCTTCAAGGCAAATCATCCTTGCGAAACGAAGATGCGCTATCCCCATCTGAGGCCGCAGCTTCGATACGCTCCGGCTCCCCAAGACCCCAAAGTATCCGCCACAAAGCTGCGGAAGACCCCTGATGACCCAGGCAACGCTCGAAATTTAGTGGAATTTCCCCGCATGTGCAATAGCTTAACCAGAGATAGATTCAATCCGCACACACTGTTGCCGTTGTGCAACATTACGATCAGATTCGGCCAAAATATTAGGTCAAGCTTCGCCTCGTTCCCGGCGCTGTTTCGTGCGAAGTGGGGCAAATCCCCTTTTTGTCTTTTACACAATTGCGACCGCGGGCTATTAACAGCCATGCGCCGAACAATACTTACAATATTAATTGGATTGTCGTTTTTATGTAGTGGTGCATTGGCGGCACCAGAAAAAACACCACAGCAACTAACGCTGAACTACCGGGTATTTGTCGGCGGTTTCGAAACTGGACAGGTGGAACTAGGCGTTTTCCGAAATGGAGCGGAATACGTCATGACCAGCAATGTTCGATCGCTGGGGCTGATTGACGCGGTCATCGGATTCCGTTCCGGGGCCCGATCGTCCGGCCATGTCAGGCATGGCGTCATCTGGCCGGGCTTTCACTCGGCCGATAATCTGTGGATGGGAGACAAGCGTCATGTCCAGATCAATTACGGCACGCAAGGCCCCAAACAAGTGGAAGTTGAACCGCTGCCGGAAGACGACGATCGCAAACCCGTTCCGCCTGAAATGTTGATCGGCACAATGGACGCCCTCAGCGCGTCCCTGGCCATGAGCCGAATGGCGGGCCAAGCCGACGGCTCCCGCTGCACCGGCACGGTTTCAGTGTTCGACGGCCGCCGGCGCTACGACATCGTGAGCCGGGGAATCGGCGCGGATACCCTCAAGGGCCAGATCTTCAGCGGAGAGGCCTACAAATGCGAAGTCGACTTAGTCCGCATCGCCGGGCACTCCGAAAGCCCCTGGCTGCCGCGACAGGAGAACGAAGGCGGCGACATCTGGTACGCGGAACTATCAAGAGACTGGCCTCACATTCCCGTCCGCTTCGAGACCGATATCGGTATGGGCTCCGTCGTCATCCATCTAAGCCACGCCGTCGGCGCCGGATTGAAATTGGGCCTGGAATCGAAGTCGACTGACTAACCACCGGCCACCCGGTTGGCGTCGAGGAAATCGACGATAGCCCGCAGCACCTGCCGGTCGGCCAGAACGTTATGCTCGGACCCGTTGGTCAACACGATCGAGCGCGACCCGGGCCGGCTCAGCATATGCGCGCCGCAGTCGCCCTGCTGGTGGTTTT
>CAZPWJ010000072.1:0-25091 GCA_964590195.1 uncultured Rhodospirillaceae bacterium | reverse complement strand
TCAATCGGACTCCGAGAATGGGCCCATGGGTATTGATCCGCGCAAACTGGTATTACCTCCTTCGTTGCCGAGGCCGCGATCAAACAGCAGGGCCGATGGAAGGCTCAGGGCATGGATTTGCAAGTGTCCATAAATATGTCGCCAAGGACCCTGCTCGATCTGGATCTGCCAGAAAAAATGGCAGCTTACGCGGCGGAAAACGGCGCCGATATTTCCAATATTACGTTTGAGGTTACGGAAACCTCCGCAACGTCCAATGTGGCAAAATACATGGATATTCTGGCCCGTCTGCGCATGAAGGGGTTCAATCTTTCGATTGACGATTTCGGCACGGGGTATTCCTCCATGCAGCAATTGGTCCGCGTGCCATTTAACGAGCTCAAGGTCGATCAGGCCTTTATCCGAAAACTGGACACCGACAAAGATTGCCGGACGATTACGGAAATCTCGATTATTCTGGCCCACAAACTTGGCATGCGGGTGGTCGCGGAAGGTATTGAAGACGAATCCGCCTGGAACATTCTGCACGATCTTGGCTGCGATGAAGGCCAGGGTTATTGGATGGGCCGGCCGATGACCGTGGACGATCTTGAAGAATGGCTGAGAAATTGGACCGCGGGCAACCTCAAGACAGGATGATATCCACGGCCCGTGGAGGCATCAGAGAAAATTTTCGGCAGCTTAAGCTATTGGGTGCACGCCGCCCTATTCCAACAGGTCGGTAACCTGCCGGCATAGGGTCAGAACCCGTGGCGCGATATCGTCCAGACGTTCCGCCGCCTGCCGCAACCCCGATGACGAAGAACGGATAAGGGTTTGGTTCAAACGGGATTGCCCCGCCGCCTTCAGCACTTCCTGCGCCTGATCGGCGATCATTTCCGCCTCTATCAGGCGGTCTTCGGGCAAGCGAACCAGTATGTCGCGTAAACCGCTAAAGGCGCGCCGCATATTCCGCTTCGCCGCCTCATCCACATGGGGCAGATCGTCCACCCCGTCGATCACGACTTTCATCGTGCGTTTTATTTCACTATTGCCCGCCATGAAGTCCGCTCAAGTGTAGCCCTTGGTTGATACCTAGTTTGCCAGCGCGCCGCCAATGTTGCGAGCGCAAATATGCCGCACAGCGCAATTGGTTACATTGTTTTACGGCAATTCGCCGCAATCCTAAAGCCCCATTCGCTTGCCAATGACATTTCGCAGGATTTCGGAGGTGCCGCCGCCAATGGGTCCCAACCGCGCCTCGCGGAACAGCCGCTGCATCTCGCCCGCCATATAGCCCGCGCCCCCCATAATCTGCATCCCCAAATCCGCAACCTTGAAATTGTTTTCCGTCGCCACCACCTTGGCGGTGGTGGTTTCCATCACCGCGTCTTCCCCCGCATCCAGCATCCGCGCCGCGTGAAAGGTCGCCAGGCGAGCCCCCTCCGTCAGCATGTACATGTCCGCCAGCTTGTGAGACACCGCCTGATATTCCGTGATCGTCCGGCCGAATGCCTTGCGGTTGGTGGCGAAGTCCTTGGCCAATTCCAGTATCCGCAGGCAGGCGCCGGCCGAGGTCGCGGCCAGCAACAGGCGTTCCTGATTAAGGCCGCGCATCAGCATCGGCCAGGCACCGCCTTCGCTACCCAGAAGATTTTCGGCCGGGACGCGGACATCATCGAAGAAGACCTCGTTGGGCAGCGAGGTGCGCGAGCCCAGGGGGTCCATGGGCCGAATGGTCAGCCCCGGCGTTTTGCTGTCGACAAGAAACAGGCTCAGGCCCTTGTGCCCGGCATCCGGATCGGTCTTGGCGGAGACCACCATCCAGTCGCTGACATGGGCGTTGGTGATATAAATTTTCTGCCCGTTGATGACGTAATCATCGCCATCCCGCACCGCGCGGGTGCGGATGCCGGCGGCGTCCGAACCGCTGTCGGGTTCGGAATAGGCGATGCACATCTTTAGCTGCCCCTTGATCAGGCGCGGCAGCATCTCCTGGCGCTGTGCTTCCGAGGCATGGTACTGCAGATGCGAGGCGCCATAGATCGAGGTTGTCATATAGGCCGAGCGGATGCCGTAATGGTAATAGCCCATGGCCTCGATAAAGACCGCCATGTCCATGTTGGAAGCAGCGGCACCGCCATAGGCCTCGGCGATGGGCAGGCCCAGCCAGCCATCGGCCGCGACGGCCTGAAAAGCCTCTTCGGGAAAGCGCGAGGCCTTGTCGAATTCCAGCATCTTTTCCGCCGGCAAGGCGCGGCCCAAGAGGCCCAGGATGCTGTCACGCATCAATATCTGCTCTTCTGAAAACCCGAATGTTTTGTACGGCATCGCCTTGGCGGCCTCCTACGCGCATACGTTCTTATCTGGCCGCCCGCACCAGGACGGTCTCAATCGGCGGTGTCAATCAACGCTGATGGATTTTGCCTTTGCCGCCTCGTCTTGGGCCGCCACCGCCTCCCTGCCGCTGTCGGTCAGGCGACAAACCAGCCAATCGGGCTTCAGGGGATTGGCGAACCAGGGTTCGGCCCAACCTGCCTTGATACAGGCGCGGATGGTGCGAACATCGATCTCCTGGCCTTGATCATCGAACAGGGGCAATTTTCCGCCCGGTTGGGGCAGCCCCCGGAGCAAATAGCTGAGTTGGGTCTTGCTAGGCTTGGCCATGGCAATAAGGTTACTCCATTCCGCGCCACGAGCAAAGCAACGAGCTTGTCATAGCTAGACCGCGTGCCGATTCGTTTGCCGATTCGAAAAAAGCAACAAGTGTTGATTCATTAATGATAATCAGTACTTGACAAAATGGTGCGCCGCAACATATTATGTGCATGTTCAAGAGTCATATACCCTTTTAAATAATTTTGTGAGAGCGGACTATGCTTGAAATCAGGCCCCGCCGGGGGTGCCTTTGGCCCATGTGGCCTCACGGCGACCTCCCGACACACGAGTACTGCGGCGACCATCGTGCAGATGGCAGCTCCTATTGCGAAGAACATAAGGCGAAGTCGATCCGCGATTTAGAGGTCGAACCGCGCCAGCCGTTTATCCCGCGACGGAAAGCGGCCTAGGGCTAACGCCCCGCGCTTGGGCGCCTCCGGCAGCAAATACGAAAACGCCGGCGACCCCCGACATTTAGCATAAAACAGCTTAAGACGACGCAGCCATGGTTTCATGGCCGCGCCGCCTTGGCGGCTGTGTTACCGCCACCTTGTCATGATGGCACGGCTCCAGCTTGGGCCGGCACGCTGTTAATCATGTCATTTTGCCTGCGTCAGACGATGGCGCGGATGTGGGTCAGCATGGCCGACAGAGTTTTTTCATACTGCTCTCTGTGTGGCGTATGGCCGCAATCTTCCAAAAACAACGTCCTGGCCTCCGGCCCAATGCCGCGCTCGATCGCGTGACATTGGGCAATAGTGCCGTATGCGTCGCCGGCACCCTGGATGACCAGGGTCGGCACGGGTTTCTCCGCACAGATGCGCGGCAGATAGTCTTCCAAATTCCAGCTTTTGAAGCCTTCGCCCAGCCACGGCTCCGACCAGCCGCGAAAGGCACAATCCACATTGTCGCCATGATACTTCGCCAGGCGCTGGCGCAGATCA
The DNA here is from genome assembly GCA_964590195.1 of uncultured Rhodospirillaceae bacterium. Taxonomy (GTDB): domain Bacteria; phylum Pseudomonadota; class Alphaproteobacteria. The sequence continues at coordinate 21,510 of CAZPWJ010000072.1, read as the reverse complement.
CCGGCGTCGTAGGCGCGGCATGCCTCGGCGATGGCCGCGACATTGATCTCTTCCATGAAAACGTGCGGCGCTTCCAGGATCAGGCCCGCCAGCTCCTTGGCCGGCGTCCCGCCGGCATAGATCAGGGAGATCGAGGCACCATCTGAATGGCCGACCAGGATGGCCCGTTTGATCCCGGCCGCCTGCAATAGGGCGGGCAGCACCTCCAATCCCTCGTCATGCATATAGGTAATAGGGCGCGGCAAATCGCAGGGATCGGAACCGCCATAGCCACGGCGGCTGTAGACAAAGCCGCCAAGGCCCGTGGCCTCGACCAGGCGTTCGGGAAAATCCCGCCACAGCGCGACACAGCCCAAACCTTCATGCAGAAAGACAAGGGTTGGCGGCCCGTCCGGATCAGACGACGGCGCCGGTCCCAGCCACTGGCATTCAAGGCGCTGACCAGCGACTTCAATCGTGCCGTATTTGTCTGTCATCAGCCGCGCAGTTTGAAGCGCTGGATCTTACCGGTCGCTGTTTTCGGCAGCTCATCAACGAATTCCAACCAGCGGGGATATTTGTAGGGCGCCAGCATATCCTTGACGAACTGCTGCAATTCCACGGCTTTTTCCCCATCGCCTTCACCCTTCGTCAGAACCACGAAGGCCTTTGGCTTGATCAGGTCGGCCTCGTCCGCATGGCCGACCACGGCGGCCTCGAGCACGTCTTCATGGCTCATCAAGGCGGATTCAACCTCGAACGGCGAAACCCAGATACCGCCGACCTTCAGCATATCGTCGGAACGGCCGGCGTAGACGAAATAGCCGTCCTCGTCACACATGTATTTGTCGCCAGTACGCGTCCAGGCGCCTTCGAAGGTGGCAACGCTTTTTTCGCGGTTGTTCCAATAATAGGGCGAGGATGAAGGCCCGCTGACCAGCAGATCGCCAATCTCTCCCTGCGCCACATCGGCGCCCGCATCGTCCGTCAGGCGGCAAAGATAACCCGGCACCGGCAGCCCGGTTGAGCCATAACGCACCTGCCCCGGCCGGTTGGAAACGAATATATGCAGCATCTCGGTGGAGCCGATGCCATCAAGAATTTCCACGCCGAAACGTTCGCTCCAGCGCTTGGCGACATCCTCGGGCAAGGCCTCGCCGGCCGAGACGCAATGGCGCAGCTGGGGCGACGATGCCGCGCGGTCAATGCCGTCGTCGGCCAGGATGCCGGCATACAAAGTCGGCACGCCATAGAAGATCGTCGCCTCATTGTCCTTGATCCGCGCCATCACGTCGTCCGGCAAGGGCCGTCCCGCCATCAGCACGGCGGTGGCCCCCACCGCCATGGGAAAGGTCAAGGCATTGCCCAGGCCATAGGCGAAAAACAGTTTGGCGGCGGAATAGACCACGTCATCCTCGCGGATGCCCAGCACCGCCATGCCGTACAAGACTGCGGTGTTGATCATATCGCTTTGCAGATGCGGCGCGCCCTTGGGCCGCCCGGTGGAGCCGGAGGAATAAAGCCAAAAGGCAACGTCATCGGCGGATGTCGCCGCCGCGCTCAGATCCGGCGCGCCGCTGGCCAACAATGACGCCATGCTCTTATGGCCCGCCGTATCGCCGCCATCGCCGGTGCCGGTGACAATGACATGGCGCAGGTCAGGCAGATGCTCCAGTATCGGCGCCACGACAGCCAACAGATCAGCGCTGACCACCAGGGCGCGGGCGCGGGAATCCTTCAACATGTAATGATAATCGTCAGTGGTCAGCATGGTATTGACCGGCACCGCGACCATGCCCGCCTTGATGGCGCCAAAGAACGCGATGGGGAAATCAATGCTGTCCAGCTGCAACAGCATGACCCGCTGCTCCTCCTGCAAGCCAAGATCGAGCAAGGCATTGCCGAAGCGGTTGACCCCGTCCTGCAAGGCGCCATAGGTGTGGCTGCCATTGTCGTCGATGAAGACAACCTTGTCGCCAAAACCCTCGTCAACCCGGCGGTCAACGAAATCCGCCGCTACGTTGTAGTCCCGCGGCACGGTAACCAGAGGGGGATCCTGGGACAGATCATAGCTGCTGTAATTGCTCATATCGCCTCCCAACGTCTTAAAACAACTTCTATTTGGCCAAAATCTTGACCCACTCCCTGGCCCAGGCCACGCCCGCTTCTTCCGGCAGTTCGTCGCTCGAGGCGTTATGGGCCATGACTTCGCCGACCCTTTCAGCGCCCAATTCGCGCAACAGGGTGTCGAACCGTGCGCCGCCTTGATTGTAGGTATCGGCGTAGGTGCTGTCACCCAGACCAATGACGCCATAACGCAGGCCCGCAAGATCGGGCTGCATCACATCCAACTGCTCGAAAAAATCCATGGCGTTGTCGGGAACATCGCCCTGACCATAGGTAGAGGTGCAGATCAGGACCAATTCATTGTCCAGCAGGATATCCTGGGTCAAACCATCCATGTCCAGAATTTCAACCTCATAACCTGCCTCGACCAGAACCGGCTTCACGTCGTCCGCCACCAATTCAGCGGTCCCCGTAATGGTGCCAACCAATATGGCAATGGACTTCGTCATACATTCCCCCAATGTCCGCTGTCCTGAATTTCAATGAATGATCTATACTGCATTTTTTGTTCAAAAAACAATCAAAAAGAATTATAATGCATATTCATCTATTGCAAGAATCACTTGTGGATTGGCGGAAGCATGCGGCGCGGCACCTTGCAAGACCAGGCGGACAGAGCGCACGACGACGAGCGTTATTTGGCGCTGCTGGGCGATCGGGTCCGCGGCGCGCGCTCCCGGCGCGGCATGACGCGAAAGATATTATCAGTCCAATCCGGCGTGTCCGAGCGCTATCTGGCGCAATTGGAAAGCGGCCGGGGCAATGTTTCAATCATCCTGCTGCGCCAGATCGCGGACGCCATGAACTTGGCCCTGTCCGAACTGGTCCACGACGGCCCCGACCGGCCGGTGGAGATAGCCTTGATCCTGGAGCAGCTGGCCGATTTAAGCGGCGATGATCTGGCCGACCTGCACCGGCACCTACGGCAACGTTACACGCCCGAGACCGAAAACAGCGGACGCATTGCCCTGATCGGCCTGCGCGGGGCGGGCAAAAGCACCCTGGGCCGGGCCCTGGCGAAACGTCTGGAACTGCCCTTCGTGCAGTTGAACAAGGAGATCGAGGAAGCCGCCGGCATGAGCCAGGACGAGATTTTCGACCTTCTCGGCCAATCCTCTTTCCGCCGGCTGGAACGGCAGTGCCTGGAACAGGTGATCGAGACCCATCCAAGGGCGGTAATCGAAACGGGGGGCGGTCTGGTGGCCGAGGCGGGCACCTACGAGCGCCTGCTATCTTCCTGTCATACGATATGGCTGCAGGCCTCGCCGGAGGAACATATGGCCCGTGTCGCGGCCCAGGGCGACCAACGGCCAATGGCCGGCAACCGCGAAGCCATGGATGATCTGCGCCGCATCCTGGTCGGCCGGGAAAGCCTGTACCGCAAGGCGGATGCAACCCTTGATACCAGCGGTCGCACCATCGGCGCCTGCCTTGATGATCTGGTGGCAATGACGCCTAAAGGCTGATGATTACAGGTTAACTGGCCGAACCTCGACAAAATTGGTGTTGTAGGTCGTCGCCCCAGACGGCGCCGAGACATCCGCCGTCACCGCATTGGCACAGCCTTCCATATCGACACCATCTTCATTCGGGGTGAACCAGGCGCCTTCGTTCATGGAGGTGACGCCGGGGGCCATGTCCTGCGTTACCTTGGCCGGCAGAATGGTCGCGCCGTGGGCCGAGACGACCTTGACCATTTGGCCATCATGTATGCCCCTGGCATCCGCATCCGTTGGATGCATCCAGACATAGTCGGGATCGACCTTGCCCAGCTTTTCCTGGTTGGCGTGTACCGAATGGGTGCGGGAACGGGACTTGGCGCTGCACATTTGCAGGGGATAGGCCGCATCAGCCTCCAAATGGGGCACCCAGGTGGGGATTGGCGCCATGGCGCCCAGGCCGTAAGGGTCCGGATTGTCGGCCAGGGTGGTGCAATAGACCTCGATCTTGCCGGACGGCGTGGAGAATTTATGATTGTCCGGGTCATTGATCTGTTGACTGAAGGCAACCGCGTCCTCGGGCGCGGGAAAGCGCGCCACGCCCTGGGCCTTGAAGGCTTCAAAATCGTCCACCGCTGGTGCCGACAGTTCGCGCAGTAGGGTATCCTCGTCCTTGTCGTTGTAACCCTCGATGCCGACCCGTTCGGCCAGGTCCGCGAAGATATCCAGGTCGTCGCGGCATTCGTACATGGGCTCGATGGCCCGGTTCATGAATATGGCGTAGTGGCCCGCGCCGGCCCAGGGGGTATGAACGTCATTTCTCTCCCAGAATGTTGTCGCGGGCAGCACGATATCGGCATGGCGCGTGGTTGGGGTGAGGAAATGGTCCTGGCCGATGATGAACTCCACCCCATCCAGGTTCTTGGCCATCTTGGCCGCGTTGGGGCATTGGTTAAACAGGTTGCCGCCGGCGGAATAGATCAACTTGATATCCGCCGGATAACCGCCGCTTTTGCCCTTTTCCAGCAAATCCGCCAGCAGCGGCGAGGAAACCTGCGCATCGATCGGATTTTTTCCCGCCGCGAAACCGCCCATGGCGCCCCGGCCCGTGGCCCCGTTGCTGACGCCGGAGTTGCCGCCGACGACACCGGTATTTCCCGTGATCGCGGCCAGCGCATAGGCGGCGCGGTGAAACTGCTCGCCAAAAGCAGTGCGGCCGGGCGCATAGCCGGTTTGCAGAGCGGCGGGCTTGGCTGTGCCGAACTCAATGGCCAAACGGCGGATGGTGGCCGCCGGGATGCCGGTTATGTCAGCTGCCCATTCCGGCGTTTTGGCGATGCCGTCGCCTTTCCCCAGCAGGTATGATTTGTACGACGCCCCCGCCGGCGCGCCCTCGGGCAGGCCGGCCTCGTCGAAGCCAAGGACGAAGCGGTCGCAAAAGGCCTGATCATGCAGCCCCTCGGTGACGATCACATAGGCCATGGCGATCAGCGCCGCCGCATCGGTGGAGGGGCGGATAAAGATATGTTCATCCGCCAGTTGACGCGAAGTGCGGTTGCGGCGGGGATCGATGCAAACGATGCGCACGCCCTGTTCCTTGGCCTGCTTCAAATAGGCCGTCGTGGTGGTGCCGAAATGGCCGTCGCCGGGGCTCCAGCCCCACATCCAGATCAGCTTGGAATTGACATAGTCGGTGGGCTCCCGCCCCGCTTCCTTGTAAATGCGCTCGGGCCCGAAGGTCATGCGCACGGCAAAAACCTCCGCCTCCGCCGACATGTTTGACCACAGATTGGTATAGCCGCCGAACATATTGAGAAAACGCTGCGCCGGCCCCCGGTTATGCAGCATCGATGTGCTGCCCGAACGGGAGCCGTCCAAAATCGCGGCATTGCCATAAGTCTCGCGCACCCGCAGCAACTGCGATGCGATTTCGTCCAGGGCCTCGTCCCAGGAAATCCGCTCGAATTGACCCGAACCCCGGGGGCCGGTGCGGCGCATGGGATATTTCAAGCGGTCGGGATGATAGGTGCGCTCGATCTGGCCGACGCCTCTGGCGCAGGCCGGCAGGGGCGGATGCTCCGGGTTCCAGGGTCTGGCATCGGTGGATATGCGGGCAATGCGGCCGTCGCGCACATGGGCATTGACCACGCAGCGGCCGCCACAATTGTGACCGCAGGTCGAAGTGACGACAGTTTCTCCCGGCTTCGCCTCGGGACGCGGCGCCTCGTAAATGGTTTGCACGGACATTACCTAAATTCCCCATCAGCCAAACTGTGGGCAACTATAGACCGTGAATCGGCACTGGAAAATCAATGATTTCCCCCGCGCGGCGGGCTACCATGGCCGCAACAGTGTAAATTCAAGGGATTAGGTGGCGGCATGACGGGCAAATTGGCAGGCAAGCGGGTTCTGGTGACCCAGGCGAACGATTACATGGGACCGCAAAGCGTGGCGACCTTTCGCGAGGCGGGCGCCGAGGTCATAGCGGATGTCAGCGACCTGACCGAGCCCGAGGCCGCGGCCCGCATCGTGGCCGAGGCCGGCGGCGTGGATATTCTGTTGGCCAATCTGGCCGCGCCCAATCATCACGGCGTCGCCGTGGCGGATGTGGATGACGAGATCTGGGCCACCGCCTTCGATGTCATGGTGCATCCCCTGCATCGCCTGGTGCGCGCGGTAGCACCACAAATGATCGAGCGCGGAGCCGGCAAGATCATCGTTTACGGCAGCGCGACGCCGTTGCGGGGGATCGCCCGGCTGGCCGCCTATACCGCCGCGCGCGGGGCCCAGGCGGGCTATGTGCGTTCGGTGGGCACGGAACTGGCCCGCAACAACATCCAGGTCAACCTGATCGCGCAAAACTGGGTGGAAAGCGACGTCTATTATCCCGAAAGCCTGCAGGAAAACCCCAAATTTCAGGCCAATCTGAAACGGGAAGTCCCTTTGGGCAGATTGGCCCGGGCCGAGGAAGATTGCGCCCTGGCGCTGTTTCTGGCCGGCAATGACAGCGACTTTTTCGTCGGCCAGGTGATCCCATTCGCGGGCGGCTGGGTCAGCTGAAGCCGTCTCCATGGGAGTAGCGAAACTTTGACCTAAGCGCCACAGTCGGGGACAATGGCGGATGCTTGCAAGGCTGGCTCAGTTTATTCGAATCTACATGGTTTTGGGGATCATGGCGGCCCTTGCCGTCGGTGCATCCGCCAATATGGCCAAGGCCGCCGGTTTCATTTCACTGCCGGGCATCACCTTTTCCGAAGCAACGGATAATTTCCGCCTGCTGGCGGCCTCGGGCACGGGCAGCCTTGACGATCCGTTTATCCTGGTGGAGGAAGTCTTTGGCGACGGCGAAGTGGTGCTTGGCATCAACGTCGAGGCGGTGGATTTCGGCAGCCGGATCAAGACCATGCACGCGGTGGGCTTTGCCCTGCAAAAAGTGGTGATCAACCGGACCGAACAAGCCTGGAATTACTATGCCCTGGAGCTGGAATTCAAGAGCGGCCGCGGCAGTGACTATTACGACGGCTTGTCGTTTGCGCAGAAAGCACAAGCCAACCGGCCCTTCCGCTCCGACAGCTTTGCCGTGGTCGAGGATCTGACGGAACCGCGCGATGTGATCCGCTTCACCAAGGGGCGGGTCACGCCCGGCCAGCGAGCCCGTTTCATCGTCTCCATCACGCATACCGGGAATCAGCCGAATTTTTTCCTTGTCCAACACGTCCGACCGCCGTATGCCGAACTGGAAAGTCCAGTACAATTAGCAGGTTGCGCCGTATTCATGGGTCCGAGAGGGAAAACCCAATGTCGCAGATAGAAACGCCGCCCACCCAGTTGCCGATCCCGGCCGAGGCCGTGCAACAAGGACGCCCCGGCGGCGGCTTTGGCGGTCAACATGGCGGCGGCCAGGGTGGTAACGGCAATCCGGGCGGACAGCCGCCGCGCTGGTGGTCGGCACGCGAGGTGAATTTCCATCGCGGCCTGATCTTGGGCCTGGTAATCACGGCGGTCTGGCTGATCCTCTGTTTCGGCTATATCACCGGCTATGTGGGCTGGGACGCGCTAAACTATCTGCTGCCCCACGAACTGGCCGCCGTGTTAAGCGCCGTTTTCGCCCCTCTCGGTGTGCTCTGGCTGATGCTGTTCTACCTGCGCCGGGGCAGTGAAATGACCGACCATGCCGAACAGCTGCAGGCGGAGCTGCGCCGCCTGACCTACCCCGACGAACAGGCCGATGCCCGGATCGAGTTGATTTCCGCCGCTCTGCGCCACCAGGCCGATGAATTGACCCAGGCCTCGGAACAAGCCACCGAACAGGTCCGCCAGGTGGAAACCCTGTTGCGCCAGCGGGTCGAGGATATTGGCCGCAGCTCGAACTCGTCCAACGCCCGGACCGCCGCCCTGGTTGAAGAGCTCGGCGGACGGGCCCGTTCGCTGGAAGGTGCAGCCGACCGTCTGGCCCAACAGGGCGAGGAGATGAACGAGCTGCTATTGGGCCAGGCCAGTAATTTCGAGGCCTCCATCGCACAGTCGCAACAGCGCGCCGAATTTGCAGTCGAAGCCCTGAACGCGCAATCCGATGCCCTGGCCGAAGCCATGGACCAGGCCGAAGCGCGGGCCGAACGCCTGACCGAAAGCGCCATGAGCCAGGCTGACCGCCTGGGTGAATACTACGACGGCCGCCTGGGCGAAATGGAGAACGCGGCGGCACGGGCACAGCAAAGTATCGCCGAACGGACCGACCGCATGGCCGATGGGGTGGCCCGCTCGGTCTCCGAACTGGACCAGAAATTCGGTCAGACCATTGATCATATGGACCAGCGCGGCGGCACCTGGGGCGAGGAAGCCATGGCGCGCGCCGATCAGGTTCGCCAGCACTACGCCACCCGGCTGAACGAGATCGAAAGCAGCGGCCAGCAGACCCAGAGCAATATCACCGACCGGGGCAATCAATTGGCCGCGGAACTGCAGCAGAATCTGGCCGATATGGAGGCCGGCTTCGACGGCACGATCGACCGCCTGTCAAGCCGCACCGACGGCATGAGGGATGAAGCCCTGGCCGGCGCCGACGGCATCGCCCAGCATTTCGAGGCACGCCTGGCCGAAATTGCCCAAAACGCCGATGACAGCCAGAGCGCGATCAATGCCCGCGGCTCAAAGATGGCCGAGGATCTGAGCCAGACCCTGGCACGGATGGCCACGCGGTTTGATCAAAATATCTCTCAATTGGACCAGCGCAGCGGCGAGATGACGGAAGAGGCAACAGCCCGCGCCGATGTCATGCATCAGCATTACAGCACCAGACTGGCGGAGATCGAACAGGCCACCCATCAGGCCCAAACCACCATGGCCGAACAGAACGAGCGCATGGCCGGGCATATGCGGCAAAATTTGGACACCACCGCCGAGGCCTTTGATCAGGCCATTGACCGCCTGAACGGGCGCTCCGGCGACCTGCGGGATGACGCTATCGAGCGGGTCGAACAGTTGCGCCAGCAATACCTGGACAAACTTTCGACCATCGAACAATCCACCGATCAGGCCCATACCGCCCTGGCCGGCCGCGCCGACCGCCTGGCCGATAGTATTGAACAGAACCTGAATGACCTGGGCGACCATTTCAATCTGTCCATCGACCGCCTGGAAACCCGCACCGAGGCGATGACCAGCAACGCCATGTCACAGGCCGAACATATGCGCCGCCATTTTGGCGAACAGATGGCGGAGATCGACCTGGCGGCGGCCGAAACGCAAAAGACCGCCACCGGGCACAGCAAGGATATGGCCGATGGTATCCGCGCGGTCGTCGATCAGTTGGGCCAGGATTACAACCAATCTCTGGAGCAATTGCAGGTACAAACCGGCGAGATGACGGATAACGCGGTGGCTTCGGCCAAGCGAATGCAGCAGCATTTCACCGAGGAACTTGCCAGTATAGAGGCGGCCTCGGCGCAAACCCAAAAGGCCGTTGCCGGACAAGCCGACCAGATGGCCGAAGGGGTACGCCAGACGGTCGGCAAGGTGGGTCAGGAAATCGACCAGACAATCGACCGTATGGAAGCCCGCGTCAGCGCCACCGGCGAGCGCATCCGGGTACAGACCGACGATCTGCGCAGCGCCACCACCGCCGCGACGGAGGAGGCCGTGCGCCGGCTGGAGGAAATGAGCGCCACCCTGTTGTCCCGCATCGAACGGGTCAGCGGCGATATGAACCGCACGGTCGCGGCCATCGACGCGGACTGGACCAACCTGCAGGCCAATGTGGACGAACGCGCCCAGGCCCTGGCGGATGTGGCCCGGCGCATCACTTCGGATGTTTCGCAACATGCCGACGTGATCTCCGAACGCCTGCGCGAGGAGGAATACGAGGCAAAGCAAACCGCGGACCGCATGACGGACCACGCCGCCGGGCGGATCGACGATTTGCTGGCTGATCTGGAAGATCGGCGCGGCCAGCTATTGACCCTGGCCGAGAGCACGGTCAATGGTCTGCGCGAGACGGTCGCCAAGGTTGAAAACGAACTGCGTGGCCGGGCCGAGGTATTCAACGCGGCGGTCGCCGACAGCGCCAATCTAAGCGAGGAAAAGGCCGAGGCCGTTGCCGTGGCCTTCAAACTGCGCACGGTGCAGATCGCCAATGACACCGATAAAATCGCCACCTTCGTCAACCGCCGCACGGAGGAAATCGCGAAATCATTCAAGGACGGCGCCGAGGTTGTTACAGGCTATGCCGAGGACGCGGCCCGCCAGGCGGCCCTGAACGCCTTGACCTTGAGCACCACCTTCCAACAGCGCATTGACGATATTAGCGAGGCCGTCACCGGCAACGCGGAGAAGATCGGCCAGGATGCCAGCCAATCCGCCGAAGCGATCCGGGAAGAGTTCGAAAACCGGATCCGCGCGGTGGTGGAGGATCTGGAAGGCCTGGCCCAGCGCACCATAGGCAAGGCGGGCGAGGTAGAGGCCGGTTTGCGGGCCCAGGTCGCCGATTTGGGCATGGCGGTGGACGACATGATCGGCCACGGCACGAAAATGCACGAAGACCTGCGCCTGGAGAGCGGCCGTCTGAGCGAGGCATCGGCCCAGGTTGGCGCCGAGGCCCGGCGCACGGGCGAAGCCATACGCGCAGAAAGCGATGTATTGAGTCAGCTATCAATGGAGGCGGAGACCATCTCCCACGGTATCGAGGCGCGGGTGCAACAGCATATGGAAATGCTGGATGCCACCACCGAACGAACCGAAGCGCGCATAGAGGACGCGGGCGGCAAACTGGCGGCCACGGCGGAGCATGTGGAGCAGGCCGCGCAGCAGGCTGACCAGCAGCTGCAACACAGCACCCGGAATATGGATGCCAGGGCGGCGGCCATCGCCGCGGCGTCCCGGCAATCGGCGGAGGTCATGGGGCAGGCTGGCGCCAGTGTGGAACAGCGCATGCATAACATGCAGGCCGCCGCCGCCGACGCCTCCGGGCAAATGGAAAACCTGACCGACGGCGCCGAGGAACGGATCGACGCCATGGCGGGCCGGGCCGAGGCCCGCCTCGGCGATATGGCGGGCACTTTCGAGGGCCGCGTGGATGACCTTGCGGGCAGTGCAGAACAACGCCTGAATGAGTTCACCCAGAGCACAGAACTGCATATCGACGGCCTGACGGATGCGGCGGCGCGGCGTCTTAGCGACCTGGGCGCGGGGGTGGAGACGAACCTGGAGCAGATCACCGATGCCACCACGCGGACGGAAGACGCCGGACGGCACTTGCAAGAACGCATTGCCGGCCTGGCACGGACCGGCACCGAGATAGAGGCAAATATCCGGGCCTCCGAGAAGGCATATGTGGAGGCCGCCGACACCCTGACGGCGGAAGGTGAACGGGCACTGGCCCAGGTCCATGCCACGGCCTCAAGCCTGCGGGAAGAGGCCGACGGCGTCACGGCGGCCGCGCATCAGGCCAACGCATCGATTGATGCCACGGGAGAGGCGCTGCATACGAATGCGCAGAATCTGACCGCCGCCACCGACCGGGCACAGGCGGAAGCAGCTTCCCTGAGCAGCGCCATGCAGCAGCAGGCGGAAGTTTTGGAAGAGGCCGCCAGCATGGCCGAAAAACGGACCGCGGCCCTGAACCAGGATATGCATGACCGGGCCAGTGCCCTGCAGCAGATTTCCGCCACCATCGCCGGACAGGCCGGACAAATCGAAGCGATCTTGGAACAAAGCACCCATGCGCTCGACCAGGCTTCTTCGTCAGCCATGGTAGATCTGGGCAAGGCGGGCGATGCCCTGCAAAACCAGCTGCAGGGACTGGACAGCGCCGCCAGCAAGGGCAAGACCTATCTGAGCCAGATCATGGATTTGCTGGCCCGGGGCAGCGAGCAGACGGAAGGCACCGCCGCCAAGGCGGTCGAAGGCATGGCCGAAGTGGCACAGTCCCTGCGCGGGCAAAGCGATCAACTTAACGAAGTGGCCGCGGCGGCGGCGGGACGGATCGAGACGGCCCTGACCAGATTCATGGAACAAAGCCACTCGCTAACCCGGCAATCGGGCAGCGTCAGTCAGGAACTGCTGGAACGGGCCGAGCAAATGAGCACCACGGCGGCGCGCTCGAAATCCGATCTGGTGGAAGCCATCGACGTCCTGGGCCGGGGCAGTTCGCGCGTGGCGGAAGCGGCGGATGAAGCGGCGGCGCGGTTGCGCGGCGCGCACATAAACTTTGAAGGCGCCTCGACCGCATTGAGCGAGGCTTCCGACCGGGAGGCAACGCGGATCCTGGGCGCCGGTATCGCCTTTCGCCAGGAGATCCAGAATGTCGCCGCCGCCGGTGAACGGGGGGCCGAACGACTGCGGGCCGCCGGCTCGGACATGGCGGAGCAGGGCAACGAGTTGCGCAACGAATCCAACCGCCTGTCGCAGCAGATTGCCGCATTGAGCAAGGATCTGCGTCACGCGATCGACGATCTGTCCGATCATTCCAAGGGCAGCGAGGCGCGGCTATTGCGTCTGGGCGAGCAATTGAGCCGCAACGCAGCTGAGTTGGAGCAATTGACCGCGCGCACCGGCCAGGCCGCCGACACGGTCGGGGAAAGCTATCGCCGGCAGGCGGAAGAGCTGCGCCAGGTCAGCGAACAGGCCCGCGCCGATGCCGCCAACATCGAAGAGAGCAGCGCCCTGAACCGGCGCAAGGCGTTCATGCGCAACATGACCTTCGTCACCGAGCGGATGAATTCGCTGGCCATCGATCTGGACCGGGCGATGGAGAAGAACATTCCCGAGGATGCCTGGGAACGCTATCTGGACGGCGACCGGGGCATTTTCGCCCGGCGCATCGTGCGCAACCGCGACCGCATCTCGCTCGATGCCATCCGCGCCAATTACGAAGCCGATGACGGTTTCCGCGAACATGTGGACCGTTACCTGTTCCAGTTCCAGGAGGCCCTGGAGCAGGCCGAGGAAAACGACCCCGACGATATTCTGGCGGCGGTATTGCTGTCCTCGGACGTGGGCAAATTGTACATGCTAATGGCCAAGGCCTTGGGACGTCTGAACTAGGTGTCGCCGTTCAAGGGCCCGAAATCGGCGGAGGCAACTGCCGCCACCGTGGGACGAAACCAGTTGGCGGGCATTGCCCTGGCATTGTCGGCCATTATGTTGTTTTCATTTCTGGATTTGCAGGCCAAGTATCTGGGTCAGACCTACCCCGTGGCGCAGATCGTCTGGGCGCGGTATTTCGGCAATTTCGCCGTCATGGTGATAATTTTCTGGCCAAAGCGCGGCTTTGGCCTGTTGCGCACCAAACGGCTCGGCCTGCAAATCTTCCGCTCGTTGCTGCTGGTCTTGTGCACGGTGATTTTCTTTACCGCGATCCAATACATGCCCCTGGCCGACGCGGTGGCGATCGCCTTCGTCTCCCCCCTTTTGGTGACCGCCTTGAGCGTGCCATTCCTGGGCGAGGTCGTGGGCCGGCGCCGTTGGAGCGCCGTTGGCATTGGTTTTATCGGCGCCATGATCATCGTCCGCCCCGGCATGGGCGTCATGCATTGGGCCGCCTGGCTGCTGTTGGGCATGGCGCTGGCCTATGCCATGTACCAGATCACCACCCGCATGCTTTCGCCTACCGATGATCCCATCACGACGCTGTTCTTCTCCGCCATCGTGGGCACCGTACTGGTCAGCGCCGTGGTGCCCTTCTATTGGCAGACGCCGGAGACATTGAGTCATTGGCTGATGCTGGGCAATATGGGGGTGATCGGCGGTATCGCGCATTACATTCTGATCAGATCCTTCGAATTCGCCCCGGCGGCGGTCCTGGCGCCGCTGGCCTACACCGCATTGCTGTGGAACACCTTGAACGGCTATCTGGTATTCGGCGATCTGCCGGACCGCTGGACCGTCGGCGGGGCCGCTATTCTGATCACCACCGGCATCTACATTCTTTACCGCGAAGGCGTGCGCAGCAGAGAAGCGGCCGCGGCAAGTCGTTCCGACAAACCGGAGTCCTGATGCCGGGCCAAAACCAACTCCTCGGTATCCTGCTGGCGCTGGCGGCCATGCTGCTGTTGTCCCTGATGGATCTGCTGGCCAAGTATCTGGGACAAAGCCTGCCGGTGGCCCAGATCGTCTGGGCCCGCTATTTCTTTCAATGCATTATCATGCTGGCAGTCTTCTGGCCCCGGCGCGGCCTTGGTCTGATCCGCACCTCGCGTCCGGGCCTGCAGCTGTTCCGGTCCCTGTTGCTGGTGCTGTGCACGGTCATTTTCTTTACGGCGATCAGGTACATGTCCCTGGCCGATGCCGTCGCCATCAGCTTTGTCTCCCCCCTCATGGTGACGGCTTTGAGCGTGCCGCTGTTGGGTGAAGTGGTGGGCCGGCGCCGTTGGAGCGCGGTCGCGATCGGCTTTATCGGTGCGATGATCATTGTCCGCCCCGGCATGGGCGTGATGCACTGGGCGGCCTGGCTGCTGTTGGGCCTGGCCCTGGCCTATGCCCTGTATCAAATCACCACCCGCATGCTGTCCCGGACGGACGACCCCATGGCGACCTTGTTCATCTCGGCCCTCGTGGGTGCCGTGCTGGCCAGCCTGGTCGTGCCGTTTTATTGGCAAACGCCCGGGAGCATCGGCATTTGGCTGCTGCTGGTCCTCATGGGCGTAACCGGCGGGGTGGGGCATTATGTTTTGATCCGCTCCTTCGAATATGCACCCGTCGCCGTGCTTGCGCCGCTGTCCTATACCGCCCTGCTTTGGAACACCTTGTTCGGCTATTTGGTATTTGGCGATCTGCCCGACCGCTGGACCCTGGGCGGGGCCGCTATTCTGATCGCCACCGGCATCTATATCCTCTATCGCGAAGGCTTACATGAAGGATCTGCAGCGGAAAAACATGCGAAATAATTCTTGATCTTGATCAATTATGCATTATAATGCCTTTCTCGCGTGGGGCGGCCTGCCGTGGCCGAATGCTTTGGGGACCGGATCAAATGATCGAATTTCGTACCGAACCGACGTCATATCGGCATTGGCAATTGTCCATCGAAGGCCGAGTCGCGACCCTGGCCATGGCCGTGGACGAAGGCGGCGGACTGCGTGATGGTTACGAGCTGAAACTGAATTCCTATGACCTTGGCGTCGATATAGAGCTTTATGACGCGGTACAGCGTCTGCGCTTTGAACATCCGGAAGTGGCCGCCGTGGTGGTGACATCCGCCAAGGACCGCATTTTTTGCGCCGGCGCCAATATTCGCATGCTGGCGACGTCGTCTCACGACCACAAGGTCAACTTCTGTAAATTCACCAACGAGACCCGGAACAGCATCGAGGATGCCTCCGAACATTCCGGCCAGACCTATATCGCCGCCGTCAACGGCCCCTGCGCCGGCGGCGGCTACGAGCTGGCCCTGGCCTGCGACCAGATCGTCATGATCGACGACGGCGCGACCACGGTTTCTCTGCCCGAGGTGCCTCTGTTGGCGGTGCTGCCAGGCACCGGCGGCCTCACCCGCTTGGCCGACAAACGGAAAATCCGCCGTGACCGGGCCGATTTCTTCTGCACCCTGGAAGAAGGCATGCGTGGCCAGCGCGCCGTTGATTGGCGCCTGATCGATGAGATCGCCCCACGCTCGAAATATGAAGGTGCAGTGGAGGCCCGCGCGGCAGCCGCCGTGGCACGGTCGGACCGACCGGGGGATGCGCAAGGCATCGCCCTGACGCCCCTGCTGCGCAGTATCGAGGGCGACAGTATTATTTATTCCACCCTCAACATCGAGATTAACCGCGCCGCCGGAACCGCCACGATCAACGTACAGGCGCCCAAGGAAGCGCCCCCCGCCGACGGCAATGGCATCCAGGAAATGGGGGCTGATTTTTGGCCCCTGCGCCTGGCCCGGGAGTTGGATGACGCCATCCTGCATCTGCGCACCAACGAGAACGAGATCGGCACCTGGCTGTTTCAAAGCAGCGGCGACAGCGATCTGGTCGCGGCCCATGACGCCGTCCTGGCCGCCAACCAGGACCATTGGCTGGTGCGCGAGATTACGCTGTATCTCAAACGCACCCTGAAGCGGATCGACGTCACATCGCGCAGCATCTTCGCCATGATCGAGCCGGCATCGTGCTTTACCGGCACTTTGCTGGAGCTGGCCCTGGCCGCCGACCGCAGCTACATGCTGGATGGCCAGTTCGAGGGCGATAACCGACCCCCGGCCACCGTCTCCCTGACCGCGATGAATTTTGGCCCCTACCAAATGGTCAACGGCCTAACCCGCCTGCAGTCCCGTTTCCTCGACGACGAAGCGGCGGTTTCCGATCTGCAAGGGCGCCAGGGCGAGGCCATGGAAGCCCTGGACGCGGAAGAGGCCGGCCTGGTCACCTTTGCCCCCGATGATATCGACTGGGAAGACGAAGTCCGCATCGCCATCGAGGAACGGGCCGCCTTTTCCCCGGACGCCTTGACCGGCATGGAAGCGAATTTACGCTTTGGCGGGCCGGAAACCATGGAAAGCAAAATATTCTCCCGCCTCTCCGCCTGGCAGAACTGGATCTTCCAGCGCCCCAACGCGGTTGGCGAGACGGGCGCCCTGCCGCTTTACGGCAGCGGTCAACGCAGCGAATTCGACAAAAGGAGGGTCTGATCCCATGGCCATTGATTATCAAGAACGCATTCCCAACAATGTGGACCTGTCCGAGGACCGGCGCTTGCAACGGGCCCTGGAGGCCTGGCAGCCGAACTATCTGCAATGGTGGCAGGAAATGGGGCCGACGGAATTCCAAAGCCACGACGTTTATCTGCGCACGGCAGTTAGTGTGGATTCCAAGGGCTGGGCTAACTTTGGCCACGTCAAGATGCCCGAATACCGCTGGGGCATCTTCCTGGCCGAGCCCGAGGCCGAGCGCAAGGTCAATTTCGGCGAGCACAAGGGCGAAGCCGCCTGGCAGGACGTGCCCGGCGAATACCGCGGCATGCTGCGCCGCCTGATCGTAACGCAGGGCGACACCGAGCCGGCCTCGGTCGAACAGCAACGGCAACTGGGCCTGACCGCGCCGTCGCTTTATGATCTGCGCAATCTGTTCCAGGTCAATGTGGAGGAAGGCCGCCATCTGTGGGCCATGGTCTATCTGCTGCACGGCTATTTCGGCCGCGATGGCCGGGAGGAAGCGGATGCGATGTTGCAGCGCCATTCGGGCGACGTGGACAAGCCGCGCATCCTGGGTGCGTTCAACGAGAAGACGCCGGATTGGCTGTCGTTTTATATGTTCACCTACTTCACGGACCGGGACGGCAAATATCAGTTGGCCTCGTTGGCGGAAAGCGGCTTTGATCCGCTGTCGCGCACCTGCCGCTTCATGCTGACCGAGGAAGCCCACCATATGTTCGTGGGTGAAACCGGTGTTGGCCGGGTCATCCAGCGGGCCTGCGAGTTGATGAACGAGCATGGCGAGGACGCCGTCCGCAAAATGGGCGGCATCGATCTACCCACCATTCAGAAGTACCTGAACTTCCATTTCTCGGTCTCCCTGGACCTTTTCGGCTCGGAACGTTCCACCAACGCGGCGAATTTCTACTCCATGGGACTGAAAGGCCGTTTCGAGGAAACCAAGATCGACGACGATCACCAACTGGGCAACGATCTCTACCCGATCCTGGAATTGGACGGCGAGAAATTCGTCACCCGCCAGGACAATGCCCTGACCGTGATCAACGAACGCCTGCGCGACGAATATGCCATCGACTGCGACCGTGGCGTAAGGCGCTGGAACCAGATCATCAAACGCCACGGCATTGATTTCGAACTAAAACTGCCCCACCGCGCCTTCAACCGGCAAATCGGCAGCTTTAACCCGGCCAATACCGGCGGCGTGCGGGTCAGCCCCACGGGCGACGTCATCACCGAGGCGGCCTGGACCGAGAACCATGGCAACTGGCTGCCTACCGACGCCGACCGCGCCTTTGTCATCGGCCTGATGCAGCCGGTCACCGAGCCAGGCAAATACGCCGCCTGGATCGCCCCACCGGCCCGCGGCATCAACAACCAACCCGTCGATTTCGAGTATGTGCACCTGAATTAAATTTCGGAATTTTCATGTCCGCTATGCATCCAGTTTCGAGGATTGCATAAGGGAATCTTTATGGCAGAGTTTGACCCTGAGCAGCCCAATAGACCACCATCATGTTAAGTCGGCTTTGGCATCAGAAAGCGGAAGTTTGTGCAGCTGGAAAGAATAGTGAGGAGCTGGTCAAAAACAGACATTCGAAAACATGATGGGATGGGCAGCTCTTGACGGCCATCTCATTAGAAAATTGGCTCGAAGAACCAGCGTTGCTCCCAATTTCCATGGCATGCAGCGGGGTTGAGTAAGGTGCCGTTATTGCCATTGCTAATTTGCATACATAGTTTGCCTCCATTATTTCTAATGGAAACTCCGCCATCAGACTTTTTGTCGGCGATCCAGGTGCTGGTGCCGCTCCATTCCGCTACACCCCAGCCGGTGATAATCGCCCCGTGCTGCTTGTAGTGATAACCATTCTTGACGCTTTTTATGACCATAAGACCGGCGTCCCAATAATATGGGTTCGCGAATTTCTGGTTTTCGTTTCCTTCAACGCAATCCCAAATCTTCAAGGCGCTGCCGATCTTCCGCTCGCCTCCCATATCAATGCATTTGTTGGTTTTACGGTTTCTGATGCGGTAGTGGGGCGCCGAGAGTTTGGTCGCCGGGTACATAGCCATCCAGCCGGGCGCATTGTTATGGGTATAACAATCAATCAGCTTTAAATCCTTATCGTCCTTAACTTCGTTGGCATTTACGCAAAGACCGCCGATGCCGACGATTCGGCCGTTCTTAGTCAGCTTCCAGGTCTGGTTACTACGCCCATGGCAGTCCCAAAGCTGGATTTTACTGCCTGCCTTGGCGTTGTTGCCGCCGGCGGCGTCGATGCAGCGCCCCTTGGCGTTGATGATTTTGCCATTGTCAAAGCGCCACTGCTGAGTCCAGTTCATGTCGCATTTGCCGTACTCTAGCTTAGAGCCGTTATGGTTCTTGGCGGCATTAACCTGGAGGCAAAAACCATTTCCACCCTTGTCATTGGCAAAATACAGGTACTTATGCCCAGAGCTCCAGCACTTGCCGTAAGAAGGATTCCAGGCCTGCTTCTTTGGAAACTCCTCGTCATAGTTACAGTCCTTGGATGAATGGATATGCTTTTTCTTTTTCTTCTTGAACAGGCCGAAGACGTTGCCGCCGACTTTAGTGAAGCCGCCGGAAATTTTCCCGGCAATTTCTTTGGTGATGTCGGTGGCAAAGTCGGCGGTGATATTTACTGCCGGGCCAAGAACCTTGCCAGCGTCTTTTATGGCCCCGCCCACCCACTTGAAGGCCTTGCCGGCGCATTCGAAGGACCTTGATTGATCGACACTGATGTCTCCTAGAATGTTTCCGATGCCATCCCAGGGCTTGCTTGCCGACTTTAGGTTTGCGTCCACCTTGATCGGCGGTGCACATCCCGTATCAAAGGAGAATTTGGCTTTGTTGGGCGAAAACTTCAGTGTCGCCTCGCGCTTGACGAAACCGGCGATATCGATCTTGGCTTGCAGGTCCATACGCTGGTTTGCATCATCGATGTTGATGCCGAATTTCCCATCACCTGTCAGCTTAGCGCGCTTGCCGATCACTTTGCCAAGAGAGAGTGAGACTTTGCTGCTCGCCTTGCCATGCAGGCCGCGAACAGAGAGGCTGATGTCCGCATTACCCAATCCCTTGCCGGCGAGCTTGAGTGCGCCGTTGGCGTAATAGAGCGGCCCCGGCGTGCCGTTGATCCCATCGGTACCGGGAAGCGGGCGCCCGTCGGGGATCACAACGCCGGCTGTCGCGGCTACCAAGATCATTTCCGAGAACACCGGTGGCTCGTATGAAGCAGCGTTGTAGGAGGCGTATTTGGGATTGGATAAGGTGACGATGTCCAAGGGAAATCGATCGGCTTTCGGAACCGATATTCTTAATGTGTCAGGCAGTACTTTCGCCAGATTCACCACGTCCTTGAGGCTGATTTCAGGAGCATCGAAGCCATAACCGGTCCCCGTGGGCACCGGCTTCGAGGTGATGCTTCTTTTAATATGCGCCTGCTGGCCGAACATCAGGTAGTTGCGTTTTCTGATCTTGGTATTGCCCCAAATAGACACATTGCGGTAATAGGGCGGCTTTAAATCTCCGCCTTGGAAAAGGATCTGGGGCATTACGCTGAAAATATCGTCTTTCTTAGTCGTGACGATCAGAATGGTGGCTTGATTCAGAGCAACGCCCTTGATCCCGAAAGGCTCCTTCCAGGCCCCCCTCTTCTTCAGCGCAAACCGGTTCAATTGGCCGCTCAGGGTCATCTCCTTGAGGTTCTTCTTCGTAAGACCAATCACGGAAGCCAAGGAATTGACGGCTGGAGTTTTTGAGGCGTCGATCTCGGAAAGGAAGTTTCTGCCCGGTTCCAGGTCGAACTTGTCGGCTACTTTCCTGGTCCGGTCTTTCAGAATTTTCGGGAGATCCGCCGACTTGGCACCCTTCTGTCCATTACCGGGCGGCACAAGAAACAACGTTAGGTTCTTCAATGCCACCGGGATCAGGGGCGGCACATTCATCGCTTTCAACAATTCATTGGCATCCACCTGATTGAAATTCAGGGCAATATTGGGGAGATTTTTTCCTTTCGGCATATAGAGAACGATGTTCGCCTGATGGCCGAAGACTGTCCCGGTCGACTCGGCATGCTCGGCTTCAATCTTGAAATCGTCAATGTTCCAATCGGGCAGGAAATCAAAATGCGCTCTAAGATCAACGAGGTTCTCCACCCATCGTTTTGCCTTTTCCGCCTGCACGACCGCATCCAGACTGTCCTTGGCGGCGAAAATGTTTTTAGCGTTGATCGCCCAGGGCTTGTCGTAAGGGCCGACGGTGATGGCCGTGGTGAAACCACCATCGTGCTGCTTCCACCCACGATCGGTCATTTTGTAGGGAACGTTATTGGTGCCGAGGATCCACACCGCGCCCTCGGCGCCGATTCCGATATCAATGCCAAGCCCCTCAATTTTCTCCCACGTGCCGCCTTTCAAGCGCCAGATGGTATTGTCATGTGCAATGATCCAGGGGGTGCCGTCGGGAGCGACTGCAATCCGCTTTCCCATGCCGCCTTTGCTATTGTCCCAAGTTGAACCGGTATATCTGTGGGCAATGTTATTGGTGCCGATTATCCACACCGTACCGTCTGCGCCGACACCGATATCTTTGGCCTTACCGGCAACTTTCAGCCATTTATTGTCAACGAGGTGCCAGATGGTATTGTCATGTGCAATGACCCAGGGATTGCCGTCGGGGGCGACTGCAATCCGCTTTCCTAAGCCGCCGCGCCGACTATCCCAAGTCGAGCCTGAATACCGGAAGATCATATCGTGCCTATCCGGTTGACGCAGACACCCGCTACATCTAGTATCTGTCCA
>CAZPWJ010000071.1:0-25498 GCA_964590195.1 uncultured Rhodospirillaceae bacterium | reverse complement strand
ATTGGAAGCACCCTACATGAAGTGGGTGTCTGCGTTAACCGGATAGGCACGAAAGGATGTTCCATTTGCCGGAGCCAATATTTTGGTCGTGAAATCAATTGTTGAAAAAATCCAGCCTGGGGGAAGTTTTGTTCCAATCGCGGAACATGCGGCGATGTCCATTAGCATGCCGATCGGGCCAGCTTGAAAGGAGCCTTGGGCAAAGGAAAGCTCTTCTTTATATGGAATCCTGATTTCCACGCTGCCGTGCTCAATTTTGGTGAATTCCATTCCGATGAACTTAACAATCGGCATAGTAAGTACGAATTGTTCGATTGCTTCCTTGAAATCCGGATTCAGTGGGGTCTCTTTCACGTGCTCTCCTATGGATCAAATTTTATTGTAATTGCAAATCACTCGGCTGCATTTTCCGCTTGCTGAGCCTTGTCGTCTCCTAAACCCGGCCATGATCAATGGAATGGCCGCCATCCACGTAGATGGTTTCGCCGGTCAGCAGCGTTAGGTCGCCATCCAATAGGCGGGCGGTGAAATCGGCGACTTCCTCGGGCTGGCTGGGCCGTCCAATGGGCACCCGGCGGGCGAAATATGCTTTCACCTCCTCCAAGGCGAGGTAATCGCGGGCGATGTCCGTATCGATATAGCCGGGTGCCACGTTGACCAGGGAGATGCGGTCCTTGGCCCACTCGGCGGCTAGGCAGCGGTTCATCGCCGCCAGGGCTGCTTTCGAGGCGCTGTAGGCGGTGTTGTGCGGCGTCGCCAGGCGGTCGAAGAATGATCCGATGTTGATGATGGCGCTGCCGCGATCCTTTTGCGCGCGCAAATAGGGATAGGCCGCGCGCGCTACCGCGAAGGCGCCGATCACGTTGGTTTCCAGAACCTGACGAAAATCGTCGTTGGAAAAACTGCGCGATGGCCCCAGCAAATGAATGCCGGCGTTGTTGATGACGTGGCGCAGACCGCCGGGCTTGCCGTCAAGTTCGGCCAGGGCGGTGGCGATGCTGTCCTCGTCGGTGACGTCACAGGGCAGGTTGATCAGGCGCTGCTTTATCTCGTCGGACAGATCGCCCTGTTCGGGGCCGATGCCCTTGCGCGACAGAGCGGCGACGGTGAAGCCCCGCTCGTCCAGGGCGCGTACGATTTCCACGCCAAGGCCGCGACTGGCCCCGGTCACGGCGACGATGCCGTCGCCATGCATTCTTTTGGGGGGAAGTGTTGTTTCTGGTCATTCTAAAGCTGTGCCTCCAATGCCATCAAATAACATGGCGCACAGTTTCGCCGCCATGTCTTCAATCGGGTCGTGGTCCTTGCGGTACCATTCGTGGGTCCAAAACAGTGCACTGAGCAGGAACAGCCGCAACAGGGTCAGGTCCACGCCCGGACCGATCTCGCCCGCCGACTGTGCCCCCTGCAACAGGCCGCGCCAATACTCGGCATATTGCTCCCGGCGCACGCGGTGGCGCTCTCGAATTTTTCGGGGCGCCAGATTATTGTTGATGATCGTCGCCGCCGTGTAGTCGCTGTGTTGCAACAGGGTCGCCAGATGAGCCCGGATGGCCGCCTTGATGCGAAGGCGGTGGCTGGCCGCCGGGTCCATGCCATCAACCGCCTGCCGTACCGAGTCATGAATGCCCGCGATGCCGATATTCAGGACCTCTTCCAGCAGCTGCTCTTTCGAGCTGAAATAGTAATAGATCGCCGGCGCCTGGATCTTGGCCAGTGCGCCGATATCCTTCAGGGTGGTCTTATCATAACCCTTGCCGCGAAACATCTTGGCGCTCGCATCCAGGATCCGCCGTCGGGTTTCATCGGACTTTTTCATTTCGGCCTTCGGCGGGCTGTGTCATCATGTGCCATCATTAAAATCTAACTAATGTTAGAAAAAATAAAGCGGCGAAACAAGCCGGCAAAATGGCCGGCAAACCATGTTGCCAAAAGGGGCGCGCTGCTCTGGAGTTAACGCATTGGCTTTTATTCAATCCCAAATCTCCATCGCCTCCGAGGAATTTACCCGGAACCGTGCCGCGTTTGGCAGCCTGATGGCGGAATTGCACCGCCGCCGGGGCGAGCATGAGACCTCTGGGGAAAAGGCCAAACAGCGCCATATGGCCGCCGGCAAGCTGTTGCCGCGCGACCGTATCGATGTGCTGTTGGATCCGGGCTCACCGTTTCTCGAGCTGGGCGATCTGGCCGGCGTCGATATGTATGATGGCGTTCCCCCCGGAGCCGGCATTATCACCGGCATTGGCCAGGTCAACGGCGTTAGTTGCATGATCATCGCCAATGATGCGCCGGTTAAGGGCGGTACCTATTTCGCCATGACCGCCAAGAAGCATGTGCGGGCGCAAAAGATCGCCTGGCAGCATCGTCTGCCCAATATCACCCTGGTGGACAGCGGCGGCGCCAATCTGCCGGAACAGCCCGGCATTTTTCCCGACACCGGCCAATACGGCAGCGTCTTCAACCAGATCGTCAGACAATCCGCCGAGGGCATTCCCCAGATCGCCGTGGTGCACGGGGCGTGTACCGCCGGCGGCGCCTATGTCCCGGCGTTGTGCGATCTGGCGGTGATCGTCCGGGAGCAGGGCTATATGCACCTGGGCGGGCCGGAGCTGACCTTTGCCGCCACCGGCGAGGAAGTCGACCGGGAGACCCTTGGCGGGGCGCAGATGCATTCGGAAATCAGCGGCGTCACCGACTATTTGGTGGAAAATGACCGTCACGCCATGGCCACGGTACGCAATCTGGTCGGCGATACCTGCCGTCGGCCCGGCCTGGAACGGTCCGTGCGCGTGCCCAAGCTGCCCCGGTATGATCCGGCCGAGATCCACGGCCTGATCCCCGAAGATCCCCGCCATCCAGCTGATACGCGGGAGATCCTGGCGCGGCTGGTGGATGACAGCTATTTCGATGAATTCAAGGGCCGCTATGGCGACAGTCTGCTTTGCGGTTTTGCCTGTATCGGCGGCTTTCAGGTCGGCATTCTGGCCAACGAAGGCGTGATCTTTTCCGAAAGCGCCAAAAAGGCGGTGCACTTCATTGATATCTGCTGCAAGCAGGATATCCCGCTGCTGTTCCTGGCCGATAATTCCGGCTTCATGGTTGGACGGGAGGCGGAACAGGGCGGCATCTCGAAAGACGGCGCCAAGATGATCACGGCCATGGCCTCGGCCAACGTGCCGAAATACAACATCATCATCGGCAAATCCTACGGCGCGGGTTACATGGCCATGTGCGGCAGGCCGTTCGATCCGACCTTCGCATTCGGCTGGCCCAATGGCCGCGCCGCCCTGATGGGTCCGGAGCAGGCGGCGATGACCCTGGCCATGGTGCAGCGGCAGAAATTCGCCCGTGACGGCCTGCCCTGGACCGATGATGACGAGGAAAAATTCAAGGAGCCGATACGCGATGAATTCGAGGCCTTTGCGTCCATGTACAATTACGCCGCCAATCTGTGGATCGACAATATTCTCGACCCGGCGGAAACCCGCGAGGTCATGACCCTGTTACTGGATGTCGCCGCCCGCGTGCCGGCCCCGGCCTCGCCCTTCGGCGTGTTGCGGATTTGAGGGCGCAGTGATGATCAGAAAACTCCTCATTGCCAACCGCGGCGACAGCGCCTGCCGCATTGCCCGCACCGCCAAAGCCATGGGCATGGAGGTGGCCACGGTGCATTCCAGCACCGACCGCCAGGCCGACCATGTGCGCCAGATCGGCCAATCCATCGAAGTTGGCGGCGGCCCGGCTTCGGAAAGCTATCTCAATATTCCGGCCATCATCGCCGCCGCCAAGACCGTGGGCGCCGACGCGGTGCATCCCGGTATCGGCTTTCTGTCCGAGACGCCGGCTTTCGCCAAGGAGGTGGAAGATGCCGGGCTGATTTTTGTTGGCCCCACGGCGGACACCCTGGCCCGGTTCGGCGACAAATTGCAGGCCAAGCGCGAGGCGGCGGAACTGGGCATTCCGGTCATCCCCGGCGGCGATCTGGCCAGCGATGACGAGGCCGGCATTGCCGCCATGATCGCCAGCATGCGGCCGCCATTGCTGTTGAAGGCGGCGGCGGGCGGCGGCGGGCGCGGCATCCGCGTGGTGCGCGAGGGTGACGATCTGGGCGAAAACATTGCCTCCGCCATGCGCGAGGCCAAGGCCTCGTTCGGCCGGGCCGATCTGCTGGTCGAGCAATACCTGGACCGCCCCCGCCATGTGGAGGTGCAATTGGCCGGCGATGGCGCGGGCGCGGCGATGCATCTGTTCGACCGGGAATGCTCTCTGCAACGGCGCCATCAAAAGGTGGTTGAGGAAGCACCTGTTGCCGGTTTGGCCGAGGATTTGCGGCAAAGCATTCTCGATGCCGCATGCCGACTGGCAGCACACGCCAAGCTGCGCGGCCTGGCCACGGCGGAGTTTCTGGTCGCGGGCGATGAATTCTTCTTTCTGGAGGCTAATCCGCGCCTACAAGTCGAACACCCAGTGACCGAGGCCGTCACCGGCCTGGATCTGGTCGCCTGGCAACTGCGTATTGCCGCTGGCCAGGGCCTGCCCTTGCAGCAGGATGACATTGTCATTCGCGGTCATGCCATGCAGGCTCGGCTGTATGCGGAAGACCCCGACGACGGCTTCGCCCCGGCCACGGGTGTGGTGCGGCGCATTGATTTGCCAAAGCCTCCCGTGCGGGCGGATATGGGCGTTGCGGCGGGGGAGGAAATTGGCCCGTACTATGATTGCATGTTGGGCAAGATTATTTGTCATGGCGTGGACCGTGGGGCGGCGCTGGGCCAGTTGCGCGCGGCCTTGGCCGAGACCGCCGTTTTTGGGCTGCCCACTAACCTGGAATTCCTGAGCGCTCTGCTGGCCCGCCGTGATGTGGCGGAAGGCAGTGTCGATACCGCGCTGATCGACCGGGAGGTGACCGCCAATCAAGCCATTGCTGAAAGGCCGGCGGACGAGCTGTTCGCCCTGGCCGGCGCGGTGGCGATGTCGCAATACCGCACCGGCCCGGACAGCGATCCCTGGCAAAGCCCGGGAAGCTTCACCAATTGGCGGCTGGGGCAGGGACAGCCGCGTCCCAGTAATATCCCCAGCCTGCAGATCGGCATTGGTCCGGACAACGCGGACGTGGCCTTTTCCCCGGTTGATGCGAACGGTGGCATGTCCGTCCGCATTGATCAGACCGTTCTGGCCTTGACGCTGGAGCGCTTGGGCGATGACGCCTACAGCGTGACCATCGGCAATGAGGTGCAAATCGTGCGTGCCCTGTGTACTGGCGATGTGGTGCATCTGCATGGCGCCTTCGGTGCCGTCTCGGCGCGGGTCTCGCTGTATGCCGATGGCTGGCAGGCCGATGCGGCGGCGGTCGAGGGCCGCGTGCTGGCACCGGTCATGGGCAATGTCACTAAGGTTCTGGCCGCTGTTGGTGATCATGTCAGAACGGGGGATGTCCTGGTGGTGCAGGAGAGCATGAAAATGGAAATCCGCCTGACCGCGCCCTGTGACGGGGTGCTGGTGGCGCTGAGTTGCGCCGAGGGCGATATGGTGGAGCGGCATGGCTTTATCGCCGAGGTCGAGCCGCGCGAAGTTTAAGCAGAAGGATCAGAAACATGAGTGAAGGCAATGAACTGCTATTCGATGTCACCGACGGCATCGCCACGGTGACCATCAACCGCCCCGAACAGCGCAACGCCATGAATATTGCGGTCTCCAACGGTCTCAACAAAATCTGGGAAGATATCGACCTGAACCCGGATATCCGCGTGGTGATCTTCACCTCAACCGACTGCGGTACTTTCTGCGCCGGCATGGACCTGAAAGAAACCGCGCAGAAAAAAGAAGAAACCGGCGAGGATATTCTGACCTTCATGCGCGACCCGTTCCAAAAACGCATGCGCCATGTACGGGTGCCGATCATCGCCGCCATGACCGGTCATCTGATGGCTGGCGGCATGATGTTCTCGCTCAATTGCGATATGCGCGTGGCCATGGCCGGCACCAAGATCGGCATTACCGAAAGCAAGATCGGCCGCGGCTCCCCCTGGGGCATGCCGCTGGTCTGGATGCTGCCGCAACCGGTGTTGATGGAAATGGTCCTGACCGGCGATCTCTATCCGATCGAGCGCTTTCACGAACTGGGCTATATCAATTATCTGGAGCCCGACGGCGACGCGGTACGTGCCCGGGCACAGGAACTGGCCGAGAAAATCCGCGACAATGCCCCGCTGTCCGTGACCTGCGGCAAGGCGGCCATATTGGCGGCGATGTCGGCGGGCTGCGATGCCGGCGCCGAGCTGGCCTGGCGTCTGTATCAGCCGGCTTATACCTCCGAGGATGCCCAGGAAGGCGCACGCGCGTTCGCCGAAAAACGGCCTCCCGTCTGGAAGGGCCGTTAGGGAAATCCAGGAATGGATACCGTCGATGCGGTCTTCGCCAGAGCGGCGTCAGAAAACGGCGCAGCGGTGCATCTTGTCTTCATCGATGGCACGTTATCCTCTTATGAAGAGACTTATAAGCGGGCCTCGCGGTTTGCCGCCGCGCTGATCGCGGCTGGAATGGAGCCTGGCGACCGGGTGGCCTGCTTCATGGGTAATTCGCGGGCGCTGTATGAATTCTTTATCGGCTGCGCCATTGCCGGTGTCATTGCCGTGCCCATCAATACCCTGAGCACGGCGCGGGAAACCGGGGCCTTGTTCGCCGACTGCCGGCCACGGGGCATCGTGGCGCAAAACCCCGGCGACGCCTTGCCGGACGAGATGTTCTCCGACGACGTGGTGTTGCGCCTGGCTTGTGGCGATAGCGCGCCGGGCGCCGGCTGGTTGGATTACGAGACGGCCCTGGCCGAGGCGCCGGGCCGTGTCCCCGTGCCCCGCAGCCGTCCCGATGACCCGGCTATGATCATCTACAGTTCCGGCACGACAGGGTCGCCGAAGGGCATCGTGCTTGGCCATCGTCAACTGATCGCCAACGCCAAATTAACGATTAACGCTCTTGGCTATAACGCGGACGACCGCTTTCTGACCGTTTTGCCGTCGTTTCACCTGTTCGGCTACAGCTACGATTTCCTCTATTGCGGCCTTGTGGGCGCGCGCATGGTGGTGTTGCCTAGCTTCGATGCCGATAGCGCCCTGGATTTGATGGAGCGGCACCGCATCACCGTGCTGGCCGGGGTGCCCTTGATGTTCGTGCAGATGTTTCAGGCAGAGCGTTTGGCGGGGCGCGATCTTTCCGCCATGCGCCTGATCGACGTAGGCGGCGGCCCGGTGCCGGAATCCTTGGTGCGCCGGCTGAAGGATGACATTGGCATCGACACGGTGGAAAGTTATGGCCTGACCGAGATTTCCACCGTTGCCTGCGTGCAGCGGCCCGGCGTGCCGTCGCCGGACGGCTCCTGCGGCGTGGTGCTGGACGGCATCGAAGTGCGGCTGCGGGACCGGCGGGGCGGTGACGTGCCCACTGGCGAGCCGGGCGAGTTGCAATTCCGTTGTGACACTTTCATGGCCGGGTATTGGGGCCAGCCGGAGCTGACGGCGGAAACCCTGGCCGAGGGCTGGCTGCGCACTGGCGATGTGGGCCGGATCGACGAGAATGGCAATATTTTCATCCTGGACCGGATCAAGGACATGATTGTCGCCAACGGCTACAACGTCTTTCCCAAGGAAGTCGAAAATGTGCTGTTCGCGCACCCGGCGGTGCAGGCGGCTGCGGTGATCGGGGTGCCGGACGAGGTTCGCGGCGAGGATATTCAGGCCTTCGTGGTGCCCGTGCCGGGGGCGGCGCGAAATGGCAATGAGATACTAGAATACTGCCGCCGCGAGCTGTCACGCTACAAGGTGCCGCGCGGCATTACTTTTACCGACAGCCTGCCGCTGACCGCGTCGGGCAAGATCCGCCGCTTCGCGTTGCGCGACTTGCGGCAAACGGCGAAGATATAAACTAGGAGGACATGATAATGAGCGAAGCAAGACAGACAGATACGGCAGGGCCCGAACTGCTGGTTAGCCTGGAAAACGGCATCGGCCGCATTACCATGAACCGTCCGGACATCCGCAATCCGCTAAGCCTGGATTTCGCCGAGGCAATGAATGCCGCCCTGGACCAGTTGGAGGATGATCCCGACTGCCGGGTCATCATTCTAACCGGCAACGGCCCGGTGTTCTGCGGCGGGGCCCAGTTGGGCAGTGTCCTGGTCGAGGAAGAGGTCGACATGGACTGGCAGTATTTGGTCCTGCGCGGGGTCAACCGGATGATCAAGCGCATGCGCGCCCTGGATCTGCCGATTATCGCCGCCGTCAATGGCCCGGCGGTGGGCGGCGGGGCGTCCCTGGCCCTGGCTTGCGACGTCGCCATCGCGGCGCCGGAGGCGAGTTATTATTTCGCCTTTGGCCGCATGGGGGCCTCGGGCGCGGATTTGGGCTGCACTTATTTGCTGCCGCGTCTGGTCGGCACCATGCGGGCTTCGCATCTGATGCTGACCGGCGCCACGGTCGAGGCCGAGGAAGGCCGTGAAATCGGCCTGTTCACCGAAGTGGTGCCGGCGGATCAACTACAGGCGGCGGCGGAGCGTACGGCCCAGGCGATGATTGATTCTTCGCCCCGGCGCGCGACGGCTTTTACCAAGATGTCCCTGTTCCGTGGCGAGAGCATGGATCTGGAATCCTGCCTGGAATACGAGATGATCGCGCAGAATTATCTGTTCCAAGGTGATGAGCATAAGAAACGCCTACACGCCTTCCTGAACAGAAAGCGATAGCGGACGGGGCCGTGGCCGAACGTAACGACAGCCTGATCGAAATGGTGGCGCGCCAGCCCGGCGCGGCACCGGCGATCATTGATGGCGATCTGAGCGTCAGCTACGGCGAATTGCTCGAGGCCAGCCGCCGGGTCGCCGGCGGTCTGGCGCGGCAAGGTATCGGCGGGGGTGACCGCGTCGCACTGTGGCTGCCGAATATTCCGGCCTGGCTGGTGCTGTCCCTGGCCTGTGCCCGTCTGGGCGCCACAGTGGTCTCGATCAATCCCCGGTTCCGGGCGGTTGAAGTCGGCGATATTATCGAGCGTTCCAGGGCCAAGCTGCTGGTGCTGTGGCCGGACTTCAAGGACATCGACTTCATTGCCATTCTGGACGAGATCGAAGCCAGCGCCTTGGCGGCCGTCGAGGCCTTGGTGCTGTATGGCGAGGACGGCGGGCGGCCAGATGTCGCCGCCATGACGGGGCCTGGGTGCAAGCGGGTGCCCTATGCCGAACTGGAGGCGGGCGGAGAGCTGTTTGACGGCGACGGAGGCCGCGATGCCGATTGCATAATCTTCTCCACCTCCGGCACCACGAACAAGCCGAAGCTGGTGGTCCATACCCAACATTCCATCGTCGATCAGGCGCAAATCATTGCTGAAGCCTCGGGCTTTTGCGCTGATGATGCGGTCAGTCTGGCCTCGTTGCCGTTTTGCGGCGTGTTCGGCTTTGCCCTGGCCATGACCACATTGGCGGCGGGCCGGCCCATGATCTCCATGCGGCTTTTCGATCCGATCGCGGCGGGCCGATTGATCCAGCAACACAAGATCACGCATGTATTTGGCAGCGACGATTTGTTCCATCTGATCCTTGAGGCGACGCCCGGCGAGAGGCCTTTTCCCAGCCTGCGTCTGTGCGGCTTCGCCTCCTTTAATGCCGCGTTGGACAGCATCGTGAACGAGGGCGATGCCCGCGGCGTGACCTTCGTTGGCGTTTACGGCTCCTCGGAACAACAGGCCCTGATTACCTGTCAAAACACCGATGCCCCGGCCGAGGAACGCAGCCAGGGTGGCGGCTATGTCACGGCGGAGGACATTTACTTTCGGGTTCGCGACAACGAGAGCGATGAGTTGCTGCCACCCGGCGAGGCCGGCGAGCTGGAGGTGAAAAGCCCCGGCCTGTTTGACCGCTATGACAATGATGATGGGGCGAACCGGGCCGCCTTTTGCGGCGACGGCTTTTTCCGCACCGGCGATCTTGGCTTCATGGAGGCCGATGGCCGGGTGGTCTTTCTCTCCCGCATCGGCGATGTGCTGCGCCTGGGCGGCTTTCTCACCAGCCCGGCTGAGATCGAGGCGCGGGTGGAGGAGCATCCCTCGGTGGCGGAATGCAAGGTGGCGCCGTTTTCGACGGCGGACGGTAACCGCGCCGTCGCCTTTATCATTCCCAACGGCGACGGCGCGCTGGATGAAGAGGCTTTGCGCGCGCATTGCTTGGCGGGGATCGCCAAATACAAGGTGCCCGTGCGCTTTCTGCCTATCGATGCCTTCCCCATGGCGGAAAGCGCCAACGGCCTGAAGCTGCAACGGGCCAAGCTGACGGCGCGCGCCGAAAAACTGATAAATTTGTAATGAGCACAACCAAAAGGGACCGGCCATGAACTCGATCTATTTCAACGAAGAGCACAATATGCTGCGCGATCAGCTGCGCCGCTTTGTCGATAACGAGATCAAGCCCCATGGCGATGATTGGGAGCGCGAGGGCAAGGTCTCCCGCGAGATGCTGAAGAAAATGGGCAAGCTGGGTTATTTTAGCCTGCGTTTTCCCGAAAAATACGGCGGCTCCAACATGGATGTTTTCGCCTGGATCATCCTGGCCGAGGAGCTTAGCCGCTCCACCTATGGCGGCGTCAGCGTCACCTGCATGGTGCATGCGGCCATGTCGTCGCCGCATCTGGTCTATGCCGGCACCGACGAGCAAATCCGCAAGTATCTGCCTCCCATCATGGCCGGCGAGAAAATATGCGCCATCGCGGTGACCGAGCCTTCGGCGGGCTCGGACGTGGGCGGTATCCGTACGCGCGCCGTGCGCGACGGCGATGACTGGGTCCTGAACGGCTCGAAAATGTTCATCACCAACGGCTATTACGGTGACATTTATTTTGTTGCCGCCAAGACCGATCCGGAGGCCAAGGGTTCGCGCGGGGTTTCCATGTTCATCGTCGAGCGCGATACGCCGGGCTTCACGATCGGCCGAAAGCTGGAGAAATTCGGCATCCATTGTTCCGACACCGCCGAGCTGTTCTTCGAGGATTGCCGCGTGCCCGCCGCCAACATGCTGGGCGAGGAGAACAAGGGTTTCTACGCGGTGATGGCGAATTTCCAGAACGAGCGCATGTCCATCGGCGCCATGGCCACCTCCGAAGCGCAGACGGCCTTGGAGCTGACGATCGAACATATCAGCCAGCGCGAAGCCTTTGGCGCCCCCTTGATGGACAAGCAGGGCATCCGCCAGCGCTTGGCCATGTCCCAGGCCAAGCTGGTGGCGGCCCAACAGCTGCTTTATCACGCTGCCTGGCTGGACAGTCAGGGCCATGATTGCGTGCAGGAGGTTTCCATGGTCAAGGCGCACTGTGCCGAGGTCACCCAGGAGGTGATGTATAATTGCCAGCAGTTCCACGGCGGCATGGGCTATGTCCGCGATCTGCCCATCGAACGCATGGTGCGCGATGCCCGCCTGCATGCCATCGGCGGTGGCGCCACCGAGGTGATGTTGGAAGAAGTCGCCAAGCGTTGGTAGGGCTGTAGGTAAAGGAAAACTCGAATGGTTGAGACTACGGAAATTGTCTGGCGGCCCAGCAAGGAACGGGTGGAGGCCTCACGTCTGACCGACTTGATCCGGCAGATGGGCGCCACGGACTATCATGACCTTTATGCCCGTTCCCTGGCTGATCCGGCATGGTTCTGGGACGGCCTGCTGAGTTTTCTCGATATCCGTTTCTATCGTCATTACGACACCATATTGGACACCAGCCGGGGCAAGGCCTGGGCCGATTGGTGCGTCGGCGGCACCACCAATCTTTATTTGAACTGCATCGAAAAGCACCGGGAAAGCGAGACCTGGAACAAACCGTTTATCGAATGGCAGGGCGAGGACGAACGCACCCGTACGCTCAGCTATGCCGACTTCGATGCCGAGGTGAACCGCCTGGCCGCCGCGCTACGGTCGCTTGGTGTCGGTGCCGGCGATGTGGTCGGGCTGTACCTGCCGATGATCGCCGAGGTCTATGTGGCCTTTTTCGCCTGTGCCAAGATCGGCGCCGTCAACATGCCCCTGTTTTCGGGCTTCGGACCCAGCCCCATCGCTACCCGTCTGAACGAGGGCGGCGCGAAGGTGGTCATCGCCTCCGACGGCACCTGGCGAAGGGGCGCGGCCTCGGCCATGAAGGCGGCCCTGGACGAGGCCTGCGCCGATGCACCCAGTGTCGAGGCGGTGATCGTGGTCAATCATATGGCCGGCGAGGTTCCGGTGGAGATGAAGCCGGGGCGGGACCATTGGTGGCATGAACTGGTGGCGGGCCAGACGGATGATATTGCCACGGCGGAAGTGCCGGCGGAGGCGCCGCTGACATTGGCCTTCACCTCTGGCACCACGGGCAAGCCCAAGGGCATCATCATGACCCACGTGGGCTTTCTGACCAAGGTGGCCTTGGATCTGGACCTGATGCTGGATTTCGGGCCGGACGATTGTTTTTTCTGGCTCAGCGATTTCGGCTGGATGGTCGGTGCCCTGACTGCCGTGACGCCCAGTTTCGCCGGCGGCCGCCTGCTGGTTGCCGAAGGGGCCCCGGATCGGCCCCGCCCGGATCGCTTTTGGCAGTTGATCGAGGACTACAAGGTTACTCATTTCGGCATGGCGCCCACCGCTGCCCGCGGCGCCATGGCCCTGGGTCGGGAACTGGTGGACAAGCATGATTTGTCATCCCTGAAAACGATGATTTCGGGCGGTGAGCCCGCCACGCCGGATGCCTGGCAATGGATGTTCGAGGTGATCGGCAAGAAACAGCTGCCGATCCTGAATATTTCCGGTGGTACCGAAATCGGCTGTTCCATCGTTACCGGCGCCGGCATTCTGCCGCAGAAATCATGCGCCTTTAACGGGCCCTCTCTGGGTTCGGGCGCGGCTATTTTCAACGAGGCGGGGGAGCCCGTGGCGCCGGGCGAGGTCGGTGAGCTGGTCATGACCCAGCCTTCCATTGGCCTGACCAAAAGCTTCTGGGGACCGGGGGGCGATGAACGCTATCTGGAAACCTATTGGCAGGATTATCCCGATACCTGGCGCCATGGCGATTTCGCCTCCATCGACGAGGATGGCTTCTGGTTCCTGCTGGGCCGCTCCGACGATACCTTCAAGATCGGCGGCAAGCGCACCGGCCCGGCGGAGATCGAGGCACTGGTGGTCGCCACCGGCAAGGTGGCCGAGGTCGCCGTGATCGGCCTGCCCGATGAACGCGCCGGCGAGGTCATTTGCATTATTGCCGTGCCCAAAGAGGGCTATGACGGCAAGGACAATGCCGACGATAATGCCGACGATCTGCGCGAGGCGATTTCGGCGGCGGTGCTGGGCGGCATGGGCCGGGCCTACCGGCCCCGGCATATCCATTTCGTGAGCGATTTGCCCCGCACCCGGTCCATGAAGATCATGCGCCGCCTGATCCGCGCGGTGCTGCTTGATCAGCCCACCGGTGACACCTCGGCGCTTGCCAACCCGGAGGCTTTGGCCCATCTGGAGGCCGTGAAAGGCGAACTGGATTAGCGCATGCCTAACCTGCCGAAAAGCGTCATATTTCATGACCACGGACCGCGTGAAGGTTTCCAGATAGAGGACCGTCACCATCCCGTGCCGCGCCGGGTGGCGTTGATCGAGGCGATCGCCGCCGCCGGGGTGCCCCGCATCCAGGCCGGCTCCTTCGTGAACCCAAAGCTGGTGCCGAACATGGCGGATAGCGCCGAGGTCTTCGCAGCCATCAAAAAGCGCCCCGGCATCCGCTATACCGCGCTGGCCCTCAACCCCTGGGGGTTCGAGCAGGCCTTGCAGGTGCCGCAAGTGGATCATTACGGCTCCGTCGTGCTGTATGCGTCCAACGGCTTTTGCCTCAGCAACAACAACTGCACCAAGCAGGAGGCCCGCGGCCGCCTGCGACAGTGGACCGAATTGTACGACAAGCATCATGTCGCCCTGGAACAGGTTTATGTCCTGTCCGCTTTCGGCTGCAATTTCGAAGGCGACGTGCCCCTGGCGGACGTCATGGAAGAGGTCGACCACGTCGTGGAGCTATGCCGCGAACAGGGCCGTGCCCTGCCGCGTATTGACCTTGATGACAGCATGGGCTGGGCCGATCCGCACAGCATCCGCCAGCGCATCGGCGCCGTGCGGGATGCCTATCCGGAACTGGAAGTCGGCCTGCACCTGCACGACAATCGCGGCCTGGGCGGCGCCTGCGTCTTTGCCGCCCTGGAAATGGGTGTGCGCCATTTCGACAGCTCCATCGGCGGCCTGGGCGGCTGCCCTTTCGCGCCACATAAGAACCGCACCTCCGCCGGCAACATCTGCACCGAGGACATGGTCCACCTGTGCCACGAACTGGGTATCGAAACCGGCATCGATCTCGACGCCCTGATCGAAGCCGCGAAGCTAGCCGAGGATATTGTTGGCCGACCCTTGATGGGCCGTGTCATGCATTCGGGATCTCTCCGGGAATACCGCGCCGCCGCCGGTTAATATGGGGTCTTCAGGAAGCCCTGATTGTAGGTGACTGTCTGCATGCCGATAAACCTGGCTTGGCGCTGCAATTCGGCGCTCAGTTTCTTTTCCCGCGCCTGACTGAATTTAACCTTCGGCTCCAGCCACAGGCCGGTGACGTGCAATGCATTGTCCTGGCGTTGCGCCTTCATATCGATGCGGCCGATCATGCGATCGCCTTCCAACAGGGGAAAGACATAGTAGCCGTATTCGCGCTGGGCCTCGGGCACGAAGATTTCGATGCGGTAGTCAAAGTTGAACAAACGCCGCAGACGCTTGCGGTCCCGGATCAGGGGATCGAACGGGCTGAGCACGCGCAGGCGATTGGGCGGCGCGGCCTGGTCGGGTAATGCGTCCAACAGAGCCGGGCGCGCATAGCAGGCTTTCGCCGCGCTGCCGTCGGCGCTTTCCACCAGCACCTCGATCAAGTCGCCGCCAAGATTACCGGCGCACCATGACTTGGCCTCCGCCGCGCTGATCGAGGCCCAGTAAGCGGCCAGTTCACCGGGGGCCGCAAAGCCCAGACGGTCAAGCGCGTTGTGGCAGGCCCAGTCGATAAAATCCTCTTTCGAATGCCCTGCTTGGCCATGCATCTGTTCAGGAATAACGCGGCTGGACAAATCATAGACCTTTTGAAAGCCGTCCCGCCGGGTAACGCACAGATCGCCCGTGCGCCAGAGGAATTCCAGCGCGGTTTTGGAAGGATGCCATTGCCACCAGCCGTTTTTTTCAGCCGTGCGAGGGGGCGATTTGCTCTTCAGATCCCGCGACATGGTCGGGCCGTTCTGGGCGATGTGCGCCCTGACGCTGTCCATCATGTCCTCGAAGCCGATATGTTGGTCCCCGGACTTTTCCTTTGGCCGCCATTTGCGCCAGCGTTCCCGCAAGCCGTCCTCGCTCTGTTCGAACCGTCGCCGCCAGTGGGGATAAAACGCGGTGGGAATGATGGCGGCATCATGGGTCCAATGTTCGAACAGATGCCGGTCTTCTTCCAGCAGCTGGCGCAGGTATTCGGGCCGGTAGGTCTGATTGCGCGCGAACAGGATCATATGGTGGGCCCGTTCCACCGTGCGGATACTATCCACCTGTACGAAACCTAGTTGCCGGATCAGCGCATGCAGGGCGTCTTTGTCTTGTGCCTTGTGCGGGGGAAGGCAGAGGCCCTGGCGCGCCATGAAGATCCGCCGGGCCGCTTGATTGCTGATAACGGGCCGGGAACCGCTCATCTAACCGCTACTGATCCATAATATTGAAACTAGGCCTGGGTATCCACGTTCTGGCCGTCTTCTTCGGCGCTCCCATCCGCTGGCTTGGTTGCCGCCGGCACGCCCTTGGCGACGCCGACCATGGCCGCGCGCAACAGACGGTCCTGAATCACGTAACCCACCTGCATGACCTGAACGACGGTGCCCTGGGCGGCTTCAGGGTCATCAATCTGAACCACCGCCTGATGCAGGTTGGGGTCCATTTTTTCGCCCAGTGGATTAACTTCCTTGATGCCATGTTTATCAAAATGGCCCTGCAGTTCCCGCTGCGTCAACTCGACGCCTTCCAGCAGCTGGGCCATCTCCGGATTGCCCTTGCGATGCTCGTCCGAGACGGCGGACAGGGCGCGTTGCAGGTTATCGGACACCGCCAGCATGTCGCGGGCGAAATCGGCGATGGCGTATTTGCGCAGATCGGACTTCTCCCGATCACCCCGGCGCTTGATATTCTCCGTCTCTGCCATGGCGCGCAGCAGCTTGTCCTTCAGATCTGCGACCTCGCCGTAGGCCAATTCCAGCTCGTCAGGTTCGTCCGCATGCTCGCCAATTTCGGGCGCTGCCCCAAAATCATTTACAGATTCAGTCGCGGGATCAGCGGCGGCCGCGGCTTCAGCGGCAATTTTCGCGGCGGCCAGGTCGACGGGTTCGGCACCACCCGCGTTTTGGGTTTCGGCGGCCTCTGGTTTGGCCTCTTCCGAATTCTCGAGATTTTCGGGTTCGTTCATCTTGTCCTCGAATACAGACACTTAATTACAGGCTGTTTGAGCTTGATATAGGGCTTCGGGGCGGTGTTTTGAAGTCGCCAATTGAAACTGCGACCTTTTGGACCGAATGGACGCCAGCGTCAACCTATCAGACGGCCTATAACCCGCGCCGTATAGTCCACCATGGGTACGATACGGGCATAGTTCAGATGCGTCGGGCCAACCACGCCGATGGCGCCGATCACCTCTTGATTGGAGTTGCTATAGGGCGCCACGATCATGGAAGAGCCCGTCAGAGAGAACAATTGGCTTTCCGAGCCGACAAAGACCCGAACACCCGGCCCGTCATTGGCCAGCTCCAGCACATCGATTAGGGCCTGCTTGCTTTCCAGATCGGCGAACAACTGGCGCACCCGTTCCAGATCCTCCGCCGCCGAGATATCTTCCAGCAGGTTGGCCCGGCCCCGGACGATCAAGGTCTGTTGCGCCTCATCCCCGCCCCATATCGCCAGGCCGCTCTCCACCACCCGCGCCGTGACCGCGTCCAGTTCGACCCGATGGCCTTCGATTTCATCCAGGATCTCGCGCCGGGCCTCGGCCAGGGTGGCGCCGCGCAGGCGGGCATTGAGATAATTAGCCGCCTCGACCAGGGCGGAGGGCGGCAAACCGGCGGGGACCTCGATAATACGGTTTTCCACCGAACCCGACTCGCCCACGATCACCACCAAGGCCCGGCCATCGCCCAGCGAGACGAATTCAAGATGCTTCAGAGGCGCTTCCAATTTCGGCGCCATCACCAGGCCGGCCCAGCCCGACAGGCCCGACAGCATTTCCGAGGCCTGGATCAGCATATCCTCGAAACTGCGGCCGGCGGCGGCACAATGGGCCTCGATCTCGGCCCGTTCGCTCTCGCCAAGATCACCAAGCTCCAGCAAACCATCAATAAACATGCGCAAACCCCGGTCCGTGGGCAGGCGCCCGGCGGAGGCATGCGGGGCATGCAATAGTCCCGCGCCCTCCAGGTCCGACATGATATTGCGGATCGAGGCCGGCGAGAGGCTGCTGTTCAGACGCCGCGACAGGGTGCGCGAGCCTACCGGGGTACCGGTTTCCAGGAACGATTCCACCACCTCGCGAAAAATTTCGCGGTTGCGTTGGTCCAGGGCGCCGATCTCCGGGCTATGTGGTGGTCGTATGGCCATGCTCCAGACAATGTAGTAACGGCCCAACAAAGCGTCAACGGGCCCGTCAATTTGCACCTCAACGCAACTCTGGACGCCGGGGCCAGGGAGGTCTAGAAGAGCGCCAGGATTTGTCCCGGAATTTTAGGAGTATTCGCCATGCGTCCATCGGGCCGTGCCGTCGATCAACTACGTGAAGTCACCCTGGAGCCAGGTTTCTCGAAATACGCGGAAGGCTCCTGCCTGATCCGTTTCGGCGATACCCATGTACTCTGCGCCGCCTCTCTCGATGACCGGGTGCCGCCATTCCTGCGCAACAGCGGCCAGGGCTGGGTAACGGCGGAATACGGCATGCTGCCGCGCTCCACCCATACCCGCACCGGACGCGAGGCCGCGCGCGGCAAGCAATCTGGCCGGACCCAGGAAATCCAACGCCTGATCGGCCGCTCCTTGCGCGCGGTGACGGATTTGAAGGCCATGGGCGAGCGGCAGATCCGCCTCGATTGCGACGTTCTGCAAGCCGACGGCGGCACCCGCACCGCCTCGATTACCGGCGCCTGGGTGGCGCTGCATATCGCGCTCGCGGGCATGTTGGAAAAGGGCTTGATCGAAAAAATGCCCCTGACCGACCATGTCGCCGCCGTCAGCTGCGGTCTGTATCAGGATATGGCGGTGCTGGATCTGGACTACGCCGAGGATTCGAACGCCCAGGCCGATGCCAACTTCGTCCTGACGGGCAATGGCGGCATTGTTGAAATTCAGGGCACGGCGGAAGAAGATCCGTTCAGCCGGGAGCAGTTCAACAGCCTGATGGCTCTGGCCGAGAAGGGTATCGGCGAGCTGACGGAATTACAGAAACAGGCGATTGGCGGTTAACGCAATGCCCCGCCGCTTTGCCGAGCCGCGTCTGGTCGTCGCCTCCCATAACCAGGGCAAGGTGCGCGAGATCGCCGATCTATTGGCGCCGTTCGCTCTGGATGTCGTTTCCGCCGCCGAACTGCGGTTGCCGGAGCCGGAAGAGACCGGCGATACTTTCGTCGCCAATGCGGTGCTGAAAGCGGAAGCGGCGGTGGCGGGTGCGGACCTGCCCGCCCTGGCCGATGACAGCGGCCTGGCGGTGGAGGGATTGAACGGCGATCCGGGCCTCTATTCCGCCCGCTGGGCCGGGCCGAAGCGGGATTTCAACGCGGCCATGGCCCTGGTGCAGGAAAAGCTGGGTGATAACCCCAACCGGCGAGCCTATTTCACCTCCGTGCTATCGCTGGCCTGGCCCGATGGCCATGTGGAGAGTTTCGAGGGCCGTATTTACGGCACGATGATCTGGCCGCCCCGTGGCGACAAGGGCTTCGGCTATGATCCCATGTTCCTGCCCGATGGCTATGAGGTGACCTTCGGCGAGATGGACTATGACGAAAAACAGCGTATCTCGCACCGCGCCGTGGCCTTTCAAAAGCTGATCGATGGTTGCTTCCAGCAGCCATAGCGCCACTGGAAACCGGGGCTTCGCGGTCTATCTGCATTGGCCGTTCTGTCTGGCCAAATGCCCCTATTGCGATTTCAACAGTCATGTCCGCGAGAACATCGACCAGGAGGCCTGGCGCCGGGCCCTGCTGGATGAGATTGACCGCGCAGCCGAGCGTCTGCCGGGCCGCACGGTCGGCAGCATCTTTTTCGGTGGCGGCACACCGTCCCTGATGCCGCCCGAAACCGTTGCCGCCATTATCGACCGCATTGCCGACCATTGGGCTGTCGATGGCGATGTGGAAATAACCTTGGAGGCCAATCCAACTTCCGTGGAAGCAGGCCGCTTTCGCGCCTATGCCAATGCGGGCGTCAATCGGCTGTCCCTTGGCGTGCAGGCATTGAACGATACGGATCTGCGCCGCCTGGGCCGTAATCACGATGCCAGGGAGGCCATGGCGGCGCTAACGCTGGCCCGCAAAACTTTTGGACGCTGTAATTTCGATCTGATCTATGCCCGCCCCGGCCAGGATCTGGCGGCATGGCGAAAAGAGCTACGCCAGGCCCTGGATCTGGCTCCGTCGCACCTGTCCCTGTATCAGTTGACCATCGAAAAAGGCACGGCCTTTGACGGCACGGTGCGGGCGGCGGACGGCGATCTAGCCGCCGATCTGTACGAGGCGACCCAGGAATTGTGCCGGGATGGGGGCCTGCCTGCCTATGAAATTTCCAACCATGCCGCCCCTGGCCAGGAAAGCCGGCACAATCTGACCTATTGGCGCTACGGCGAATATCTGGGGCTGGGACCGGGCGCCCATGGCCGTTTGCTGATCGATGGCGAGCGTCTGGCGAGCAGCCAGCGGACATCGCCGGAAAAATGGCTGACGGGGAAGGGGCGGACGCAGGAGGCTGTTTTGTCCCGGGAAGAGCGGGCGACGGAAATGCTGATGCTGGGCATGCGCCTGCGCCAGGGCGTCAACGGCGCCGATTTCAGGACCGAGGTGGGCGTATCCCTGGTTGACTGGCTTGCGGGTCCGGGATTGGATAAGCTTTTGCAGGGGGGACTGTTATCCTGGCAAGGGGAGAATTTGGCCGCCAGTGATGCCGGCCTGCAGGTTCTAAACGCGGTGCTGGCGGAATTGTTGCCTTAATCACCGTGCTGGGGCAGAAATAAATTATGGCGGACGACAATTCTGACAAAACGGCTCTCGTTACCGGTGGGGCAATCCGCGTGGGCGCGGCCATGGCACGGGCCCTGGCGGCGGATGGCTGGCATGTGGCGATCCACTATAACGGTTCTGGCGATGCAGGAGAGGCGTTGTTAAGGCAAATCCGGGCCGATGGCGGTCAAGGCCATCTGGTGCAGGCGGATTTGCGGGATGGGGATGCCGCCGCCGGACTGATCGCCGCCGCCGGGCGCGATGCGCCGCCTGTTACCTGTTTGATCAATAATGCCTCGTTGTTCGAAAACGATTCCGCCCTGAACATGACGGCGGAAAGCTGGGACGATCATCAGGCGGTCAATCTGCGCGCGCCGCTGTTCCTGGCCCGCGATTTTGCCCGGCAGCTTGCCGATGGGCATGAGGGTGTCGTGGTGAATATGCTGGACAACAAGATGTTCGCTCTGAACCCGGATTTCTTTTCCTACACCATCGCCAAATACGGCCTGTTGGGCGCGACCAAGGTTCTGGCCATGGAGCTGGCGCCCCGGATCAGGGTTTGCGGTATCGCGCCGGGCATTACCCTGCCCAGCGCCAAGCAGACCGAGGCCGGCTTCCGCAAGGCCCACGCCATGAACCCGCTGGGGCAAAGTGCGACGCCGGAACAACTGGTCGCCGCCTTGCGTTTTATTCTGGCGGCGCCATCCATGACCGGCGAGGTCATCACGATCGACGGCGGCCAGTCCCTGTTGGGCATGCCCCGCGACGTTTCCTTTTTAACGGATGAGTAAACCATGAGTACGCTTGGGCAGATTACCGGCCACCGCATCGTCTTTAAGCAGCTATCGTTTCCGGTTTCCATCGGCGTCCTGCCCCACGAGCGCGAGGGCCCGCAGCAGCTGTTGATCGATCTGGAGATCGAACTGCGCCCCGACATGCCCGACCCGCAAGAAGATGTGGCCAAGGTCCTGAACTATGACGGCATCCGCGGCCGCATCGTGGCGCTGGCCCAGGCCAGGCACCACAATCTGCTGGAAAGTCTGGCGCGGGAGCTCCTGACCATATTCGAGGACGAAAGCGATATCATCTGTGTTCGCCTGTCCGTGCAAAAGCCCGATGTCTATGCCGATATCACCGCCGTTGGTTACGAGATCGACTGCAGTTGGGATCGGTCGTGATGCCGAAGCGAAATTAAGACGGAGACGGCCAGGCGGGGTCCTGGAAGCGTTGGATTTCCAGCTTATAGCCGTCGGGGTCGCGCAAAAAGAAATGATAGATATTAAAGTTCTTGTTCTCGCTGGGCGGCGCCTCGATGTTGACACCTCGGTCCTTCAGGTTTTCATACCAGCCGTCCACGTCATTGCTGACCAGGGTGACGATGATGCCGTCGGGCTTGACATTGGTAC
This sequence comes from uncultured Rhodospirillaceae bacterium, assembly GCA_964590195.1. Lineage (GTDB taxonomy): Bacteria > Pseudomonadota > Alphaproteobacteria. The sequence continues at coordinate 3,806 of CAZPWJ010000071.1, read as the reverse complement.
CCTCGGCGCATTGACAGACCCCTAGAAAGCCATCCCTGCTGACCCGAAAGATCTGGCAGCTGCCCTGGTCCAAAACCAGGGTCAGGCCCAGGGTTTCGCCATAGAAAGCGGCGCTGCGGGCCAGATCAGTGGCGTAGAGAAAAGTGACCTGTTGATCGAACATGGTTGTTAGGGCTCCTCATGGCCGTCGCGGTTGTCTTGGGTGCTCAGGGCCAGTTCCTTGATGGTTGTTCCTTCCAGTGCGGCAGCAGCGGCGGCCTCGAACGCGCTCACGGCGCTATCAACGGCGGCAGGCGCCGAAATGCCGTCATGGGAAAGATCGCCCCCCGTGCCGCCATGGCGGGCCGCGGCCAGGACCTGGTCGATGGTGGCGACCTCGAACGGACGGGCGGGCAGATAGGTGGCCGGCTGATCCGCCGTGGCCTTGATCAGATCCGCCTGCTCCAAAGCCTCCAGGACATCCCGCACCGGGTCATTGCGAAGGTGCAGCTCTTGCGACAAGGCCTCTGCCGACCAGGCGGGAAGCTGGAGATAATGATGCCGGGCTATCAGGCTTATCACTGTCAGGGCCAGTTTTTCGCGGGCCCGGTGACTGAGGCGCTGGCTGCCGCCATGGCCGCGCAAATAGGCCGGATTCTGCACATAAAAGCCTATGTTGGCGCCGATCAGCAGTATCAACCAGCCCACATAGAGCCAGATCATGAAGAAGATCAACGTTGCGAAGGTGGAATAGATGGCGGTGTATTTGGCCGAGCCAACCACGAAGGAGGCAAAAACCCAGCCCAGTACATTCCACATCAAACCGGCGACCAGGCCGCCTGACAGGGCCGCGCGGACCTGCACCTTGGTGTTGGGGATGAAGGCGTACATGAAGCTGAAGGCGGCCGAGATCATCAAAAACGGGATCAGCTTGCCGGCGAATTTGATCACACTGCCCAGGGGTTCGATTGCTGACAAGGTGCCGACGATGGAGAGCGAGGCGATCGAGGCGCCGATGCCCACGGCGGCGAATATCAGGGCCGGGCCAATCACCAACACCGAAAGATAGTCGCGGAAACGTTGGCCGAGGCTCCGTTCCTGGCCGACATGCCAGACCGTATTAAAGGCCCGCTCGATCTTCTGCATCAACGAGACGACGGTATAGAACAACAGGGCAAAGCCCAGGGAGCCAAGCACGCCGACCTTGACGTTATCAACGAATTCGATGATCCGCTCGGTAATCTCGACGCCCTTATCGCCCAGGGGTTCGAGAACGCCGAGCAACATCGGCTCGATCTGGTTATGAACGCCAAAGCCTTTCAGGATGGAAAAACTGATCGCCAGCAGGGGCACCAGGGACAAAAGAGTGGTGTAAACCAGACTCATGGCCCAAAGGGTCAACTGCCCCTTGGCCAGATCGCGGCCTATGGCGCTGAGCATGCGAAGGGCGGTGAACAAAGCGGCGCGCCAGGCCGGTTGACGGCTCAGGTCCGCCTGCCAGATCAGACGGTCCAGATTGCCGCCCAGAGCAAACAGTCCTCCATTGTTCGGTTTTTCATTGTCCTGGCTGTTCATGGCCGCGCGTGCCTTGGCACTATTGGCTAAAATCAATTGCCGTGCGCGTGCTGACGGCAAGACCGCTCCTGCAGTCGTAATCGCCGCCGTCCTGGGCCCGGCAGGCAGGTATGGCGTGGAGCTGGATACGGGAAATTCTTGCGCAATCGCCGCCGTGGAGCGGAATATTGGCAACCAGGGTACGGCTGGCGGGCAGCGGAGCAAGATCAATCAACAGGCGGTCGAATACGGCGCCCTTGCCGTCGAACAGGACCAAATCCAGGCGGAATCGGTCCAGGGTTTGCCCCAATCCATTGCCGATCGACATCGTCGCCAGGCAGCCCTTTGGGCTGTCCTCGGTTTTCTGCAGTTCCAGAGCAAGACCGGCGGTGGCGCCCGGCCGCGGCACAAGGCATAGGAAAGCCGCGAACAGGGCGGCGGCTAGGATCGTGAATAGGGGGGCCGTGAATAGGGGGGCCGAACGGATGGCGGGGCGCATGGTCGGGTTCCCTGTTCTCGTGGTGGATGACGAACCTGCGTTACCTGCCTAGCCGATCACCCCGTATGCGTGCAAGGCCTGTTTGAGAATGGGCTAGAATATAAAAAAAGGGGGGTGCCCGGCGGGCACCCCCCAATTTTCCGTGAACCGGTCTTCTAGCGCGCGCCCATGGACTTCATGAATTCGCCCAGATGATTTTGCAATTCGGAAGATTTCTGCGCCAGATCGGTGGAGGCATCCAGAACTTCCTGGGCCGCCTGTCCCGTGGCATCCGAAGCCTCCGATACCTGAACGATATTGGAAGAGACTTCTTGGGTCGCGGCACCTTGCTCTTCCACCGCCGAGGCGATGGCCGTTGCGACCTCATGAATCTCATTGATCGTCTTGGTAATGGTTTCATTGGCATCTACCGCGGCCTTTGTGGCGCCTTGGATTTCAGCGATTTGTGCCGAAATTTCTTCCGTGGCACCCGCGGTTTGCGTGGCCAGTGATTTCACTTCCGAGGCAACGACGGCAAAGCCCTTGCCCGCCTCGCCGGCGCGCGCGGCCTCGATCGTGGCGTTCAGGGCCAACAGGTTGGTTTGTCCGGCAATATCCTGAATAATATTGACCACATCACCGATTTTCTGCGCGGCCTGGTTCAGGCCGTCGATCATCTCGGAGGTGCGCCGGGCATCTTCCACGGCGCCATTGGCGATGCCCGCGGAATGGCTGACCTGGCGCGAAATTTCATCGACCGAGGAAGACAGCTCTTCCGCCGCCGAGGCCACCGTGCCGGCCCGTGAATTGGCCAGGGCGACCGATTCTTGCATGGCGCGGGAGGAGGCGGACATTTCTTCCGCCGCCGCTGAAACGGCTTCGGCCACGTGTGTCACCTGGGTCGCCAGATTGATGTTCTGGGTCACTAGGGCCCAGGTCAGCATCGGCCCAATATAGTTGCCGTTGTTATCGTTCAGGGCTGCGACCGTCAGGTCCAGGGTTTCCTCGCCCAGCTTGATCAAGGCGCGATGCGGCAGGTTGCTGGGATCCGCCAACATGCGGCGCTGATGTTCAGGATGCTTGTGGAAGATATCGATGCATTTACCCTGCAACTGATCGGCCGGAACCGGCAATAGGTGGTTCAGCGGCGTCAGGGTGTCGATCGAAGTCTGATTAATGTAGGTCATTTCGAAGCTGTCTTTGTCCGCCAACATGACGTTGATGGGCATTTGGTCCAGCATCTGCAGCAGCTTGTTCGTTTCCGCTTCCTGTTCCACCTGCTTGGTGATGACCGACCAGGCCACGGTGGCGGCGATATAGTTGCCGTTTTTGTCATAGACGGCGGACACGTGCAGATCCAACCACTCGGTGCCGAGCTGGATTTTTGCCTTGTGCGGCAGATTGTTGGGATCACCCAGCAATTTGCGCTGATGCTCGGGGTGTTTGTGAAAAATATCGATGCATTGGCCCAGGATATCGTCCGTCCTGACCGGCAGCAGATGCTCGATCTCCTTCAGCGTGTCCGTCGATTGCTGGTTCATGTAAACGACCCGCAGGTCCGTCGGGTCGCACGCCATGACTGCTGTCGGCAGCGCGTCGATCATTTCCTCAAAGGCCAATTTGCCGCTTGAGCTTAATTTTGGCCCGCCTTGGCGGCCGAATACAGCAATGTTCATTGTGGTTTCCCCATTTCAAGTGTCCATAACCAAGATCCCCAGGCCGACGCGATCTTCCCCATGCATCAGCCAACGTCATATGAGGTTAGTGGAGAATGGTTGATTATTTATGAACGGGT
>CAZPWJ010000070.1:0-25522 GCA_964590195.1 uncultured Rhodospirillaceae bacterium | reverse complement strand
GAAGCACCCTACATGAAGTGGGTGTCTGCGTTAACCGGATAGGCACGGATCATTGATCAGTTATTGGAGGCAGGGCTTTTTCTTTCGCAAATCGCCATCCTCTACAACCCGGAAAGCGCCTATTCAAACATTTACGCGGCAGCGGACGGCACACCCATCCGCGTGCAATGGCAAGACAGTGGCGAAAAGAGCGGCTATTGGCGGCAACCATGGACACAAACGAATTTGGCCGAAATGGTGCGGAAAATGCTGGCGGCGCGGAGTTGATGCCTAGGCGCGGCGATATAGCGGCCTTCAGGCCAAAATATCCAACAAACGTTCTTCCATACGCTTGGCAGCACCCAGAACCGCGCCATTGGCCTTAAAGGCAAGCTCGGCAATCTTCAGGCTGACGATATCCTCGGCCTCCACCGGGCCGGCCACGATGCGTTGCGAGGCCGCTGCCGCCTGCGCGCGGGAGCGCGATAGCCCTTCGAGAGCCGTTTGCGCCGCGTTGCCCGGTATCACTTTCATGAACACCACGATGGCAGCGCCGGGTTAACGAATGGTTTCCATCTTATCGCAAATATTTCCCAATTTGGGACAGGCAGCGGCCAATAATGTGCCGATATACCCCTTTTCCTGATCATATCAACTGAATTATGACCAGATTTTTACCACCTGAGTTTTCAGAAAATTAATAAAATCCCAATATCGTCAATGGATTAGCGCCGTTCAGACTACTTTTCGCCACAAGTTGGCCGCAATATTGCAAGAGAACTTGTAGACAAGCACTGGCGAGGGGCGCCGGGGCGCTACAAGAAGAGGGTTATTGATATGGGCAAGCAGTTCACACGTCGTCTGGCGTGCCTTTGCCTCGGTCTGGTCATCACCAGCACGGCTTTCGCGCTGCCCGCGCGGGCGGCGGAAACAGATCCGCGGAAATTCTTGCGCGCCCTTGCCGCCGATGTGCATGCGGTCTTGACCGACGATAATTTAACCCCTCCGAACCGGGCCCATGCTTTTCGCCAATTGCTACGCCGTGATTTTGACCTGCCCGTCGTCAGCCGGTTCGTCCTGGGCCGCTATTGGCGACAGGCCAATAACGCACAGCGGGAAGAATTCGTGCAATTGTTCGAGGATTACCTGGTCAAGGTCTATGGCCGCCGTTTGGGCAACTACGGCAGCGCCGGCCTGACGGTTACCGGCCACCGCTCCATTAGCAGCAAAGGTGTCGTCGTCAGCAGCAAAATCGAGCCTCATAATGCCCCCTCTATTCTGCTGGACTGGCGCTTGAGGCTACGCGACGGCGGCTGGCGGGTCGTTGATATCATGGTCGAGGGCGTCTCGCTCGCCATGGCGCAGCGTTCGGAATTCACCTCCGTGATCCGCAGCAGCGGCGGCAAAGTCTCCGGGCTATTGGCGAAACTGCGCAAAAAAACCCAGACCGTTGCGCTTAACCAAGGCAATATCAGCCCAGCCAGCGTCAGCACCCAATAGCCGCAATATCCTCTAAGTCTCGGCTGAAACCTCGAACATTACCAATTCCGCGCCTTCCTCGACCTGTTCCCCAGGGGCGAAAGGCAAGGCCGCGATCACCGCGTCGCGTGGCGCGGTGATGGTGTGTTCCATCTTCATGGCTTCCAGGATCAATAGCGGATCGCCTTTGCTGACACTGCCCCCCACCTCGACTTGAACCTGCACGATCTTGCCCGGCAGCGGCGCCGTTACCTTGCCGCCTTCATCAAGATCGATATCCCGCAAGGCCATAGGGTCCATACGCTCGATACGGTGGGCCCGGCCACCGGACAGAATTGTCACCCTGTCGCCATCGTGAACCACGGCTGCCGAGACGCGCAAGCCATCTAGATCGGCCCACAAGGTTCCACCCGCGTCCACCTCACCACTGGCCAGCATTTCGCCACCAGGCAAACCCAGCCGGTAACCGCCGGCCTCGGGATAGTGCACGGTGACGATGATATCATCACCATCGCCCGCATCGCGAAAACTCAGTTCATCGTGACCTTGATCATTCAGGCGCCAACCATCGACCTGAGCCCAGGGCGAATGGGGATCGGCGGGGGCCGCATGGCCCTGGCGGGCCAACAACAGGTCCAGACAAGCCAGGGCCAAGGCCTGATCCGGCACCGCGCCAGGGGCTGGGATCAAATCATCCTTGTGCTTGTCGATAAAACCGGTTTCCAACTCGCCGGCGGCAAAGGCGGGATGAGCCGCGACGGCGGCCAGGAAATTGACGTTGGTGATCACGCCGGCGATTTCATAACGCTCCAGCGCATCGTGCAAGCGGCGCAGGGCCGAGGCCCGGTCCCGGTCCCAGACGATCAACTTGGCGATCATCGGGTCGTAGTACATGGAGACCTCGTCGCCCTCTCGCACGCCGGTATCGACACGCAGATGCGGACCTTCCTTGGGCGGGCGCAAACGGTGCAAGGTGCCGGTGGCGGGCAGGAATTTCTTTTGCGGGTTCTCTGAATAGACCCGCGCCTCGACCGCATGGCCGTCGATTACCAGCTCGTCCTGGTTCATGGGCAGGGCTTCACCGGCGGCAACACGCAGCTGCCATTCCACCAGATCCTGACCGGTGATCATCTCGGTCACCGGATGCTCCACCTGCAGGCGGGTATTCATCTCCATGAAATAGAAGGCATCTTCCGAGAGGCCATGACTGACATCGGCGATGAATTCCACCGTACCCGCGCCCACATAACCGATGGCCTTGGCCGCCGCCACCGCCGCATCGCCCATGGCGCGGCGCATCTCGGGCGTCATGCCGGGTGCCGGCGCCTCCTCCAACACCTTTTGATGGCGGCGCTGGACGGAGCAGTCGCGTTCGAACAAATGCACCACGTTGCCCTGTTGATCGGCGAAGACCTGGATCTCGATATGCCGGGGACGCTCGAGAAACTTCTCCACCAGAACCTTGTCATCACCGAATGACGACAGGCCCTCGCGGCGGGCGCCTTTCAGGGCCGTGGCAAACTTGCCGGCGGCGTTAACCTGCCGCATGCCCTTGCCGCCGCCCCCCAGGACCGCCTTGATCAGAACCGGATAGCCGATTTCGTCCGCCGCCTTGGTCAGCACCTCGTCATCCTGATCATCGCCGTGATAACCGGGGACAACGGGAACATCGGCCTGTTGCATCAAGGCCTTGGCCGCCGCCTTTTCACCCATGGCCCGGATGGCCGAGGCCGGCGGGCCGATAAAGGTGATATTGGCCGCCGCGCAGGCTTCGGCGAAGGCCTCGTTCTCGGCCAGGAAGCCATAGCCGGGATGGATCGCCTCCGCGCCCGTGCGTTGCGCCGCATCGATAATCCGATCAATCAATAGATAGCTTTCCTGCACCGGCGCCGGGCCGATTAGCACCGCCTCGTCCGCCATGGCCACGTGCATGGCATTTGCATCGGCCTCGGAATAGACGGCGACAGTGGCCGCGCCCATGCGGTGCGCGGTGCGCATGACCCGGCAGGCAATTTCGCCCCGGTTGGCTATCAGTATTTTACGAAACATCTCTGGTTTCTCTCGGCTAACCTTGCGGCACCCAGGCCGCGGGGCGTTTTTCCAGAAAAGCGGTCGCACCCTCCTGGCCTTCCGGCTTGGCCCGGCTCTCGGCGATCCGCCGGGCACTATCGACCATGACATTGTTATCCACGGGGCGGTTATAAACCGCCAGGACCAACGCCTTGCTGTCCTGCATCGCGATCGGGCCGTTCTTTTGCATCATCTCGATCAGGCGGTCGCGCTCGGCCTCCAAGGCCGCTTGGTCCGCCACCACCTCGTGCAGCAGGCCCAGTTCCTTGCCCTTGTGGGCATCGATGCGCTCGGCGGTAACAAACCAGCGGCGCGCCTGGCGCACGCCCATGGCCTGCACCACATAGGGCGCGATGGTGCCAGGGATCAGCCCCAGCTTGACTTCCGACAGGGTGAACGAGGCCGCCTCGACGCCAATGGCGATATCGCAAACCGTGGTCATGCCCAGACCGCCGCCATAGGCCGCGCCGTTGATCAGGCCAATAACCGGCTTGGGGCAGGTAAAGATGGTGTTCAGCATCTTGGCCAGCTTCTCGGCATCCGCCTGGTTGTCCGCCACGCTCCACTGCCCGGTTTCCAGCAGATAGTTGATATCGCCTCCGGCGCAGAAATGCTTGCCCGCGCCGGTCAGGGTGATGAAGCGCACCTCGTCATCGGCGCCCAGGTCCATGAACACTTCCGTCAGCCGGGCCTGCAACTCCACATTCAGGGCGTTGAAGATTTCCGGGCGGTTCATGGTGACCTCGGCCAAGCCATTGGCGTGTTTCTTCACCAGTACAACGTCATCACTCATTTTGGGCACTCATCGAATAAAATCCTTCAAACTACATACGGAAGACGCCGAAGTTGGTCGCCTCCACCGGCGCGTTCAATGATGCCGACAGCGCCAGCCCCAACACGTTGCGGGTTTCCGAAGGGTCGATCAGACCATCGTCCCAGCCCCGCGCGGTGGCGAAATAGGGCGAGCTTTGTTCAGTGAACTGATCGATGATCGGCTGCTTGAATTCGGCCTCCGCCTCGGCGCTCCATTCCTCGCCCTGACGCTCCAGCCCGGCCCGGCGCACCGTGGCTAGCACACCGGCGGCCTGATCCGGTCCCATCAACGCCAGCGAAGCACTGGGCCACATCCACAGGAACCTCGGGCTATAGGCCCGGCCGCACATGCCGTAGTTGCCCGCACCATACGAACCGCCGGTGATAATGGTGTATTTCGGTACCTTGGTGGTGGAAACGGCGGTCACCAGCTTGGCGCCGTCCTTGGCGATACCGCCGGCTTCGTACTTCTGGCCGACCATAAAGCCCGAGATATTCTGCAAAAAGACCAGGGGAATATTGCGTTGGCTGCAGAGCTCGATGAAATGCGCGCCTTTCAGGGCGGATTCCGAAAACAGGATGCCGTTGTTGGCGACAATGCCCACCGGATAGCCCCAGACATGGGCGAAACCACAGACCAGCGTGGTGCCGTAGAGGCGTTTGAATTCGTCGAATTCGCTGCCATCCACGATGCGCGCGATCACTTCGTGCACATCATAGGGCTGGCGCACGTCCTGGGGCAGGATACCGAACAGCTCCTTTGGGTCGTAGGCGGGCGGACGCGGCGTTTTGACGTCCCAGGAACAATGTTTGACCCGGTTCAGGTTGGAAACAATCTGCCGGGCGATGGCCAGGGCGTGGCGGTCATCCATGGCATAGTGATCGGTCACGCCCGAGGTCCGCGAATGCAGATCGGCGCCGCCGAGATCCTCCGCCGAGACTTCCTCCCCCGTGGCCGCCTTGACCAACGGCGGGCCGCCCAGAAAGATCGTGCCCTGTTCGCGCACGATGATGCTTTCGTCCGACATGGCCGGCACATAGGCGCCGCCGGCGGTGCACGATCCCATGACCACGGCGATCTGCGGGATACCCTTGGCGGACATATTGGCCTGGTTGAAGAAAATCCGGCCAAAATGATCCCGGTCCGGGAAGACGTCCGGCCATTGCGGCAGGTTGGCGCCGCCTGAATCCACCAGGTAGATGCAGGGCAGATGGTTCTGCTCCGCCACTTCCTGGGCCCGAACATGCTTTTTCACGGTCATGGGATAATAGGTCCCGCCCTTGACCGTCGCGTCGTTGGCGATGATCAGGCATTCCCGGCCTGAAACCCGACCGATCCCGGTGATTACCCCGGCGGAGGGAATATCCTCGTCATAAAGCTCCCACGCCGCCAGTTGCTGCAATTCCAGAAACGGCGCGCCGGGATCAAGCAGCGAGCGGATACGCTCCCTGGGCAACAGCTTGCCCCGATCCACATGCCGTTGGCGGGAACGCTCGCCGCCGCCCAGTTTTACCTGGGCGACGGCGGCGCGTAGCGCCGACAGCTTGTCTTCCATATGGGCATAGTTCGCCTCGTATTCAGGCGAACGGGTTTGCACCTTGCTGGTGATCACCGTCATCGTCGTTGGACCTCAACCGTAGAAACCGAGTCTTACTCCGCCGCCACCTGTGGCAAGGCAGCCAGCGCCGTCTGAAGGGCCGCTTCGTCATAGTCGCGGTCTTCCAAATTGCCGGCGAAGTAATCCGTATAGGCAGCCATGTCGAAATGGCCATGACCCGACAGATTGAACAGGATTGTCTTGGCGGTGCCTTCCTGCTTGCACTGTTCCGCCTGCTCGAACACCGCGCGGATGGCGTGGCTGGATTCAGGCGCGGGCACGATGCCTTCGCTGCGGGCGAATTTCACCGCCGCATCGAAGCAACCAGTCTGTTGATAAGCCGCCGCCTCGATCAGGCCCAGATCCTTGACATGGCTGACGATGCCGGACATGCCGTGATAGCGCAGACCGCCGGCATGGAACCCTGGCGGCATGAAGGACGAGCCCAAGGTGTACATCTTGACCAGCGGCGTCAGGTTGCCCGTATCGCCGAAATCATAGGCATAAGTGCCCCGCGTCAGGGAGGGACAGGCCGCCGGTTCCGACGCGATGATCCGCACCTCTCTGCCGCCACGCAACTGTGCGCCCAGGAACGGGAACGCCAGACCGGCGAAATTACTGCCGCCACCCGCACAGCCGATGACGATATCGGGATAATCGTCGGCCATTTCCATCTGCGCGATGGCCTCGACGCCAATCACCGATTGGTGCAACAGTACATGGTTCAGCACGCTGCCCAGAGAGTATTTGGTGTCATCGCGCTGGGCCGCCAATTCCACCGCCTCGGAAATGGCGATGCCCAGGCTGCCCGGCGAATTCGGATCCTGGGCCAGGATCGCCTTGCCGGATTCGGTCCGGTCCGTGGGCGAGGCATAGCAGGTCGCGCCATAGGTCTCCATCAAGGCCCGGCGATAGGGCTTTTGATTGTAGGAAACCTTGACCATGTAGACCTCGACCTCCAGGCCGAACAGGTTGCCGGCATAGGCCAAGGAGGAGCCCCATTGTCCCGCACCGGTTTCCGTGGTCAGGCGTTTGACGCCCTCTTCCTTGTTATAAAAGGCTTGCGCCACGGAGGTATTCGGCTTGTGGCTGCCGGCGGGGCTGACGCCTTCATATTTGTAATAAATCCGGGCCGGGGTATCGAGGGCCTTTTCCAAACGACGGGCCCGGTGCAGGGGCGATGGCCGCCACTGGCGGTAAACCTCGCGCACGGGTTCGGGGATTTCGATCTCCCGCTCGGTGCTGACTTCCTGGCCGATCAGGGCCATGGGGAACAGCGGTGCCAGGTCGTCGGGGCCAACAGGTTGGCCGGTGCCCGGGTGCAGCACGGGAGGCATGGGCTCGGGCAGGTCAGCCGCCAGATTATACCAGGTTTTTGGCAGCTTCTCTTCTTCCAGAAGATATTTGATTTGATCACTCATTGTGTACGCCTCCAATCAATTAGAAGCGCGCAGCATAGTTCAATAATCCACCATCCGCCAGACGCTGGCGTTGCGTAAATCACTATCTTCAAGGGCCGATGTGGTCGGCACCGCATAGCTGGCCAATTGCTCCAGACCTTGCCGGGGCAGAAAGGTCCGTTGCGGGTCGCCGATCAGGATTTCCACGCCCGTTTCATGCAAACCACGCAGCCAAGCTTCCAAATGCTTGGCCAGGGGTTGTTCAAAGAACAGATCGCCAATCATCACCAGATCCCAGTCCCCCGACTGCCCCACCAGATCTTCCGCCGTGGTGTCCAGGACCATACCGTTCAATTCAGCATTCAACTCGGTGGCGGCAATGGCGAAAGGATCCGTATCCGCCGCCAATACAGCGTCCGCCCGCATCATGGCCGCGGCAATCGCCTCCAGCCCGCTGCCGGCGCCTATATCAAGGATCGTCTTGCCCCGCGCCACGCCGGGCTCATCAAGCAGATAGCGCGCCAAAGCCTGCCCCCCGGCCCAGGCAAAGGCCCAGTAGGGCAAGGGCACGCCGGCGGCCTCGCGCTCCTCGTCATTCATCTGCCAGATCGGCATCTCTTCCGAGGCCAGATGCAGGCGAATTTCAGGCAGCAACTCGGGCGATCGCACAACCGTGTTGGCGGCGATAAAGCTTGCCCTATCCGTGCTCACGAAAGCGCGGGCGCGATACAGGCCTCAACCGCCAGGCCAATTTCCAACAGATGGTGGTCGCCCATGGTCTCACCCATCATGGCGAAACCGACCGGGGCACCGCCCGGTTCATGACAGGGCACGGTTAACGCGCAACGATCCAGAAAATTGGCGACCAGCGTGTTGCGCAGCAACAACTTGGTGGTATCCAGCCAGGCATCCGGGTCCGACACCTCATCAATGGGGCGGGCCACCACGGGCACCGTTGGCATAACGATGGCGTCGTAGGGCGCGGTAATCCTGTTCGCCGTCGCCATCATTTCAGCCCGGATATCAATCAGGTCCAGGTAATCGGCGGCGGTCCACCGATCACCCATGCGAATACGGGCGGCGACGTTCTGGTCATACTGGTTTTCGGCCCGCGCCAAGATTTCACGGTGATGAGCATAGGCCTCGGCGGTGGAAAAGCCGCCAATCCGGTTGATCACCGGCATTCTTGCCAACTCGGCGAAATTGATCTCGATGATCTGCGCCCCTGCCGCCGAAAGCTTGCTCAAGGCAGCCTGAAAAACGTTGGCAACGGTGTCGTCCATATCGTCAAGCACTAGATACTTGGGCACCGCAAGACGCAGTCCTTGCAAGGGCCTGGGCGTCAAATCGGACGGCGTCTCGCCGGCGAACACCGCATCCACCAGGGCGCAACAGGCCACCGTCGGGGCCAGGGGGCCAACGGAATCCAGCGTCCGCGACAAGGGATAAATGCCCTCGGTGGGCACCCGGCGGGCCGTTGGTTTAAAGCCAGCCAAGCCGCAAAGTGCCGCCGGAATGCGGACCGAGCCTGCGGTATCCGTACCTAACGCGGCAGCCGCCATGCCGTCGGTGACCGAAACAGCGGCGCCAGAGGACGACCCGCCCGGTATACGGCCCGTCTCCCGGTCCCAGGCGTTCTTTGGCGTGCCGTAATGGGCATTGGTCCCCGGCGCGCCCATGGCGAACTCCACCATGTTGGTGCGTCCGGTAATCACCGCGCCCGCCGCCCGCAGACGAGCCACGGTGGGGGCATCCCGCACCGCCGGGTCCGCGTCTTGGTGAACGATCGAACCGGCCAGGGTGACCTCGCGGGCCACATCGCACAGATCCTTGATGGAGACCGGAATACCGGCCAAGGGCGAAGCCACGATGCCGTTAGCGCGGGCCTGGTCCGAGGCCCTGGCCGTGGTAAGGGCCGCATCATGATAGACCTTGATAAAGGCACGCTGCCCCTCCCCCGCCGGGTCATCAATAGATGCCAGGGCGGCTTCGGTCAGGGCTTGGCTGGTCGTGCGCCCGCTCGCTAGATCCTCGGCTATATCAGCAAGGCTTTGCATTAGACCGCGCCACTTTCATGCAGGTCCGCGATTTCCTCCGGCGCATAGCCCAGTTCGCCCAGGATCTCGTCCGTATGCTCGCCCAATTCAGGCGTGGCGCGGTTGATTTCCGATGGCGTACGGCTCAGTTCAACAGCCTGGCCAACCAGTTCCTGATGGCCCAGATGGGCATTTTCAACCGGCTGCGCCATCTTCAGATGCTTGACCTGGGGATCGGCGAAAACCTGATCGATGCTATAGATCGGGCCACAGGGCACGCCGGCCTCGTTCAGGATATCGACCCATTCGGCACTGGATTTTGTCGCGGTGACCGCCTCGATACGCTGGTTCAGGGCATCGCGGTTTTTCGAGCGTGTAACGCCATCGGCAAAGCGTTCATCGGTGCCCAGGTCGGGCTGACCCAAAACATCAACTAGCCGGGCATAGATCGCGGCACCCGAGGCGGCGATATTGATATGGCCATCAGTGGTCTTGAAAACGCCGGTGGGGATCGAGGTGGGGTGGTTGTTGCCGGCCTGTTGCGGCACGTCCTCGGCCAGCAGCCAGCGCGCGGCCTGGAAATCCAGCATGGCGATCTGTGATTGCAGCAACGAGGATTTGACCCACTGACCCTGGCCAGAGACCTCGCGCTCCAGCAAGGCAATCAAAATACCCTGGGCACAGAACAGCCCCGCCGTCAGGTCGGCCACGGGAATGCCAACACGCATGGGCCCAGCACCAGGCTCGCCAGTAATCGACATCAGGCCGCCCATGCCCTGGGCGATCTGATCAAAACCAGGGCGGCCCACATAAGGGCCGTCCTGGCCAAAGCCCGATATGGAGCCATAGACCAGGCCCGGATTAATCTCTTTCAGGCTGTCGTAGTCGATCCCGAGGCGGTGCTTCACATCGGGACGGTAGTTTTCCACCACCACGTCGACCTGGGCGATCAGTCGGCGGAACACCTCCATGCCCTCGGGCGATTTCAGGTTCAGGGTCATGCCGCGCTTGTTACGGTGAATATTCTGGAAATCCGGGCCATGACGCGGCCCGCCCATGCCCTCGCCCTCATTGGGAGACGGCGGCGTTTCCAGCTTGATCACATCGGCGCCCCAATCCGCCAACTGCCGCGCGGCGGTCGGTCCGGCCCGCACCCGCGTCAGATCAAGCACGCGAAATCGCGATAAAGGGCCCTGCCGGGTAACTTCAGTCATGTTGGCTTCCTGTTGCTTTGCAGTTGGCAAATTAAAAATTCAGAGGTCATTTTGACGACCGGGCGGACATTAGCAAGGGCCATGCTCTATGATAACCTCCTTCAAGGTTGGAAACATGAGCCGGGAACCCGTGCAAAAACAAAAAAACACGCAAATCGGCATTCTGTTTCTGCTCGCCTCCATCGGCTTTATCACCGTGGTCGACACGTGGGCGAAATATATGACCGCCTCCCTGCCCCCGGTGCAACTGGTCTGGGGATATTTTCTCGGCATCTTCATCAGTGTGCTCGGCCTGGCCGCAAAAAAGGGTGGCGCCCTGCCGCGCCTGTTAACGACGCAGCGTCCGCTATTGCATTTTGGCCGCGCCGGACTGCTGGTGCTGTCCATCAGCCTGTTGTTCATCGCCCTGCGCTATATGTCCCTGGCGGACGCGACGGCGATCAGCTTTACCTCTCCCTTGTTCATCACCCTGCTTGCCATACCCATATTGAAGGAAAAGGTGGACAGGGCCCGCTGGCTGGCCGTGCTGGGCGGCCTGCTGGGCGTGCTGGTGGTGGTCCGGCCGGGCAGCGGCCTGGCCAGCTGGATCTCTCTGCTGCCGCTATTTGGCGCCGTCGCCTTCGCCGGTTTTCAGATCGCCACCCGTCTGTTGGCCAGCACCGAGAACACCTTCGCCACCCTGTTCTATACCGGACTGGGCGGCCTGATCTGGAGCAGCCTGGCATTGCCGTTCGTCTGGCAGACCCCGGAACAATGGCATTGGTGGAGCTTCCTGATCCAGGGCGCCTTGGGCCTGGGCGCGCATCTGTGCATGATCAAGGCCTTCTCTCATGCGGAGGCGTCCCTGCTGGCGCCGTTCAATTACTCCAAGATTATCTGGGCCGCCGCCGCCGGCTATCTGGTCTTCGGGAATATTCCCAGCCTGAACACCCTGGCCGGCGCCGCCATCATTGCCATGGCCGGATTGTTCATAATGCTGCATGAGCGGCGGAATTCTTGAGGCTCATGTCTCTGGCAAGGTCAGGCCCAGCTCCTTCCGCTTTGCCCATGTCAATTTGCCCACAATGATGAAATAGGCCGCCTCGATATAGGCCTTGAGGTCCTGATCGCCCATGGCCTTGGCTGTTTCGACCTGCACCCATTTCGCCCGCGCCAAAT
This sequence comes from uncultured Rhodospirillaceae bacterium, assembly GCA_964590195.1. Classification (GTDB taxonomy): domain Bacteria; phylum Pseudomonadota; class Alphaproteobacteria. The sequence goes on along the minus strand of CAZPWJ010000070.1, from coordinate 13,775 downwards.
AGGGCGCCGGTACGATATCCGGCTGCTCGGACAGGAGGCGGTAGCTCAAATCGCTGCATTTAAAGCTGATCTTGGCATGATTTCCCGCGCCCCATTTCGAGCAGATGGCGAAGATCTTGCCGCCGATCTTCCACACGGATGCCCCGCCCCATTGCACCACATGCTCCGCGCCCTTGAAGGCACGGCAATAGTTGTCGAATTCCTGGCGCGTCATCCGTCCTTCATGAAGGCGAAGACCTCTTGATTGGCCTCACCCAGGGCCGGCGCGGTTTCCCTGAAGGGCGGACGCTCGCCGTCAAAGCGCAGGGGCGCGCCGATCATGTTGAAGCTGCCGTCAGGGCTTTGCTGCACAATACCCGTTGCCTGGGTCTGGGGATGCGCCATTGCTTCCTCAAGGCCCATAAGGGGCGAATTCGGTACATCCACCGCCATCAACAGAGCGCTCCATTCCGCCCGGCTGCGCGTACGCAAGGTCTGATTGACGGTTTCGTTGAAGGCAAGCCTGTTCTCCACCCGGCCATTATTGTCGGCGAAGCGCGGATCCTCCATCAAGTCCTCGCGGTCGAGCACCTTGCAAAAGCGCGCGAACTGCGCCGGTGTGCCGATGGTTATCACCAGGGTTCCATCCCCTGCCTTATAACCGCCATTGGGCACCAGCAATGGCCCTTGCAGGCCCATGCGATAGGGCCAGCCGTCACCGCCTTCATAGTTGGCGTAGTTAAAGCCCTGCCAGGCCAGGGCCGTTTCCAGCATGGCGGCATCTACCAGGCAGCCCTTGCCCGTCGCGGCGCGTTGATGCAGGGCGGTCAGAATGCCGATGGTGGCCCACATGCCGGTGCCAATATCAATCAACGGCACGCCAACCCGCACCGCCTCGCCATCCGGGTCGCCGGTGGCATCAGAGATGCCCGTGAAGGCCTGGATCAGGGGGTCATAGCCCGGCGCGTCCTTTAACGGCCCCTTGTCGCCAAAGGCGCCCATGTTGCAATAGATCAAACGCGGGTTGCCGGCCATCAGGGTGGCCGCATCCAGGCCGAATTTTTCGACCACGCCGGGACGTAGGTTCTGAAACACCACGTCAACCTTCTCGGCCACCAAACGGCGCAGTTGCGCGACCTCGTCAGCATCCGCGAAGTCCACGGTAAGAGAGCGCTTGCCCTTGTTGAAGGCCTGAAACATCACCGCCACACCGCCCAGGCGCCCGGCGCCCCAACCGCGCGAGGCATCGCCGACCTCGGGCGGCTCCACCTTGATCACGGTGGCACCGAATTCGGCCAGCGTGCGACCCGCGAAGGGTCCGGCCAGGGACGATCCCATCTCCAGAATGGTCAGGCCATCCAGGGGCAAAGGCTTTGCGCTATCACTCATACGATCGTCCTCACGGCACAAATTCAATACGTCTTCTACACGTCGTCCTTGATCAGGCGGCTGATCAGTATCTTCTGCACATCCGAGGTGCCCTCGTAAATCTGTGCCACCCGCACATCACGATAGATCCGCTCCAACGGATAATCATTTAGATAGCCATAGCCGCCCAGCGTCTGGATCGCGTCGGAGCAGACCCGTTCAGCCATTTCCGAGGCGAACAGCTTGGCCATGGAGGCTTCCTTGCGGCAGGGTATGCCGGCCATCAACATGGAAGCGGCATGATGGGTCAATTGCCGCGCCGTCTCGATCCTGGTGGCCATATCCGCCAGGCGGAAGGCGACCGCTTGATGTTCGAAGATCGGCTTGCCAAACGCTTCCCGTTCCTTGGCATAGGCCAGGGCATGTTCGAAGGCCGCCCGCGCCAGGCCCGTGGCCTGGGCCCCGATGCCGACACGCCCGGTGGACAGATTGGCCAGGGCGATCTTGTAGCCTTTACCTTCCTGCCCCAGCATCATATCCGCCGGCACTTCCAGATCATCCAGGGAAATCTGCGCCGTGTCAGAGCCGCGCTGCCCCAATTTTTCCTCAAGACGCACCACATTGTAGCCGGGCGCATCCGTGGGACTGAGGAAACAGCTGATGCCCCTGGCTCCGGCATCAGGATCGGTAACCGCAAAGATCATCGCCGTGGAGGCGATTTTACCCGAGGTGATGAACTGCTTCTGGCCATTGATGAGGTAGCTATCACCCTTGCGCACCGCGCGGGTGCGCAGGTTGGAGGCATCGGAACCGGCCTGGGGCTCGGTCAGCAGAAAAGCGCCAATATGCTCACCTTTGGCCAGGGGTGTGAGGAACCTGGCCTTTTGCGCATCGGTGGCATATTCCGCCAGGGCGGCACAGACCGGCGAATTGTTCACCGACATGATGGTCGAGGTAGCGCCGTCGCCGGCGGCGATTTCCTCCAACGCCACGATATAGGACAGATAGTCCGCCCCGGCGCCGCCCCATTCGGGATCGACGCACATACCCAGCAGACCCAGTTTGCCCATGGCCGCCAGGGCATCGGGCGAAACCTTGGCGTCACGCTCCCAATCGGCGGCATTCGGCGCCAGTTCACGCTGGGCGAAGTCCCGCGCCATGTCGCGCACCATGGTTTGGTCGTCATTCAACAACATGGCGATACTCCGGAATTCAAAGGCAATAACCTAGTTCAACATCTCCACCGCCATGGCCGTGGCCTCGCCGCCGCCAATGCACAAGGTGGCAACGCCCTTCTTGCCGCCGGTCTTTTGCAAGGCCGCCATCAGGGTCACCAGAATACGGGCGCCGGAGGCACCGATGGGATGGCCCAGGGCGCAGGCGCCGCCATGGATATTGACGATATCGTGGGGCAGGCCCAGTTCCTTCATGGCCGACATGGTGACCACGGCAAAGGCCTCGTTGACCTCGAACAGGTCCACGTCCGCCTTGTTCCAGCCGGTTTTCTCAAACAGCGTATTGACCGCCCCAATCGGTGCGGTGGTGAACCAGGCCGGCTCCTGGGCATGGGTCGAATGACCAACGATTTTGGCCAGCGGCGTCAGGCCGCGTTTCTCGGCCTCCGACTGCCGCATCAACACCAAGGCCGCCGCGCCGTCGGAGATGGAGGAGGAATTGGCCGCCGTCACCGTGCCTTCCTTGGCAAAGGCGGGGCGCAACGAAGGAATCTTCTCGATATTGGCATTGCCCGGCTGCTCGTCGATCTCCACCACCCGTTCGGCCCTGCGTTCCTTGACCGTCGTGGGCACGATTTCGCCGGAGAAGCTGCCATCCGCCGTCGCCGCCTGGGCCCGGGTCAGGGATTCAATGGCATAGGCGTCCTGCTGCTTCCGGGTGAACTGGTAATGCTGCGCCGTCTGCTCGGCGAACACGCCCATGGCCAAGCCCTTGTCATAGGCGTCCTCCAGGCCGTCGAGGAACATATGATCCTTGACCTCGCCATGGCCGAGGCGCATGCCGCCGCGTGCGCTGGGCAACAGATAGGGCGCATTGGTCATGCTTTCCATGCCGCCCGCGACCACCACATTGGCAGAGCCGGCAACCAACAGATCATGGCCGAACATGGCCGCCTTCATGCCGGAACCGCACATTTTGTTGATCGTGGTCGCACCGACGGCGTCGGGAATACCGGCGCCTTTCGAAGCCTGGCGCGCCGGCGCCTGGCCCTGACCGGCGCCAAGCACGTTGCCCATGATCACTTCATCCACATCCGCGCCGGCGATACCGGCCCGTTCCAAGGCGGCTTCAATCGCGGCGGAGCCCAGTTGCGGTGCGGCAACGGCCGAGAAATCGCCCTGCATGCCGCCCATCGGTGTACGGGCGCTGCCCACGATTACAATAGGATCCTGTTCGCTCATTTTTCCGCTCCTTCCGCGGTCGAATATTTGTTAACCTGTTGACACTTAAACTAGTAGCCCTGCCGCCAGCGGCAAATTGTTCCAGGGTCCTAATTAGCCCGGCATGACTATCCAAGACCAGCCGCAAATTTGATTACATACGCCAGGAAAAGACCACGTTAAAGCCATGATGGAAAGCCCCAATACAATTCTGGACGAGGACGGCATTATCATGGTCGATTACGGCACCATGATGATCACCCTGGACCTGCTGAAAGAGGCCCTGGAGCAGCACCGGAAACTGGCGCCGTTAAAGAAATCAAAGGTCCTGGCGATCGGCGAGGCCGGCGCCAAGATCGATACGGAATTGGCCAAATATGGCGCCACCGACGAAGTCGTCGCACTTACCTCCGCGGTGGCGATCGTTCCGCGCACCAGGATCGGCCGAGCAATGGCGAGGCTGTTTCTGACGCTACAGAAAAATCCCTACCCAACCCGTAGCTTCAACAGCGTCGAAGAGGCCCGCAGCTGGCTGCTGGCCATCGATCCTGACTAAGTTATAGCGCCGGGTTATAGCGCGCCGGCTTCTTTGGCCTTGGCGCGTTTTTTCTCCAACCGGCCCTGCTGACCGCCCTTGTCGATCATGAAGCGGATGTGATGTGCCTTGCCGACCTGATCTAGAGCATCATGGATCTCCACGTCGAAGACCACTTTCGGGCCCTTGACCTCGACCACCTCGGCCCGCACCTCGATCCACATATCCATCAGGGTCGGACCCATATGGTCAATCTCGACCCGGGCGCCGACGGAACTTTCGCCTTCGTCGGCGTGTTCGCTCATCAACTCAAGGCAGGTCCGCTCCACATCCATCACCATCATGGGCGTGGCATAGACCCGCAACTCGTCGCCCATGAAATCAATGGTCTTGTCCTTGTCCACGTTATAGCGGCGCGTAATCTTCAGGCCCGCCTGTAATGTCTCTTTCATCAAGTATTCTCCAATATCGCCGTCAGTTGTCTTTCGCCAGATGTTCGCCGACTTTCGCCGCCAGCGCCATCAGGCCATTGATAGGGCGCACCATCACCTCGATATGCCGCAATTTACCATTGTCGTCCAGGCTGATGCGGTCAATACCGCGCAGATTCACCTCGCCAATACGGGCGCTGAATTCCAAAATCAGCTCCGGACCGTCAAGCCATTCCCCCTCGTAGCGAAAATCCTCGAACGCCCCCATGACCCCGGTCAAGACGCCAACGACATAAGCCTTTGGCCCCTTCGGGGCCCAATAGGCGGGCGAGGAGATTTCCGCATCGTCGGCCAAGGTTTCGGCGATGGCCGCGATATCCTCCGCCGCCACGGCGCTGTACCAATTATCGAGAAAAGTCCGTGCTCGTTCTTCCACCGTCATGATTGCGGCCTCATTGCAGTTTTGCCTGCGCGGTCTCAATATCCGGCAGGCCGATCAACAGGCCGAGGTCCCGGCCCTGGGCATAAACCCGCGCCAACATTTCATCATCGCCCCGGCCTTCGAGGCAGTCCGCCAGGGCCTGCCCGCGCGCGGCGAAGAAATCCGCCCAAGGCAAGGCTTCCTCCGCCGTGAACGTGATCAGCGCATCGGCATGGCGGCGCGCCTCGTCGGCATCGCCAATCTTCAGGCAGGCATCGATGGCATCGCGGTAAAACCACAACACATTGTGCGCGTTGGCGCCGTCACGGACCAGAGCCTCGCCCTCCGCCAGTGCCTCGTGGCAGGCGGCGGCATCATCGGCGAAGCGGGCCTGTAATGCGAACAGCCGCGGCCCATGGAAATGAATGCCGGTGTCCCGGCCAATCGCAATGGCCTTGGCCAAAATCTCCGAGGCCTCGCCATGCTGTCCCCGGCCATGGGCATTGCGGGCCTGTTCGTACAATACGTATAGCTCTATGCGGCGATTACCCAGCGAGCGCGCGATGGCCAAGGCCTCCCGCAATGGCACCTCGGCGGCGTTGAAATCCGCCATGTCTATATAGATTTCGCCCATGATCATCCGCGCCATCATGGCCACGCGCACATTGTGGATACGGTCCGACAGTTCGGCGGCGGACTGCAATTTCGCGATGGCGGCATCCTGGGCCTCGATATAGCGCCCGGTCACACCGGGCATGAAGCTGTTGCGCACCTCGATATGCAACAAATCATGCGCCCGGCAGAGGGCAAAGCTGCTTTCGAAATTGTCCAGCGCGTTGCGCATGCGGCCACGGCCATATTCCGCATCGGCGACGCCGCCCAGGGCGGCGGCCTCCCACTCGTAGCTGCCGGCCGCCCTGGCATGGCTGAGCGCCTGATGATGAAATTCCAGGCATTGTTCGAATTTGCCCGAGATGAAAGCGGCGGCGCCGCGATTGCAGAAAATCTCCGCCAGTTCCTTTTCCATGCCTTCGGCCCGGGCCACCGCCTCGGCCTGATCCAGGACGTTCAAGCCACGGTCGCCACGGCCCATCAGGCGGTCCGCCGCCGCGATGCCGATCCAGGCCAGACAGCGCTGCCGATCCGTCTCCGCCAGGGCCAGGGCTTCTTCCCAGGCCTCCAAGCCGTCCGCCGGGCGGCCCAATTCACGCAACAAATCGGCCCGATGCGCCAACAGATCGTAGCGATCGGCGCCCGCCGACAGCAAGGCCAGCCCGCGTTCCACTAGCGCCAACGCACTTTCAACACGATAGGCCGCCGCTTCGGCCCGTGCCGCGCGTTGATAGGCAAGCGGGGCCCGGTCACTTTCCGCCTCGCCAAGATGCTGGGCATACAACACCACGTCGCGGTCCTGGTACCAGTCGGCGGCGCGCAAATGCAGCTCCTGCCGCCGGCCTTTCAGGAACGAGCTGTGTACCGCGTCGCGGAACAAGGCATGAGAAAACTGATAGCCACCCTCGGATCTGCGAACCAGATCATAGCGCAACAGATTATCGGGCTCGTAGGCCGCATCGCCGGCAATAAAACGCAGGGCGTCCAGGGCAAAGCGCTGGCCCAGAACCGAGGCCGCCTGCAAGGCCGTCCGATCAGCGCCCGACAAGCCGTCAATACGGCTTTGAACCACGCTTTGCACCGATCCCGGAATGGCTTGGCCGTCGCCGGCGTCGGGGCTGCGCAACAGCTGCTCCAGGAACAGCGGATTACCGCCCGAGCGGGCGATACAGGCAGCGGCGCGGGCGCCATCCACGCCTTCGAAATCAAACACCAGATCACGGGCCTCGTCCGAACTGAGCGGGCCAAGGTCCATGGTTTGAAAAGGCGCGGCCCCGATCCCCGCGCGCCAGTTGGGGCCAAGCGGGTCGGCCTGCAAGCGCGAGGTCAATAACAACAACACCGGATGATCGGCAGCGGCAATCACCAACCCGGTCAGATAATCCAACAGCGCGGGTGCCGCCCAATGCAAATCCTCCAAACGCAGCAATAACGGTGCGCGGGCCGACAACCCCTTGACCAGAGCGATCAAGGTTTCCACCCGGCCCCGCTTGCGCTGATCGTTGTCCATGGCTTCGTAGAGGGCGCGCTGCTCGCCAGCCTGTGGCAGGTTCAACAGATCATTCAACAGCATGCGCTGCTCCGGCGCGATCAGGCCTTCTTCCTCGACCCGTTCAGCCGCCTCCGTGCGCAGATTGTGGCCCGCCCCCGGCCCCAGGCCCAACAGCCCACGCAGCAGCACACGGATCGCGTCCTGGCCCCCGCCGACACCAAAATCCAGAGCTTGCCGCCGTGGCTCTGAAAGCCGCTCTCACCCGCCAGGCGCTGGAATTCATGCAGCAGCCGGGTTTTGCCGATACCGGCTTCACCGCGAATGAACAGCGTCTGGCCCTGGCCATTGCGCAGGGTTGCTTCAAGAGCGGCATTGAACTTCGCGACCTCTCCCGTTCGCCCTATGAATTGCCCTTCGACAAATGACGGTGTCTCGGCCAGGCCATCGGCCCGCCAGACCACGACCGGGTCCAACAATCCCTTCAGACTTTTTTCGCCCAGGCTTTCGCCATTCAAACGGTCGCCAATTGCGTTATGCACGCCGCCCGAAATCAAGGTTTCACCCGCCGTCGCCAGGTCGGTCAGGCGCGAGGCCAAATTTACCGTCTCTCCCGTCACGGTGTATTCCAGATGGGCCGCGCTGCCGGTGCTGGAAGCCACCACCTGGCCCGATGCGACACCGGCATGCACCCGCATCGGCGGGTCCAGCTCGGCGGCGGCGGCATGGACCGCCAAGGCGGCGCGCACGGCACGTTCGGGATCGTCCGTATGGGCCACCGGCGCACCGAAGACGGCCATCACCGCATCGCCGATATGTTTGTCCACGCTGCCGCCAAAATCATGCACCACCGTATCGACGGCGGCAAAAAACCGGTTCAGCATTTGATGCACTTCCTCGGCATCGCGCTCCGCCGCCAGACGGGTAAAGCCGGAGATATCGGCAAACAGCACCGCGACCTGGCGGCGCTCGCCCTCCGGCGCAGCGGCGGGTGTAAGCGCTGGTGCGGGTGCTGGTGTTGGTGGTGGTGCGGGCGCTGGTGCGGCCGGCGCACTGGCGGGTTCCGCCGTCGCCGTCAGACCATCGATCGCTTTCAACAGGCGCTTACGGTCGCCCAGTGCGAGGCCCAGCTCACGCAGGTCCGCCTCTTCAAGATCGCCCAGGACGTCAAAATCAATGCGGTTCTCCGCAAAGACATCGACGTAATCGTCCAGGCCCAGTTCCGCCAACCAGCTTGCTATGTCCGGGTTCGCCATTGCCGCCTCTTCCCCCATACCTTATGAAATAATGCCATAGATACGGGTTCAGGAGTGTAAAGAATGACACAAGCCTTTGAAGGCATCCGCGTAATTGATTTTTCCCAGGTGCTGGCTGGGCCTTTCGCGGCGGGGCAGTTGGCCCTGCTGGGCGCCGACGTGATCAAGATCGAACAGCCCGGCGTGGGCGATCAGATGCGCGCCATGATGTCGACCGAGGAATTGGCGGAAATCCAGCTGGCACCGGCCTATTTGGGCGTCAACACCAACAAACGCGCGATCACCGTCGATCTGAAAAGCGCGGCGGCCAAGGACATCCTGCACCGTCTGCTGGCGGGCGCCGATGTGGTGATACAGAACTTCAAGGGCGGCGTTATCGACCGCCTCGGCTATGGCTATGAAGATGTCCGCGCCATCAAGCCCGACGTCATCTACTGCTCCATCTCGGGCTATGGCCAGCAGGGCCCCATGGCGGGCAAGGCAGCCTATGACGGCGCCATTCAGGCCGCCTCGGGCATGATGAGCGTGACTGGCACGCCGGAAAGCGGGCCATTGCGGGTGGGTTATATGCCGGTCGATATTTCAACCGGCATTACCGCCTCCTACGCCATCGCCTCGGCCCTGTTCAGGCGGTCCCGTACGGGCGAGGGCCAGCATCTGGACGTTGCCATGCTGGACAGCGCCATGACCATGTTGAACCCGGTGATTTCGAACTACCTGATCGCGGACATGGCGCCCGAGCGCGTGGGCAACGCCTCGCCCACCTATCAGGGCAGCGCCGATACCTGGGCCACCAAGGACGGCCATGTACAGATGACCGTGATCACCAATTCCATGATCAAAAAGATGTGCACGGCCTTTGACCGGCCCGAACTCGCCGACGACCCTCGCTTCGCCACGGACCAGGCCCGGGTCGATCACAAGGACGAGGTCAATGCCGAAATCGGCGCCATTCTGGCCACGGAAACCACCGCTGTCTGGATGCAGCGCCTCGGCGCGGCCGGCGTGCCCGTGGGCCCGGTCCATGACATGGCGGCGTTGATGGATTTTCCGCAGTTGGAACACCGGGGCATACTGATGACCCTGCCTGCACCAAAAGGCATGGAAGGCGAGATTACCGTGCCCGGCGCGGGCTTCCATGCCTCGGGCGGCGAGCCAACTGGCAAGACCGCCGGGCCGGTCCTGGGCCAGCATACGGACGAAGTGCTGAGCGAGCTGGGTTATGATGCTAACGCCATTCAGGCCTTTCGCGATGACGGTATAATTTGATTCAGGTTCAGGAGTGCTACGAATGACGCAAGCTTTCGAGGGTATCCGCATTATTGATTTTTCCCAGGTCCTGGCAGGGCCCTTCGCGTCCGGGCAGTTGGCCATGCTGGGTGCGGACGTGATCAAGGTTGAGCAGCCCGGCGAGGGCGATATGATGCGCACCACCATGGCCAACAACAAACTGGCCGATCTGAAGCTTTCTCCCGGCTTCATGGGGGTGAACGCCAACAAGCGCAGCATAACCGTTGATCTAAAACATCCCAAAGCCAACGAAATCATTCACCGCCTTCTCGCCGATGCGGATGTTCTGCTGGAGAATTTCAAGGCTGGGGTGATCGGGCGCCTGGGCTATGGCTATGACGAGGTCCGCGCCATCAAGCCGGACATCATCTATTGTTCCGTCTCCGGCTATGGCCAGCAGGGGCCGATGGCGGGCAAGGGTGCCTTCGACGGCGCCATCCAGGCGGTTTCCGGCATGATGGGCATTACCGGCACGCCCGACAGCGGGCCCATGCGGGCGGGCTATATGCCCGCCGATATCTCCACCGGCATCACCGCCGCCTTCGCCATTTCCTCGGCGCTCTTTCGGCGCACACACACCGGCGAAGGGCAGCACCTGGACGTCTCCATGCTGGACAGCGCCATGACCATCATGAGCCCCAATCTGAACAAATTTCTCGCCACCAGGGAGGAGCCGGAGCTGGTGGGCAATACCTCGCCCACCTTTCAGGGCACGGCGAATACCTGGCCCACCAAGGACGGCTATATGCAGGTCAGCGTGATTACCGACAAGATGACGGCGACATTGGTGCATGCCCTGGGCAAGCCCGAATGGGGCGACGATCCGCGCTTTGCCACCTCTCAAGGCCGGGTTGAACACAACGATGAGGTCAAGGCCCTGATCGGCGAAGTCTTGGCGGGCGAGACCACGGCCCACTGGATCGAAAAGCTGGGCAGTGAAGGCATCCCCACCGCGCCGGTCAACAGCCTGACCCAGCTGATGGAATTTCCCCAGCTGGAACATCGCGGCATCCTGGCCACCGTGCCCGCCCCGCCCGGTGTGGAGGGCGACCTGACCATGACGACCGCCGGCTTCCACGCCTCGGACGGAGAGCCGAAAGTCACCTCCGCCGGGCCGCGCCTGGGCCAGCATACGGACGAAGTGCTGGCCGAACTGGGCTATGACGCGGCGGCTATCGAGGCGTTTCGTGAAGACGGCGTAATTTAGAGTGGGAGTGAGAGCCATGAAGATCGATGCGCAACTGGGCAGCCTGTATCCGGGCAAGGCCGCTGATATGGCCCGGCGTATGCAGGCCATGGGTTTCGATGCGGTCTGGAGTTTCGAGGCCGGCCACGATCCGTTCCTGCCCCTGATGGCCGCCGCGATGGCCACGGACAAGATCCAGATCGGCACCAATATCGCCGTCGCCTTTGGCCGCAGCCCCTTCGCCACGGCCCAGGCGGCCTGGGATCTGCAACAGGCCTCGGGCGGACGCTTTCATCTTGGCCTGGGCACCCAGGTGCGGGCCCATATCGAACGGCGCTATGCCATGCCGTTCGAACATCCAGCGGCGCGGCTGACCGACTATATCCGCTGCCTGCGGGCCATATTCGACAATTTCCAGAACGGCACGAAGCCGTCGTATGAAGGCCCGTTCTATAAATTCATCCTGACCAACCCGGCCTTTGTCCCCGGCGCCATCGAGCATCCGCACATCCCGATCTATGTCGCCGGCGTGAACCCGCGCATGTGCCAGGCGGCGGGCGAGGTGGCGGACGGCTTCCACGTCCACCCCATGCATTCCACCGCCTTTCTGCAAGACATCGTCCGCCCCGCCATCGACGAGGGGGCGAAAATGTCAGGCAAATCGGTCGATGATCTGGACCTGCACGCCTCCGTCTTCTGCGTCCTGGGCGAGACCGAGGCCGAGCGTGCCGCGTCCGAGCGCCAGATCCGCGAACAGGTGGCCTTCTATGCCTCGACGCCCAACTACCGGGCTTTGTTGCGCCACCACGGCCTGGAGGATCTGGGCAAGGAATTGAGCGGCATGGTGCGCGCCGGCGATTTCGAAAATATCACCGACAAGGTGCCCGATAAATTGTTGGCCGAGGTCGCGGTTTCAACCGATTTCAGCAAATTGGGCGGGTTGTTGAAACAGCGCTACACCGGCCTGGTCGAGCGCATCGCGACCTATTACCCCATCCCCGATGAAGACCCGGTGGAGAAATGGGCGGCGATGGTCAAGGGTTTCGAGGCGGCATGACGCCGCAACCTCCGCTAGGGCCGTGAGCAATGGCGATCCGCCGTGGCAGGTTTGCGCGGCTCGACCCGGTTCTTCTGGGCCTGATGGCCGCGTTGCTGGTCATGCCCCTCAAGGCCCAGGCCGCTGAGGTGGAGGTCGATGCGGAACTGATCCTGGCGGTGGATGTCTCGCGCTCCATGTCGCCGAGGGAACTGGAAATCCAGCGCCGGGGCTATGCCGCCGCCTTGACCAGCAGCGAGGTTGTTTCGGCCATCACCGGCGGCATGCTGGGCCGGGTCGCGGTTCTTTATATGGAATGGGCCGGCAGTAAGTCGCAACGGATCATCGTCGATTGGACGCTGATCAACGGCCTGGCGGACGCGAGAGCCTTCGCCGCCAGGCTGACCGCGCATTTTGATCAATCCATGCGGCGGACCTCGATCTCCGGCGCCTTGCAATTCGCCGCCCGGCAATTCGACGGCAACGGTTTCGCATCGTACCGCCGGATCATCGACATCTCCGGCGACGGCCCGAACAACCAGGGCCGCCCCGTCCTGGCGGCCCGTGGCGAAGCCCTGGCACGGGGCATCGTGATCAACGGCCTGCCCCTGATGACCAGGGAAGGCCTGGGCAGCCGGTTTTCCCTACGCGATCTGGACGACTATTACCGTGATTGCGTGACGGGCGGTCCGGGTTCTTTTGTTTTGCCGGTATTCGATTGGCAGCAATTCCCCTTGGCCGTTCGCCACAAGCTGGTCATGGAACTGGCGCTGCCGAAACCGCCGCCCGAAATCAGACCGATCTACGTCCGCAACATCGAAGAAAGCTATGACTGCCTGATCGGCGAGAAAATCTGGGAAGATTTCATGGATGACTGGATCTCGCCCTGATTGTTTCGTCATGTCTTGTTAAAGGGTAGGGTTATTGAAACCATGCGAAGGAGAGCAGCATGAAGCAAGAGCGCCTCGATCCGGGCTGGGCCTGGACCAAGAAATACAACATCTCCGCCGGGGTAAAGCTGGGTGATACGGTACAATTGTCCGGCATCGTGGCCCTGGACGGCGAGGGCATCGTGGTTGGCGTGGGCGATGTCTACGCCCAATCAAAACAGATTTTCCAAAACATCGAACAGGCCTTGGCCTCCGCCGGGGCCAGCATGGCCGATGTGGTCAAGATCACCACCTACCTGACCGATATTTCCACCTACGCCGATTTCGGCGAGGCCCGCACCGAGGCCTTCCCCAACGGCGTCCCCGCCTCCACCGCCGTCGCCACCCCCGCCCTGGTCATGCCGGAACTGCTGGTCGAAGTCGAAGCCATGGCGGTTATTGGTAGTGGGAATTAGCAAGAATTAAAGGGAGTCGATGTCATTCGGTTTCGCAATCGATTTGCCCCGTAAGCTTTGATTTAAAAACTCTGACTTCCGGAAATACCTTCGGATACTAGGGCGCTATAAGCTTGAGTAGCGAGATCTCAGCCCGCTGACGGTACGCTGCGTAATTAGAACCGACGAAGGTCGCTATGATGTAGTCATATTGAGCCTTCGCCTGTTCAATGCATTTTTCTCTTGCAAAGGCATCGGCGGCTTCGAAGCGGGCTCTAATCTCCATAGGGACGATCTTGTTCAAGATCCGGAGGGCCTCGCCCCTTTGCAACTGTGAGAAACGCTCGTTCCTGGAGGCTTTGTCGTAAACACTAACTTTTTTCTCAATACTATCCAGCGTGGCGAGAATTCCGGCAACATGAACATTCCGTGCCTATCCGGTTGACGCAGAC
>CAZPWJ010000069.1:0-25564 GCA_964590195.1 uncultured Rhodospirillaceae bacterium | reverse complement strand
TTGTTGGTTTTGGCGAGATTCTGCAGTGCAAGCATCGCGCCTTGGTTGGTGTTAATTGATAGAGGCATATCTACCATTCCTTCTTCTAGGTTACCTGCATCTGCAGGTCGGCGCGTTTTGCGCCTGGTAACGGAAATGCAACAAATATGCCAGAATCAGACGAATGATATATAAATCTCACAAATCACTGATTGGCCATAATATTTTTGATATATGCAAAAATATATACTTGCCCAGGGCCCGGCAGATTTTGCCGGGTTGGCGAATTCTGCCTTCCAAACCGGGCAAATTTTGCCGGGTCCAGGCAAATTCTGCCGACCCAATCCATGGTTTGGGTGTAAGCGTACGGTGTCCTCCCTATTTGAAAACTCCGATTTCTGCGAAGGTCTCGGCCTGATGGGGGACGATAGTGTCGACCATCGTTGGTGGACACTAAGTGGATTTAGGGATGCTGAAGAAGCGACGAATTCGTCGGCGGTGGGAAGACGGCGAGATGATCCGGACTGTAGCGCAAACGCGGGTTCCAGGTATTTCGGTTTCGCAAGTCGGCTGCATGAAAGTGCTTGTGGCTATCGGCGCAGTCGAACGAGTTCCCTTTTTAGTTCAGCAGGATCCTGTTCTGTTTCATTCATCTTGTTTGCTCCGGAAGCCGAGTTCAATGAGAATACGAAGTCTACTACGTCATGTATGCCAATCCCGATGATGACGAGTCGTTGCCGGCTAAATTCAGGGCTTTCGCACCTCGTCGGAGGCCTGCCAGACCATTTTGCCCGTACGTTCGCGGCCCAGCAGTTCGATGGGATCTCCGTTGTCGATGTGGCCATAGATACCGCGATAAACGGAAAATCCGCACAGCTCCTGCAGGCGTCTTGGGAAGGCGCGCAGGCGCTCCATATCGATGCCCAGTTGCTGGTTCTCCTGCTGGCGGATCCAACCGGCGCAGTAATAGCAGGCGATGCCGTCGCGGCGGGCCTCGCTCCGGTTATGGCCGCCGCCGTGCCACAGGGTGGAATGCCAGACCAGAATACTGCCCGCGTCCATTTCGGCGCAGACGCTGTCGTAAGTGCCATCGTAATCCGGGTCGTGGTCCGCCTTGTGGCTGCCGGGCACGATGCGGGTGGCGCCGTTTTCCTCCCGGAAATCGCTCAGGGCCCACATGGAATTCACCGCGATGGGCACGTGGGGGCGGGGCAGGGGGATCATCTGGCTATCGGAATGCAGGGGCTGGGGCTTTTGCCCCGGGCCGGGACAGATCGCGGAAAGAGACGATAGTTGCAGGCCGGGGTCCAGCATCCGCTCGATCAACGGCAGGGCGCCGTCGAACACCGGGATCTTGGCGAAGGCCGGGTGATAGGCCAGCAGGTTGTAGATCCGCGTCGTTCGGGTGCCTTCGAAGGCCGTGTCGCGGTAGCCGAAATTGTGCTCCCGTTCGATCTCCGTCAGGGCGGCTTTCAACTCGGCCAGCAGATCCTTGGGAATGGTGTTTTCCAGCACCGTGAAGCCGTCGCGGTCCAGACGCGACAGATGGTCGCTGATGGCCTCTTCGGATATTGCCGTGGTTTTCATAATCGCTAAACTTTTCACTCGTTTCATGCCCGTCATCTGTTACATGTTATCTCATCGATATCCCGAAAAAGGAAACAACAATATGGCCGCCAAGGTACGCCCCCTGATCGCCGGTAACTGGAAGATGAATGGCCTGAAATCGGCCGCCCTGCGCGAGGCCAAAAAACTGGCGACCCGCATGGGCAAGGAAAAGAAGCCCGGCTGTGATGTTTTGATCTGCCCGCCGGCGCCCTTGCTGGCGCCTCTGCGCGAGGCCGCCAAGGGCAGCCGCATCACCATCGGCGGCCAGGATTGCCACGCCAACATATCGGGCGCCCATACCGGTGATATCTCGGCCGAGATGCTGAAGGATGCGGGCTGCGGCTATGTCATCGTCGGCCATTCCGAACGCCGGGCCGATCATGGCGAAAGCAGCAAGGAGGTCCGCGCCAAGGCCGAGGCGGCCCATCGCGCCGGCCTGCGCGCCATCATCTGCATCGGCGAAACGGGCGCCGAACGCAAAAAGGGCCAGACCCTGGCGGTAATCGGCAAGCAGTTGACCGACAGCCTGCCCAAAGGCTGCACCGCTAAGAACACCGTCGTGGCCTACGAGCCTGTCTGGGCTATCGGCACTGGGCTGACGCCGACGGCGGCGGACGTGGCGGCGGTTCATGCCTCGATCCGAGGCCGCTTGAAACGCCGTTTCAAGGGTGACGGCGTGAAGATGCGCCTGCTCTATGGCGGCTCGGTCAAGGGCTCGAATGCGGATGAGTTGATGGCGGTGGAAAATGTCGACGGCGCCCTGGTCGGTGGCGCTTCCTTGACCGCCGCCGACTTCTGGCCCATCGTGAAGGCCTGTCTCTAGTATGGGGCCTTTGATTTAGGGCATTTTGGGAATGGGGGATTCCTGCGATGAGCGACAGCGACGACCACAGCGACCCGAACCATAGCCATTTGAGCGATACGGATCTGCGTGTCCGCAGCCTGGAATCCCTGCTCTTGGACAAGGGCATGGTTGATCCTGACGCGCTGGAGGCCTTGATCCAGACCTATGAGCACAAGGTGGGGCCGCAGAACGGCGCCCGCGTGGTCGCCCGGGCCTGGACCGATCCCGACTACAAGGAATGGCTGTTGCGGGATGCCACCGCCGCCATCGCCGATATGGGCTATCATGGCCGTCAGGGCGAACATATGTACGTGGTCGAGAACACGGCGGAGGTCCATAACCTGGTCGTCTGCACGCTCTGTTCCTGCTATCCCTGGCCGGTGCTGGGCCTGCCGCCGACCTGGTATAAATCGGCGCCATACCGCTCCCGCGCGGTGATGGATCCGCGCGGGGTGCTGCGTGAATTCGGCACCGAGGTTGGCGGGGATGTCGCCGTCCGGGTTTGGGACTCCACGGCGGAGCTGCGCTATCTGGTGCTGCCTGAACGGCCCCAGGGCACCGAAGGCATGAGCCAGGAGGAACTTGCCGCCCTGGTCGGGCGCAACGCAATGATTGGTGTTGAGAAGGTAGCTGGACCATGAACGGCGCCCATGATCTAGGCGGCATGCATGGCCTTGGCCCGATCGATGCCGAAATTGACGAGCCGGTTTTTCATTATGACTGGGAACGCCGGGTGCTGGCGTTGAACCTGGCGGCGGGTGCCATGGGCAAGTGGAATATCGATACCTCCCGCCATGCCCGCGAGAACCAGCCGCCGGCGCAATATCTGGCCAACAGCTATTATCAGACTTGGCTGGTGGGCCTGGAGAAACTGCTTTTACAAACCGGCCTGGTTACGGCGGAGGAAATCGCCAGCGGCAAATCCGCCGCACCCTTGCCTGACGACCTGGCGCAACGTGTGTTGCGGGCCGATGCCGTTGAAGAGGTACTGGGCCGGGGCACCGATTACACCACGGACGACGACATCACGCCCAAGTACGCGGTCGGCGACCAGGTGCGGGTCCGAAACTATCACCCCACCCATCACACCCGCGCGCCGCGCTATGTGCGCGGCAAGTGCGGCGTGGTGGAGCGGCAACACGGCGTCTTTGTCTTCGCCGATGAAAATTCCAAGGGCCCCGGCCATCGCGTGGGCCAGAATATCTACAGCGTGCGCTTTTCGGCGCAAGAACTGTGGGGCCCCGACGCCCCCGGCGCCGACTGCGTCAACGTGGATCTATGGGACGGGCATCTCGAAGCGCCCTAGTCGATCAGCGCCTGATAGGCCGCCACGCGCAATTCGCCGCGGATCGGATAGAAGGACGAGGGCAGCAGTTGGGTCATGAAGACCGCGAACATGTCTTCCTCTGGGTCAATCCAGAACGCCGTGCTGGCTGCCCCGCCCCAGAAATACTCACCGGTTGAGCGGATCAACTGCGTTGTGGCGGCGTCGATCACCACCGCCATGCCCAGGCCATAGCCAATCCCCTCGGCGCTGGATTCGCTCCATATGGGCTGGCCCATGGCGGCCATGTCCTTGTTCTCGGGCAGATGGTTGACGGACATGAACTCCACCGTCTTGCTGCCCAGGATGCGTACGCCGTCCAACTCACCCTTGTTCAACAGCATTTGGCAAAACCGGCCATAGTCGCCGATGGTGCCGACCAGACCGCCGCCGCCCGAAAAGGTATCCGGCGTTTCCAGATAGTGGCTGTCGCCCGGCGCGTCGGCCAGTTTCAGGCCGATGCCCTCGCTTTTGCGGATGACCGCATCCTGGCTGCTCAGCCCGCCCAGGCCGCCGCCGCTGCTCGGTTCGTAACAGGCGGCGAAGCGCGATTGTTTGTCCGCCGGGACCGAGAAGGCGGTGTCGGTCATGGCCAGGGGCTGGAAAATCCGCTCCTCGAAAAACTTGTCCAGCGACTGGCCCGACCAAACCTCGACCAAGCGCCCCAGCACATCGATGGAGACCGAATAGCCCCAGCCGCTGCCGGGCTGGCGGACCAAAGGTGCCTGCGCCAAAAGCGTTGTCATGGCGGCCAGGTCGTGGCCCTTCTCGCTCTGCCGGCCAGGGTTGAAGCTGATCTTGTGCTCCCGGTAATAGGCCTCGACCGGTGTCGCCTCCATGAACTCGTAGGAGAAACCGGCGGTGTGGGTCATCAGGTGACGCACGGTAATATAGCCCTCCGCCGGCACCGTATTCAGGGCATCCGGGTTGCCGTCCCAGACCTGCATATCGGTGAATTCCGGCAGGAATTTGGCGATTGGATCATCAAGCTGGAAATGCCCATCCTCGTAACAGATCATCGCCGCTACCGCCGTGATCGGCTTGGTCATGGAGTAGATCCGGAAGAGCGTATCTTCCGCAACCGCCTTGCCGGCCTCCCTATCCATTTCGCCGGTGCAGTTGAAATAGGCGCATTGGCCGCGCCGGTGGATCATGGCGGACAACCCCGCCAGCCGGTTCGAACTGACCTGCCGCTCCATCCACGAGGTCATTTTCTCCAGGCGCTCGGCTGACAAGCCCACGCTTTCCGGTGCCACTGTCTGCATGTCTGTTTACTCCTACGCTAAAGCTTGAAAGAAAGAATGGGCCTATGCGCCCGCCAATGCCTCGGTCATCAGGCGCCGCTCTTCTCCCATGGGATCGTCCAGGGCCAGCAGGTCATCGCCCAGCAGCATGGTGGAACGTTTCTCGCCGTCATAAGGGCGCCAGGCGGACAGTTTTTCCGTCACCGGGCTGCCGCTATGGCAGAAGGCGATGTAGGCATCCTGGACGATTTCAGCCAAGTCATCGGCGCCGGGCGCGCCGCCGGCCAGACGTTCCAGCTCTGGTGTGGCATGCAAACTGCCGAACATGAAGGGTAGGTCGACCACATGGCAGGCGCCCAGGGCCTTGTCGCCGGGCACGGGCGGCACCCAGTCGCATTCCCGGGTCACCATGCAGGCCCAGGCATTATTGCCGCGCCTGGCATGATCTGCCAGGAAGTTGATCGACGGTACCCGGATCAGACGGTCCGTGTGCATGGCGATCCATATGTCCCAGGTGTCGTCGGCCTCGCCCCTTGCCTGACGGGCGGCGCGGTAGGCGGGAATTAGCCTATCGCCATCCAGGCCGGCCTTGGCCAGGGCGGCGCGCAGTTGTTCGTCGTCTCGAGGGATGGCGTCGGGCGCCATGTTCGTGGCGAATACCGTGGCTTCGTCGCGCGTGTGGCTGACCCACAGGTCCAGACCGTCCATCAGCCCTGCCGCCATGGCCTCGTCCGGCCAATAGGGCAGCAGTTCGCCATCCACCATGGGACGCGGCGCGGTGCGGCCGTTTTGCAGCTTCGCCGTCCAGCCTGCCTGTGCGGCCTGAATGGCTTTGCGGTCGATGGCTTGCAGGGCGGCAAGGTCAGCCGGGGCGCCAAGCTCGGCCAGCAGGGTTTCCGCCGCCGCGTCATGATCCGAGCGCGGCGTCGGCAGGGGAGAGCTACTTTGCACCACGGCCCGGCGGAACAGGGGCCGCGATTGGGGGCTGATACAATGGGCTCCGACGCTGCCGCCGCCCGCCGACAGGCCGACGATGGTGACATTGTCCGCATCACCGCCGAACGCGGCGATATTACGGTTGACCCATTGCAGGGCGGCGATCTGATCGAGAAAGCCCCAGTTGCCGTCATGTCCGGTGTCTGGGTCGCGCAGGCAGGGGTGGGACAGCAGGCCCAGGACGCCCAGGCGGTAGTTGATACTGACCACCACCATATTGCCGCGCCGGGCCAGAATGCCGCCGTCATGGGCAATGTGATTGGCGCTGCCATAGAGGAAACCGCCGCCATGGATATAGACCATCACGGGCATGCCGGATGCGCCCGCGGCATTAGCTGAACTGGGCCGCCAGACATTCAGGTTCAGGCAGTCCTCGGACATCGGCGTCTCGAAGCCGCCTTTCAGTCTGTCCACCCGGTTCGGATCCTGGGGCGCCCGAGGCCCGAATTCCAGGGCCGGGCGCACGCCGTTCCAGGCCGGCGCCGGCTGGGGCGGGCGAAAGCGGTTGGCCCCGCCCGTGTCGGCGCCGAAGGGAATATTCTTGAAGGCATCGACGCCGTCGAGGCTTAGGCCCTCGATCTGACCGCTCTCAATCTCGATAACCGGTCCAAGATCTTGAACTTCGCTGGCGTTGCTCATGGCATATCCTCGTCTGCGGCTTCGTTTTGCCAACCCTAGCACAGTTCCGTTAAACGGTTCCGTCTATGGGCTTGTGGTTGGCGGCGCTTTTGTATGAATGGCCCCGGCGCGGGTTTCAAAGGCGCCGACCATGCGGCGTACCGCCTCGTTGAACACCGTGCTGGCGACCGCCTGCAGCATGCGGGAGCGGAATTCGAAATCGATAAAGAAATCCACCTCCGTGCTCTGGCCATCCGTCGTCGGATTGAATTGCCAGTGGTTGTTCAGATAACGAAAGGGACCGTCGATATACTCCACATCGATGCGCCCAGGCGCGTGCAGGGTGACTTTCGAAGTGAATTTTTCGCGAAAGACCTTGAATCCGACCATCAGATCGCCCCAGATCACCGGGCCTTCGACCTTGGTCACCCGGCAGGCCACGCACCAGGGCAGAAATTCGGGATAGCGCTCGATATCGGCGACCAGATCGAACATCTGTTCCTGGGTGTAGGGCAGAATTTTCTTTTCCGCATGGGTGGGCATTAAGCTGTCGCCTGACGGCGGCGGGCCAGTTCGGCGAAATCACTGTCCGCATGATACGAAGACCGGGTCAGCGGCGTCGCCGCCACCAGCAAAAAACCCTTGCCCCGCGCCGCTTTCTCATAGGCGGCGAACTGTTCCGGCGTAACGAAATCGGCCACCGGATGATGCTTGGGCGTGGGTTGCAGATACTGCCCAATGGTCAGGAAATCAACGTCCGCCGCGCGCAGATCGTCCATCACCTGATGCACCGCCTGGCGTTCCTCGCCCAGGCCCACCATGATGCCGGATTTGGTGAATATATTGCCATCCAGCTCCTTGGCCCTGGCCAGCAATTGCAGGGAGTTGAAATAGCGGGCGCCGGGACGGACCTGGGGGTACAGGCCCGGCACCGTTTCGAGATTATGATTGAAGACATCCGGGCGCGCCGCCACGACGACCTCCAAGGCGCCATCCTTGCCCAGAAAATCCGGTGTCAGCACTTCGATCGTGGTTTTGGGCGCCAGGGCCCGTATTTTGGCGATGACCTGGGCGAAATGTCCAGCCCCGCCGTCATCCAGATCATCTCGATCCACCGAAGTGATCACCACGTGGCGCAGACCAAGAGTTTTGACTGCTTTAGCTACGTTTTCGGGTTCCTCGGCGTCCAATTTGCCGGGCCGGCCGGTTTTGACATTGCAAAAGGCGCAGGCCCGGGTGCAGGTATCGCCCATGATCATCATGGTGGCATGGCGCTTGCCCCAGCATTCGCCGATATTGGGGCAGGCGGCCTCCTCGCAGACGGTATGCAGGTTGTTGTCCCGCATCAGATTGCGGGTCTCGAAATAGGTCTTGCCGTTGGGCGCCTTGACGCGGATCCAGGGCGGCTTGCGGCGCGGCGCATTGTCCGGGCGGTTGCGTTTTTCCGGATGGCGCAATTGCGCTGCTGTTAGATTGCTATCAGCCATGCTTTTTAGCTGCCTTGGCCCATCATTGTTGGATCAGCCCTAGAAATGGATGGCTCGGCCCATGGCGTCAAGCACGGATTCGTGCATCGCCTCGGATAATGTGGGGTGAGGGAAGACCGTGTGCAGCAATTCGGCCTCGGTGCTTTCCATGCTGCGCGCCACCGCATAGCCCTGGATCAGTTCCGTCACCTCCGGTCCGATCATGTGCGCGCCCAGCAATTCGCCCGTGGCCGCGTCGAACACGGTCTTGATCATGCCTTCGGGTTCGCCCAGAGCGATGGCCTTGCCGTTGCCAATGAAAGGGAAGCGGCCCACGCGCACCTTGTGCCCCGCCGCCTCCGCCGCCGCCTCGCTTAGGCCGACGGAGGCGATCTGTGGCTGACAATAGGTGCAGCCGGGAATGTTCATGGGGTTCAGCGGATGCACATCGGTCACGCCGGCGATTTTTTCGACACAGATGACGCCTTCGTGGGAGGCCTTGTGCGCCAGCCAGGGCGGCCCCGCCAGATCGCCGATGGCATACAGGCCGGGTTCTCCGGTAGCCAGCCAAGGATCGACCACCACATGGCTGCGGTCCACCACTGCCTGGGTATTTTCCAGCCCGATATCCTCGACGTTGCCGACGATGCCGACCGCCATGATAACCCGGTCGGCGGTGATCGCTTCGCTCTTGCCATCAGGCAACTCGATACTGGCGGTGACGCCGTCGGGGGCCTTGTTCAGTCGCTTGACTTGCACCCCGGTCAATAGCCGCATGCCCTGTTTTTCAAAGGCCTTGTGGGCCATGGCCGAGATTTCCGCGTCTTCCACGGGCAGTACGCGGTCCAGCACCTCGACGACCGTGACGTCCGCCCCCAGGGTGTTGAAGAAACTGGCGAATTCAATGCCAATGGCGCCAGAGCCGACGACCAGAAGCCGCTTTGGGATGGTATCGGCGACCAGGGCGTGACGGTAGCTCCAGATCTGCTTTCCGTCCGCCTCCATGCCCGGCAGATCCCGCGCGCGGGCGCCGGTGGCCAGGATAATGTTCTTGGCGCTTAGCTCCATCACCGCCGTGCCGTCCACCTCAACCGCCAGGCGGCCCTTGCCCAATAGACGAGCGTGGCCGGTTAGCACCTCGACCTTGTTCTTCTTCAACAGATGCCCGACGCCGCCGTTTAGCTGCTTGGCGATTTTTCGACTGCGTTGAACTATTGCATTAAGATCAATTTCTATATCATTGATTTTAAAACCATATTGCGACGAGGTTTTAGCCAGATGATAGACCTCGGCCGAGCGCAGCAGGGCCTTGGTCGGGATGCAGCCCCAGTTCAGGCAGATGCCGCCCAGATGCTCCCGCTCAACCAGGGCAACGTCCATGCCCAGCTGCGCGGCCCGGATCGCGGCCACGTAGCCGCCTGGTCCGCCGCCAACGACGACCAGATCAAATTGCTGTTCGGCCATGGCGGCTCTCCTACAGCAGCATTGTCATGGGATCCTGGATCAGGCCCTTGAAGGCCGCCAGGAATTGAGCCCCGATGGCGCCGTCCACAGCCCGATGATCCACGGAAAGTGTGACGGACATCACAGTCGCAATGGCCAGGGCGCCGTCCTTGACCACGGCGCGCTGTTCACCGGCGCCGACGGCCAGAATGCAGGCTTGCGGTGTGTTGATCACCGCATCGAACTGTTTGACGCCGTACATGCCCAGGTTGGAGATGGAGAAGCTGCCGCCCTGGTAGTCTTCCGGCATCAGCTTGCCGTCATTGGCCTTTTGCGCCAATTCGCGCATTTCCGTCGAGATCGCCTCCAGGCCCTTGCCGTTGGCGTTGCGGATTACTGGTGTGATCAAGCCGCGATCGGAGGCCACGGCAACGGAAATATCGGCAGACTTATAAAGCTTTATTCCGCCTTCGGAATAACCGGCATTGGCGGCGGGGACCTTCATCAGGGCCACGGCGGCGGCCTTGATCACCAGGTCGTTGACCGACAATTTGAAAGCGTCCCCGGCCCGTTCGTTCAAATCCTTGCGCAGGGCCAACAGGGCATCCAACTCGCAATCCACGGTCATATAAAAATGCGGTGCCTCGCGTTTGGACTCGCTCATGCGCCGGGCGATGGTCTTGCGCATGGTTGACAGGGCCTGCAGCTCGAACTCGCCCTCGAATGGCGAGGCATCGGCAGCCGGCGCGGCTGCCGCCGGTGTAGGAGCAGATGCCGCGACTGGGGCCGCAACAGGTGCGGCGGCGGGCGCGGGTGCACCGCCTGCTGCCATGGCTGCCTCGATATCCGCTTTGACGATCCGCCCGCGCGGGCCGCTGCCGCTGACTGCGGCCAGGTCCAATCCCGCCTGGCCGGCCATGCGCCGGGCCAGGGGCGAGGCCAGGATGCGTCCGCCGGCGGAGGCAACGGGCGCCGCCGGCGCGGCCGCCGCTACCGGAGCAGCTACTGGAGCAGCTTCAGGGGCAGGGGCTGCCGCCGCTGCAGCTGGGGCCGTAACGGCGGCGGGTTCGGATGTGGCGTCTTCAAGCACGGAGGCGTCCTCCCCTTCTTCCAACAATATCGCGATGGGCGCGTTCACCGGCACGCCCTCGGTGCCTTCCGCGACCAATATTCGGGCCAGGACGCCTTCATCGACGGCCTCGACCTCCATGGTCGCCTTGTCTGTTTCGATCTCCGCCAGCATGTCGCCGGATCGTACCGCATCGCCCTCTTTTAAAAGCCATTTGGCCAAGGTTCCCTCGGTCATGGTGGGCGATAGGGCGGGCATGGTGATGGTGATGGGCATGGCTTGTTTTCCCGTTATTGGCTCTTGCCTCAAGAATTAGCGGTAGCAGACGGCCTTGGCTGCGGCGGCGATGGCGGCGGCATCCGGTATGTACAGTTTTTCCAAATTCGCCGCATAGGGCATGGGCGCGTCCGCGCCGCCGATCCGTGTCACGGGCGCGTCGAGCTCGTCAAAGGCCTGTTCCATGATCCGCGCGGACAGTTCGGCGCCGATGCCGCAGGCCAGCCAGCCTTCCTCCACCGTGACGCAGCGGTTGGTTTTGCGTACCGATTGCAAAACCGTGGGCAAATCCAGCGGCCGCACCGAACGAAGATCGATCACCTCGGCCGAGATGCCTTCCGCCGCCAGGGCATCTGCTGCTTCCAGGGCCCAGCCGACGGCGATGGAAAAGGCCACGATGGTGACATCGCTGCCTGGCCTAGCCACCCGCGCCTTGCCGATGGGCACCGTGTAGTCGTCCAGCACCGGCACCTCGAAGGAATGGCCGTACATCAACTCGTTTTCCAGAAATACCACCGGGTTCGGGTCGCGGATGGCGCTTTTCAACAGGCCCTTGGCGTCCGCCGCGCTGTAGGGCGAGACCACCTTGAGGCCCGGACAATGGGCATACCACGAGGCATAGCATTGCGAATGCTGGGCCGCGACGCGGGAGGCGATGCCGTTGGCGCCTCGAAAGACGATGTGACAGCCCATTTGCCCGCCGGACATATAGCGGGTTTTGGCCGCCGAATTGATGATCTGGTCGATCGCCTGCATGGCGAAGTTGAAGGTCATGAACTCGACAATGGGCTTCAGGCCGCCAAAGGCGGCGCCGACCGCCAGGCCGGTGAAGCCATGTTCGGTGATCGGTGTGTCGATCACCCGGCGTGGCCCGAATTCTTCCAACAGACCCTGGCTTATCTTGTAGGCGCCCTGGTATTCCGCGACCTCTTCTCCCATCAGAAAGACATCGCCGTCGCCGCGCATTTCCTCCGCCATGGCATCGCGCAGGGCTTCACGCACGGTCATGGTAGCCATTTCAGTGCCTGGCGGCAGGTTATCCTCCACAATCGCTTCGGCAATCGGCGCGGCTGTTGGTGGGGCGGCAACCGCCGGGGCCGCCGCGACGGAAACGGGCGCGGGCGCTGGTCCAGCGGCAGGGGGCGGGGCCGAAACTGGAGATGGCGCGGGGCTGGCCGCAGCGCCATCAATGGCGGATGCGTCCTCGCCGTCCAGCAGCAGGATCACGATGGGCGTATTGACGGCGATGTTCTCGGTACCCGCAGGGACCAGGATCTTGCCGACCACGCCTTCCTCCACCGCTTCGACTTCCATGGTGGCCTTGTCGGTCTCGATCTCGGCGATCATGTCGCCGGGGTTGACACTTTCGCCCTCGGCGACCAGCCAATTGGCCAGGGTGCCTTCGGTCATGGTAGGGGAAAGCGCGGGCATGGTTATGGTGACGGGCATGCTCTAGACCTCCACCAAAATGTCTGTGTACAGTTCCGCTGGATCGGGTTCGGGGCTGTTTTGCGCGAATTCCGCCGCCTCCGTGACGATATCCTTGACCTCCCGGTCCAGGGCCTTCAACGCCGCCTCGTCGGCGGCGCCGGCGGCCAGGATCATCTCGCGCAGGTGGTCGATGGGGTCACGCTCGGCCCGGACCCGCTGCACCTCTTCCTTGGTGCGGTATTTGGCCGGATCGGACATGGAATGGCCTCGATAGCGATAGGTCTTCATCTCCATCAGAATAGGGCCCTTGCCGCCGCGCACATGCTTGACCGCCTCGTCACCGGCCGCCTTGACGGCCAACACATCCATGCCGTCAACCTGCACACCGGGGATGCCCAGGCTTTCGCCACGGCGGTACAGCTCCGTCTGAGCCGAGGCCCGGCCCACCGCCGTACCCATGGCGTATTGGTTGTTCTCGACAATGAAAATCACCGGCAACTGCCACAGCGCCGCCATGTTGAAGGCTTCGTAGACCTGGCCCTGGTTGGCGGAGCCGTCGCCAAAGTAGGTCAGCGAGATGCGGCCATTGTCCTTGTATTTGTGGGCAAAGCCCAGGCCGGCGCCGATGGGCACCTGGGCCCCGACGATGCCATGGCCGCCAAAGAAATTCTTTTCCTGGCTGAACATATGCATGGAGCCGCCCTTGCCCTTGGAATAGCCGCCGATGCGTCCGGTCAGTTCCGCCATCACGCCCTTGGCATCCATGCCGCAGGCCAGCATGTGGCCGTGATCGCGGTAGCTGGTCAGTTGCGTGTCGCCCTCGTCAATGGCCGCCTGCATGCCGGTAACCACGGCTTCCTGGCCGATATAGAGATGGCAGAAACCGCCGATCAGGCCCATGCCGTACATCTGCCCGGCCTTTTCCTCGAAGCGGCGGATCAGCAGCATCTGGCGGTAGAAGCCCAGGGCTTCCTCGGCATTGTCCTTGGTGATGGCGGGCGGTGGTGGCGCCTTGCGGCGGCGGGCGGGTGATTTTGTCGCTTTTAGAGCTTCGGTCTTCGTGCCAACAGCCTTGGACTTCGCCGCTTTCGCCATGACAGCCTCATTCGCAATTGATCATTGTCGACGCTTTCAAACGATATTGAAACGCCAAAACTCCTTGTAATACAAGGAGAATTTAAAAATTAACTGCATAACGATTAATTCAATATTAAGGGATTGTACCGGGCCGCGCACAAGCGCACGGGGCAACCTGTTGGTGCGCAATAGTTATCCGGTTTGAGGGGCTTTGGGCGCCGCTTATGGCGTGTAAATCACGATGTCGTCGGGGTGGGTCAGGCCAAGGCCACGGCGGGCCTGTTCATCCAGCATATCGCGGTCCAGGTTTTCCGGGCGCAGCAGCCGGACCTGGCTGGCCAGTGCCTCGCGGGCCTCGCCGCTGTCGCGCAGGGCCATTTCGGTGCGCTCCAACTGGGCGCTCAGGCGCAGATATGCGATGACCCCACGGTCCCCCTGGACCGTGTGATAGCAGAAATACAACAGCGCACAGATCCCCAGGCAGGGCGTGATCGCCCGGCGTAGACTCCGCCGCATATCATAAAAAAGTCCCATATCAAGGCGAGCGAATCACATACAGCGAATCGGATCAAGATAAAAAACCACACTGATTCAATAAGTTATCAAAGATTCTAAAATGATCACGTTATGTTCACGCTTTGATTCCCTTGGGCGCGCCCTGGCGGATGCGCGGTGAAGATCATTTTGCTAGGATGGTGCTAACCTCGTAACAAATTTTGCAATTGGGAGTGCGCCGGATGGCCAGTAATCAGATCGACATGAGCGACAAGGTGGTTTTGATCACGGGGGGCAGCCGGGGCCTGGGCCGGGCCATGGCCCTGGGCTTTGCCGAGGCGGGGGCGGATCTGATCATCACCTCGCGCAAGATCGAAAGCTGCGAGGCCACGGCCAAGGAGATCGAGGCCCTGGGCCGGCAGGCCATGCCCTTTGCCTGCCATGTCGGTTATTGGGAGCAATGCGATGCCCTGGTCGATGCGGCCTACGAACGCTTTGGCCGCGTTGATGTGCTGATCAACAATGCGGGTATGTCGCCCCACTATGATACGGCGGAGAGCATCCCCGAGGCGCTGTATGACAAGGTGCTGGACGTGAACCTGAAGGGCACCTTTCGTTTATGCGCCAACGTGGGCCAGCGCATGTTCGAAGGGGAGGGCGGTGCCATCATCAACGTCTCGTCGACCGCCGCCATCCGGCCGACCAAGGAAGTCATCACCTACGCCGCCGCCAAGGCCGGCGTCAACGCCATGACCGAGGCCTTCGCCGACGCCTACGGCCCCAAGGTCCGCGTTAACTGCATCATGCCGGGCCCGTTCCTGACGGATATTTCCAAGGCCTGGGACATGGAGGCCTTCAACGCCAAGGCCGAGGAACGCATCGCCATGAAACGCGGCGGCGAGGCCGAAGAAGTCGCGGCGGCGGCGCTGTATCTGGCCTCGGACGGTGCCAGCTACACCACCGGTGCCATCCTGAAAATCGACGGCGGTTCGAAGTAGAAGAACGCCAGGGTTGCTTGAAAGCGCACGGTTCGGTTTAGAAGGAACAGGTGGAGCGGAACTGCTGGCTGATTTGATAAATCTAGACGCGGGCGCCTAACGTTTCGATGGCGTAGGCGCGCGCTTCCGCCAAGTCGTATTTCCTGCCGCGTTCGACCGCCGCATCAAAGGCCTGGTGGCCCAAACGGTCGCGCGCGGCCTCGATATAGCGATCCGCCGAAACTCTCGTACTGACCGGGGCATCCTGCAATGCACCTGAAATTACGGCGAGTTCTTCATCTGCTTCCAGTTTTGCCAGGGGATCAAGCAAACGTCTGATAGCCTCCCACTTGTGAATTGTCGCGCCGTGATCCGGTAGTTTGATGAGCGAATCTATCTCGAACTTGAGCGCCTCGCCTGGTCCAACGGATTTTGCCTTCATATGTGAAATGATATTGCGAACGCGCAAGGCGCCCAGATAGTTGCCGCCTATTTCGGCCCATTCGATGGCTGAGCGCAGTTCCTTGACCGCCAGATCGTAATCGCGCCTGA
Source organism: uncultured Rhodospirillaceae bacterium (assembly GCA_964590195.1). Classification (GTDB taxonomy): domain Bacteria; phylum Pseudomonadota; class Alphaproteobacteria. The sequence continues at coordinate 10,165 of CAZPWJ010000069.1, read as the reverse complement.
TGGCCAGACCGGCTCGCGCGAAATGGATATAGCCGATCATCGAGGGCTGCTGCAAAATTTCACTCAGATCATCCAGCGCCGCCGCCAATTCGCGGCTGCGATCAGTTGGGTGCGCGCGCGCCTCGACGAAGGCCGCCGCGCTCAAATCAAGTACCTGGCAGGCCAGATTATTGTGCTCTCGCGCCTCTGATATGGTCTGGCGGTGGTAGGCTCTGAAAGCCTCTATGTCGCCCAGGCCAAAGGCAATTCGCCCCGCTATATGCGCCAGCCAGCCCTGACTATTGTCGCGCCCGGCCTGCTCCAAGGCAAACCCCCGTTCGATATACTCACGGGCCTTGGCGACATCGCCCAGCTCGCGAAAGGCATAGCTCGCGCAGCTCGCCAAGAGCCGCGGACTCCCCGGCAAATCGTCGGCCCCTTGTTGCGACATGATCCGCGTCGGCCAAGTCACGAACTCGGATTCAGGATGCAGATTGATGTAGTACAGCAGTGGAAATGTTAGTCGCGACGCCAGGTCCACATCGGCCGGCAAGGCCCGTTCGAACGCGGCCCGGATATTAGGCAGGTCATCCTGAATGGCGCCCGCCGCCACCCGTTCGCCGTTGCCGGCAAATTCCTGGCCCCGAACAATGCACTGCGCCGCGAATACCTCGCCGTGGCGTTTCTCGATGTCGGTTAGGTTTCCGGCCTCTTGCAGAATGTCCCGGCCGAAAGCCTGGACCGTTCGCAGCATCCGCACCCGACGCTCTCCGTCATTGAGCGTCGATAACAGCGATGCGTCGATCAGTTCGTCCAAACTGTCGAGAATTTCGACCTCGTCCCGCATATCCACCTTGCACACTTCCAGCGCCTGCTCTTCATGAAACGGACTGGAAAAGACCGACAGTTGTTGCAACACGGTCTGGCTGGCCGGTTCGATCAGATCGTAGGACCATTCCAGCGTGCGCCGCAGGGTTTGCTGCCGTCCGGTACGCCGCCGCGCCTTGCCCGGGCGCAGGTCCAGCGGATTTTCTGAATCCTGGGCAATCCGCTCCAATGGAAAGCGGCGCAGCTGGCCTGCCGCGATCTCGATTGCCAGCGGGATATAGTCCAGGTTCCGGCATATTGTATGCACGGTCTCGAACTCGTCATCGCCGGGGGTAAAGTCGTGGCGGACCAACTTCGCGCGCTCGATGAACAATCGCACGGCCGTGCTCTGGCCAATGTCTTCCTTTGGATCTGGATTGAGGGCCGGAATATTGTATTGGGCCTCGCCATCAAGCCCCAGTATCTGACGGCTTGTTGCAACCACGCGCAGTTCGGGACAGGCCGCGCAAAGATCCGACACCAGAATGGCGACTTCGTCCAAAACATGTTCGCAGTTGTCTATCAGCAAAATTTTCCTGTCTTCACGCAACCGCTCCCTGACCTGCTGGTGTCTGTCCATGCCCGGCACCGGTTTGAGCTCCAGCACCGCTGCGATCACCGGCCAGAGACTCGTCTCGCGCTCGAGCGATGCGAGGTTCAAGAACCATGCGCCACCCGGAAATTCAGGCGCAAGCGAGCGCACGAGCTCCAGCGCGACCCGGGTCTTGCCAATGCCGCCCGGTCCTATCAGGGTCACGATCCGAGAGGCATCGGCCATCTGTTTCAAGTGCTCTATTTCGTGCTCGCGGCCAAGGAACGAACTCAGCGGGACAGGCAGATTACCATTCTCTGTTTCGCGTTTGCCCGCAATCGGCGCGAATTTGTCCGGCAAGCCCTCGGCTTGCACCTGATAGACACGAAACTGGTCCACGCCTTTGAAATGATGTTGGCCCAGATACGAAAATTTTATCGATGCCTCATCCGGCCACGAGCCAATTTGTCTGACCGCCGCCTCGGAAACCAGTATCTGATCGGCATTGGCCGCACCTTCGAGCCGATGAACCGCCGACATGGCCGGACCAAAATAGTCACCGCCACGGGGCCGCGCCGTGCCGAAATGAATGCCCACGCGCAACCGCAAACGCCCCGTGGCACCCCAGGTCGCCGTCCGCATGGCCAGTTGAGCCTCGACGATTGCGCGCACCGCATCCTCCGAACGCTCAAATGCGGCCAATACGCCGTCGCCGGTATGTTTAAAGGGATTGCCGTTGGCCCGGCGGATCGCGCCATGCAGGATCTCGTCATGCAAATCCATCGCCGCGATCATGTCGCTGGGAAAGCGCCGGTGCAACTCGGCGCTGCCGACAATATCCGTCGTCAGAAAAGCTAATTCCTGAAACCCGATATCCTCGTCAAAAGGTATTGCTTCCGTGCGCGCCATTGCACCAATAATCTGGTGTCGTTCTGGTTAAAATCCATCGAGTTACCCGAAAAAACGCAACGCAACCTGCAATCAGTTAAGCGGCCAGCAAACATTCAGTCAAGCAATCCGGGTCATTGCTCGAAATTTCGACAGCGCGCCATGATGCATGCCGCTTGCTTGCGCGGAAATGAAGAAATGTTGAGATGACACGGAAATGCCGGGGAGTGATTTTCCGTCATGTGCGGCGATAGGTGGAATACGGGTTCAACACGCCCGCCATTCAGGGAAGAGGTCTATCAAAGAGATCAGAGGGCATCGATCTGAAATTTTAGCTAGATCACCAAGGCTCCTTGAAGGGCCTCAATTCGGTGTAGAAGGACCAGGCGGAGCGGGGCTGTTGGCTGATCTGATAGATGCTTTCGGCCAGGTCGTCGGGCTTGGCGAAATCCTCGTCCTTGAAATGGGGGCGGCTGCGGCGGGTCCAGCGTAGGTCGATGACCGCGTCAATAACGATATAGGCCACGTGGATGCCCTTGGGGCCCAGGTCGCGGGCGATGGCCTCGGCCAGGATACGCTGGGCCGCCTTGGTGGGAGCGAAGGCGGAGAAATTTGCCTTGCCGCGCAGGGCCGAGGTGTTGCCAGTGACCATGATGGCGCCGCTGCCACGCTCTATCATGGCAGGAGCTACGGCGCGGGCGAGGTACAGCAGGCTCATGGTGTTGACGTTGAAATTCGCCGCCATGTCGGCGGGATCGATTTCCATAAAGGTGCCGTGGGTGCCGCGGGCGGCGTTGTGCACCACCACATCCGGGACGCCTAGCTCTGTGCGGCAGGTGGCAACCGCCTCCTCCACCGCCGCCTCGTCCGTGACATCGCAGGGGATGGCCAGGCTGCCGTCAAGTTCGGCCTCGAACTCCATCATGCGGCTTTCGGAGCGGGCCAGCAGGGCCACGCGGTAGCCGGCGGCGGCATAGCGCCGGGCAACAGCGCCGCCGGTGCCCCGGCCAACGCCGGCTACCAGCGCGACTTTGTCGCTCATCCCATCAACACCGAGGTGCCGGCATAGCGGGCCTGGGGTCCGAGTTCCTCCTCGATGCGCAGCAACTGGTTGTACTTGGCCAGCCGGTCGGAGCGGGCGAGGGAGCCGGTCTTGATCTGGCCGCAATTGGTGGCCACCGCCAGGTCGGCGATGGTGGCATCCTCGGTCTCGCCGGAGCGGTGGGACATCACGGCGCGGTAGCCGGCCTTGTGCGCCATCTCCACCGCATCCAGGGTTTCCGACAGGGTTCCGATCTGGTTGACCTTGACCAGGATGGCGTTGGCCACGCCTTTTTCGATGCCCTCTGCCAGGCGTACGGGGTTGGTCACGAACAGATCGTCGCCGACCAGTTGCACACGGTCGCCGATTGCCTTGGTCAGGGCATCCCAGCCGGCCCAGTCATCCTCGGCCATGCCGTCCTCGATGGATATGATGGGATAGCGGTCGGCCAGATCCTGATAATAAGCGGCCATTTCCGGGCCATCGAGAACCTTGCCCTCGCCGTCCAGGTGATATTTGCCGTCGCGATAGAATTCGGTCGATGCCGGGTCGAGGGCGAGATAGATGTCCTCGCCGGGGCGATAACCGGCACCTTCGATGGCCTTCATGACGAAACCCATGGCTTCGTCGGCGCTATTCAGCATGGGCGCGAAGCCGCCTTCGTCGCCCACATTGGTGTTGTGGCCCGCGTCTTTCAAAGCGCCGCGAAGCGTGTGGAAGACTTCGGCGCCCATGCGCAGGCCCTCGCGGAAGCTTTCCGCCCGCACCGGCATGATCATGAATTCCTGGATGTCGATGGGGTTGTCCGCATGGGCCCCGCCGTTGACGATGTTCATCATCGGCACCGGCAACAGGCGCGCGCCGACACCGCCCACATAGCGGTACAGCGGCAGGCCGGCATCCACGGCGGCTGCCTTGGCCACCGCCAGGCTGATGCCCAGGATCGAATTGGCGCCCAGGTTGGCCTTGTTCGGCGTTCCGTCCAGATCGCACATGATGGCATCGATGCCGGCCTGATCGTCCGCATCCAGACCGGACAGCGCATCGAACAGCTCGCCGTTGACCGCATCGGCGGCGCCTTCAACACCCTTGCCCAGATAGCGGTCGCCGCCGTCGCGCCGTTCCACCGCCTCGTAGGCGCCGGTGGAGGCGCCGGACGGCACCGCGGCCCGGCCAAAGGCGCCGCTGTCCAGGGTCACCTCGACCTCCACCGTGGGATTGCCCCGGCTGTCCAGAATTTCCCGCCCGACGATATCGATAATGCCACTCATGTTTCTGTCCTTGTTGATGAGCCTACGAGACTATCTACACCGCGCATTGTCATCCTTGGGCGTAGCGCAGCGGAGACCCGAGGATCTGGAGCCGCAAGAAAACAAAGTGTTTGTTGCCCCAGATTGCCGGGTCAAGCCCGGCAATGACGTTAGAAACGTAGATGGTGGTGTAGTGTCCCTACAATGTTTGGTGATGATCTAGCGCCTTGGCCCTCTGGAGTCAAAGACCCGACAGCAGGGCCCATACCAACACCGCCGCGACCACATACAACGCCACCCGATGGCCGCCGCCAAGGCGTTGCAGGATGGGGCCGAGAAAGCTGACCCTGGGCCGCAAGCGCTCGTCCAGACGGCCCCGGCCCAGGGATGTCATGGCGTCCGCCAGGCGCTGGTCAAGATAGCGGCTGACCTCGGCCAATGATTCCCGGCTCGGCCGCATGCCGTATTCGTGGGCCGGGGGTTGGTTGATGTCGTCGCTCAGGTAATCCTTGATCTCCTGGAAGTGCTGGCCCAGGCAGGCGCGCGCGGCCTCGATCAGCCGCACCGGCTCTATCTCCTGTTGTTCGGCGTATTCCAGCAGCACCATGGAGGCATCGCGCAGGCAATCATCCGCCGCCTCGCGCACATAGTTGAAGGTATAATGATCGAAACTGCGCATGCCGCCCATCAGCGACGGCCCGGCGTCCGAGCGGGCCCTATTGTGGGCGGAACGGATGCGCAGGTCGTAACGCTCCAGCAATTCTTCAAGCAGGCTGTCGATCTCCGCCCGCGCCTGTTCGGGCTCCACCGCTAGCTTTCCTTTGCCAACCGGTCGAAGGCCAGCAGGGTCTCCATCAAGGCCCCCAATTGATCCACGGGTACCATATTGGGGCCATCCGAGGGCGCATTGTCCGGGTCTTCGTGGGTTTCCATGAAGACCGCGGCGACGCCGATGGCGACGGCGGCGCGGGCCAGCACCGGCACCATTTCCCGCTGCCCGCCGGAGGTGCCGCCCTGGCCGCCCGGCTGCTGTACGGAATGGGTGGCATCGAACACCACAGGCTGGCCGATGTCTTTCAATACCGGCAGGGCGCGCATGTCGCTGACCAGGGTGTTGTAGCCGAACGAGGCGCCACGCTCGGTAACCAGCACGTTGCTGTTGCCGCTGCCCGTCAGCTTGGCCACCACATTGGCCATATCCCAAGGTGCCAGAAATTGCCCTTTTTTGACGTTGACGGCGCGGCCCGTGGCCGCCGCCGCCAGCAACAGATCCGTCTGCCGGCAAAGAAAGGCGGGGATCTGCAACACATCGACCACGGTTGCGGCCTGGGCGCATTGCGCCTCGGTATGCACATCGGTCAGCACGGGGCAGTCAAAGCGCTGCTTGACCTCGGCGAAGACATCCAAGGCCGCCTCGATGCCGATGCCCCGGGGGCTGTCCAACGAGGTGCGGTTGGCCTTGTCGAACGAGGATTTATAGATCAGCGAGAAGCCGAGTTTATCCGCCAGATCGGTTAGGCGGTCAGCCATTTCCAAGGCGTGCTCCCGCCCCTCCATGGCGCAGGGCCCGGCAATCAGGGTCAGGAGCTGGTCATTGCCAACCGTGATTTTGCCAATGCTGACGTCAACCATATCGCTACACCATGCGCATCTGGTCGACGGCGGCGGCGATGAAGGAAGCGAACAGGGGATGGGGTTCGAACGGTTTTGATTTCAGTTCGGGGTGGAATTGCACACCGATGAACCAGGGATGATCCGCCAGCTCGACGATTTCCGGCAGGGCGCCGTCGGGCGACAGGCCGGAAAAACGCAGGCCCACCGCTTCCAGTTTTTCCCGGTAGTTGATGTTGACTTCATAGCGGTGGCGGTGGCGTTCGGAAATCATCATGCTGCCCGAGGCGCTGTCGCCGGCGCCGTTGGCATAGACCTGATTGACTTTCGAGCCTTGCTGCAACTGGCATTGATACTGGCCCAGGCGCATGGTGCCGCCTTTGTCATCGTCAATGCCGCGGGTTTGCAGGCTGTTGCCATCGCTCCATTCCGTCATCAGGCCGACCACGGGATCGTTACAGGCGCCAAATTCCGTGGATGAGGCGCCGGGCATGTTAGCCAGGTTCCGGGCCGCCTCGATCACCGCCATCTGCATGCCGAAACAGATGCCGAAATAGGGTACGTTCTTTTCCCGCGCGAAGGTGGCGGCGGCGATTTTACCTTCCGAGCCGCGCTCGCCAAAGCCGCCCGGAACCAGTATGCCGTCGACGCCTTCCAGGCGCTGTACCGCATCGGGCTGTTCGAAGGTCTCGCTTTCGATCCATTGCAACTCGACCTTTACCTGGTTGGCCATGCCACCATGCACCAAAGCCTCGCCCAGGGACTTATAGGCATCCTGAAGGTCGGTATATTTGCCGACAATGGCAATTTTCACAGTGCCTTCGGGCGATGAGATACGGTCGTGGATCTGCTGCCAGCGGCTCAGGTCAGGCGCGGGCGGGTTGTCGATGCCGAAAATGCTCAAGACCTCCCGGTCCAGGCCCTCTTCGTGATAGGCCAGGGGCACCTCATAGATCGAACGGCAATCAAGGCCCTGGATCACGGCGCTTTCCCTGACATTGCAGAACAGGGCGATCTTGCGCTGCTCATGCGCCGGAATTTCCCGCTCGCTGCGGCAGAGCAGGATGTCGGGCTGAATGCCGATGGAGCGCAGCTCCTTCACCGAATGCTGGGTCGGTTTGGTTTTCAATTCGCCCGCCGCCTTGATAAACGGTACCAGGGTGGCGTGAATATAGGCGGTCTTGCCGCGCGGCAGATCGTTGCCCAATTGCCGGATCGCTTCGAGAAACGGCAGGCTTTCAATATCGCCGACGGTGCCGCCGATCTCGCAAAGAATGAAATCCGTGCCCTCGGTCTCGTTCAGAACGAATTCCTTGATGGCGTTGGTCACATGCGGAATGACCTGCACCGTGCCGCCCAGATAATCGCCCCGGCGCTCCTTGGCCAGAATATCCTGATAGATCCTGCCGGTGGTGACATTGTCGCTCTGGCGGGAGGAGACGCCCGTGAAGCGCTCGTAATGGCCCAGATCCAGATCGGTCTCGGCACCGTCATCGGTGACGTAGACTTCGCCGTGCTGGGTGGGGCTCATGGTTCCCGGATCAACATTCAGGTAAGGGTCTAGCTTGCGCAGGCGTACGGAATAGCCACGCGCTTGTAACAAAGCGCCCAGGGCCGCCGATGCCAATCCTTTACCTAACGAGGAAACCACGCCGCCGGTTATGAATATATACCGCGTCATGGAACTACATTGTAAGCCAGGCAATCCAAGGGCCAAAGCCTTACTTCGTTAACGGCTGCGAAATGTTCCGTTTTTGCCGCTTTTCCGGGCTGAATGGCGAAACTATTTATCGGTGGGCACGGTCGGTCCAGCGGGCACGGCTGGTTGATTCGTGGAACCACCCTGTTCCGATTGTTCCAGGATCGATTTTCGCTCGCTCGAACTGCTGGCCATGATGGTCAGGGTCAACGACGTGGCGAAAAAACAGGCTGCCAGGACGGCTGTTGAACGGGTCAGCAAATTGGCCGCTTCGCGCCCGGTCATCAGACCGCCGCCACCACCACCGCCGCCGCCGCTACCGCCGCCCATGCCCAGCGCGCCGCCTTCGCTGCGCTGCAACAAAACCGTGATGACAATGGCGATCGCCAGCATCAAGTGAACAACCAACAACACTTCTTGCATAATTCGCACCTAGTTGATGGATTGCGCCACGGTCAACGATCAAACCGGGCAACAAGCCGCGCACCGCCGATATCCCATACAAATATCTATATAGGTACGCGGACACGCATAACGAAGGGGGCTTTTACACCATAGTTGCCGCACTGCCAACCGTTCGCTCTTCCGCGGGCGATGCAGACCACTAATGTAACGCTGTTTTCTGATCCAGGGCTTCCCGCACCCGTTTGGCCAAGGCGCCAACCTGGTAAGGTTTGTTGATCAAGGCCACATCCTGATCAAGTTGTCCCCGGCGGCTAAGAGCATCCCGCGTATAGCCAGAGGAAAACAGCACGCTGGATGCGGGGTATTGCTTACTAAAGGCATTGGCCACGTCGCGACCGCTCATGCCGCGCGGTAGCACGACATCGGTCAACAGCATATCGATGTCGCCGGATGCCGCCATCACCTCCAGCGCCTCGGGTCCATCCTCGGCCTGTAACACGGAATAGCCCAGGCGTTCGAGCGCCTTGACGATGAAATCCAGGACATCTGGATTGTCCTCGACCACAAGGATCGATTCCGTGCCGCGCAATGCCGCCGGTTGGGGCACCGCCGTTTCCGCGTTGGCTTCGTCCGTGCTGTTGGCCTTGGGCAGGTATATTTTGACCGTGGTGCCGTGGCCTTCCTCGCTATAAAGGGACAAATGACCGCCGGACTGCTTGGCGAAACCGAACACCATGCTCAGGCCCAGGCCGCTGCCCATGCCCACGTCCTTGGTCGTATAAAAGGGTTCCAGAACCCGCTCTCGCACCTTGGCCGACATTCCCGTGCCGTTGTCGCTCACGGCGATCATCACGTAGTCACCCGGCGCCAGGTCTTCAAAAAGCTCGGTATCGGCCTCTTCAAGGACTTGGTTCGCGGTTTCAATGGTTAGTTCGCCACCGCCGGGCATGGCATCGCGAGCGTTGATGGCGAGGTTCAAAAGCGCATTCTCCAGCTGACCTGTATCGACCATGACCGGCCATAGATCGGCCGCCAAATTCATCTCGATGGTGATGTCCTCGCCGATGGTGCGGCTGGCAAGCCGGCTGAACCGGGGCAGAATTTCGTTGATATGGGTTATCTTGGCATCGAGTGTCTGTTTCCGGGAAAAGGCCAGCAGGTGATGGGTCAACTCCGCGCCACGTAGGGCGGCCGTCAGGGCGATTTCCACACTTTCCCTTGCTGGCCCAGCATCCAGGGCGGAATCCGAAATCATGTCAAGATTGCCGATAATAGCGGCCAGGATGTTGTTGAAGTCATGTGCCACGCCGCCTGTTAGCTGGCCCACGGCCTCTAGCTTCTGGCTCTGCATCAACTGTTCCTCGGCGGCTTTCTCGGCCGAAATATCCGCGACGAAGGTGCCGATACCAGTCATCTTTCCTTGCCGGTCGAAAACCGGGAATTTTGTCACGCGCACGAAATCAGTCTGACGCCCCGGCAGATTGGCCGCATGCTCCTCCACCAGGGCCTCGCTGCTTGCTATCACCTTGGCATCGGCTTCCTGTTGCGAGGCCGCGATCTCGGGCGGCAGAACATCCGTCGTTGTCTTGCCGACGACATCCGCCATGTTGATTTGGAAAAATTCTTCAAAGGTTCGGTTAATCAACGCAAAACGGCCGCCGAGATCCTTAAGGCCGACCGCCACCGGTGTATTGTCCAGTACCGAGCGGAAGAGCTGCTCGCTGGTACGCAATGCCTCTTCGGCATGTTTTCGTTCGGTGATGTCGAAATGCCAAATCACCGTGCAATCCTGGCCATCGAACAGGATAGGCCGTGAATTCATCGAAACCCAAAGGTCCGTTCCGTGCCTATCCGGTTGACGCAGACACCCGCTACATCTAGTATCTGTCCAT
>CAZPWJ010000068.1:0-26382 GCA_964590195.1 uncultured Rhodospirillaceae bacterium | reverse complement strand
CATGATGATGGCGGAATATATGGGCATCACGCCGCGCTATACGGATTCGACCTCGCTTGGCGGCTCGTCCTTCGTGGTCTATGTGGAGCACGCGGCGATGGCCATCGCGGCCGGCTTGTGCGACGTGGCGCTGATCTGCCACGGCAGCACCAACATTTCCGACCGTGGCGGCAAGGGCGGCCCGGTCTCGCAATCCACCGACGTATTCGGCCCGACCCAGTTCGAGGAGCCCTATGGTGTCTCCACCGTTGGCAGCTATGCCCTGGCCGCCCAGCGCCATATGCACGAATACGGCACCACCTCGGAACAGCTGGCGGAAATCGCCGTGGCAACGCGCAAATGGGCCTCGATGAACCCAAAGGCCCGCATGCGCGATCCGATCACGATCGATGATGTGATGAATTCGCGGGTTATCGCATCGCCGCTGCATCTGCTTGATTGCTGCCTGGTGACGGACGCCGGCGGCGCGGTGGTGCTAACCTCGTTGGAGCGGGCCCGCGATCTGAAAAAGGCCCCCGTGCGGGTGCTGGGCTCGGGCGAGGCGCATACCCACCGCATGATCAGCCAGATGCCGGACCTGACACAGACGGCGGCGGCGATCTCGGGCAAGCTGGCCTTCGAACGTTCCGGCCTGACCCATTCCGACATTGATGTGGCGGAAATCTACGATTCCTTCACCATCACGGTACTGCTGACCCTGGAAAGCCTAGGCTTTTGCGCCAAGGGCGAGGGCGGTGCCTTTGTTTCCAATCAACGCACCGCGCCGGGCGGTGATTTTCCCATGAACACCCAGGGCGGCGCCCTGTCGTATACCCATCCGGGCATGTTCGGCATTTTCACCGTCATCGAAGGCGTGCGCCAGGTGCGCGGCGAATGCGGGCCGAGGCAGGTGCCCGACGCGCGGGTGGCGCTGTGCAACGGCACCGGGGGCGTGCTGTCGTCCACCGGCACCATAATTCTGGGGAGGGATTGATCATGGCCTCATCGTCAAAGTTGCCGCCACTGCCACGGCCCTATCAGGACACAGCCGCCTATTGGCAGGCCGCCCGGGAACATCGCTTCATCATCCAGAAATGCACCGATTGCGGCGAATATCAATTCTATCCGCGCGGTGTCTGCAGCCATTGCCTATCCAGCGCCTTGGACTGGCAGGAAGCTTCGGGCGAGGCCGAGGTTTATTCCTTTTCCGTCAATTACCGGGCCCCGCATCCGGGCTTCGCCGAGGCGACACCCTTCGTGCTGGCCTTGGTCACGCTGGCGGAAGGACCCCGCATGATGACCAACATCGTCGATTGCGATCCGGAATCGGTGCACATCGGCATGGCGGTGACGGTAACCTTCGATGATGTCACGGAAGAAGTGACGCTGCCGAAGTTCCGCCCGGCTTAGCGGCACTACATACCCAGGACCAGCTTGGCCATGATATTGCGTTGGATCTCGTTGGAACCACCGGCGATGGAACGGGCCCGAAAATCCAGGTAGTGGCCGACCACGGTTAGCTCATCCGCGCTGCCAATGGGTTCGATATTACTGCCCCATTCACGCGCCGCCGGCTGATGGGGTGCGGCATAATTGCCGATGATCTCCACCGCGCATTCGCTGATTTCCTGAACCAGGGTGCCGGCACGGGTCTTCAACATTGACGATGCGGGTCCGATCCGCCCGGTGGCGCTCATTTCCGCGATCACTCGTTGTTCTGTGAATTCCACCGCCTGGGCAGCAGCCGCCAGACCGGCCAGACGCTGGGCGAAGGTGCCTTCGATCATGCCCCGCGCCTCGGCCAAATGCCTTAAATGTGTCATGGCGCCCCGCAGCCGCGCGCCCCAGGCGCGGCCGCCACGTTCGAATTCCAACAGATACTTGGCCACGGTCCAGCCTTCGTTCTCGGCCCCGACACAGTTTTTTTGCGGTACCCGCACGTTGTCAAAGAAGATCTGGTTGACCTCGTGATTGCCGGCCAGGGTGATAATGGGTTCAACCGTGATGCCCGGCGTGTCCATATCGATCAGGACGAACGAAATGCCGGCCTGTGGTTTGCCCTCCCACGACGTGCGGACCAAACAGAACATGCGGGTGGCGTATTGTGCGTCCGTGGTCCAGATCTTGGTGCCGTTGATGATGTAGTCATCGCCATCCTTGTCGGCCCGGCATTGCAACGAGGCCAGGTCCGAACCCGAGCCTGGCTCGGAATAGCCCTGGCACCAGCTATCCTCGGCCGAGAGGATGCGTGGCAGATAGAATTCTTTTTGCGCCTCGTTGCCATGGCCCATGATCGCCGGCGCGACCATTTCCAGGCCCATGGGCGCCAGCATCGGCGCATCGGCCAAATGGCATTCGGTGGCAAAGATATGACGCTGCATGGGCGTCCAGCCCGTGCCGCCGTGCTCCACCGGCCAGCTGGGCGCGGCCCAGCCCTTGGCGTACAGAATCTTCTGCCAGGTCTGGCTGGCCCCATGCGGGCTGCAGATGCCCATGGTGCGCTGGCCTGCCTGACGCAGTTCCTGGCTCAAATGCTCATCAAGGAAATCCCTGACTTCCGCACGGAATGCCTGGTCGGCGGTCCCTGTTTCTAGATGCATGTCACTACCCTACAAAATGGCCTTGCCCGATAGTGTAGCCGCCGCCCGCGGCATGGGTGGATAAAAAAATTCCGATTCCATGCTTTGACTTAAGAGCTCAGAAGGCGTGAAATGGCGCAAACGAGCAATCGTCGACGTTGACGCCTCAGGGCTTAGTGCCAGGAAAGGAATTATCTCATGACGGATCGAGTGACGGATCGCGGCAATTCACCGGAAAGCCGGGACATCGCCCATGTTTTACACCCCTATACCAACCTGGCGACCCATGAAGTTACCGGTCCGCAGATCGTCACCAAAGGGCGCGGCGTCTACGTCACGGATGAAAGCGGCAAGGAATATATCGAAGGCCTGGCGGGCCTATGGTGCGCCTCGTTCGGTTTCGCCGAGGAAGAACTCGTCAACGCGGCCACGGAACAGCTGCGCACCCTGCCTTACTATCACAGCTTCGCGGGCAAATCGGTGCATCCCGCGATTGATCTGGCGGAGCGGTTGAAGGAAATCGCCCCGGTTGAGTTCTCCAAGATCTTTTTTGCCAACTCCGGCTCGGAAGCCAACGATTCGGCAGTCAAGATGGTCTGGTACTTCAACAACGCCCGGGGCACGCCGAAGAAAAAGAAATTCATCTCGCGCCTGCGCGGCTATCACGGCGTTACCGTGGCCTCTGGCAGCCTGACCGGCCTGCCCTATGCCCAGGCGGATTTCGACCTGCCCCTGGATTTTGTCCGTCACACCATGACGCCTGATTATTATCGCGGCGCCGAGGCTGGCGAATCGGAAGAAGACTTCGCCTCCCGCTGCGCCCGGGCGTTGGAAGACATGATTTTGGAAGAGGGCCCCGAGACCGTGGCCGCATTCATCGCCGAACCGGTGATGGGCGCCGGCGGGGTCATCGTGCCGCCCAAGACCTATTTCGAGAAGATCCAAGCGGTCCTGAAAAAATACGATGTCCTGATGATCGCCGACGAGGTGATCTGTGGCTTTGGCCGCACGGGCAATATGTGGGGCAGCCAGACCTTTGGCATCAAGCCTGACATCCTGACCTGCGCCAAGGCGCTGTCGTCGGCCTATCTGCCGATCTCCGCCGTGATGATCAGCGAGGAGATCTTCCAGGGTCTGCGCGGCAATTCGGAAAAGCTGGGGCTGTTTGGCCACGGCTACACCTATTCGGCCCATCCCGCCTGTGCCGCCGTCGCCGTGCGGACCCAGGAATTGATGCAGGAGCGGGATATCATCGGCCATGTGAAGGCGGTGTCACCGCACTTCCAGAACCGGGTCATGGCACTTGGCGATCATGCCCTGGTCGGCCAAGCCCGTGGCGTTGGCCTGATCGGCGCGGTGGAAATCGTTGCCGACAAGGAAAGCAAGCGGTCATACGACCCCGCCGCCAAGGTCGGTGCCCTGATCCAGAACACGGCCCAGGAGCATGGCCTGATCACCCGCGCCATGCCGGGCGACATTGTAGGTTTCTGCCCGCCGCTGATCATTTCACCGAGCGAGATCGACGAAATGTTCGACCGCTTCACCCGGGCCCTGGACGAAACCGAAATGCAGTTGAAGCAACAGGGCGCCAGCGCCGCGCAATAATGTATCGATAAATGAAAACCCGCCGCGTGATTGCTCGCGCGGCGGGGTTCAGGGAAGAGCTTTAGAAAAGCAGCGCTAGTTCTTCTTGGCGGCGCAAGGATTGCAGGGACTGCAAGCCTTTTTCGCGGCGCAGGGATTACAGGCGCCACAGCCTTTTTTCGCCGCACACGGATTGCACGCCGTCTTGGGTGCGCAAGACGCCAAGGCGCTTGGCAGGGTCGCGGTGGCGGTCATTGCCGCGATGGCGACGGAGCCGAGAACGATCTTTACTTTAGCGGTCGGGTTGGACATTTCAGTGGCCTCCACATCAGATCTCTAAGGTCGGTTTTTTCATGACTACGCAGATAGAATTTGGCTTGTCCCTTGGGACAAGGCCAATCACTTGCGTTCACGAGACCTTGAGCGGAGGTGAGAGCCGCCGCGACACGCTCTAGCGGCCGACGCGGGCTTCCAGCATCTGGGCGGAAAGGCTGACACCCTTGGCCACCGGGTGCTCGGTGGCATACAGGGGGCACATGGCCTGGTTGGTGTCCTGACCCAGCCGCGAAATCATCATGGCAACTTGTTTTACCAGTTTCATGGTCTTGTCCTAGCGATCTAATGGATGGAAGCGGCTGCGCGACCATCGCGGTGCCGATTACAATGGAGGGGAGATAGGCCCACCCGGGGGCTGGGACAATTGCAATTTTTAGAGGCCTGATATGCGCTGCCCGCATTGCTGCCTTAAGAAATTCTAAAGAGCAATTTTCGATCAGATGGGATCGCGTCAGCGAGCCAAATGATCGGTTCAATTGCTCTCTCTTAAGACGAGAGCATATCCGGGATACGCTCTAAAGGCCCATGCCGCCATCAACATGGATTGTTTGCCCGGTAATATAGGCGGCGTCGGGGGACAGCAGGAATTCGATCAGGGCGGCGATATCATCAGGCTGACCCAGGCGCCCCAGGGGAATGCGTTCGGCGGCCCGGCGCCAGCTTTCTTCGCTCAGGGCGGCATGCGCGCCCGCCTGTTTCTGGACATAGCCGGGCGCGACGCAATTCACCGTCACGCCATGGGGTGCCAGGTCCACGGCCAGGGCGCGGGCCAGGGCTTCCAAGCCCGCCTTGGCGGCGGCACTTGCCGGCATGGACACGCCATCGAGTTGAAAGCGATGCGCCACGAAGGATGACACCGCCACCACCCGGCCCGCCGGTGCCGCCTGCAACAAAGGCATGGCGGCCCGGCACAGGCGGTGAAAGGCGCCGGTTATGGCCGCCAGGCTGTGCGCCAAGGCAGCATCTTCCAGGGCCGCCAAGGGCGTTTTGTCGGCGAAACCGGCATTGGCGACCAGGCCGTCCAAACCGCCCTCGCGGGCCACCGCGGCGATCAGTTCGGCGGCAACATCCATATCCGCCAGATCACCCAGCAAAACGCGGCTATGTCCGCCCTTGGCCTCGACCGCCCCGGCGGTCTCTTCGGCGCCGCCCCGGTTGGCACGGGTATGGATGAACAGCGTGGTGCCCGGCCCGGCCAGACGCCGGCATAACGCCGCGCCAATACCGCTGGCGGCGCCGGTCACCAGGATTGTGCGCTCCCGGCTGTCATTTTGTGTGCTCAATTTGGAAATCTCCCTGCGGCGGCCTGCTGCTAAATGACGCGGCCCGCTGGTGACGGCGATCACTCATTTATTAACGGAACTTTGCTACTTTAGCATTGCCGATGGTACGCCGAAATACCATCTATCTTCGCAGCAGTGAAAGTTGAAGGCCAAATATGCCGGAGCAAGACCAAGACCGCGGACAAGAACAGTTCATGCGCCAAACCATGACCCGCGCCCAGATCTGGGGTCGCCGAGTCATGCTGGCCGTACTGTCCCTGGTTCTTGCCATACCCGTGGTCAACATGCGCCGTCTGATTACGGAGGGCATACCGACAGGCTTGCAGCATGGCAACATCAACTATGCCTATGTCATCGGCATGTTCTTTTCGGTGCTACTGATTCTGGTCTGGTATTACGCCTACGTGGGGCGCGGCAAGGCGCGGATCATGTTGGGGATCATTTATCTGCTGACCACCTCCGTAACCGTGGTCGTGCCCCTGACCTTGCTGTTCTTGGGCACAGCCCTGCCGCCATCCTGGCCAATCAGCATCAGCCTGGCGGCGGTCTATGGCCTGGCGGGCTGGGTGCTGCTGGTTTCCAGCAACATCAAGGCCTTTCAACTCTATCAACGGCAAATCAGAGCCACATCTTCATAGGCGAATACGCCGCCTGCACGGTCTGCTGGCGCGAGGCGCCGGGCCGCACTATCGTAGTGCTGATTCTCTTGTGCATGTTTGGACCGCATAGATCGTGGAAACGCCGAATACCGCAATGATCCTGGCCGCCGGCCTGGGCAGCCGCATGGGCGCCTTGACCGAGTCGCGGCCAAAACCGCTGCTTGAAGTCGCCGGCCGGGCCATCATCGACCGGGTGTTGGACCACGTGGTCGACGCGGGCGTCGGGCGCGCCGTGGTCAATTTGCATCATGGCGCCGATTTGCTGCGCCAACATCTGAACAGCCGGACGGATCTGGTGATCGAATTCTCGGACGAGCGCGATGCCCTGCTGAATACCGGCGGCGGCGTGGCCAAGGCGCTGCCGCTGCTTGGCGAGGAGCCATTTTTTGTCATCAACGGCGATGTCATGTGGCTGGACGGCATGAGCAATACGCTGGCGGCCCTGGCGGCCCGTTTTCAGCCCGAGGAAATATCCGCCTTGCTATTGATGCAGCCAACGGTTGGCGCCGTCGGCTATGGCGGCGTCGGAGATTTCTGCATGCTGCCCGACGGCCAACTGAACCGCCGGCCGGAAATCGAGGTGGCGCCGTTCATCCATGCCGGCATCCAGATCCTGTCGCCGGATTTGTTCCTGAACTGCCCCAGGGAGCCATTTTCGCTTAATCTGATCTATGATCTGGCGGCCGATCAGGGCCGTTTGTACGGTTTGCGCCACGAAGGCCAGTGGATGGAGTTAAACCGCCCCGAGGGATTGGCCGCCGCTGAACGCGCCCTGGAGGCTTAGGCGATGGACGGCGGGCCCAAGGTTTTCAACATTGCCGCCGGCGAAAGCTTTTCCGACCGCCTGGTCGAGGGCCTGCTGCAGCGCTATGGCGGTGATCCGCTGGCCATGAACCGGGTCACCCTGCTGCTGCCGACCCGGCGCGGCATGCGGGCCGTGCGCGATGCTTTTCTGCGCCAGACCGGTGGCCGGGCCATGCTGTTGCCGCGGATGCAGGCCATCGGCGATGTGGACGAGGACGAGCTGCTGCTGGACCCATCCTTCGAGACATTGCAGGGCGGCGAGCTGTTGGAGCTGCCGCCGGCAGTCACATCCCTGCGCCGCCAGCTGTTGCTGTTGCACCTGATCGCCCGCCATCGCGGCATCGACCCGGCCCAGGCAGCCCCTCTGGCCCGTGAATTGGCGGACCTGCTGGATCGCTTGCAGACCGAGGAAGTGCCCCTGTCGGCGCTGGAAGATCTGGTGCCCGATGACCTGGCGGCCCATTGGCAGCAAACCCTGGAATTCCTCAATCTGCTGGCGTCGCCCTGGCAGGACCTGCTGGCGGCGGAAGGCTGCATGGATAAAAGCGCCCGGCGCAATGTTCTGCTGCGGGCCCAGGCGGAGCGCTGGCAGCATTCAGCGCCGCAAGACCCGGTCATTGTCGCCGGCTCCACCGGTTCCATTCCCGCCACCGCCGCCCTCATCGCCGTGGTGGCGCAGCTGCCCCAGGGCGCGGTAGTGCTGCCCGGTCTGGACGGCTATTCGGACGAAGCGGCCTGGGCTGCCGTTGATCAGAGCCATGCGCAATTCGGCCTGCGCCAGCTGCTGCAACGGATCGGCATGGACAGGGCGGGCGTACGGCCCTGGCGGGATGCCGTTGCCGAAAGCCCGCGCCACCATTTGCTGCGCGAAACCCTGCGCCCAACGGAAACGACGGATCAATGGCGCCAGCTGCCGGGGTTGGAGGCGGAAGCAGCCAGCGGTCTGGTCCGCATTGATTGTGCCGATGCCATCGAAGAAGCCGGAGTGATCGCATTGTCCCTGCGCCGGGTCTTGGAGACGCCGGGACGTAGCGCCGCCCTGATCACGCCTGACCGTGGCCTGGCGCGGCGGGTGGCGGCGGAGATGAAACGTTGGGGCGTCGCGGTCGATGATTCCGCCGGCCTGCCCCTGGCCAACACTCCGGCGGGTTCCTTTCTGCGGCTGACCGCGGAAATGCTGGGCAGCGCGCTGGACCCGATCGATTTGTTGGCGGTTTTGAAACATCCACTGGCCCTGGCCGGGCGCGAGGCCGGCACCCTGAAGGCGGCGGCGCGGGATATTGACCGCCTCGCCCTGCGCGGGCCGCGCCCAGGGCCCGGCTTCGCCGGTCTGGCGGCGGCTGTCACGGCGGCCCGCCATATGACGGACCGGGCCCGGGTGTTACTGGATGATTTGACCGCTCATGGCGGGGAGGCATTGTCCCTATCCGGGCAGGGCGAAGTTCAACTGGTGGATCTGCTATCGGCCCATGTGCGCTTCGCGGAATGGCTGGCGACGGACCGGGATGGTCAATGCCAGCTGTGGGCCGGCGATGGGGGCGAGGCCGCCATGGCTTTCATCGCCGATTTGCTGACCGCCGCCGCCGGTCTGCCGGTGATGGCGGGCGGCGGCTATGCCAGCCTGCTGAACAGCCTGATGGCCGGGCAAGTGGTGCGTCCGGCTTTTGGACTGCATCCGCGCCTGCATATCTGGGGACCCTTGGAAGCCCGCCTGCAGCAGGCGGATCTGGTCATTCTGGGCGGCCTGAACGAAGGCACCTGGCCGGCGGGCGCCGAGGCCGACGCCTGGCTAAGCCGCCCCATGGCGGCCAAGCTGGGTCTGGCCGCGCCGGAACGGCGGATCGGCCTGGCGGCGCATGACTTTGCCCAGGCCGCCTGCGGCGGGGAGGTCATTCTGACCCGCGCCGCGAAAGTGGACGGCACACCCACCGTGCCCTCGCGCTGGCTGTTACGCTTGGAGCAGGTGCTGACCGCCGCCGGACTGGCACTGGCGCAACAGCCGGCCGAGGAACTCCGCGCCTGGCAAGAGCAACTGGACGCCGTCCCCGGCCCGCCTCAACCCGTGCAGCCGCCCGAATGCCGCCCGCCGCTGGCGGCTCGGCCCCGGCAGATGTCCGTGACCCAGGTGGAAACCTGGATCCGCGACCCCTATGGGGTTTATGCCCGCCGTATCCTGGGCCTGCCCGCCCTGGATCCCATCGCGGCTGATCCCTCGGCCGCCGACTATGGCAATGCCGTGCACAAGGCGCTGGAGACGTTCGCCCGGAAATATCCCGCAGAAATCCCCGGCGATGCCGAGGCGGCTCTGTTGGCCATGGGGCGGGAGGCCTTTGGCGAAATGCTCAACCGTCCCGGCGTGCGGGCCTTTTGGTGGCCGCGCTTTCAGCGCATCGCCGGATGGTTCCTGGCCCAGGAGGGCGAACGCCGCCCTGATATTCTGCCCCTGGCGACAGAGGCCGAAGGTAGCCTGATACTGCCCGGCCCCGCCGGAAACTTCGAATTGACCGCCATCGCCGACCGCATCGACCGCCTGTCGGACGGCAGCCTGGGTATCATCGACTACAAGACCGGCGTGGCGCCAAGGGAGAGCGAGTTGCAACGCGGCGAGGCGCCGCAGTTACCGCTCGAGGCAGCCATCGCACAGGCCGGCGGATTTGCCCATGTGCCCGGTGGGGCGGTCTCTACCTTGAGCTACTGGCGGGTTTCGGGCGGACGGCAAGCGGGCGAGATCAGGGATATCAAGGCCGATGGCGGCGAATTGGCGGAGCAGGCCCGGCAAGGCCTGATAAATCTAATCGCGGAATTCGACGATCAGAACACGGCCTATCGCTCTCGCCCCCGTCCGGCCATCGCGCCGCGCTTTTCCGATTACGACCATCTGGCCCGGATCAAGGAATGGTCCGCCGGCGGACCGGGAGACTTCTAGGCATGCGCGCCACCGATCAGCAACGCCTGGCCGCCGACCCTGGCGCTTCCGTCTGGGTGACGGCGTCGGCGGGAACCGGCAAGACCCATGTCCTGACCGACCGGGTGCTGCGCCTGCTATTGCAGGATTGCCCGCCTGAACGGATCTTGTGCCTGACCTTCACCAAGGCGGCGGCGGCGGAAATGGCCAACCGCCTGCACCAACGTCTGGGCGCCTGGGCCGTGGCCGATGACGAAACCCTGGCCCAGGAATTGATGGACCTGACCGGCCAGTTGTTCGAGGCCCAGGATATGAACCTGGCCCGCCGCCTGTTCGCCCGTGTCCTGGATACGCCCGGCGGCCTGAAGGTACAGACCATCCATTCCTTTTGCGAGGCGCTGCTGCGGCGCTTTCCCCTGGAGGCCCGCCTGGCGCCCCATTTCCAGGTCATGGAAGAGCGTCAAGCGGATGAAATCCTGCAAGGGGCACTGGAAGGTATCCTGGAACAGGATGCCCTGACGGACGCGCCACTGGTCGCGGAACTGACCGCTCTGGTGGATCAGGAGACATTCAAGGGCCTGATGGCCAACCTTTCCTCGGACCGGGGGCGGTTGCAGCGGCTGCTTGACCAACCGGGCGGCCTTGACGGTCTGCTGGCCAGCATGCGCCAAAGCCTCGGCTTGGGCGAAGACGAGGGTGAAACGGAAATTTTGCGCCAGGCCGCTGATCCGGAAAATTTCGATGCGCCTGGATTGCTGCGCCTGGCGGAACAGATGCTGCAGGGCGGAAAACTTGAAAAACGCCACGGTCAGGCCATCGCCGATTGGCTGGCCGCGCCCGAGGCGCGCGTGGCGCGCTTTGATGCCTATCTGGCGGGCTTTTTCACCAAGGACGGCCAGGGCACACCCTACGCCAAGCCGCTGACCAAGAAGAGCATGGAAAGCATGCCCGAGGGCCTGGATATCGTGGGGGAGGAATGCCTGCGTCTGGAAGATGTCCGCCAGCGGCGCAATGCCGTGCGCGTGGCCGCCGCCACGGAATTGCTGTTGCGTCTGGGCGCGCGGCTGATCGCGGCCTATCAACACGAAAAAGACCGCCTGGCCCTGTTGGATTACGATGATCTGGTGCTAAGGGCGGGTTATCTGCTGTCGCAAGGTAGCAGTACCGAATGGGTGCTCTACAAACTGGACGGCGGCCTGGAGCATATCCTGATTGACGAAGCCCAGGACACCAATCCCGAACAATGGCAGGTCGTCCGCACCCTGGCCGATGAATTCTTTACTGGCGACGGCGCTTACGAAGAGGCCGACGACAGCCCCATGGGCACGCCACGGACCTTGTTCGCGGTGGGTGATGTGAAACAGTCGATCTACAGCTTTCAGCGCGCCGACCCGGCTGCTTTTCAGGCCATGCGCGATCATTTCGCAGCTCGCGTGGGCGCCGCCAAACGGCGCTGGCAGCCGGTGGAGCTGGCGCTGTCCTTCCGTTCGACCCCTGCCGTGCTGACGGCGGTGAATGCCATCTTCGCCGAGCCGGAGGCCCGCGACGGCCTGATCTTTGCCGATAACGAGGCCGTCCGTCACATTCCCAACCGCGCCACGGATGCGGGCCTGGTGGAGATCTGGCCCACCGAACAGCCGGACAGCGCGGAGGAACAGCCCGCCTGGGCCCTGCCGACAGAGCAGCGCTACCAGGACAGCCCCGTGGCGCGCCTGACCCGGCGGATCGCCAAACAAATCGAGCAATGGCTGCGGCAAAAGGAAGTGCTGGAGGCCCAGGGCCGGCCAATCGGACCCGGCGATATCCTGATCCTGGTGCAGCGGCGGGCCAATTTCGTCGAGGCCATGGTCCGCGCTCTGAAACGCCGGGGCATCCCCGTCGCCGGCGTCGACCGCATGGTCCTGACCGAGCAATTGGCGGTCATGGATCTGATCGCCCTGGGCCGCTTTCTGTTGTTGCCGGAAGACGATTTGAATTTGGCGGTGGTCCTGAAAGGTCCGCTGATCGGCTGGGACGACGACAAACTGTTTGCCCTGGCTCATGACCGCCCGGGCAGCCTGTGGGACGCCTTGCGGGCGCATGGGGAGGATGGGCAAGGCCCGGCCTATGGTGCGTTGTCCGAATTGCTGGCGAAGGTCGACTTCGTGCCGCCATTCGAATTGTTCGCCGAATTGCTGGGCGCGGGCGGGGGCCGGCGGCGCATCCTGGCGCGTCTGGGCCCGGATGCCAACGATCCCATCAACGAATTCCTCGACCTCGCGTTGTCCTATGAACGCGACCATGCGCCCAGCATGCAGGGCTTTTTGCACTGGCTGGAGCGCGGCGAAACCCAGATTAAGCGGGATCTGGACCAGGGCCAGAATCAAGTCCGGGTGATGACCGTGCATGGCGCCAAGGGTCTGGAGGCGCCGATTGTCTTTCTGGCCGACACGGTACGGGCGCCGGACAAGACGCCCGCTCTTCTTTGGCCGCAAAACCAGAATGATGAAACTGATCAGAAGGGCGGGGCAACACCATTGTGGGCGCCGATCCGCGCCATGGAAGAAACGGTCATGCGCCAGGCGCGCGAGGCGACGGAGCGTGATCGCGACCGGGAATACCGCCGTCTGTTCTATGTTGCCCTGACCCGCGCGGCGGAGCGGCTGTACATCTGCGGCTTTGAAGGCAGGAACGGGCGCAAGGATCATTGCTGGTACGATATGGCCTGGCGAACCCTGGACGGCATGCCCGAAATCGAACGGCCGGCGGAACTGGATGGCGGTCTGCGCCTGGCTAACCCGCAGACCTCGGATGTGCGCCCGGGGCCGGCCCCGATAGCACCAACGGAACACGGCCTGCCCAGTTGGGCCGCCCAGCCCGCGGCCCTGGAGCCGGTTCCCCCCCGGCCCCTGGCACCATCCCGCCCCGATGGGCCGGAGCCCAGCGTGGTCAGCCCCCTGGGCGATGATGGCCAGGCCAGATACCGGCGCGGCAACCATATCCACCGCCTGTTGCAAATTTTGCCGGATCTGGCGGAAAACAAACGCGAAGAGGCCGCCTTACGCTATCTCGCCCTGCCGGCGCATGTGCTGGAACAGGAGCAACAAGCTGAAATTTTGGCCGAAACCATGGCGGTGCTTCGGCATCCGGATTTCGCCGCTATATTCGGCCCAGGCTCCAGGGCGGAGGTGCCATTGACGGCATTATTGTCGGGGCGGGTGGTTAGTGGCCAGGTCGACCGCCTGCTGATAACCGATTCGGAAATCCTGCTGATCGACTATAAAAGCAACCGTCCGCCGCCAAAATCCGTGTCCGGGGTCGATATTACCTATTTGCGGCAATTGGCTGGTTACCGCGCCATACTGCGGGAAATTTATCCCGAAAAATCAATATTTTGCGCGCTTTTGTGGACGCTGGAGGCGAATTTGATGGTGGTCGACGAGGCAATTTTAAAGACATATGCGCCTTGACGCGTCGGGCCGGGCTACCTACCCTTTTATACTAAGGTGAAATATTGACGCGGCGCAAAGACGGGTGCTATGAACCCGCCTCTTTTGGGTTGCGCGACAACAAAGATGTGGCAACTAGTACGCAGCGATTAGCGCGCTGCAAAGAAGAATTGGAAAAGACCATGACCACGAAACCCGTCTCCGACGACTCGTTCGATAGCGACGTACTGAACGCCGAAGGGCCAGTGGTGGTGGATTTCTGGGCCGAATGGTGTGGCCCCTGCAAACAGATCGCTCCGGCCCTGGAAGACATCGCGGCGGAACTGGGCGACAAGGTCACAATCGCCAAGGTCAATATCGACGACAACCCATCCATTCCGGCGAAATATGGCGTGCGCGGCATTCCCACCCTGATGCTGTTCAAGGACGGTGAAGTCGCCTCCATGAAGGTTGGCGCCCTGCCCAAGGGCAAGATCCAGGAATGGATCGAGGAATCGATCTAGCAGGCGGTCATAACGCCGCTCGGGCGGCTCACGCCAAGTTCATTCCGTCTTGCGGATCGGTGGCTAGGATGCTGCCGGCCAGGTGAAGCGTGCCGCAAATCAGCACTCTGGGCGCCGCACCGCCGGCGCGGTCGGCCGCAATATGCGCCAATGCCTCAGCCACGCCATCGACGGGTGCCGCATCCAGGCCCAGCACCCGCGCCGCGCGGACGATATCTCCCGGCGCCATGGCCGATGCTTCATAAGGTACGTCAACGGCATGTAGTTTCGGCGCCAGGGTTCGGAACGGCGCCAGGAAGCCGGCCGCATCTTTGCGCCGCAACATTCCCATGATCAAATGTAATTGCCGGGGCGTTTCATCCCGTTCTCGCCAATCCTGCAAGGTCTGGGCCAAGGCCGCGCCCGCGCCGGGGTTATGGCCGCCGTCCAGCCATAGCTCGCCATTCGGGCCCAGCTGTTCATAGAGAGGCCCCTTGTGAAGACGTTGCAGGCGGCCGGGCCAATGCACCTTGGTCAGGCCGGCGGCCAAATCCTCACCGGATAAGGTAAACCCGGTCAGATTTTGCAGGCAAGCCAGGGCTAGGCCGGCATTTTGCACCTGATGCACCCCTTTCAGGGCCGGCAGGGGCAATTGCAACGTCCCTTTGTCGGATTGGAAACATAGGGCGCCGTCGCGGTCTTCGACCTGCCACTCCCGGCCCTGGCGCAGCAAATCAATACCAAGGGCATCCGCCCTGCCCTGGATGGCCTTTGCAGCGTCCGGTGCCTGATGGCTGATCACTCCGCGTACGCCCGGCTTGAGAATACCCGCCTTTTCGCCGGCGATTTCCGTCAGGCTATCACCCAGAAAATTCTGATGATCCGGTGAAACGGTGGTAATAGCCGTCAATAGAGGGCGGTCGATGACATTGGTCGCATCCAAGCGCCCGCCCAGGCCGGTCTCCAGCAACAGAATATCCGCTGGTTTGTCGCGGAAGGCCAGAAACGCAGCCGCTGTCGTCACCTCGAAAATGGTGATCGGATCGTCTCCATTGGCGTCTTCACAGGCTTGGAGAACGGAGGCCAGGTGCTCATCGGTTATCAGCTGGCCCGCCAGACGGATGGTTTCATTGATGCGGATCAGATGCGGCGATGTCAGAACATGAACACGCTGTCCCGAGGCCTCCAGGGCCGCCCGCAGATAGGCGATGGTGGAACCCTTGCCGTTGGTGCCCGCCACATGCAGGACGGGAGGCAGTTCTCTCTCGGGGTGGCCCATCTTCTGCAACAGGCCGCGCAAGCGCCCCAGGGACAGGTCTATCTGTTTTGGATGCAGCCCGATCAACCGCCGCAGGATCGCTTCACATGACGCGGACCCCGAAACGGCATCGATGGCTTCAGGACGCGCCGCCAGGTTCACTATCGCTGCCTTCCTGCTCCGGGTCTTTCGGCAAGGGGATTTCCAGATCCGGCGCCGGCAGACTGATTACATCCGCCGCGGGGGGGCGGTTACCCAACAACTCCACCACCTGGATCAGGGTGTCACGCATCTGATGGCGGTGCACCACCATATCCAGCATGCCGTGCTCCAACAGATATTCGGCCCGCTGAAAGCCTTCGGGCAGGCGTTCGCGGATGGTGTTTTCGATCACCCGTGGCCCGGCAAAGCCGATCAGGGCGCCGGGTTCCGATATGGCGATATCCCCCAGCATAGCGTACGAGGCGGTAACGCCACCCGTGGTCGGATCGGTCATCACCGAGATATAGGGCAGACCCGCTTCCTGCAGCATCTGCACCGCGATGGTGGTGCGGGGCAACTGCATCAGCGACAGGATGCCCTCCTGCATGCGGGCCCCGCCGGCAGCGGCGAATATGATCAGGGGCGCGTCCTGCAAAACGGCCAGCTTGGCGGCGGCTATGATCGCCTCCGCCGCGCCCTGCCCCAGGGAACCGCCCATGAAGGAAAAGTTCTGCACGACGATAACCGCGCTGTGCCCGCCCAGTTTGCCATGCGCCACGACGTTGGCGTCTTTTTGCCCGGTCTTGCTCTGAGAGTCTTTCAAGCGGTCGGTATATTTTTTCTCGTCACGGAATTTCAGGGGATCGGCCAGCACGTCCGGCAGCTCGATCACCGAATATTCGCCGTCATCGAACAGATTGGGAAAGCGGTCGTCGGGGCCGATGCGCAAATGATGGTCACAGTGCTGGCAAACGAACTGACGCTGCTTGATTTCCTTGTGATGGATCATCTGGCCGCAATTGGGGCATTTGGTCCAAAGGTTGTCGGGCACTTCACGCTTGCGCACCAGGGCCTGGATTTTCGGCCGGACGAAATTGCTGAGCCAGTTCATCGTGCGGCTCCCTTGGACGCGCCGGCGACGCCGGCGGCCAGATCGCGGGTCAGATCCAGCACCGCATCCACCGTGGTCGCCGTTGCCTTGCCTGCATCATCCAGGCTATCGCGCAGCGCATCGATGAAGGCCGTGCCCACCACCGCGCCATCGGCGACGGAGGCGATGCCCCTGGCCTGTTCCGGCGTACGGATGCCAAAACCCACCGCAATGGGTAGATCGGTATGTTTTTGAATGCGGGCCAGAGCCGCGGCCACCGTGTCCGCATCCGCCGAGCCCGCCCCGGTGATGCCGGCGTAGGAGACGTAATAGACAAAGCCCGATGTATTCGCCAACACCGCCGGCAAGCGTTTTTCATCAGTGGTTGGCGTGGCCAGACGGATAAAGCTGAGCCCGGCTTCGAGCGCGGGCAGGCATAGTTCGGCATCTTCCTCGGGCGGCAGATCAACGATGATCAGGCCGTCGATGCCGGAAGCGGCGGCCGCCGCCAGGAATTCCGGCACGCCCATGGCATGGATCGGATTGTAATAGCCCATCAGAACGATTGGTGTTTCCGTATCGTGTTGGCGGAAATCCGCCACCATGGCCAAGGTTTTCTTCAAGGTGATGCCGGCATCCAGCGCACGCAAACCGGCCACCTGAATGGAAGGTCCGTCCGCCATCGGATCGGTAAAGGCCATGCCCAGTTCGATGATGTCGGCACCGGCGGCGGGCAGACCGGCGATAATCTTGGCCGAGGTTTCCAGGTCCGGATCACCGGACATGATGTAGGTCACCAGGGCGCTTCGGTTCTCGTCCCGCAGCTTGGCGAAGCGCGCCTCGATCCTGGCCTTGCCTGTGGGGCTCATATCTTCACCCCCAGCATTTCGGCCACGGTGAAGATATCCTTGTCGCCCCGGCCGCACATATTCATGACGATGATGTGGTCCTTGGGCAGATCAGGCGCGATCTTGGCCACATGAGCCAGGGCATGGGACGGCTCCAGGGCCGGGATGATGCCTTCAAGCTTGCTGCACAGCTGGAAGGCCTCCAGGGCGTCCGCATCCGTGGCCGAGTCATATTTGACCCGTCCAATATCGTTCAGCCAGGCATGTTCGGGGCCAATTCCGGGATAATCCAGGCCGGCGGATATGGAATGCGCCTCGGTGATCTGGCCGTCTTCGTCCTGCAGCAAATAGGTGCGGTTGCCATGCAGTACGCCGGGCCGCCCGCCGGTGATGGAGGCGGCATGACGGCCGGTCTCGATGCCATCGCCCGCCGCTTCAACGCCAATGATCTCGACAGCTTCATCATCCAGAAAAGGATGAAACAGCCCCATGGCATTGGAGCCGCCGCCAATACAGGCAACCAAGGTATCGGGCAGGCGGCCCTCGGCCTTGAGGATTTGCGCCTTGGCCTCATCGCCAATGACGGATTGGAAATCACGAACAAGTTCCGGGTAGGGATGCGGCCCCGCGACGGTGCCGATAATATAAAAGGTATCAGCCACGTTGGTGACCCAGTCGCGCATGGCCTCGTTCAGGGCATCCTTCAGGGTGCGGGAGCCGGAGCTGACCGGAACCACTTCGGAGCCCAGCAGTTTCATGCGGAAAACATTGGGCTGCTGCCGCTCCACATCCACTTCGCCCATGTAGACCGTGCAGGGCAGGCCGAACAGGGCCGAAACGGTGGCCGAGGCCACGCCATGCTGCCCGGCGCCGGTTTCCGCGATGATGCGCGTCTTGCCCATGCGTTTGGCCAGCAGGATCTGACCCAGGCAATTGTTGATCTTGTGGCTGCCCGTATGGTTCAACTCGTCGCGCTTGAAGTAGATCTTGGCGCCGCCGAAATGCGCGGTCAGGCGTTCGGCGCAATACAGCGGGCTGGGCCGGCCGGCATATTGCGCCAGATAATAATCCAGCTCTTCGCGAAAAGAGGGATCGGCCTGGGCGGCGCGATAGGCGTCCTCCAGCTCCAGGATCAGGGGCATCAGGGTTTCGGCGGCGAAGCGGCCGCCGTGGATGCCGAAACGGCCGCCGGCATCGGGGCCGGTTCTATAGGAATTTGGCTTGGACATGTTCACTCAATGTTAGGTCAAGATGCTATGTCAGAGGGCCTTGACGGCGTCAAGGAATGCTTTGATGGCTGCGGGATCTTTTATCCCTGGAGCGGTTTCAACCCCCGAGGATACATCGACGGCACGGGCTCCCGAGATGGTCACCGCCTGGGCCACACTAGCAGCATCCAGGCCGCCGGCGAGCATCCAGGGCCGTTGCCAATGACAATGGGCCAGCAGGTTCCAATCAAACACCAGACCATTGCCCCCTGGCAGGGCATCGGCCAGATCCTTTGGCGCCTTGGCATCGAACAAAAGCATATCCGCCACGCCATCGTAGGCATCGGCGGCATCCAGGTCGGATGCATTGGCAACCTTGATAGCCTTCAACACCGGCAATTTTGTCAGAGTCTTGATTTCGCTGACCCGCGCCGGAGTTTCGCCGCCATGCAATTGGATCAAATCGAGAGGTACTTGGGCCAAGACGTTCCGCAATAATTCGTCATCGGGATCGACGAACAGGCCGACTTTCTTGACCTCCGCCGGAATATGGCAGCTCAGTTCGCGGGCCTGTTCCAACGTCAAGGCGCGGGGCGAGGGCGGATAAAACACCAGGCCCACATAAGACGCACCATTGGCCACGGCGGCATCAATGGATGCCACGTCGCTCAAGCCGCAGATTTTAACCGCTATCGAAGACGTCATCATGGCGCGGTTTATAGCAAGGTGTGCGGAATTTGTCTCACCCGCCGCTCGGAGAATTTGCATCGCCGGAATCGTTCCGGACAATCCGGTCCTTATCAGGCGGCCTTGACCACCTCGGCCGTTTCACCAGGCGCCGCCAGAGCGGCCTCGGATGCCTGTTGCGCCTTCTGCAAATCGCCTTCCAGGCGACGCAGGTTCCGCTGCGCCTCGCGCAGCTGCCCACGCACCCGGCCAGCCCGTATCCAGGCGATCAGGCCACCGGCGATCAGGCCGATAAAAATACCGGCGAAGACCAGGCCATAGAGCGGCGCATCGACACTTAGGGGCATGGGATCAAGGGAGACGGTGACACCATGGCGATTGGCCACGGCAAAGGCCACGAATATCAAGGTCAGGGGCAGCAGCAAAAGCCAAAGTAGAAGTTTCACTTATGAATCCGCCAGGCTAGTCATCGGAATCGGCGGCCGCATCGGCGCCGGGTACATTCAAGCGTTCGCGCAATTCCTTGCCGGTCTTAAAAAACGGAACATGCTTTTCCGCCACCGCCACGGAGTCGCCGGTCCGCGGATTGCGGCCGATGCGTGCCGGTCGGCGCTTCACGGAAAAGGCGCCGAAACCACGCAATTCAACCCGGTCGCCACGGCGCAAGGCATCGGTGATCTCGTCAAACACCGTGGTTACAATGCGTTCCACATCACGTTGGTAGAGATGGGGGTTCTGTTCCGCAAGACGGGCGATCAATTCAGATTTTATCATCTTCGGCTCTATTTTCCTGTTTTTTCAGGTGGCCAGATAGCCCACGTAACCAATCAGGCGGGGCAATAAGCGTAAACTTCCTTGAGAAATCGTACCGTTATCGTAGCGGAGCACTTATACAGCCATCAAGGTTGCCAAACCGATAACAGACCGTCAAGGGTAAGTCGTTCATTTTTAAACAGTTTTCCGCCTACTGTGTCAAGCGTTCGGGCGAGCAGGCCGGATTTTTCCCCCCAGCGCACCTCCTCGACGGGAACTTTCATTGAAATACCATGCTTGTCCTGCAACCAGAGCCGCGCCGCCCGCTCGCCGCCCAGGGCATCTATTAGACGCAGTTTGATCGCCTGGCGGCCGCTGAAAACCCGGCCATCCGTGGCCTTTTGCAATTCCGCCGAACTGAAATTACGCCGTTCCCGCACCAGTTCGGCGAACCAATCATAGCTGTCTTCCAGTAAAACCTGCAAAGCCTCTCGCACCTCTTCCGAGACCGTCTCAAGCGGCGACGGCTGCCCTTTCAGGGGCGAGCTTTTAAGGGAAAACGGCTTGATACCAAGCTTGTCCAGCAAACCGGTAAATTCCGCAGTTTGGAACAATACGCCGATGGAGCCGGTCAGCGAGGTTTCCATGGCGATGATATGATCGGCGGCAATGGCGACGATATAGCCGCCCGAGGTACCCATGGTGCCGATCACGGCGACCACCGGTTTCTTGGCCGCGACCCGGCGCAGGGCATGATAAATCTGTTCCGAGCCGGTGGTGGTGCCGCCGGGAGAGTTGATCCGGACGATAACCGCCCGCACCTCGTCCTCATCCAGCAATTTCTCTATCGCCTCGCCACGCTCGCGATCTTCCGAAATGAAGCCATTGATGGATAGGCGGGCGATATGTTTTTCGCCACGGTCGTAGTATTCACCAACGCCAACCGCGATCAGCGCCATGACCGCCAAAGCGGCGGCAAGCCGCCAGAACACCAAACGCCGCTTCAGGCGCCTGCGGTCCAAGATGGCATCGGCGTCCATTATGTTTATGCCAGACTATCGCCGCCGAAGCGTCCGCCCCCCTTCGAAAAGGGGGGCGTTTGCTTAGCTATCGGCCTTGTCGTCAGAAGTGTCGTCAGCGGCATCGTCGGAAGCAGCTTCAGCTTCGTCGGAAGCACTCTCTTCGCTGGCTTCTTCAGTGCTTTCGGCCGCAGCTTCCGGCTCGGCTTCGGCTTCAGCCTCAGCCTCAGCTTCCACTTCTGGGGCGGCTTCCATTTCCTCGGGCAAGGTGTCGCCGTAATCAGGCTCGGCATCATCATCCTCATCCTCGTCCTCGGCATTGGCCAGTTCCCGGGCCCGGCCCATGGCTGGCCCAAGAATGTCGCCGAGAGAGGCGCCGGAGTCCGAAGAGCCATACTGTTGCACGGCTTCCTTCTCTTCCTTGATTTCCCGCGCCTTGATGGAAAGGGCCAGACGGCGGGTGTTTTTCTCGATCGAGGTGATCTGCGCATCCAGCTTGTCGCCGACCGCGAAACGCTCGGGCTTTTGTTCCGAACGGTCCCGGGACAGATCGGCCCGGCGGATGAAGCCGCGCAGGCCATCGCCAACCGTGACCTCGATACCGCGATCCAGGATCGCGGCGACGGTGCAGGTTACGACACTGCCCCGCTTCATGGTTTCGGCTTCGGCGAAGGGATCGCTGCTCAACTGCTTGATGCCGAGGCTGATACGCTCTTTCGAGATATCGATGTCCAGCACCTTGGCCTTGACCATGTCGCCCTTGTTGTAGGCACCCATGGCTTCCTCGCCGCCCTTGTCCCAATCGATGTCGGACATGTGCACCATGCCGTCCAGTTCGAAGCTGAGACCGATGAACAGACCGAACTCGGTGATGTTCTTGACTTCGCCCTCGACCTGGCTGCCCACCGGATGGGCCGCGATGAACTCTTCCCAAGGATTGTCCATGCATTGTTTCAGGCCAAGGCTGACCCGGCGCCGTTCGGGATCCACATCCAGCACCATGACTTCGACTTGCTGCGAGGTGGAAACGATCTTGCCCGGATGGACATTCTTTTTGGTCCAGCTCATCTCGGAGACATGCACCAGGCCTTCGACGCCCGGCTCCAGCTCCACGAATGCGCCATAGTCGGTGATGTTGGTGACCCGGCCCGTGAATTTGGCGCGCAGGGGATATTTCGCCTGAATGCCGTCCCAGGGATCTTCCAGCAGCTGCTTCATGCCGAGGCTGATGCGTTGGGTTTCGGCGTTGACCTTGATCACCTGAACCTTGACCGTTTCGCCGATCGTCAGCGCCTCGGATGGGTGGTTGATGCGCCGCCAAGCCATGTCGGTGACATGGAGCAGACCGTCGATGCCGCCCAGATCAACAAAAGCGCCATAATCGGTGATGTTCTTGACCACGCCTTCCAGCACCTGGCCCTCGGCCAGATTGGCGACCAGTTCGGTACGTTGTACCGCCCGCGTCACTTCCAAAACAGCGCGGCGCGAGACAACGATATTGCCCCGGCGGCGGTCCATCTTCAGGATCTGGAAAGGCTGCGGGATGTTCATCAATGGGGTGATGTCGCGCACGGGGCGGATGTCCACCTGGCTGCCCGGCAGGAATGCCACGGCGCCCGAGAGATCAACCGTGAAGCCGCCCTTGACCCGGCCAACAATGGAGCCGTCAACCTGCTCGCTCTTGTCGTGGGCCACTTCCAGATGGTTCCAGGCCTCTTCCCGGCGGGCCTTCTCGCGGCTGATGACCGCATCGCCCAGGGCGTTTTCAATGCGCTCCAGAAAAACCTCAATCGCATCGCCAACGGCGATTTCCTCGCCCGCCTTGGCAAATTCTCGGGTGGAGATCCGGCCCTCGGTCTTCAGACCGACGTCGATCACCACGTTATCATTTTCAATCGCCACGACGGTGCCATGCACCACGCGGCCTTCCAGTTGATCCTGGGAAATAAAGCTCTCGGCTAAAAGTGCTTCAAAGTCGTCTTCCGCGCCAAAGCCGGCGCCGGCATCTGCATCAGTCATCTAAGTCTCTTTCCAATTATCTTTGTCGGCCAACCGGTTGTATCCGGTGGTCTTGAGCCAAAGGGGACGCCCATCAGGCCTTCACAAAATCAATAAGGCCCCCAGATAAGGGAACCGCGAAGACATAATTGGGAATCGATAAAACCGTACTAATCTTCCTTACAGGCCGCGACGTACGATCGCGCGGCCTGGAACGCGGCCTCTATATCCATTTTTGTGGTGTCGAGCAAGTGCGCATCGTCGGCTGCCGCCAGGGGCGATGTGGCGCGTTCGCTGTCACGGGCATCGCGGGCCGCCAGATCCGCCGCCACCACTTCCAGGCTGACATCTTCACCCTTGCCAACCAGTTCGGCGTGCCGGCGCTTGGCGCGGGCCTCGGCGGAGGCCGTGACGAAGATTTTCACGTCCGCGTCCGGACAGACCACCGTGCCGATATCACGGCCATCCAGCACCGCGCCATTGGCACCATCAGGGGGTGCCGCGGCAAAATTGCGCTGATAGTCAAGCAATGCCGCGCGCAAGGCCGGTTGCGGCGAAATCACGCTGGCGGCTTCACCCACCGCCTCGGCGCGCAAGCCGGGATCATCAAGATCAGCCAGGCTGACCGCCTGGGCCTGGGCCACCAGCGCCGGGATATCATCCAACGCCTGGCCGTCGCGTAACAGGCGCAGGGCCACGGCCCGGTACAATGCGCCCGTATCCAGATAGGCAAAGCCAAAATGCGCCGCCAACTGCCGGCCCAGGGTGCCTTTGCCCGCCGCCACCGGACCATCCACCGCGACAACAATGTTTTTACTCATCAATCCGTCTCTACACGCTCTCTATCTAGCCGGGCTCTATTTCCATCCGGGCGCCCAAGCCGGTCATCAGTTCGGCAAACCCGGGAAACGAGGTTTCTATCATTTCACAACCCGCGACCCGCACCGGCCCCTGGGCACCAAGCCCGTAAATCAGGAACGACATGGCGATGCGGTGGTCCATTTCCGTATCGATGCAAACACCGGCCTTGGCAGGCGCCGGGCCATTCCGGCCCTGCACGATCAAACCGTCCTCCAATTCCTCCACCGCCACGCCCAGGGCGGACAGGCCCTTGGCCATGGCCGCGATACGGTCGCTTTCCTTGACCCGCAATTCCGCGATGCCCCGCATCACCGTAGGCCCTTTGGCAAAGGCGGCCAGGGCGGCAAGAATAGGATATTCATCGATCATCGCCGGCGCCCGCTCAGGCGGCACCTCGATCCCGCGCAGTTGGCCATGGCAGACGCGCAGATCGGCGATCGGTTCACCCTGGTCCTGGCGCCGGTTCTGTTCAGTGATCCGCGCACCCATGTCGCGCAAGGTATCCAGCAGCGCGGCCCGCAGCGGGTTCAGGCCAACGCCGGTAATCGTCACATCGGAGCCGGGCACCAACAACGCGGCGGCGATGGGAAAGGCGGCGGAGGATGGATCGCCGGGCACGCGCACGGTTTGCGGCCGCAGTTCGGGCCGCCCCGTCAGGGCAATACGGCGGGCACCGTCTTGATCCTCTTCGACCAAGACCTCGGCGCCAAAATGGCGCAGCAGATGTTCCGTGTGATCCCGGCAGGGGCGCGGCTCGATCACAGTGGTGACGCCGGGCGCGTTCAGGCCGGCCAGCAATACGGCGGATTTGATCTGGGCCGAGGCCACGGGCAGGCGGTAATCGATGGGCGTCAGACGGTTGCTGCCGGCCACGGTGATCGGCAGGCGGCCGCCCTCAGCCGCCTCGAAACGCGCGCCCATTTCCTGCAACGGCGTGATCACCCGCTGCATGGGCCGCTGCCGCAACGAAGCATCGCCGGTGAAGACGGATGTCAGGCCATGGGAAGCGGCCAGGCCCAGCAACAGCCGGGCCCCGGTGCCGGAGTTCCCCAGATCCAAAACATCGTCCGGCGCCAGCAGGCCGCCAACGCCCAGGCCGTTGATCCGCCAGATGCCGCCTTCGTCGCGCTGGATATCAGCGCCATAGGCACGCAGCGCCCGGGCCGTGGCCAGCACGTCCTCTCCCTCCAGCAAACCGTGAACGACGGTTTCGCCAACGCACAAGGCGCCCAGGATCAACGCCCGGTGCGATATCGACTTATCACCAGGCACGGCGATGGTGCCGTTTAATCCTGTATCTGTCGGCGTTGCGGGATGCGCGGTCTGCTTGGTCACGGCTACTTGCCACTTTCATTTATTGGAGTTGTCTGGCCGGCCGAAAATGATTGCCCGGCCACCGGGTGCCCTGCCTATCATAATGCCGTTATCATCGCCAGATGGCGGATGTGGAAATTCTGTTGACAGAGATACCGCATGTTCTCTATTGGAATGCGCCGATCGTCCTAAAAAGCTCGTCCCGAGCACACATCATTTGGGAGACATTAATAGTGGCCAAGCCGGAATGGGGTACCAAGCGAACATGCCTGGGTTGTGGTGCCAAGTTTTATGACATGGGCCGCAGCCCGATTACCTGCCCAGCCTGTGATGAGCCTTTCGCCGAGGCGGCGCCGAGCCGTTCACGCCGCAGCCGCAAGGAAGAGCCGAAGCCGGCGGCGGCGGAGGCAACGGCGGACAAGACGGCTTCGTCCGAGGATGACGAGGTCGAGGCCTTGGCGGGCGACGTCGATGATTTGCTCGACGACGATGATGAAGACGAGGATGACGCCATCGCCACCCTTGCCGACGACGACGAGGATGACGACGACGATGTTCTGGCGGAAGCCGATATTAGCAAGGACAAGATTTCCGACGAATGATCCGGAAGCGCCGGCAAAAATTGGCTGGCGGGCAGAAAAATTCGCCCATGGCGCAGTTTGGTCTTGAATTGACCGCCCCCGCGCCCTAGTTTCCGCCCGTCGCGTACCCAGGGTCCTGGGCCCGGCGCAAAATATACCCAGTTTCGGGGCCATAGCTCAGTTGGGAGAGCGCTTGAATGGCATTCAAGAGGTCGGCGGTTCGATTCCGCCTGGCTCCACCAAAGTTTCCAAGGGGTTAGCTGTAATGCAGCTAGCCCCTTTTGCTTTTGAGTGACCTATAAGTGACCACTGAGCCGAACCGGGCGGTACCATT
Organism: uncultured Rhodospirillaceae bacterium; assembly: GCA_964590195.1. Lineage (GTDB taxonomy): Bacteria > Pseudomonadota > Alphaproteobacteria. The sequence goes on along the minus strand of CAZPWJ010000068.1, from coordinate 410 downwards.
TTTGATGATTCTCATTGGTGACCGCGGGCAAATATGGACCCATGCATGGAAGAGAACCTAAACAAACAATTTGAACTGAACATCCCTGAAGCAAGCGATGTGATTGTAGGCGAGTTGGCGAAACGTGGCGATTGGGTTGTTGCCAATATTGAGACCAACAGCGCCTGGCCGGTATGCGCACAGAAAGTGCCGTACCGGGGCGAAGAAATATGGCTCCTGCCGATTATGAAGGGTCTATTCCCTGCGATTGCCATGCGAACGACCGCCAGCAAAGAACCGATAATTGATCCCGATGACCCGTCGGATACTGTTCGCCTTCGGTCGGAGCTGCCAATAATGAGGGCCTTGACACAATGCTGGGTCACGTGATGCGGGGCGCCGGGAATAACAAGTCGCGCTAGTCGAGCCAT
>CAZPWJ010000067.1:10154-26760 GCA_964590195.1 uncultured Rhodospirillaceae bacterium | reverse complement strand
ATTTATTTAAGAAAGTCTGCAAAATTTAATTCTAGTATGTTTCGATTTGTTTCGAAACTCACTGACCTGGGGGAGGTTGGCAGAGCAGTCATGATGACTGAAATTCTGAGTATAGACGGTCAAGAAGAGGGGAAACCAGGGTCGGAAAATACTGTCGTCGCGAGCCGCGGCAGCTTGCGAAAGCAAATGCGGCTGCTTGGCGGCCTAATCTCCGTTTGCCTGGTATCAATGTTGTTTTCGTTGTTTTGGTTCGGCCATAGCCAGGACCGGATCGCGTTGAAGGATTCACTGCATCTCGTCGAAACGGCGGTGAGAATGCAGATGCGAAGCATGCAAAGACTAACCACCGATTACGTCTTGTGGGACGAGGCCTATCAAAACTTAGCACTGGACGCGGACACCGCCTGGTACGACAGCAACTTCGGCGATGCTGAGCATTTGCGCGATACATTTGGAATTACGGGTTCTTTCGTAATTGGGCCCGACAACAAGATGATGCGCCATATGCGGGATTCAAATCTAATACCTAACGCACCGATGATGGACACCTCGGTCTATTTCAAGGGTGGCTTGGATTTACTGATAGAGACGGCACGACGCATGGTTGATGGTAAGTACATTGCCGTCACCGGTTTCGTTAAGTTGGCTGGTAAGTACTATTTCGCTTCGGCCGGTGTTATCCAGGCCCATACGACGGAGATGCGCGTAAAGGTTTCCAACACTGCGTCAAACGGCTTTGTCGCGGCGTTCCTGCGGCCATTGGATGAACGGTTGTTACGCGCTACCGGTGGTGATTTTGGATTGCTTCATCTCCGCTATGTCGAAGCAGACGATCCCGCGGGACTTTACCCATTGCGCACAACGACTGGCGACGTATTCGGCGCTCTCGAATGGCAACTTGATCGGCCCGGCCAAGAAATGCTGAGGGTCATGCTACCAGTCTTGGTGGTCGTCGCTCTTTGTATCGGCTTACTATTCTGGCGCGGTCTCGACAGCATGCGCCGTGGCCAGGCTAAATTGATTCGGGCCATGCAACAGGCCCAATTGGCGGATCGTTCAAAGACCGAGTTCCTAACCAACATGAGCCATGAATTGCGTACGCCACTGAATGCCATCCTGGGATTTTCCGAATTAATGAGGGAAGAAGCGATTGGCCCTATTGGCAATGAAACCTACAAGGATTACAGCCGCGATATCCACCATAGCGGCCAATGCCTGTTGCATATCATCAATGATGTCCTGGAGTTGTCCAGGGTCGAGACGGGAAAATTCGCCCTGACGGAAAGCGAAATCGCACTGGATGCCACCCTTGCTTCCTTGCGTAACCTCATTGGGCCCAGGATTGATCACAAAGGCATTGTCTTGGAAATCGATGTTTCCCCGGACCTTCCGGCGATCGTGGCTGATAGCGCCGCCTTGAAACAAATCTTGATTAATCTGCTGTCCAACGCGGTGAAATTCACAAAAAACGGCGGCCGCATCATTGTCGCCGCCAGACGAATAAGCACCGGAGAGGTGGAAATCAAAATCTCCGATACCGGCTGCGGCATGCCGCGTGATCAACTAGACTTGGTAATGCGGCCATTTCATCGGGCCACGGACCTGTTTACCAGCGCGGAAGGCGGTGCGGGACTGGGCCTGCCGTTATGCGCATCGCTGGTGGGCCTGCACGGCGGTAGCATTCGGCTCACCAGTGCGGTGGATCAGGGTACAACGGTTTACGTGACCTGGCCCAAGGAGCGCGTGGCGGAAACGGCCCAGGCTGCTTGATTATCGCGGTCGGCCGTTGTCAAGAATATGCCGCGACAAGGCGGCGGCGACCTGGGCTGGGTGCGATACGGGCATGGGATGGCCGGCACCCGCGATGGTATGCAGCGCCGCATTGGGTAAGTAGGTGGCAAGAACCTCGCAGACAGCACGCTCCGGCGTGGTTGTTTGCCCGCCCGTAATAATCAAGGTTGCGGTCTCCAATGCGCGCAGCTCGTCCAAGGTGGTTGGATTGTTCATTTGCGCGGCGTAAACCTGACGCTGGCTTTCGCTTTTGGCAAGAATTTTGCCCTGGGTCTCGGAATCCAGGCTGTCCCAGGCGTCCGGCCTGCCGCGATAATAGTTCAGAAAATCACGCCAGGCCGTGACCGGGTCGCCACGGTCCAGGGCGCCGAGGAAGGCGTTCATGACGGCCGCATATTCATCATATTCGGCCTGTCGGCCCGCCGCCGCCAACAGCGGGCAGCCGCCGGGTTCGATCAGGCAGAGCGAACCTACGGCGTTGGCATCTCTGACGGCGGCGCGCAGAGCCACGGCGCCGCCATAGGAATGGCCCAGCAAATGCACCGGTTCGCCAATCGCCGCCATCACGGCAAGTACTATGTCTGCCTCGTCATCGAAGGTCAGCATACGGGCAAGGGGCCAGGCGGCGGTTTTGCCGCTGTTGAAAAGATCGGGCAGCAGGTAGCGGAATTCGTTGTCTACGTCAGCCGCCATGGCGTCGCGCACCTGGTCCCATTGGCCGCCATGGTTGGTGGCGGCATGCACCAGCACGACCGGCGCGCTCCGTCCAGGATTGGCACCAAAATCGGCGTAATGGGCCGTTACGCCATGAACAATAACCCTGGGCACCCGGTTCTCCAGTTGATCAACAATGAATCACCGTGACAGGGTAGCATCGGCGGAACGCTAAGTCTGTGGCTGCTTATCCGGCCGCCGACCGCAACCGTCCCTCGTCCATCCCCGCCTTGTGCATGGCGATGCGCTCTTCGGCCAACTGATCGGCAACTTCGTTGGTGGGGCGGCCTTCGCGTTCGGCGCGTTGGAAGATCTCGGCCAAGGTATCGTGGATGCGGGCGCAATGCGCCATGGCCGCATCCCTGTTATAGGCCCGGCCTTCATGGCTGATATTGATAATGCCGCCCGCGTTTATAACATAGTCGGGGGCATACAGGATACCACGAGCCGCCAGATCGGCGCCGTGGCGGTCCTCGGCCAGTTGATTGTTGGCCGATCCCGCCACCACCTTGGCGGCTAGGCGCGGAATGGTCTCGTCATTGATAATGCCGCCCATGGCGTTCGGGGCGAAGACATCCGCCGCCACGTCATAAATGGCATTCACGTCCACTACCCGTGCGCCTAGATCACGCTTGGCCCAGGCCAGGCGGTTCGTGTCCAAGTCGGCCACGGTCAGCAGCGCGCCCCTGTCGGCTAGGTATTGCGCCAGATGGCCGCCCACATGGCCCAGGCCCTGCACCGCCACATGCAGGTCCTGCAAATCGCCGCGCCCCAAGCGTGCCGCCACCGCCGCTCGCAAGCCATGGAACACGCCCCACGCCGTGGCCGGTGAAGGATCCCCGTCGCCCGCGCCGCCTTCGGCCACGCCCGCCACATACGGGGTGATGCCGTGAACGATTTCCATATCGGCAGGCGAGGTGCCAACGTCCTCCGCCGTGATGTAGCGACCGGCCAGGCCGTGGACAAAGCGGCCAAAGGCCTGCAACAGCGCCGGACTTTTTCCGTCCTGATCGGACGCCAGGATCACTGCCTTGCCACCGCCGAACGACAGATCGGCCAGCGCTGCTTTGTACGTCATACCGCGCGAAAGGCGCAGCACATCATCCAGGGCCGCATCTTCGTCGCTGTAGGCCCAATAGCGGCAGCCGCCCAAGGCGGGACCAAGCGTTGTATCGTGAATGGCGATGATGGCTTTCAGGCCGCTGGCCGGGTCTTGATGGAACAAAACCTGCTCGTGATTACGGAAACTTTTTGCGGCGAACACAGACATTACGAAAATCCCCAATAAGCTCTGAAGTCATCTTATATTTCACAGGAAATTCGTTAAATTTCAATTAGTTGACGCATAGTTGATGCAATTCGCCAGATTCTTTCTTAACGGCTAGCTTCAGCATCTGAATGTTTCGTTGCGAGATGATTATGTGAAATTAAAGATCGCCCTAAATGATCTCGAAATAGCGTTGCAATTGCCAATCCGTCACGGCGCGGCGGCTTTGCCGCTCTTCCCAATCACGCGAGGCGGCGAAATGCTCTACGAAGGCATCACCAAAGAGGGCCCGGGCCGGTTTTGAATATGCCAGGCGCCGGGCCGCCTCGCCCAGGCTTTGCGGCAGGACCAGGTGTTCGGGCTGAGGCTGGTCATAGGCATTACCGCTGACGGGCGCGGTTGGTTCGATCTTGTGTTCGATCCCCCACAGACCGGCGCCCAGGGCGGCTGCCAGGGCCAAGTAGGGGTTGGCATCGGCTGCGGCGACCCGGAATTCAACCCGTTGCGATTTTGCCCCGCCGCCGATCACGCGCAGGGCGCAGGTCCGGTTATCCAGCCCCCAGGTGGCCTCGGTCGGGGCCCAAAAGCCGGGGATCAGCCGGGTATAGGCATTCACGGTCGGCGCGATCATGGCGAGGAGTTCCGGCATCAAGGCCTGTTGCCCGCCGATGAAGTACCGCATGGTCGGGCTGATGCCGCCATCTGCCTTGGCATCGTGAAAGGCCGATCGGCCGCCTTTGTTTTTATTAAGCGAGAGGTGGATATGACCCGACTGGCCCGGATAATCGGGCGACCATTTCGCCATGAAGGTCGCCATCAGCCCATGACGTTGCGCCTCGGCCTTGGCAAAGGTCTTGAACAGCGCCGCCTTGTCCGCCGCCGCCATGGCCAGATCCTTGTCGATGCTGGCCTCCAATACGCCTGGCCCCGTTTCGGTGTGCAGACCCTCTAGCGGGAAATCCATATCCCGGCACAGTGCCAGCAAAGCGCCATGAAAATCGGCCCAGGCCGAGGTGCGCAGGACGGAATAACCGAAATTGCCTGGCGTGATCGGCTGCAGATCCCGATAGCCCTTGGCGGCGGCACTTGCCGGCGTCTCATCGAACAGGAAAAATTCATACTCCAATGCCGCCGTGGCCGCGAGCCCCATATCCTTGGCACGTGCCACGGTCCGGCGCAGTACGGCACGGGGACAGATTGCCTCCGCCGAGCCCGCGAATTCGCCAAGGAATAACAGCCCCCGGCCATCGAAATCAAACGGCTGCTCGCGACAGCTGTCGGGTAGAATGCGGACCTGGGCGTCTGGATAGCCCGTATGCCAACCGGTATAGGCGGTATTGTCGTAAAGCTGATCGGCGCTGTCCCAGCCCAGCACCACGTCGCAGAAGCCAAAACCATTGTCTAACGCCGAGAAAAATTTCTCGGCGCCCATGAACTTGCCCCGCAGGACGCCGTCGACATCAAATATGCCAACCTTGACGTAGTCCAGGCCGCGTTGTTTTACAATCCGCCGCGCCTGGTCGATGGTGCGAACCGCACGTGGGTTTATCTTGCTGTCCGGCCTCGCAGCCATCAAAAACGGTACCCAACCATGACCGAGCCGGTGAAGAAGCCATCGCTCTCGGCAAGAGGGCTGTCGGCGGCCTGTTCCATCAAGACAGTGCCGCGCAGTTCCGTGGCTACATAGAGAGCCTGGGTAAAATCATAGACCAGTTGGACATAGGCGTTGACATCGCGAAACCCGCCGGTCGGCGTATAGTTTGAGTGGCCGGCGCTGGAGTTGGCCGCTGCCACGCCGAAATAGCTTTCGGCATAAGTGTCGTCCATATAGGTTGTACGCATGCCCAGGATGATTGAGGCATTCTTCGACCAGCGGCTGCCCCAGGCGGCTTCGCCGTTTAACAAAAAGCCGCCGTGGCCGCCACCGACCTCCTGGCGCAGGTCGCCCTTAAAGCGCCAGGAAGCGATAAAACCCTCGAAAAACAGGCCGACCTCGGTGCCCAGTTCAATATCCGGCAAACCGGCTAGACTGGGCGCATCGGCAGCATCGCGGCCAAAATCAAAAGTGATCCTGGGGCCGGCCCGTAAGGTCCGCTTGCGCCACATATTCCAGCCGATGCCTTGCTGTGTCGAAAGAAAAAGGGTGCCGGCATAATTGACATCAAGCAGGGGCAGAGCCTTGGCGGTGATGCTGTCAGAGCCCATGTATTCGGGCACAAAGGCCGCACCTGCCGCGATATTCGCGCGAAACGGCCCTAATTTTCCGCGTTTTGCCGGCAGCACCGCATTGGCGGCAGAGGTCCACACTTCCCAATCATTGTAGCGGCCCTCGGCGCTGGCCTGGGTCATTGGCAAGCCCATGACCATAACCGAGGCACTGACCAAAGCCAGCAATGGACCCCGCCGCAAACCTTTAAAGAAACCGTGCATTGAAACTCTGCCTATTCTCATTATCAAAAACCCACACGCGGACTATCTCATTGCCCAGCCTGGGCCGCAAGCCGCGCCCGGAAAATGCGATCGAAAGTTCAATCAGACAGCAGCGCGCCCACATGTTCGGCGATTGCCAGGGACGATGACAGACCCGGCGATTCAATGCCGTAAAGATTAATCAATCCCGCAACACCATGGCTTTCGGGCCCCTGAATCAGAAAGTCCTCGACCCCACCGCCCGGGCGTTGCAGCTTGGGCCGCATGCCGCTGTAGGCGGGTTGCAGCGAATCGTCTGGCAAGGCAGGGTAATAGCGGCGCACGGCTTCGTAAAAGACCGCCCCCCTAGCGGGCTCCACCACATAATCAATAGGCTCGAACAAATCCACGATCTCGTCGTCGAGCCATTGCTGATCGGGGCCAAACCGGGCCTGACCAGCCAGATCAACGGTCAGATGAACGCCGAGAGAGGCGGAGGCGGGCACCGGATAAATTAGCCGCGAAAACGGCTGCCTGCCGGCCAGCGAAAAATAGTTGCCCTTGCAATAATACAACGCCGGCACGGTCGCCGGATCCAGCCCTTCGATAGTGCGCGCCAGAGGTTGGGCGTAGAGCCCGGCGGCGTTGATTAGGCGCGTGCAGGCCAACTCCATCTCGTCCCCGGCGCTATCGGCGACCCGTATGGCAATACCATCGGCCAGAACCCGGCCGCCAATGGCGCGGCTGTTGAAGGCGATGACGGCGCCATGGTCCTCTGCATCGCCCTGGTAGGCCAGCATCAGGCCGTGACTGTCGATTATGCCGGTGGAGGGGGAGACCAAGGCGCCCGTGCAGGACAAAGCCGGCTCCTGCGCCACAGCTTCCTGGGCGCTGATTTCATACAGATCGTCGACGCCGTTGGCCGCCGCCTTGGCCTTGATGTCGTCAAGTATTTCCAGTTCCTCGGCGGAGGTGGCGACGATCAACTTGCCGCAATTGCGGTGGCCGACACCATGGGCGGCGCAATATTCGTACAGCATGGCCTTGCCGGCAACACAGAATCGGGCCTTCAGACTGTCCTTGGCATAATAGATGCCGGCGTGGATCACCTCGCTGTTGCGCGAAGAGGTGCCGCTGCCGATGATATCTGCGGCCTCCAGGACGATGACTTCATCACCGGCCATGGCCAGTTGCCGGGCGATGGCAAGACCAACCACGCCGGCCCCGACCACGATACTGTCTACACGATCAATCATGGCGCGCAACTTGGCCCGCGGAATGGTTCAGGTCAAGAACCTGTGACTTGCACGCGACCATCTGGGCGGCGAACATGGTTGAAAATGAATTGGAGGTACCCTCATGCGACCCTTTCTTTTGATCGCGGCCCCGATGGTCTTGGCTGCCATGGCCGCCCTGGCCATTGTCATGACCCCGGGATTGAGCCAGGCAAATCCGGGGCAATGGAGCCGGGAATGGCCCAATACGGATTTCACCAAGCACGCCGTTCCGTTCGATCAGATCATGTCCGGCGGGGTCACCAAGGACCGCATCCCCTCCATTGATGAACCGCGCTATCTGGCGGTGGGCGCGGCCAAAAACTTCGCCCCGACCGAGCCGGTGGTGGGGCTGACCGTCAATGGCAAAAGCCGGGCCTATCCCCTGTCAATTTTGATCTGGCACGAAATCGTCAATGATGTCATCGGCGGGGTGCCGGTGGCGGTCACGTTCTGTCCGTTGTGCAACGCGGCGGTGGTGTTTGACCGCCGGGTGGACGGGGTTACCCTGGAATTCGGCACCACGGGCAAACTGCGCTATTCGGATCTGGTGATGTACGACCGCCAGAGCGAAAGCTGGTGGCAGCAGTTTACCGGCGAGGCCATTATCGGTGAGAGGACAGGGCAAGAATTGCGCTTTCTGCCTGCCCGTCTGGAATCCTTCGCCAAGTTCAAGGCTCGTGCCCCCAAGGGTGAGGTGTTGGTGCCAACCGATCCTGATATGCGCCGCTACGGCATGAATCCCTACCAGGGCTATGATTCCGCCCATACACCGTTTCTGTACCGGGGCAAATTGCCGGAGGTCATTGCACCCTTGGCGCGCGTGGTGGCGGTGGGCAAGCGGGCCTGGTCGGTGGACTTCCTGCAGATCAAGGAACGCATAGAGACAGAAGATGGACTGATTTTAACGTTTGAATATGGCCAGAATTCCGCTCTGGACAGTATGGTTATCGCGGAAGGTCGGGAGGCCGGCAACGTGTTGGTGCAACGGCGCGGGGAGGATGGCAAACTGGTCGATGTCAACTACCGGGTTGATTTCGCCTTTGCCTTTCACGCCTTCAATCCGGACGTCAAAATTATCGTCGAATAGGCCCTGGACAAGCCGCTGCCGCATACAATGTAATACAGTAATGGCGAAAGATAAGCGCGACATAGCAGAGTCGGACGGCAATGCCGGGGTTCAGGATTTTCTGAACAAACTGGCCGCCACCCCCACGGCGCACGCCGCAAGCAGCCGCGGTCGGTTGCTGTTCGCCATGGACGCCACCGCCAGCCGGGAGCCGAGTTGGGATACCGCCTGTCAAATTCAGGGCGATATGTTCGCCCAGACCGCGACCCTGGGCGGACTGGACGTGCAGTTGGCCTATTATCGGGGCTACAAGGATTTCCGCGCCACGCCGTGGGTTTCCACCTCCGCCGATCTGATCCCCTACATGACCAAGGTGCGCTGCCTAGGCGGGCAGACCCAGGTGGAGCGATTGTTGCGCTATGCAGTGCGCGAAACCGCTAAACAACGGATCAATGCCCTGGTCTTCGTGGGCGATTGTCTGGAAGAAGACGTGGACCGAGTCTGCACCGTGGCCGGCGAACTGGGCATGCTCGGTGTGCCCTGTTTTCTGTTTCATGAAGGCCTGGAGCCGACGGCCAGCCGTGCCTTCAAACAGATCGCCACCCTGACCCGGGGGGCCTATTGCCGTTTCGACGCCAACTCGGCGGCGCAGTTGCGCGATTTGCTGGCCGCCGTGGCGGTATACGCCGCCGGCGGGCGCAAGGCCCTGGCCGACTTCTCCCGAGGCAAGGGACAGGAAATCTTGCAAATCGCCCATCAAGTTGGATCAAAGGCGTCATGATCGGCTATTTCATATTGGGCGTCTGCCTGCTGGGCGCGCTGGGATTGGTTGGCAAAATGCTGCTGAACGCCGATCCGAAATTCCTGGCCAAGGCCCTGCGCTATCTGGGCTTTGGCATTTGTGCTGCCGCAGCCTTGTTCTTCCTGTTGACCGGGCGCTTTGCCCTGGGTCTGCCGCTGGCATTTGTCGCCGCTGGTTTCCTGCGCCGTTGGGCCCTGCCCAAGTTGGGGCCGCGCATGAGCCGCGGGCCGAGTGCTTCCACCGGGCGCAGTTCCAACGTGGAAACCGAGTACCTGCGCATGACCCTGGATCATGACAGCGGCGCCATGCGGGGGGAGGTGTTGCAAGGCACTTTCGCCGGCCGGGAGCTGAACGACCTGAACCTGACCCAATTAATTGATCTGCTGGACGAATGCCGGCGCCGCGACGGCGAGGCGGCGCAAATCCTGGAAGCCTATCTGGACCGCACGCAAGGGCCTGAGTGGCGGCAACAGACCGGCGACCAGGACAGCGCGGATTACGCTGGCGGGAATCCAGCCGCGGGCGGCGCCATGACCCCGGACGAGGCCCGCGAGGTCCTGGGCTTGGACATCAACCCCTCCCCCTCCGAGATCCGCGAGGCCCACAAACGTCTGATGCTGAAACTGCATCCCGACAAGGGCGGTTCGTCGTACCTGGCGGCAAAAATCAATCAAGCCAAGGATTTATTGCTCAGAGTGTGAATGCGCATCTTGCGCTGCCGCCCAGCCCATGGCAGAAGCTCGTTGCAGGATTATTGCATAGCATCTGAAGTAGTTGGGATAGACATGCGCGTACGCAAAGCAGTTTTTCCAGTGGGCGGCCTGGGCACGCGGTTTCTGCCGGCGACCAAAGCATTGCCCAAGGAAATGTTGCCCATCGTGGATAAGCCCCTTATCCAATATGCGGTTGAAGAGGCCGCCGCGGCGGGGGTGGAGGAGTTTATTTTCGTCACCGGCCGGGGCAAGGCGGCGATCGAGGATCATTTCGATCACTCCTATGAATTGGAAGACCTTTTGTCCGCGCGTGACAAGACAGAGGAATTGGCGGCATTGCGGGCCGCGATTCCCGCCGCCGGGCAAGTCGCTTATACCCGACAACAGGAACCCCTTGGTTTGGGCCACGCGGTCTGGTGTGCCCGCAATCTTGTGGGCGATGAGCCTTTCGCCGTTTTACTGGCGGACGATCTGATCCAAAGCAAAACGCCCTGTTTGAAGCAAATGGCGGATGCCGCCGCCGAGACCGGGGGCAACATGGTGGCGGTGATGGATGTGCCGCGCGAACATACCTCGCGCTACGGTATCCTGGATGTGGGTGAGGACGACGGTCATCTGGCCGAAGTTCGGGGCCTGGTGGAAAAACCCGACCCGGCCGAGGCGCCATCCACCCTGTCCGTGATCGGACGCTATATTTTGATGCCGGAGGTGTTTGAGTATCTTGGCCGCAAGAAAAAAGGCGCCGGCGGGGAAATCCAATTGACCGACGCCATGGCCCAGTTGATCGGTGCGCAACCCTTTCATGGCCTGCGCTTTGAAGGCACGCGCTTCGACTGTGGCGACAAGCTGGGATTTCTGCAGGCAACCGTGGCCTTTGGCCTGGACCGGGACGATCTGCGGCAAGGCCTTGGACAATATTTATCGGAAATAACCAAAGATAGCTAAGCTCGCGCAGCGGTGGGCAGCATAAGAATTTGAGGCGGATTGCAGTATGCACGTGACCATGATTGGCACCGGTTATGTTGGATTGGTATCAGGGGCCTGTTTTTCGGAGTTTGGCCATGACGTAACCTGTGTCGACAAGGACACCGGCAAGATCGCGGCCTTGCTGGCGGGCCGGATACCTATTTTTGAGCCCGGCCTGGAAGAACTGGTGGCAAGCAACGTCGCCGCTGGCCGCTTGTCCTTCACCACCGACCTGAAACACCCGGTGGCGAATGCGGATGCGGTCTTCATCGCCGTGGGTACACCGTCGCGACGGGGCGATGGCCATGCGGACCTGACTTATGTGTTTGACGCGGCGGCCGAGGTCGCCGCCGCGCTGGACGGTTATACCGTGATCGTCACCAAATCCACCGTGCCCGTCGGTACAGGCGCGGAAGTGGCCCGAATTGTCAGCGAAACCAGGCCGGATGCGGAATTCGACGTGGCTTCGAATCCTGAATTCTTGCGCGAGGGCGCGGCGATCTCTGATTTCATGCGGCCCGACCGGGTCGTGGTCGGCACCGAAAGCGAGCGTGCCCGCGAGGTGATGCGCGAGTTGTATCGATCCCTGTTTCTGAACGAGACGCCGGTGATGTTCACGGCGCGGCAGACGGCGGAATTGATCAAGTATGCGGCCAATGCCTTTCTCGCCACCAAGATCACCTTCATTAACGAGATCGCCAATCTGTGCGAACAGGTTGATGCCGACGTTCAGGATGTGGCGCGGGGCATCGGTTTGGACGGCCGTATCGGCAGCAAGTTCCTGCACGCCGGCCCCGGTTATGGCGGCTCGTGCTTTCCCAAGGACACCTTGGCCTTGCTGCGCACGGCGGAGGGGCTTGATTTGCCCATGAACATCGTCAAGGCCACGGTGGAAGTCAATGATCAGCGCAAGCGCGACATGGCGCAAAAGGTCATTGATGCCTGCGGCGGCTCGTTGACGGGCAAGACCATTGCCGTCCTGGGTCTCACTTTCAAGCCGAATACCGACGATATGCGCGATTCACCCAGCCTGGATATTATCCCGGCCCTGTTGGCGGCGGGCGCGCGGGTCCGCGCCCATGACCCGGAGGGCATGGACGAGGCGCGCGGCATGCTGGACGGCATTGAATTCTGCGATGATGCCTATGACACCCTGGCCGATGCCGATGCCCTGGCGATCATCACCGAGTGGAATGAATACCGCGCGCTAGACATACCCCGGGTGAAAGAGCTGATGACGGCGCCGGTCATGATCGACATGCGCAATATTTACGACCCGGCGAATATGCGCGAGCACGGCTTCAGCTATGTTTCCATCGGCCGCCCGGCGGTCCAGCCCTGAAATCCAATCCTGGGTATGGGCAGTTAGGTCAGTTATGCACAATCACAGTTTCCACCCCTCGGTCCTACGCGAATACGATGTGCGCGGCATCGTCGGCGATACCCTGTCGACGGCGGATGCCTATGCGGTTGGGCGTTCTTTCGGCGCGGTCGTGGCGCGCAATGGCGGCACACGCGTGGCGGTTGGCTACGATGGCCGGCTGACCTCTGTGGAAATGGCCGAGAATGTCGCGCGTGGCCTGAACGACGCCGGCATTGATGCCCTGCGTATTGGCCGCGGCCCCACGCCCATGCTGTATTTCTCGGTCTATCACCTAAAGGCCGACGCCGGCGTCATGGTTACCGGCTCCCATAATCCGTCTGATTACAACGGTTTCAAAATGATGCTGGGCGGCAAGGCCTTCTTTGGCGACCAGATCCAGAATTTGGGCCGTTTGGCCGAAGCGGGCGATTGGGCCCAGGGTGCCGGCGCTGTCGAAGATCACGACGTGCGCCCGGCCTATCTCGACGAACTGGTGGCTGCCTATACCACGGATGTTCCCCTGGCCGTGGCCTGGGACTGCGGTAATGGCGTGGCCGGCGACATTCTGCCCGATTTGATCGCCCGTCTGCCGGGCCGCCATGTGCCCCTGAACGAAGTCGTCGACGGCACTTTCCCGGCCCATCATCCGGACCCGACCGTGGCCGAGAACCTGGTGCAATTGCAGGCAGCGGTAAAAGCGGATCAGCTGGACCTGGGCATTGGCTTTGATGGCGACGGCGACCGCATCGGGGTGATCGACGGCCAGGAGCGTATCCTCTGGGGTGATCAATTGCTGGCCCTGTTGTCCCGCGATGTTCTGGCCGAACGCCCCGGCAGCACCATTATCGCCGATGTGAAGGCCAGCCAGATCCTGTTTGACGAGGTCGCCCGCCTGGGCGGCCAGCCGTTGATGTACAAGACCGGCCATTCCCTGATCAAAAGCAAGATGGCCGAGACCAATTCGCCCCTGGCCGGCGAGATGAGCGGACATATTTTCTTTGCCGACAAATATTACGGCTTTGATGATGCCCTCTATGTGGCGGTGCGTTTTTTGGACAGCGTGGCCCGGTCGGGCCAAAGCGTCGCCGAGCTACGAGACAGCCTGCCGCACATGGTCAATACGCCGGAAGTCCGCTTTGACTGCGACGATACCCGCAAATTCCAGGTGGTCGACGAGGTCGTCGCCAACCTGCGCACGCAAGGCGCGGATTTCTCCGACGTCGACGGCGCGCGAGTCTCCACGCCCGATGGTTGGTGGCTGCTCCGCGCCTCCAACACCCAACCGGTCCTGGTGGTCCGCTGCGAAGCCACGGACGACGCCGGCCTGGTCCGCCTAAAAGAAGCCGTGGCGGCAGCCCTGGCGCCGTGTGGGGTTGAGCCGCCTGGTGATTTCTAACCAAACCTGGCCAAAAACTTTACGATCGCCCGCGTTCTATCCGTAAACAGTTTGGGCATGAAATAGCTGCCGGCGGCGCGGTGGCCGACTTCGCCGAATGTTGGATACGGCCAGATCATGCCGGCCATGGCGCCTATCTTCAGGCCTTTTTCCACGGCTAAAACCCAGGCCTGGATCAAATCGCCCGCGTGCGGCCCGACCATGGATACGCCCAGGATTTTGCCATTTTTGGCAGTGATGATCTTGATCAGGCCGTCGGTATCACGCTCCGCCTGGGCCCGGTCGTTCTCGGCGAAGGGAAAGCGCAGAATGTTAATCTTGCCTCCCCTGGCGCTGGCCCGCGCCTGATCCTCGTTTAGGCCCACATGGGCCAGCTCCGGGTCCGTATAGGTGACCCAGGGTACATTGGCTGGCTTTTTGGCCTTGGCGGGGAGCCTAAACAACGCGTTGCGGATGACGATGCCCGCGTGATGACCGGCCACGTGGGTGAACTGCAAACCGCCGGCGACGTCGCCGATGGCGAAGATTTTCCTGTTCGAAGTGCGCAGGCGGGCATCCACCGTGATGCCACGGCGGCCATATTCGACCCCGGCGGCTTCCAGGTTCAGGTCCGCCACATTGGCCTGGCGCCCGGCGGCGACCAGCAGATGACTGCCCGATACGCTGTCGCCATTGTCCAGTTGCACGGTTACGCCTGCATCGTGCGCGGCCACGGCCTCGACCCCGATGCCCGTCAATACCTGCACGCCTTCCTTGAGCAGGCGGTCATGCACCACCTGGGTCAATTCGGGATCGTCCTTGGGCAGCAGCCGGGCTTTCTCGATCAGCGTTACCGACACGCCCAATCGACGGTGTGCCTGGGACATCTCGACGCCGATGGGGCCGCCGCCGATGACGAGCAGATGCGCCATCGGTTGATCGTACTCAAACAGGGTCTCGTTGGTCAGGTACGGCACGTCTTCAAGGCCCCGTATGGCCGGGACCACGGGCGAGGAGCCGGTGGCAATGACAAAGCGGCGGGCCTGGATGGTCTGGCCATCGACCTGAATTTCGCGGCGTCCGGTGAAGCGCGCCGCACCTTGAATCACGTTGACGCCCAGGGCCCGAAAACGTTCGATGGAATCATGCGGCGCGATCCCTGCGATGACATCGCGTACGTGTTGACGGACGGCCTTTTGATCAATGCGTGGGCTTTCCGCCGCAATGCCAAATCGTCCCGCGTCCGCTATGTTATGGGCTGATTTCCCCGCCGCCAGCAGGGCCTTGGAGGGCACGCAGCCGAAATTCAGGCAATCGCCGCCCATCAAGTGACGTTCCACCAGGGCGACGGAGGCGCCAAGCTGGCTGGCCCCGGCGGCGACGCTGAGGCCGCCGGAACCGGCGCCGATGACGCAGATATCGACCTCGACGTCACTCATGCCAAACCGTCCCCACCCCGCTTGCGGGCCTGATAAAATTTGTACAGCAGCGGCAGCGCCGCCAACAGCGCCAGGCCGATCATCGCGGCCAGGATATCATTTGTCAGGATCGAGCTGGCGCTCAGTTCATCGCCGCTTTCCAACAGGCTGTCCAGGCCGGTGCCGACCTGGGAGAAGACGAAAGTAGCGGGCATGATGCCGATGAAAGTCGCCAGGACAAAGTCCCGCAGCCTGACGCCGAGAAAGGCCGGCACCAAATTGACCAGAAAAAATGGAAACAGCGGTATCAGGCGCAATATCAACAGATAGTTGAAGGCGTTTTCCTGAAAACCGGCCTCCATTTTCAACAGCGCCGGTCCGGCCCTGGCGCGCAGTGGATCACCCAGGGCCGTCTTGGCGATCAGAAAAATGATCGTGGCGCCAATGGTGGCGCCAACCACCACCAGGGCCGTGCCCATGATGGAGCCGAACAGAAAACCACCCGTTACGGTCAGGATCAACCCGCCCGGCAGGGAAAACGCCGTCATCACCATATAGGCGGCAAGATAGCACAGGGCCATGAAGACCGTGTGCTGATCCACGTATGCAGCCAGATCGGCACGGTACAAACGCAAACTATCCTGGCTGAGGTATTTATCGCCGCCAAAGGCAAAAAAGCCGATCAGGCCGGCGGCCAGCACCATCAGGGGCCACAACCGGCGCAACGACAGCAATGGCGGCGGTGGTGCCTTGGCGTCGTCACCCTCCGTTTCCACCTGATCCTTGCCCCTCATGGCGTTACCCCACATAAGATCTTCAACGCGACTATAGCGCAAAGCATACCCTGAACTAGGGGCGCAATAGTGTTAATTGCAGGGGTCATAAGCAAATTGTGATGACGCTGGCATCGTGCGTTGTCAAATCTTGCCCCCAATCCTCTCCGCCCGTGATAAAACCGCGCCTTAAGGCATCTTGGCGGCGTTGACTTCCGGTCATTGAAACCGTATACAGCGCGTCTTGTTTTTGGCCCCTGATGGGCCGGATAATTGAATGGAGGTTGAGGGGTGAAACGTACCTTCCAACCCAGCAGACTGGTTCGCAAACGCCGGCACGGTTTTCGTCATCGCATGTCGACCGTTGGTGGTCGCCGTCTTCTGGCAAAACGCCGGTCAAGGGGCCGCAAGCAACTTTCGGCATAGGATAAAACCGGCCCGAATTCCCGTGGAATATTGGGCGTGGTGGACCTGCGCGTGACGAATTGGGGCACGGCGAAATGCGGCACAATGAAATGGGGCTCGTGCGTCTGAAAAGGCGCGCGGACTTTTTGCGCGTTGCCAGAACGGGCCGGCGGTTCGCCGCGCCCGGACTTGTCCTGCAAGTTGCCGAGGGGCGGGCCAGCGGCGCCGGCGAGAAAGAGGAGGCGACCGTGGGTATTGGCTTCACGG
>CAZPWJ010000067.1:0-10051 GCA_964590195.1 uncultured Rhodospirillaceae bacterium | reverse complement strand
CCCGCGGCCGTGACCGAAGTGATTCCCAAGCATGCCGCCCCTAACCATGATTATGTGCTGATCGGGCGCAAGGCGACCCTGCGCCGGCCTTATGCCGATCTGCTGTCCGATTTGCTGGTGGCGTTGCGGCGGACCGAAAGTCTGGCGCCCGGCGGCGGGGAGCAGGCGAGACCATGATCAACCTTGTCAGCCTCTTTCTGCGCGGCCTAATCCTGGCCTACCGCTATTTGTTGGCGCCCCTGATCCCCGGGCGCTGCCGTTATCTGCCCTCTTGTTCACATTATGGCCTGGAAGCCCTGCAGGTTCATGGTCCGGTGCACGGCAGCTGGCTGACCCTGCGGCGCTTGTTGCGCTGTCATCCTTGGGGCGGCCATGGTTTTGATCCCGTGCCTGGGCGTCGAACCGACGCGACAACGCCGACAACGTCGACAACCGGCATTGCAACCGATATCCCTCTGACCCGCCACGGGTCATCCTACGAAATCGATAAAGCGACCCCACATGTCTGATCAACGTAATCTAATTATCGCCATTGGCCTGTCCCTGGCGATCCTGCTTGGCTTTCAATTCTTTTTCGAGGCGCCCAGGCAGGAACGCATGCAGAGGCTGGCGGAAGAACAGGCCGCTGAGCAGGCAAAAACAGCCAACCAAGGCCCGGACGGATCGCTTATTCCCACCGCGCCGGCGCAGTCAGGTGCCCCTGGAGCACCGACGACGGGAAGCATCCCTGGCGCCCCCGCCATGCCGGCCGCGCCGGGCGCCAGCCGCAATGCGGCCCTGCAGCAATCACCCCGCGTTCCGGTCAACGGGCCCCGCCTTGGCGGTTCCATCGCCCTCAAGGGCGGCCGCATCGACGATCTGACCCTGTTGGATTACAAAGATACGATTGACGAAGACAGCCCCGCCGTTACCCTGTTTTCGCCGCAAGGCGCGCCACAGCCCTATTTCGGGCAGTTCGGCTGGGTTCCTATCGGCGAGCTAAAGGTGCCTGACAGCAATACGGTCTGGCAGGCGGATCACCCCTCGGTGCAGCCAGCCCGGCCCCTGACCCTGAGCTGGGACAACGGCGAGGGCGTGCGCTTCATCCAGGTTATCGAAATCGATGACAATTTCATGATGACGGTGACCCAGCGGGTGGAGAACAATTCCACCCAGGCCATTTCCACCCACCCCTATGGCCGCATCGCGCGCACCCATACGCCTAATACATTGGGTTTTTACATTCTGCACGAAGGCCCCCTGGCGGTTTTCAACGATACCTTGAAAGAGGTCGACTACGACGATCTGCAGGAAGGCCCGGCGGACGCCACGAAAAGCACTGGCGGCTGGATTGGCATCACCGACAAATACTGGCTGGCGGCCCTGATCCCGGATCAAAAGGTGCCTTTCACGGGCACCTTCCGCTATAGCCAGCCGAACCAGCAGGATACCTATCAGGCCGATTTCATGACCCAGGCGCCGCAAGTGATCGCGCCGGGCGCGACGGCGCAAACCGTTAGCAATGTCTTTGTCGGCGCCAAGGAGGTTAACCTCCTCGACCGCTATGAAGTACAACTGGGCATTGCCCGCTTTGATCTGGCAGTGGATTTCGGCTGGTTCTATTTCCTGACCAAACCGCTGTTTTTCGTGCTGGATTATTTCTTCAAGATGCTCGGGAACTTCGGCCTGGCAATCCTGTTGCTGACCGTTTGCGTCAAGGCGGTCTTCTTCCCCCTGGCCAACAAGTCCTACAAGTCCATGTCCAAGATGAAGGCCCTGCAGCCGGAAATGACCAAGCTCAAGGAGCGTCACGGCGACGACCGGGCCAAGATGAACCAGGAAATGATGGCCTTGTATAAGAAGGAAAAGGTCAATCCGGCCTCGGGCTGTCTGCCGATCATGGTGCAGATCCCGGTATTTTTCGCCCTTTACAAGGTCATGTTCGTAACCATCGAGATGCGCCATCAGCCGTTCTTTGGTTGGATCCAGGATCTCTCCGCGCCCGATCCGATGTATATCTTCACTCTGTTCGGCATGGCGCCCTGGGATCTGCCGCAGTTCCTGATGATCGGCATCTGGCCCGTCTTCATGGGCATCTCCATGTACGCCCAGCAACTGCTGAACCCACAGCCCGCCGACCCGGTGCAGGCCAAGATTTTCCTGTTCATGCCGCTGTTCTTCACCTTCCTGTTGGGCAGTTTCCCCGCCGGCCTGGTGATCTATTGGACCTGGAACAACCTGCTCTCGGTGACCCAGCAATACATCATCATGAAGCGCATGGGCGTGCCTATTAAGCCGAAGTAAGATGGCCGATAACGCCCTTACAGAGGAAGACGCGGCCAAGGCGGCAGCCAGCATCGAACGCGGTCGGCTGCTCTTCACCCAGGAATGTGAATTCGTCATGGGCGTGGCCACCGAGGCCCAGTTGCCCAAGGCGGAGCTGCCCGAAGTGGCCTTCGCGGGCCGCTCCAACGTGGGCAAGTCCAGCTTTCTCAACGCCCTGACCAACCGTAACAGCCTGGCCCGGACCTCGAACACGCCGGGGCGTACGCGGGAGGTCAATTTCTTTCGACTGGGCGGCGAATTGATGCTGGTGGATCTGCCCGGCTATGGCTATGCCAGGGCCGGCAAGGAAGAGATCGCACGCTGGAACCAATTGATTGAGGATTATTTGAAGGGCCGGGCCAATCTGCGCCGGGTCTGCCTGTTGATCGACGCCCGCCGCGGCATCGGCGCCCCGGACCGCAAGGTGATGGAGTTGCTGGATAAGGCGGCAGTGGTCTACCAGGTCGTGCTGACCAAGGTGGACAAGGAAAAAGCCGGCGCCCTGGCCAAGATAGAGCAGACGGCGGCGGCCGAAATAGCCCGTCACGGTGCCGCGTATCCGGAAATTCTGGCCACTTCGGCCAGCAAACGTTTAGGATTGGAACAGGCCCGCGCCTCCATCGCCGCCCTGGCGGATGAGGCATGAGTGAGGTAAAACCGGCGCCATGACCGAGCAACAACACGAAGACCAATTACACACCGCCCACACTCTGGCCGAGGCGCTGCCCTATATGCGCCGCTTCACCGGGCAGACGTTCGTCATCAAATACGGCGGCCATGCCATGGGTGATGCCACGCTGGCGGATCAGTTCGCCCGCGACGTCGTGCTGATGAAGCAGGTGGGCATCAACCCGGTGGTGGTGCACGGCGGCGGGCCGCAGATCGGCGCCATGCTGGAGCGTCTGAAAATCCAGAGCTCGTTTATCGACGGACTGCGCGTCACCGATGCCGAAACCGTGGATATTGTCGAGATGGTGCTGTCGGGCTCCATCAACAAATCGGTGGTGACGGCAATCAACGGTGCGGGCGGTGTCGCGGTCGGCGTCTCGGGCAAGGATGGCCGCCTGATCGAGGCGCGGCAATTGAAACGCACCACCCAGGACCCGGATTCCAATATCGAAAAGGTGCTGGATCTGGGATTTGTCGGCGAACCTGTGCGGATCAATCCCACCTTGTTGCAGACCTTCGCGCAATCAGACCTGATCCCGGTGATCGCCCCCATTGGCGTGGGCGAAAATGGCGAGACCTACAACATCAATGCCGATACGGCGGCCGGCAAGATCGCCGAAACATTGAAGGCTGCCAAGCTGGTGATGTTGACGGATATCGCGGGCGTGCTGGACGGCGACGGCGAGTTGATCTCGAAAATGACGGCGGAACAGGCCGATCAACTGACCCGCGACGGTGTCATCAAGGGCGGCATGATCCCCAAGCTTGAGACCTGTCTTAGCGCCGTGGCCGAGGGCGTCGGCGCGGCCCATATCCTCGATGGCCGCCTGCCGCATGTGTTATTGCTGGAAGCCTTCACCGCTGCCGGTGTCGGCACCATGATCGAGGGCTAGCGGGGACTGACTCTCCCGTTGCGAAGGCTGGTGCCAGCACCTCTGGCAGTCATGGCTGCCCATCCTCTATCATGGCACCGCATAGCCGCACAGCTGGGAGAGAGATATGTTGACCTTGGTGTTTTGTTTGCGCCGCCGCCCTGGATTGAGCCGGGAGGCGTTCCAACGCTATTGGCGGGAAAACCACGGCCCCCTGATGAAGAGCAACATGCGGGCCTTTGATGCCCGCAAGTATCAGCAATGGCATACTACCTCCGGCCCGGAAGCTGACCAGATAACGCGCTCGCGGGGCGGCTCGCAGGATTATGACGGCGTTGCCGTGGTCTGGTGGGATGACCTGGCACATTTCGTCGCCGCCACCGGCACCGAGGACGGTCGCGCGGCGGGCCGGGAGATGTACAAGGACGAGCTGAATTTCATCGATCTGGAAAATTCACCCATCTTCATGACGGAAGTGGGATACGAAGCAGGCGGCTCCGATAGCGCCTAAGGCGGTTGCCTTGTGGAGGCCAAGGGCGCAGTCTTGATGCCGTCATGAGCTTGATACACGGAACCTGTGTCGCCATCGGATCTTGTGGCGTACTGCTGCGCGGTGCGCCTGGGTCGGGCAAATCGGACCTCGCCCTGCGTCTGCTGGGGCGGGCCCATTTGCAGGCGCGGCTGGTGGCTGATGATCAAGTTCAATTGAGCCGCCGTGGAAGCGAATTGTGGGCCCAGGCGCCGGCCTCGATCGCCGGTCTGCTGGAGGTGCGGGGCGTTGGCATTTTGCGCCTGGATGCGTTGGCGGAGGTGCGGCTGCGCTTGGTTTTGGATCTGTGCGATGGCGCCGATGTGCCGCGTATGCCGGAGGCTGCAAGCTGCACGATTGACGGCGTCAACATACCGCTATACCCATATGCGCCATTCGAGGCTTCGGCACCGGACAAGGCGGCGTTGCTTGTGCGGGCCCTGGATGAGGATATTCTGCGCTCATGACGGCTAAGGATAGCAGGCAAAAGAACAGCCCCGCGCCAGATGGCGGCGCGCGGCCCCGTGTGCGCCTGACACTGATCACCGGGCTGTCGGGTGCCGGGCGGACCCTGTCCCTGAAAGCATTGGAGGATGTGGGCTATGAGGCCATCGACAATCTGCCCCTGTCCCTGATCGAAAGTCTGCTGTATCCATTGACCCAGCAGCGGGGCGGCAGCGAGCGCGCCATTGCCATCGCCGTCGATTTTCGTCAGCGGAATTTCTCCGCCAAGGCCTTTGATCAGGCCACGGCCCCACTGGCGGCCCGCGACGACATCGATTTGAACGTGGTTTTTCTGGACTGTGACAACGAAGTCCTGGCCCGCCGCTTTACCGAGACCCGGCGCCGCCATCCTCTTGGCGAAGACCGCCCCGTGATGGACGGTATCACGCGGGAGCGCCAGTTGCTGGCGCCGATCAAGGACCGGGCCGATCTGTTAATCGATACCTCCAACCTTACGGTAGGAGAATTGCGGGCCTTGGTTGGCGGCCATTTTCGCCTGGCTGATGCGCCCAGCCTGGCGGTTTCCGTGCTGTCGTTCTCTTATCGGCAAGGCTTGCCCCGGGAGGCGGATCTGGTCTTTGATGTACGCTTCCTCGCTAATCCCCATTATGTGGACGAATTGCGGCCGCTGACGGGCCGGGACCCGGGCGTCGGCGCATATGTCGCCGCCGATCCGGCCTGCGAGCCTTTCCTGGCATCTTTAAGTCAAATGCTGGAGACTCTTTTGCCGCTTTATCAACGGGAAGGAAAAAGCTATTTGACGGTGGCGATTGGCTGTACGGGCGGGCGTCACCGTTCGGTTTATTCAGCCGAGGAATTGACCCGGCGGTTGACGGCGGCGGGCCATGAAGTACAAGTACGCCACCGCGATGCCGACAAGCAGTGAACGGAGCTAACGAATAGATGTTCAACGGATACGAAAAACGCCAAAAACGCCAAAAGCGGCGTAAACGGCTTTGGGGGGAGGGCCGGCGATAAATGATTGGCATGGTTTTAGTGACCCATGGCCGTTTGGCGGATGAATTCATAGCCGCCACGGAACATGTGGTCGGCCCGCAAGAGGCCATCCGCGCAGTCAGTATCGGCCCGGATGACGATATGGAACAGCGCCGCAAGGAAATTGTTCAGGCGGTGGACGATGTGGATACGGGCAACGGGGTTATTCTGTTGACGGATATGTTCGGCGGCACGCCGTCCAACCTGGCCATATCCCTGTTGGACCGCGCCAACGTGGAGGTCATCGCGGGCATGAACCTGCCCATGCTGATCAAGCTGGTCAAGGTTCGCCAGGACAACGATCTGCACGGCGCCGTGGCCAAGGCCCAGGAATCCGGCCGTAAATACATCAACGTTGCGTCAATTTTGCTGCAAGGCGACAAGTGAGTAACGATACGGTTCTCCGAACCCTCTCCATCATCAACCAGCGTGGTCTGCACGCCCGCGCCGCGGCCAAGTTCGTCAATTGCGCGGAACGTTTTGAGGCGGAGATATTTGTTACCAGGCAGGGCCTGGAAGTGCCGGGCCGCTCCATCATGGGCCTGATGATGCTGGCGGCCGCGCCTGGCACCGAGATTGAGGTCCGCGCCACCGGCGCGGACGCCGCCGAGGCCATCGCCGCTCTGGCCGCGCTGACCGAGAATAAATTCGACGAAGACTGACGCCGCCAAAATTCGGCTGGCGCTATTCCTTGGGTGAGCGCTTGGCCAGAATGCGCTGCAGGGTGCGCCGGTGCATGTTCAGCTGCCGGGCGGTCTCGGATACGTTGCGGTTGCACAATTCATAGACCCGCTGAATATGTTCCCAGCGTACGCGGTCGGCTGACATGGGCCGTTCGGGCGGGGCCGGGTTTTCTCCATCGCCGGCCAGCAATGCCGCTTCGATCGCATCGGCGTCCGCCGGTTTGGAAAGATAGTCAACGGCACCGAGTTTTACCGCCGCCACGGCGGTGGCGATATTGCCATATCCGGTCAGCATGATGATGCGTCCGTTCGGGCGGGCCTCGCGCAGGGCGCCGACCACGTCCAGGCCGCTGCCGTCTTCCAGGCGAAGATCGATCACGGCATAGTCCGGCGCATGTTCGCGCGCCAGGGCAATGGCATCCTGCACCGAACCGGCGGTGATTACGGCAAAGCCGCGGCGCTCCATGGCCACGGCCAGACGTTGCAGCCAGACCTGATCATCGTCGACCAATAGCAGAGAGCGCGTCACGTCAGTCCCGGCTCCACCAGTCTCTTCGCCTTGCATCGTCAGTATTCCCCTTGGCTTGCTTGTTGCAAATGCCCGCCTTCAACCGCCCCGTCGCCGGAATCGTCGATTGCAAGGTCTATTATGTGCCTTGGCCAGCGAATGACAACCGTTGCGCCCAAACCTTGCCGCCGGTTGAAGAAATGCAGGGAGGCGCCGGTCCGCTCCAGCAAGGTCTTCGAGATAAAAACACCCAGCCCCATACGGCCGCTGCCGGGCCGGGTAGAGATATAAGGATCGCCCAGCAAACCAAGAATATTTGCCGCGAAACCAGGGCCATCATCACTGATCGATAGTTCCACCTGGTCCTCGTCCCAGGTGAATTCCAGATCGACCTGGCTGCGGGCGAACTCCGTGGCATTTTCAATCAGATTGCCCAGACCCTGCACCAACTCGGGACTACGTTTGATCAAGGGAGGCGCGGCGCTGGCCTTGGCCGACACCACCATGGCGGTGTCGGCATCGCCATAACGGCCCGCCATATCCGTTACAAGGGCGCCAAAGGTCATTCTTGACACCGCCGGGTCGGCGCCGGCGGAAGGATCGCGGGCCAGACTCGCCAGAATTTCCCGGCAGCGCGCGACCTCGCCATTTAGTATCTCCAGGTCCGCATGGGCCTCGCTGTCCGCCGGCTGTGTGTGCAGCAATTCCTTGGCGACCAAGGCTATGGTGCCCAAGGGTGTGCCCAACTCGTGGGCCGCCGCCGCCGCCAGACTGCCCAGGGCGGACAATTCCCGTTCCTTTGACAGATGCGCCTGGGTCGCGGCCAGGGCATCCGCCATGCGGCGGGTCTCTTCAGCCACCCGCCAGGCGTAAAACATCAGGAAAAGCGTGCCCGACGTCAGCGAAACCCAGATCGCCGCGTCATAGATCCGCGGCAGCTCAAACCCCGGCGCGGGCCATGGCAGGGGCAAATGGAACAGCGCCAGCAGCGAGACGCAAAACAGTGCCAGCAGACCAAGCAGGATGGTGCTGCGCAAACTCAGGATCGTGGCCGAGATGGTTACCGGCACCAGAAACAGCAGGGCGAAGGGATTATCCAGGCCGCCGGTCAGGTAGAGAAGCGCCGCCAGCTGCAGGATGTCAAAAGCGAGATAGGTGGCGGCGGCCCGGTCATGGTGCCATTCGCTCAAGCCATGGCGTGCCAAAATCCACAGGTTGACCGCAGCCGATGCGGCGATGGTGGCCATCGCCGGCACCATGGGCAATTCGTAGGCCAACAATTTGTCGACCACCAGCAGTGCCGCCAGCTGGCCAAAAATGGCCAGCCATCTGATCAACAACAAGGTGCGCACCCGCACCCGCCCCATGACGGGGCGCGGCAGACCGGCGGACGTAATGCGGCTGGTCATCATCATGCGGGCATCATAGGCTAAATGCGTCTGCCGGGCACCTGGAGCTCGGTTGCAAGCTCTTAGTGCGCGGACGCCCCCGCCTTGAGCACGAATTTGCGGTCACAATAGGGGCACTCGACCCAGCTTTTCGTGCCCATGCTCAAATACACCGTTGGGTGACCCATGGCCGCATCGCCGCCTCCATCGCAGCGGACAGTGGCTTCATCGACTTCAATTGTTTCCGGCGCGTCATTGGCCATGGCGTTATCCATTTGCAAAACCAGTCTTCCTTTGTGCTCCTGACCTCATGAAGAACGTTCCAGCGGTCAGGGCGGGCAGCTTGTACCCGAGTTGATCCGGGCGGCATTGAAAATACTCCAGGCGGATGATACCCATTGCGGCCCGACAATCAACAGGCGCGCCATGGCCCAGTCACCCTCCCGTACCGATTCCTCGCCACTGCGGTTGCCCGATTTGGCCATCAAGGCCCGCGGCCTTGGCAAGACCTACCGCGGGCGCCGGATGGTGGAGGCCTTGCGCGGGATTGACCTGGACATTCCCCGGGGCGCGATTGTCGGCCTGCTGGGCCCGAACGGCGCCGGCAAATCCACCTTAATCAACATTCTGGCCGGACTGGTGATCAAGAGCAGGGGCGAGGTGGCGGTTTGGGATTTCGACATTGACCGCGATGGCCGCCAGGCACGCGGCGCCATTGGCGTGGTGCCCCAGGAAATCAATATCGACGCTTTTTTCACACCGCGCGAACTGCTGGAATTCCAGGCTGGCCTATACGGCGTGCCGCCGCGGGAGCGGCGGACGGACGAGATCCTCGCCGCGATGCATTTGACGGCCCAGGCGGACCGGCCATCGCGCAGCCTTTCGGGCGGGATGCGGCGGCGGGTTCTGGTCGGCAAGGCGATGGTGCACAGCCCGCCAATTCTGGTTCTGGACGAACCCACGGCGGGTGTCGACGTGGAATTGCGGCAACAATTATGGGACCATATTCGCGCCCTGAACCAAGCCGGGGTTACCATTATGCTGACCACCCATTATCTGGAAGAGGCGCAGCAGCTCTGCGATTCCATCGCCATCATCCATCAAGGCGATTTGGTTGCCCACGACAGCACGGAGCATCTGATCGAGCGCCTGGACCGCAAGGAGCTGACCATCCTGCTGGCGGATGACCTGGCTGATCTGCCAGTGGAGCTGGCGGCCTTTGATTGCCGGCTGCGGCCGCCCCGGCGTCTGTCCATTGGCTACCGGCCTTCACAAGCCGGGATA
This sequence comes from uncultured Rhodospirillaceae bacterium, assembly GCA_964590195.1. Classification (GTDB taxonomy): domain Bacteria; phylum Pseudomonadota; class Alphaproteobacteria. Next base: position 314 of record CAZPWJ010000067.1, on the reverse strand, counting down.
GAGGAAATACTCGCTGCCGTGCGCCAGGCGGGATTTATCATCACCGACCTAACCACCGAGGAAGGCGATCTGGAGGATATTTTCCTGGCTTTGACCTCCGATGCGGGATCCGGGAGGTAGATCGGAGGCCAGCGGCTGGACGAGGGGGCGCCAATACATCATTGGCGGCATGGACTGTAGGAAGATTGGCAAACGCGCCCTTGCGGTATGGCGCAAAATCCCCTAGCTTGCGCCCGTTCTGGACAAATGCCGTCTGGACGTTTTGGCACCCGTAGCTCAGCTGGATAGAGCGCTGCCCTCCGAAGGCAGAGGTC
>CAZPWJ010000066.1:7583-27275 GCA_964590195.1 uncultured Rhodospirillaceae bacterium | reverse complement strand
CGCAGTTCGGTTATATCGAGCAGAATGACACCGGTACCCGTCGCCTGCCCCTCGCTGCTCAGGATGGGAAACCGCGTGGACTGCAATATTTTGCCACTCTGCGCGTAGGCCGACACGGTCTCCTCGGTAACTGCCTTTCCAGTTCGCATAACCTCCCGGTCAGCCTCGACGGCCTCGGCCGCCGCTACCGAACCGACGGCTTCAAGGGTCGTCTTACCCCGCAATTGATCCAACGACATGCCGGTCTGGCGTTCCATCCATTTGTTGACCAATAGATAACGGCCCTGCTCATCCTTCAGAGCCATGGAAACCGGCACGTTGTCTAGGATGGCATGGAAGCGTGCATCCATCTCTTCGCGCTCCGCCGCCGCGCGGTGGCGTTCGGATATATCGAGCATGGTGCTTTGCACCGCTATCCGCCCGTCCCATTCGACCCGCCTGGCCATGATACGCAGCCAAATGGGGCTGCCATCCTTGCGCCGGCCCTCGTACTCCTGCTCAATATGAGTTTCCTCGCCGGCCAGAATTTGCCGGCGCCATTCCTGCAAGCGCGGCATTTCATGCGGCGCGATCATGGGCCGGTTGCTTTCCAGGGCCATGATTTCATCGGGCCCGCTGTATCCGAATATGCGCGCCGCCGATGGGTTTACGAACAATGGCCGCATCTGGGCATCGGCGATGAACACCGCCTCCAACGATCCCTCGATCAGATCGTGGAAGCGCGCCTCGCTCTCCAGCCGGGCCCGTTCGGACTTTTTGCGCTCTTTGATATCCCGGATCAGCCCCACGAAACGGATACCGGCGGGCGTCCGCTCCTTGATAGCCACGACCGCGACCTCACGCCGAACACCGTTACGGTCAACCAACTGACTTTCGTATTCATCCACGACGCCATCGCTCAGCAATTTGGCGACGGCCTGTTCATTCACCAGCCACATTTCTGGCGCGATCCAGTCCTGGACATTGCTGCCGATGATTTCCGCCCCAGAACCTACGCCGGACCAATTGGTATAAGTCTGGTTGGCCGCCACGATATGGCCCGCGACGTCGGTAACCACCAAACCTGTGTTGGTTCCGTCGATCAAGGCGTCCAACCAGTTGATTGCGGCAAATCCGCCACGCAGGGAATATTCCGCACCAATCCGTTTAGCGATCAGATCGAAAAACACCCACGCTTCAGGACCCCGCGCGACATCGCGGTCATCAAGTATAAAAATGTGTCCCGCCGGGCTGCCATCGGCATTAAAAAACACAACGCCGCTGTAACGATAGGCGTCAAAGTCGAGCATCTCCGAATACTTTGGGAAGCGCTCCGCCAGCTCACCAACAATGTGCAACGGAGAGGAGGAAGGGTCGCCATACAGCACTTCAGCAGGAGTGCCGGCGAACGCGAACCGCATCATTAGCATCTCTTCCCTGGCACCCGACAGGGCAAGGGTTCGGATTGACAATCCATCGTCGGAAAGACCTGAGATTCCCGCGGCCCGACATCCCATGCCGAGAGACAGCGCCGACACCGCCGTTTCAAAAAATTCGTCGCCCACCGATGCCTCGCCCGCCAACATGGTCAGGGCTTCTGCAATATTGGCCTTGGCAATATCGGCCTTCGCAATATCCGGCATGGCGCATGCCCTCTTTCAACAGCTTTAGACTCGGTTCGTTCTAGGCCGGCATCAAAGCATCAATAGGTTATTGATGGGTTATTGATAACAACCAGAAATTCGGCCCCTTTGCTGCACTAAAGCCAGCACCGTATCTATGTTTGGCGTCGGCACCTCCGTCAGACGTCCCAGTTCGGCCACCGCGCCGACCAAGGCGTCGATCTCCATGGCCCGGCCCCGCTCCAGATCCTGCAACATGGAGGTCTTATGCGCACCCACCGCCGCCGCGCCCGCGATGCGCCGGTCCACATCAACGGGGAAGCGCACGCCCAGACATTCACCAATGGCCTGCGCCTCCACCATCATGGCGCGGGCCAGGGCATGGGTGCCGGGATCGGCGCAAATCTGTTCCAGGGTCGCGCCGGTCAGGGCCGAGATCGGATTGAAACACAGATTGCCCCACAGCTTGACCCAGATTTCATCGCGAATGCGCGGCCTGATCGGCGCCTTCAGACCCGCCTTGCGCAAAGCCTCCGCCAGGACCGTCAGGCGCTCGGTCTTTTCGCCGCTGGGTTCGCCGATACTAAATCGATCGCCGTCGATATGTTCGATCACCCCTGGCTCGGCCACTTCACAGGCCGGATAAACGACACAGCCGATAGCCCGGCGCGGCTCGATCACGGCCCATTGCCGACCGCCGGGATCAACGCTTTCCATTCGTTGATCACGGTGCGGACCATCCAGGCCGTAAAAATACCACCACGGCACCCCGTTCACCGCCATCACGACGGCGGTGTCCTGATTAAACAAGGCGGGTAGCTGATCCACCACCGCCGGCACCGAATGGGCTTTCAAGGTCACGATAACGTAATCCTGCGGTCCCAGTTCGCTGGGGTCATCGGTGCAGCGAATGGCCTGCGTAAAACTTTCCCCAGCCATTCGAAGGGTCAGGCCATTAGCCTGGATCGCCTCCATGTGCGGCCCACGGGCAACCAGAGAAACCTCGTATCCCGCCCGCGCCAGACAGGCCCCCATGTAGCCCCCGATCGCACCGGCGCCATAGATGCAAATTCGCATATCTTTCCCCGCTCAGATCCGCTCGTCCCGTAGTGCCCGGCGACGCACCTTGCCAGCGTCATCACGCAATGGCTCGTCGACGAACTCTATGGTCCTTGGGACCTTATAGCGCACCAAGTGTTGGTTCAGATGGGTCAGCAAAGCCTCCGTCTGCAAATCCGTATTCGGTGCATCAACAATTGCGTGCACCAAATTTCCCATGTCCTCGTCCGGCAGACCGATCACGGCGGAAGACCGCACGCCGGGATACAGATCGATCGCGGCCTCGACTTCCGCCGGGTAGATGTTGGCACCGCCCGAGAGGATCATGTCGCTGCGCCGGTCGGTCAGGTAGAGATAACCGTCGGCATCCAGATAACCCATGTCGCCCAGGGATTCCCAGCCGCCCTCGACGCTTTTCGCCTCATCGCCAATATAATAATAGCTGGAGCCCTGACCCTCGTCGGGCAGCAGGTAAACCTCGCCGACTTCGCCGGGGGGCAGGGTATTGCCGTCATCGTCGATGATCTTGATCTGGAAACCTTCCTGAATCTTGCCGACCGAGCCGCGATGAGCCAGCCATTCAACGCCCGAGAGTACGGTAAAGCCCTGGCCTTCGGTGCCGCCGTATAATTCCATCAAGACCTCGCCGCCGAACCAGTCGATGAAGACCTCCTTCAGCCAGGGCGGACAGGGCGCCGCCAGATGCCAGGCCATTTCAAGCGAGCTGACGTCATAGCTATCCCGCTGTGCCTCCGGCAGGCCCCACATCCGCTGCATCATCGTCGGCACCAGATAGAGAACCTGAACTTTGTGTTCCTGAATCAGTTCCAACGTCTGGGCGGCATCGAAACGGGCAGTGATAACCAGATGGTGCCCCCGGTGCAGGGCGATCATGCCAAACAGGAACGGCCCGTTGTGATACAGCGGGCCGGGGGCCAGCATGGTTTTTTCTGGCGCGATGCCGACTTTCACCTCCCACGGGTCGGCGCTGGCTGGATCTTTCGAAACGATCAACTTCGGTCTGCCGGTGGAACCGCCCGAGGTCATCGCCTTCCAATAATCCGAGGTCACCTCCGGCAACGGGGTATCAGGGAGATTTGCATCGGGTTGGTAGTCGAGGGGTAAACATATGGTGCCCGGATGGGTGTCGGCGGGCGCGCCCACGACCAGGCTGGGTTTGGCGAGCTCGATAATCTGTGCCCGCTCCGCATCCGGCAGGCGATACGATACCGGCTGGGGTATAGCACCCAGCTTCCAGGTGGCGAACGCGGCTTCTATGAATTCAATGCCATTGGGCAACGCGATGGTAACGAAATCATCCGGCTTCACGCCAAGGTCCCGATAGGCCCTGGCCAAGCGGTTACTCCGCGCCTCCAGCTCGGCCCGGCTCAAGGTGGTGCCTTCATAGGTCAGCATGGGCGCATCGGGGTCCCGCTCGGCCCAGTAGGCCAAAATTCGGGAAAGGGAAATCTCACTCATCAACAGTCTCCAGAAATTCGTACGCCCCAGTTTTGACCACCAGTCTTGATCACTGGTCTTGATCAGGGTCATTGCTAGCAAGCAGCCAGTTCATTGTATAGTGTTCCAGGCAATTTTGCGCCTCAACGACCATGTATTTGGAGTTTTTGTCATGACGAAGGACGCCAAGACCCGCTCCGGCATTCCACTCAAAGCCTTTTATGAAGCGGAAGGCGGCGAAAGTGGCGACCTGGGCGCACCGGGCACCTTTCCCTATACACGGGGGCGCTATGCCCGGACGCGGTCGGGCGGCAGCTGGATCCAGCGCGAGCTGTCCGGCGAAGGCAGCCCGGCGCAATCCAACGAATTGATGCGCTATCTTTTGGATTTGGGACAATCCGGCGTCGACCTGATCGGCGACGCCCCGACCATGAGCATGATGGACCCTGATCATCCGCTTTCATTGCCAACGGCGGGCACACAAGGGGTTTCCGCCTGCTGCCGTCAGGATTATCTGGAGCTGCTCGACGGCATCGACATTGAGGAAACCTCTGTTTCCTCCTCCATTCCCGCGGTGTTCTCCATTGCCGGCCTGATCCATGCCGCCAGACACGCCAACGCGGCCCCGGAAAAACTGCGCGGTTCCACCATCCAAGTGCCGTTGTATCAGGAGGATTGCAGCTACCGCATCCATCTGCCGGTGAACTTCCGCAGCCGCCTATCCGCCGATTGCGTCGAATACTGCGCCAAGGTTCTGCCGCGCTTTCATGTCTTCCTCGAAGACACTTATTATTTCAGTGAATCAGGATTGAACGGCGTCGAGGAAATGGCCCTGGGCTTTGTCGAGATCCGCCACCTGATGCGCCTGTTGATCAGCCGAGGCATCGATGTGGATACCTTTGCCCCGCGTATCGCCATCCTGCTCAACTGTTCCATGGATTTCTTCGAGGAAATCGCCAAGATCCGCGCCACCCGGCGCCTGTTCGCGCGCATGATGCGCGATGAATTCGGCGCCAAGGACCCGCGTTCGCAATCCGTGGTGATTACCTCACATACCTCCGGCCTGGCGATGACGGCGCAGCAGCCGGTCAACAATATCGTGCGCGGTTCGTTGCAATCCCTGTCCCTGGTTCTGGCCGGTGTGCAGGCCATCGAAATTTCCGCCTTTGACGAGGCCCTACGCACACCGAGCCGGGAGTCCCACCTGGTCAGCCTGCGCACCCAGCAGATCATCGACCTGGAAAGCGGCGTCACCAAGGTGGCCGATCCCCTGGGCGGTTCCTACTTTATCGAGGCGCTGACCGACGACATCGAAAAACGCATCTGGGACATGGTTCTGGATATCGAGAGCAAGGGCGATATCGAGGATCTGGTCGATCAGGGCTATTTCAAGGAGATCTTCCACGGCGTCATGGAACGGCAAAGCCAGAATGTTGCCTCGGGCGAAGAGCAAGTCGTGGGCGTCAATGTACATCAGATGCCGGAAGAAGAAGACACCATGCTGCGGGATCTGACCGACAGCAAGTTCCCACCCTGCAAGGATCATATCGAACGCATCAAGGCCTATAAGGAAGGCCGGGATCAAAGCCGCCTGCAAGCAGGATTGCAGCCCATTCTCGAAGCCAGCAAAACCGGATCAGGCAATCTTTTGGCCCTGACCGTGGATGCGTTCGAGGCCGGCGCCACCGCCGGCGAGGTGTCGGGCACGTTCCGCCAGGGCTGTGGCGGGGCCTATGATCCTTTCGGGCAAGTCGAGGCGGTAATCTAAGGGCGTACAATGGCACAGGCAAAAATTCTCATCGGCGTCATGGGCGTCGATCAACACGAAAACGGCGCCGTCGCCGTCATGCGGTTCTTGAAAGAGGCACAGATGGATGTCTCCTATGCCGGCCTTTTCAATACTTCCGAGACGTTGCTCGAAAAAGCCATGGACGAAGACGTGGATGTCATCGGCATCTCGTGTCATTCCTGGGAATATATCCACTATCTGCCCGACCTGATGGAGCGGCTGAAAGCGGCGGGCCGGCAAGTACCGGTCGTCGTCGGCGGCTCCGTCCTGACGGCGCGGGACCGCGACGAATTAAACAAGCTGGGCGTCGCCGGCGTCTTTCCGGCGGGCTCCCAACCCGACGACATAATCGACGCCATCCGCGACCTTGCCGCCGAACGGGTACGCGAACGAACCGAGGCGGCGCTGGCGGGTTGATGCCGCCGGCCTAATATTTGCCTTTGCCCGGCGCCGGTTTTTGTCGGCCCACCCGTGTGTAGTAATCTTCCGGGATATCCTCGGCGCGCTTGTAGAATTTCCAGGTGCAGGGTTTCTGCGGATCGGCCTCGTAATCGGTGACCCACAAAGGATGCTCGCCCCATTCCATGGGCAGCACTTCGTTCATCACGCAGTGGACGCAATAGTAAGGCACGCCGGCCTGACCCCAGGACCAATCGTGCGGCTGTTTCGTGGCGCCGAAATTATACGGCGGGCCCTGACGAGACGGCGTGCCGTCAACCGGATCGCCCCGCCGCATGCGCCCGCCCGAACCGCAGGGGTCCATGCGAATGGCGTAGTAATCGCCCTCGTCGGCGATATCCAGGGTACCGTCCTGGTCGGGACCGCAATGATGCGCCCGCATCATCTCCGCCGTTAGATAGACGCGGTCCTCCACCGCCATCTTCAGAAAGCCGAGCCAGGAGCGCTTCATCATCCAGCCGCCCTGGGTCAGGCGCAGCATCTGGTGCAATTCCTCCTCTCCATGACGTTCGGCGATCTGGGTGAACAGATCCCACAGCCAATCGCAAAAGGTATCGTGCAGCGCCTTGCTTTCTGGAATGGTGTAGCTGGCCAACGCCTTGGCGTCGTCGGCACGGCCCGCATCGATTGCTTCGGCAACGGCATCTTGGGTGGGCTGGCCTAACTCCTCCCAATCATCCTGGCGCACCTTGCGTCCGGCCATGGCCATATCGCTCAATTTCAGCATAGCGTCCTCCTGTTCCTGACAGGTTAGCGCTGAAACGTTGGATAGGGGTGCAAAAATTAAAGTTGCCCCTATGATGCCTTCCGACCATTCACGGAATTCAAGAGGGCCCGACACATGGCTGGAAATCAACCCTATCAGGCAGGCCGCCATTTTCTGCAAATCCCCGGCCCGACGAACGTGCCCGACCGCATTCTCCGCGCCATGGATGGCCCCACCATTGATCATCGCGGCCCGGCCTTTGAAAGCCTGGCGCTGCGTGTGCTCGACGGCATCAAGGGCATTTTTCAAAGCACCGACCCGGTAGTGATCTATCCAGCCTCTGGCACCGGTGCCTGGGAGGCTGCCCTGGTCAATACGCTGGCCGCCGGCGACCGGGTCCTGATGGCCGAAACCGGACAGTTCGCCACCTTGTGGCGGGCCCTGGCCGACCGCCTCGGCCTGGATGTGGTGTTCCTGCCCGGCGATTGGCGCCACGGCGTGCAAGCCGAGGAAATCGCCGCCACCCTGGCCGACGACAATGAACAACAGATCAAGGCGGTCTGTTGCGTGCACAACGAGACCTCCACCGGCGTCACCTCGGATATCGCCGCCGTGCGCCGGGCCATGGACGATACCGGGCACCCGGCCCTGTTGATGGTGGATACTATTTCCGCGCTGGCCTCGATCGATTACCGGCACAGCGAATGGGGCGTCGACGTCACCATCGGCGGCTCGCAAAAAGGCCTGATGCTGCCGCCGGGGCTAAGTTTCAACGCGGTCAGCGACAAAGCCCTGGCGGCCCATGGCAGCGGCGGCATGACGCGGTCGTACTGGGACTGGTCCGCCATGTTGGGCGCCAACAAAGGCGGCGCCTTTCCCTATACGCCGGCCACCAATTTGCTGTACGGCCTGGACGAAGCCGTCCAAATGCTGAACGAGGAGGGCCTGCAAAACGTCTTCCAACGCCACGCCCGCCTGGCCGAGGCCGCCCGCCGCGCCGTCGCCGCCTGGGGCCTGGAAACCGTTGCCCGGGTCGAGAGCGAGCGCTCCAACAGCCTGACCGCCGTTCTGTTGCCCGAGGGCCATGATGCCGATGCCTTCCGCGCGGTCGTCCTGCAACGCTTTAACATGTCCCTTGGCAACGGCCTGGGCCGTCTGGCGGGGCGGGCCTTCCGCATCGGCCATCTCGGCGATTTCAACGAGCTGATGCTGGCCGGCACCTTGTGCGGCGTGGAAATGGGCCTGGCCGCCGCCGGGATACCACACAGCAAAGGCGGCGTTCAGGCAGCTCTGGATTTCCTCTCCGAAAGCTAGAGAAACCGGATATTCAGGGCCCTTGAGGCATCGATAGCCGGAATTTGGACCAGGTTTCTCGCCGCCGGCCGAGGCTCACTTCAGGGCAATCGCGGATCCCGACGACAAGGCCATGGCGCACCGCATCCCCGGCGCCGAGAAACTCCCGCAGGACGCTGCCGACGACAGTGTTGGCGCGGCAGCACCGCGCTGGCCAGAAAGCGTGTCTATCAGTTCAATCCGATGGGCCGAAGCGCCATCAACGCAATTTCTTCATCAATATCAACAAAACGTGAAAAGCCAGCATCGTCTTATCTCCCGTTTTTGCTATATGAGCACACGATACTCATGTAATGTTTCCAAATGTTTCTGGCTCTGCAAGGAGACCATGAAGACAACCGCCAAAATATGTTTATTGAGTGCGGCAGGACTTCTTTCAGCCTGCGGCAGCGCGGTTGTCAGCGACCAAACACCCTATTACTTCGGACTCAGCCCAGGCGACAGCTATACCTTCACGGCGAATGTCAGTGAAACCGCTGCCGGCGTTATCGACAACTCCGTCGATGTCGACATCCTTATCAATGGTGAACGCCACGACATGTCGGGTAGCGGCATGGGCACCTGGACCTACAACCACACACAGGCGGGATCGGCGGGTTTCGAAGCGACCTATGAGCTCACTTATGACATCCAGTATGCCCTGGCATTTCCACTGGGCCGGCATCGCCGTACCCCAAACGCGGGCAGCTTCCAGATTCCGGTACTTGGGGCAGGCGGCTTCCATGTAGGCGAGGCATCCGGCGATATGGATCGAGACGGGGTGCTGGACCGGCATGACAATTGTGCATTTCACGTCAATCCGGAACAGGAAAACGGCAATCCCGGGACCAACTCTATCGGCGATGCCTGCGACGCTGTCACTGCGTTACGATATCTTCAATTTGAGGCTTACGAAAGCGACGACCAGTTCATATTCCGCGCGCGAAACACCCAGGGCGGCAATTTGATGCTGGAGGATGGCGATTATCAGGTCTACGCCTTTAGATGGACCACAGCGGCCGAGGCGAAGGTGACATTGCAAACCGGATTTGCCTCTCTCGCAGGTATTGACTTTGACAGCCAGGAATTCACCATCGGGCTTACCAACTGCTTTCTGATGCACCAGGATCCGGACGGCGGGGCAGGCTCACCCAGCCGGTTCGTGCAAATTTTTGCCGACAGCTTCGACCCGTCGCCGGACTGCCTGTTCAGGATTGCGCTTGACGGCGAGACGCTTCTACAGGGCGTCGATCCGTTGCTTGCTGTTGTCACCAACAACTCGGGTTCACAGAGCAGCAATGCGGCCTGGGGCCGAGCCAAGGTTTTCGGCCGCGTCACCTTGGTCGAACCTGGCGCAGCCCAGGAGCCCGTGTCAGGCGTCAGTCCGCAAGACCTTTTCACGGAGTTGACAGAGGGCTCTCCGACCCACTACGTCCGGTTTTATATGAACAATTATGACCCAGTGGCCGACAATCCGGCGCCGCCGGATGACTTTAACGCCACCGGCGAGTTTAGCGGCATCGGCTACGTGACAATACACTCACCGGGCGGCTGATCGGCTGGCGGATCAATAGCCGCACATCCTATGGGAAGAACTTTCAAACGAAATATGTAGATCGAAGTCGTCGGCATTCCGAACAGCAAAGGCGGCGTTCAGGCGGCTCTGGATTTCCTCTCCGAATCTTAGCATCTGAATTGGACGTATTGCCGGCGTGGATAGGCCCGGCATACGCGATATCCTGGCGGGTGATTTACCTTCCCTTCCGACCGGTTTAGGCTCAACGGCAAAACCGAAGAGGGAGGAAACCGGATGTCTTCGTTCTCGCCTGATCTTATTCTGCATGGTGGCAAGATCGCCACGATGGATAAGGATGACCGTTTCGTCTCGGCCCTTGCCGTGCACGGCGGCAGGATTGTTGCCATAGGAGACGACGACGATATCCGCGCGCTTGCCGGACAGAACACGAAAATTGTTGGCCTCGAGGGGCGGACCGCCATCCCCGGTATCGTTGACAGCCATACCCATCCCGACGGCTATGCCGCGCGGATCGCCAGCTGGGAAATGGTCAGCCCGGACAGGATCGCTTCCCGAGACGCGCTCCTTTCGCGCATCACGGCCCTGGCCGAGGCACGGGGGCCGGATGACTGGGTCGTCTGCTATCGCTTTGACGATGTGAAATCAGGCGGCTATCCCAGCCTGGCCGAGTTGGACCGGGCAGCCCAAGGGCGCCCGCTCTACATCCAACGCACGGATGGCCATCTTGGACTGGCCAACAGCCGGGCCTTCGCGGAGGTCGGCCTTGGCATCGATCCGGCCGACCCGCCGTTCGGCTGCTTCGACCGTGACCCGGCGACAGGAACCGTCACAGGGCTGTGCCGGGAGACGGCGGCGCTGATCTTTCTGAACCATATCGAGGCGGCCAACACGCCCGAGATGCTTGCCGACGGTCTTGAGCGGGTCTTCGCCGAATGGCGCGCCTATGGCGTAACCACCGTCTACAATTCACTTTGCGGCGGTAAGTCGATCAAGGCCTATCAGATCCTGCGCGCCCAGGGCCGGCTGGCCATGCGTGTCGGCATCATCGTTTCAGGCCGCGAAGAAGGACTGGTCGAAAGCTTTATCCGTGCCGGTATTCATTCCGGCCTCGGTGATGATTGGCTGCGCGTGATCGGCGCCGAATGGTGCCCGGACTGTTCGACCTCCGGCCGCACGGCGGCCTATTACGAACCCTATGTGGGCACCCCCATCCCGGGCGAGCCCCAGCCGAATACCGGAATGCTGCTCTATGAGGCGGAGGACCTGGCGGCCCGGGCGGTCGCGGCGCACAAGGCGGGGCTGCAGGTCATGATCGAGGGTGTCGGCGACCGCGGCATCGACTTTGCGCTGGATGCCATCGAGGCCTGCCTTGCGGCGGAACCGCGCCCTGATCACCGCATGCGGGTCGAACATTGCTGCCATGTCACGCCGCCTGTTCTGGAGCGCTTGAAGCGGTTGGAAGTGATTGATAGTTCGGCCACGGGCTTCATGTACGACCTGGGCAGCGCCTATGTCGCCAATCGCGGCCAATCGGCGATGGCGCATATGTGGCCGCATCGCAGTCTGATCGATGCCGGCGTCCCCGCGCCGGGGCATTCGGACGCGATGGTTTGTCAGGCCAATCCATTTCTAGCACTTTGGTCAATGATCACGCGCCGCTCCGATAATGGCGGGGATCTGGACCGGAGCCAGGCGGTCAGCCGAACAGAAGCATTGCACGCCTACACCACACTGGGTGCATTTTCCGGCCGCGAAGAAGCCGTGAAGGGAACGCTCGAGCCCGGCAAACTGGCCGATATTGCAATTCTCGACCAGGATTTCTTCACCTGCCCCGAGGACGGGATACGCGATATCCACGTGCATGCGACGGTTTTGAACGGCGGCATCCTGTATCACGAATGATGGGCCAGCAGGGCCGATCCGTCCGCGACGGGAAATGTTCTTGACAAAAGAACAAAACGTGAATATTCTAAATTTATCAAACCCGGCATACGGTCGGCGTTGCGGCAAGCGGCCCCGTCCCTGCCCCGGCAGCCAGATCCTATAGCCGGGTTTCGTTTTTTTGACCGCCGGGAAAAATTCAATGGCATCGCACATAGTTTGGTAATGCCGGCGTGACTATATATCCTTTTATTGATTCGTTCGGTCAGCCGGACGCGCGTGTTTCATTTGGGGCGATAGATCGAGTGATATGAACGACCTGTTCACACAGTCTGGAAAGTTAGATTTGGCCGGCAAGCCGGAAAAGACCGGCAAATCCACCTCCCGTGGCGGCAAGGCGAAAACCTATACCGCCAAGGATATCGAGGTTCTGGAGGGGCTGGAGCCGGTGCGCCGCCGCCCCGGCATGTACATCGGCGGCACCGACGAACGCGCCCTGCATCATCTAGCGGCGGAAGTCCTGGACAATGCCATGGACGAGGCCGTGGCCGGCCATGCCGACCGGATCGAGGTGACATTGGATGCCGAGGGCGTCCTGACCGTGGTTGACAACGGCCGGGGTATCCCCACCGATCCGCATCCAAAATACAAACCGAAATCCGCCCTGGAGGTCATACTGACCACACTGCATTCGGGCGGTAAATTTTCCGACAAGGTTTATCAGACCGCCGGCGGTCTGCACGGCGTCGGTATTTCGGTGGTCAACGCATTGTCGGATTCCCTGGTGGTGGAAGTGGCCCGCGACCGCCAGCTCTGGCGTCAGGAATACAGCCGGGGCGAGGCGAAAACGAAACTGCAGGATATGGGCAAGGTCGCCAATCGGCGCGGCACCACGATTGCCTGCCACCCGGATGCGGAAATATTCGGCGCCGGCGCGCGCTTTCTGCCCAGCCGCCTGTACCGGATGGCGCGTTCCAAGGCCTATCTTTTCCGTGGCGTGCGAATCCACTGGCGCTGCGCGGAAGGCCTGATCACCGGCAAGGATCAGACGCCGAGCGAGGCCGTGCTGCATTTCCCCAACGGCCTGGCGGACTTTTTGGCCGCTTCCCTAGGCGACGGCCCGACCGTTACGCCGCAGGCATTCAGTGGCCGTGCCGATCTTACGGAGGCCAAGGGCGAGGTCGAATGGGCCATGCATTGGCCGGTGGAAAGCGACGGATTTCTCCATTCCTATTGCAATACCGTGCCGACCACGGAAGGCGGCAGCCATGAAGCCGGCCTGCGCGCGGCCCTGACCAAGGGCCTGAAGGCCTATGGCGAGATGGTCGGGGTGCGCAAGGCCTCGCAGTTGACCGGCGACGATATTCTGGGGCCGTCGGCGGCCATGCTGTCGGTCTTCATTCCCGAGCCGCAATTCAGTGGCCAGACCAAGGAAAAACTTTCCAACCCCGAGGCGACCCGCTGGGTCGAAGCGATCGTCCGCGATCATTTCGACCATTGGCTGTCGGGAGATCCGGAAAACGCCAACCGGCTATTGGCCTGGGGCATCGAACGGGCGGACGAACGCCGCCGCCGCCGAGATGAACGCGATATCAAGCGCAAGACCGCCTCGCGCCGGGTCCGGCTGCCGGGCAAGCTGTCTGATTGTTCGCAGAATTCCGCTGCCGGCAGCGAGATTTTCATTGTCGAGGGCGACAGCGCCGGCGGCTCCGCCAAACAGGCCCGCAACCGCGCCAATCAGGCCATTCTGCCCTTGCGGGGCAAAATTCTGAACGTCGCCTCCGCCAGCGCGGAAAAGCTGAAGGCCAACCAGGAACTGACCGATCTGTTGCAGGCCCTGGGCTGTGCCACCAAGCTGCGCTACCGCGAGGATGACCTGCGTTATGACCGGGTCATTATCATGACGGATGCGGACGTGGATGGCGCGCATATCGCTTCATTGCTGATGACCTTCTTCTTTCGCGAACTGCCCGATCTGGTCCGCCAGGGGCATCTTTATCTGGCCCTGCCGCCGTTGTACCGGATCAGCCAGGGCGGCAAGACCCTGTATGCCCGTGACGAGGCACACCGAGAGGAATTGCTGCAATCGGAGTTTCAGGGCCGCGCCAAGGTGGAAGTCTCCCGCTTCAAGGGTTTGGGCGAAATGCCGCCCAAACAATTGAAGGAAACGACCATGGATCCGAAAAACCGCACTTTGCTGCGGGTTGTCCTGCCCGAAGACGGCGGCGAAACCGGTCAGTTGGTGGAACAGTTGATGGGCCGCAAGGCGGACTCACGATATCGTTACATCCAGGACAACGCTCGTTTCGTCACGGACCTGGACGTTTAAGCCGCGAAGACCTATCTAGACTCCATATTCTACCTGGGCCGGTTAGCCAAATCGATGGGAGCTTCAGATGAAAAAGTCCTTGAGCCTTAAAACCTTCGTTGGCGCCTGTACGGCGGCGATGCTTTGTCTCGGCCAAAGCGCTGGCGCCGCGACAATTTACAGCGACGATGTGGGCGGCTTTTACGAACCCAGTCTGGTGCAATATGTGACCTCCAAGGGCAGTTTCCCGACCGTGGTCATAGCCAATCCGTTTGGCGCGAATGCCGACGATGCGCTTTTGGCGACGCTGGAAATGCCCGGATATTACCAATCCGCGTCTTTTACGCCGACCACCGCCAAGGACCGCGATGACGGCCATTTGGTGTTGGTTTTCAATCCCGTGCGCGCATCGAACGGTGACACGGCCTGCGCCGCGCCGACCGAACAAAGCGCTTCCGAAACGGTCGGCGGCGCCAGTGTTCTGCGCCTGCTGGCGGCCTTTTGCTATGACGATGAAATGGCCAGCGAGGCCATCATGGAAATGCCCCGCCCAGCCGGTGTAAACGACCAGGCCTTTGACCAGGCCATGGAGGAACTGATGGCGGTGCTGTTGCCCACCACCAGCCGGCACCTGATCGGCGGCTGCGTTTCCGCCATGGCCTGCTGACGAACTAGCCCAGTTTCTGGCCGGTGGCGAGCCCGGCCTCGGCGGCATATTCGGCGGCGGCCACCTTCGCGCCCTCTCCGCGCACCCGTTTGAGCAGGATTTGACCGTCGCCGGCCGCCACCGCTATGCCGTCCTCGCCAACCGCCATCACCTCGCCCGGTGTGCCACCCGGTGCGCCATCAAGGCGGGCGCAATCGAATATCTGCAAACGTTTGCCATTGTGCATCGTCCAGGCCCCAGGTTGCGGATCGGCGCCGCGGATCAGGTTGTGCACCGTGGCCGCCGGTTGCCCCCAGTCGATGGCGACATCATCCGCCGTGCACCAGCTTTCATAGGTCGCATTCGCCTCGTTTTGGACAATCTTCGGCGCCTTGCCGGCCTTGACCAGATCAACCCCCTCCACCATCGCCGCGACGCCCAGGGGAAACAGTTGATTAAAGTAAATGCTGCCAAGGGTGTCGTCAGGGCCGATTTCGACTTCCTTCTGCAACAACACCGGACCGGTATCGAGGCCGTTATCGGGCCAGAAAATCGTCAGACCGGTTTTCGCGGCACCCTTGATAATCGGCCAGTTGATCGAACTGGGGCCACGATGCAATGGCAACAACGAAGGATGATATTGAATGGTGCCATGGGTGGGGATGTTGAGGAATTCCTCCGGCACGATCTTGGTGACATAGGCCATGACACAAAGGTCTGGTTTCAGGGCGGCGAATTCGGCCCAGACGTCCGGTTTCCTGAACGAGGCCGGCTGATAGATCGGCAGTCCATGCTCCAACGCCGCCGCTTTGATCGGATCGGGCCGGCCACCTTCACGGTCCGGCTCGCAATAGACCGCGATGACATCATCGCCCCGCTCCAACAGAGCCTCAAGGACGCTTTTGCCAAAAGCCTGCTGGCCGTTGATCACAATTCTCATCACCTAACTCCTCGCACCTGTTTGTCTATTTCGCCGGGCGTTACCAGCCAAGCCAATCCCGCATCGCCTGATTGACCGCTTCGGGCCGTTCCATGGTGGGTAGATGGCCGCTATCCTCGACTACTATCAGTTTCGCATTTGGGATTGCTGCCTGCATTTCCTCGTGCCCCGCCAAGGGCGTCAGGACATCCTGACGGCCAACCAGTACAAGGGTCGGGCAATCAATCTCGCCCAGATCACGGTAACTTTCGGGGCGGCCAATGATCGCCGTCTGTTGCCGGATAAAACCATCGCGGCCCACGCTCAACGCCATGTTCTTAACCGCGTCGGTCAACGCCGTGTCGCCCAACCGGTCGGGGTGAATGAAATTCGGCAGCAGTTTATCCGTGACGCCAAGGAAGCGGCCGATCTGGGCCTGCTTGATCAGATCGCGGCGCAGTTTTCGCCGCTCTTCGGGGTCCGCCCGCGCCGTGGTATCCAACAGCGCCAGCCGCTCCACCCGATGGGGCGCCCGGCGCATAATTTCGAACGCGATATAGCCGCCGAAAGAAAGCCCCGCCAAGGCGAAGCGCGGCGGCGCGGCGGCCAGGATCGCGCCGGCAATGGCGCCGATATCCGTGTGGCGGGTGTGCTCGGCCGTAACCGTGATGCGCGCCACATCCCCCAGGCCGTCCACCTGCGCCTGCCATAGGGCGTCGGTGCAAAGCAAACCAGGAACCAGGATCAGCGGAATTCTATCAGCAACCATATGACACGCGCGGAAAACCTCATGAATATCGCACAGGATTAGCATGCCGCCGCCGCCCTGGCGAGACCGCGCCATCTCCGACTGCGTCCCGTAGCCGTTGACAGCGGTCGAGGAAGCAACTATGCCGCATTGCGGCAATCCGGGAAATGCCATATACACGCCGGAACTCTGGCGTTTGCCCACTGAGCCCTTTAAGCTCTCGACTTCAAACCCGGAACATTGAACTCGTAAAATCGAACTCGGAACATCCCGAATTATTGTACGCACGGAATTTCATGCCCTTCGAAGAACTTGGCCTTAGCACTCCCATCCTAAAAGCGGTCGATGACGCTGGTTACAGCGAACCGACGCCCATTCAACAGCGCGCCATTCCATATGTCCTGCAAGGGCGGGATGTCCTGGGCTGCGCACAAACGGGCACGGGCAAGACCGCCGGCTTTACCTTGCCGATGATTGACATTCTGTCTCAGGGCCGAGCACGGGCCCGCATGCCGCGATCCCTGATCCTGGAGCCGACACGGGAATTGGCCGCCCAGGTGGCGGAAAATTTCGAGGTCTATGGCAAATATCACAAGCTGAACATGGCGCTTTTGATCGGCGGTGTGTCCTTCGTTGATCAAAGCCGGATTATCGACCGTGGCGCCGATGTGCTGATCGCCACGCCGGGACGGCTGCTTGATCATTTCGAACGCGGCGGCCTGCTGCTGCGCGGGGTTGATGTGCTGGTCATCGATGAAGCCGACCGGATGTTGGATATGGGCTTTATCCCGGATGTGGAACGCATCGTGCAGCTGTGCAATCCAAAACGGCAGACGCTGTTTTTCTCCGCCACCATGCCGCCGGAAATCAGGCGCCTGGCGGATATCTTCCTTAACGACCCGACGGAAATCTCGGTTGCCCCGCCCGCCTCGCCGGCGGAGACGGTGGATCAAACCCTGACCATGGTGCAGCCCAGGGCCAAGGACCGGGTTTTGCAATCACTGTTGCGCTCGCAGCCGGTGAAGAACGCCCTGATCTTCTGCAACCGCAAGCGGGATGTGGATGCGGTTAGCAAAATGCTGAAGAGCAAGGGCTTTGACGCGCTGGCATTGCATGGCGACATGCAGCAAAGCTATCGCATGCAGACCTTGGAGAAATTCAAGAATAACGAGGTCAAGATCCTGGTCTGCAGCGACGTCGCCGCCCGTGGCTTGGACATTCAAGGCCTCAGCCATGTCTTCCTTTACGACCTGCCAATTCACGCCGACGACTATGTCCACCGCATCGGACGCACTGGCCGGGCCGGCATGCCGGGCCGTGCCCTGACACTAGCCACGCCGGAGGACGGCAAGTTTCTGGCGGCGGTGGAAAAATTGATCGGCAAACCGATCCCCCGCTTCGATCCGGACAATCCGAGCGAGGAAGCGGCCCAACCGGCTGCCTCGGAAGAGAGCGCCGCTAAAGTCGACGCCGAACCCGAGAATACCGAAGCAGTAGCCGAGGCGGCGCCAGACGTTAGCCCGGAAGCTGCCTCTGAAACCACACCTGAAACCGCGCCCGAAACGGCTCCGGCTGAGACGGAAGAAGCGGCGGCGGCGACAACGGACGCGGACACAGACGAAAAGCCCCGACGCGAAGGCCGGGAACGAAGCCGCGGACGGAGCCGGGGTGGTCGGGGCCGCGGCCGTGGACGGGGACGCGGCAACGAGAATAAGGCGGCGGACGCTTCGGAAGCGCCCAGTGAAAACAAGTCTGACGACAGCAAGGCCGGTGGCGAAAAACGCTCTACACGTGGCCGGGGCCAGGGCCGTGGCGGGCGAAAGAAAGACGAAGGCCGCGCAGACAAAAGCCGAGGTAACAGGCGGGGCGGCGGTCGTGATAGCAACCGTGATGACGGCGACAAACCCGTCGTCGGCCTGGGCGACCATATGCCCGCCTTTCTAACCCGTGGCACGGGACGTAAAAAGAAGACGGATAAGTAGCGGCAAATTAAGTGACGGCAGATAGGGAGAAGGCTCCATGCAAACCATTTTCGTAATGGCCAAGTGCGCGTTGGGCGAAACCTATAATGTCGCCTCCGCCGCCGTCGAGGGCACGGACCGGATTTCCGAGGTTCATTCCATTTCCGGTCAATATGACCTGATGATGAAATGCTATCTGGAGGACGGCGCCGATATTGGCCGTTTCGTCACGGAAACGATTCAGACCCTGCCTGGCGTCAAGGACACCTTCACACTGATCACGTTCAAGACCTTCAGCTAGACTCCCACAACCAAAAGAGTCCAAAAACAGAAGAGGATGGCTCGCATGAGCACGCCCGCTACCGCCAACACCGACATCACCTCGGCCATCGCGGAGGCGCAGGCGCGCTTTACCGCCGCCAATCCCAAGAGCCAGGCGCAGCTGGAAAAAGCCTCCAAGGTTCTGCCGGGCGGCAACACACGTACGGTACTGTTCTATCCGCCCTTTCCCCTGACCATGACCAAGGGTGAAGGTTGTCATTTGTGGGATCTGGACGGTCATCAATATGTTGATTTCCTGGGCGAATATACTGCCGGGCTGTATGGCCATTCCAATCCCATCATACGCGCCGCCATCGATGGCGCCCTGGACAACGGCATCGTCATGGGCGGCCAGAACCAGGCCGAGGCCGACCTGGGCGCCGCCATTGTCGCGCGCTTTCCAGCCATCGACCGGGTGCGCTTTACCAACTCTGGCACCGAGGCCAACCTGATGGCCGTTTCCGCCGCCCGCGCCTTTACCGAACGCTCCAGCGTCATGGTCATGTCAGGCGGCTATCACGGCAGCGTATTCTATTTCGCGCCGGGCGGATCGCCTCTCAACGCGCCGTTTCCGTTTGTCACGGGCACCTACAACGATGTCGAGGGCTGCCGCGCCCTGATCCGCGAACAAGGGTCGGATCTAGCCTGCGTCATTGTCGAACCCATGCAGGGCGGCGGCGGTTGTATTCAGGCGACGCCGGAATTCCTGGCCATGCTGCGAGAGGAGACCGAGGACAGCGGCGCCCTGCTGATCTTTGACGAGGTCATGACCTCGCGCCTCGGCCCGGGCGGCCTGCAAGGCCTGACCGGCGTCATGCCGGACCTGACATCATTGGGTAAATATGTCGGCGGCGGGATGTCCTTTGGCGCCTTTGGCGGCCGGACCGATATCATCGACCGCTTCGATCCCCGGCGCGAAGATGCCTGGCCCCATGCCGGTACTTTCAACAACAACGTCCTGACCATG
>CAZPWJ010000066.1:0-7573 GCA_964590195.1 uncultured Rhodospirillaceae bacterium | reverse complement strand
AACGCCGGCCTAACGGGCATGACCAAGATCTACACAGCAGACGTTGCAGAAAGCTTCAATGCACGCGGCGATGTGCTGCGGCAGACGTTGAATGGCCTGGCCGAAAAGCACGGCGCGGCACTGCAATTCACCGGGCGCGGCAGCATGATGGCGGTACATTTCCGCCGCGGTGATATCCGCAACGTCGAGGACGCCATGGAAGGGCATAACGAGCTACGCCCCCTGCTGCACATGGATTTGGTGGCCCAGGGCATATATCCCGCCGCCCGCGGCATGTTCACCCTATCGTTGGCACATACGGAAGACTCATTCTCCGCTCTGGAAGCGGCGGTAGAAGAATTCCTGGTCAGCCGGAACAGTCTGCTCGGCGCATAGCAGCCTGTCGGGATTATCATAAGCGTATTTGGGAGAGCGAATAGTGGCGGTCGACGGCGACATTCAAAAAATTCTGGATTTAATCAAACAGGCCGGGCGGCCGCCCTACCGGGAGCAGACCCTGGCTGAGGCGCGGGCCGGCTATCAGGTCATGGTCAATCTGATGGATCCGGATGAAGAGCCGATCCACCGCACCGAGGAGCGCAGCATTCCAGGGCCGGCGGGCGACATTCCCGTGCGCGTCTATTGGCCCCGCGAGGCGGCCGCGGGCGAAACCTTGGCTGTTTTCATCTATTTGCACGGCGGCGGCTTTGTCATTGGCGATCTGAACACCCACGATCCATTGTGCCGGCGCCTCTCCAACCGTGGTGATTGCATCGTTGTCTCGGTCGATTATCGCCTGGCACCGGAGCATCCCTTTCCCGCCAGCGGCCAGGATTGCATCGCGGCGATGAACTGGTGCGCCGCCAATGCCGCCACGCTGGGCGGCGATGCCTCCCGCCTGGCCATCGGCGGCGACAGCGCGGGGGGCAATTTGTCCGCCGTCTGCGCCCGGGCGGCGCGGGATGCGGGCGGGCCCGAATTGCGCCTGCAATTATTGATCTATCCCGGCGTGGCGCCGCGTCGGGACAGCGAAAGCCACGCCGCCTTTGGCGAAGGCTATGTCCTGACCCGCGACAATATCGAATGGTTCATGGAGCAATATACCGGCGGCAGCGACCCGGTGGACGATGCCGACTTCGCGCCCGCCATCGCCGCCGATCATGGCGGCCAGGCACCGGCGGAAATCATCGTCGCCGGCTATGATCCCCTGCGCGACGAAGGCATGGCCTATGCCGAGGCGCTCTCCGCCGCCGGCGTGCCCACCAATCTGGTCAATTATGAAGGCGCCGTACATGCCTTCATGCAGTATTACGGCGCCTCGGCCGCCTGCCGCGAGGCGGTGGAACATTGCGGCGCGGTGTTAAAAAAGGCGCTTGTCGCTACGTAAATTACGGCCGCTTCAACAACAGCTTGATCAAGCCCTTGGCTTTCGCGCCGTACGGCGGATTGAGTATCCACATGCCGTTCAGGCGGCTTTGATACATCACCGGTTTCAGCTTGGAAAATGTCTCGAAGCCGTCGCGGCCATGGTACTGCCCCATGCCCGAGGCGCCGACACCGCCAAAGGGCAAATTCTCGACCCCGGCATGGATCAGACAATCGTTGACCACGGCGCCGCCCGACATGGTCTCCTCCAACACCCGGTCAACCGCCGCCCGGTCCCGGTCGTAGACATACAAGGCCAAAGGTCGGTCGCCGGCGTTAACATGGCCGATGGCCGCATCCAGATCGTCGTAGGCAACAACGGGCAACACGGGGCCGAAAATTTCCTCGCGCCGCACCGCCATATCCTCCGTGCTATCGAGCACCAGTGTCAGCGGCAGCTTGCGTCCGCCCCCCGCGCCGGAGGTCAGCACCCTCGCACCTTGAGTTTCCGCATCCCGGATCATCTCCTGCAAGCGGTCGAACTGTGCCTGATTGACGATGGCGCTATAGTCCGGATTGTCGGCCAGATCGGGATAGAACCTGGCCGCAACGGCCAAGGCCTTGTCCACGAAAGCTTCCAATTGGCTCCGTGGCAGCAGAACGTAGTCCGGCGCGACACAGGTCTGCCCGGCATTAAACAGCTTGCCCCGAACAATCGACGCCACCGCCGCATCCAGGTCCGCGCGCGCTCCGATGATCGCCGGCGACTTGCCGCCAAGTTCCAGGGTCACCGGCGTCAGGTTCGCCGCCGCCGCCGCCATCACCTTGCGGCCAACATTGGTCGAACCTGTATAAAGCAGATGATCGAACGGCAGGGCGGCGAAGGCGGCACCCACCTCGATGCCGCCCTGAACCACCGTGACCTCGTCGGCGGCGAACTTTGCCGCGATCATTTCGGCCATCAATTCCGTGGTTCGCGGCGTAAACTCGGACGGTTTCAACATCGCCCTGTTGCCAGCCGCCAATGCACCAATCAGGGGCGACAGCGCCATTAGCAGGGGATAGTTCCAGGGCGAGATGATCCCGGCCACGCCCAGCGGCTGGGGCAGCAGTCTGGCGCGGGCCGGCATGAAGGCCAGATCCATGGCACGGCGGCGCGGGCGCATCCATTTCGCCACGCCGCCCCTGGCGTGGCGCACGCTGGACAGGGTGGTGAATATCTCGGCCAGCAGGGTTTCCTCGCGCGAGCGGCCACCGAAATCCGCATCAATGGCAGCGACAATCGCATCTTGATTTTCCCGTACCATGGCCCCGATCCGGCCCAGCCGGTCCCGGCGCAGGGCCAAATCCGCGAAACCGTCGCGTTGCTGCGCAATCTGCATGGCCTGCAACAGGCTGTTCAAGGTTTCCCCAATGGGCCGACCGTCGCCTTCCGCAATATGTGCGATGCTCATGGTTCTTTTCCCTATATTGCCGGGCCGTTATAGCATGTTTAGATTTAGGGCAAATGCACAGGTGAACAATGACAACAGCAAATGCCAATAGAACCGCCGATCCAGAGGATGATACGGGCCCCACGCCGCGTCCCCTGGCGGGCCGGCATGCCTTGATTACCGGTGGCAACCGCGGCATCGGCGCGGCGATCTCGCGGGAACTGGCCAACCTGGGCGCAAATATCACCCTGGCGGCGCGGGATGAGGCGGCCCTGCAGCGACAAGCGGAGGCGCTGTCCGACCGTGGCGATACCGCCGTCGCCTGCCAGGCAATGGACCTGCGCGATCCAGACTCAATTACCCAGGGCGTGACGGCGGCGCGCGAGGAACTGGGGGCCATCGGCATTCTGATCAACAATGCCGGCATTGCCCCCGCCGCGCCGCTGGCCAAGCTGGAACTTGATAGCTGGCGCGAAACGTTCGACATAAACGTCCAGGCCGCGTTCCTGCTCTCGCGAGCGGTGCTAGATGATATGCAGGCGCAAGGGTTTGGCCGCATGATCAATATTTCTTCGACCGCCGGTCTGCGTGGTTATCCCTTCGTGGCGGCCTATGTCGCCTCGAAACATGCATTGATCGGCCTGACCCGCGCCTTGGCGCAGGAGCTGGCCAAGGGGCCCGTCACCGTCAATGCGGTTTGTCCCGGCTATGCGGAGACCGAAATGGCGCACAACGCCATTCGCAACATTCAGCAATCCGGCAAAACAGAGGCCGAGGCCCGCGCCATCCTGACCCGCGGCAACCCTCAGGGCCGTCTGATCCAGCCCGACGAGGTCGCGGCCACGGTCGGCTGGCTGTGCCTGCCGTCATCAGCCGCCATAACCGGCCAGGCCATCGCCGTCGCCGGCGGCGAGGTAATGTAATGGGCCACGGGAATTGATTGCCATGACCATGATTATGACGGAACATCGGCGCAGGTAACGAGGAAATATATGTCAGCGTCAAAGGCTCAGTCGAAGGCACCGGGTGGTCCCACCGCCCATGTGGATCACTTCGCGGCGGACAATCTGCCGCCGCGCGCGGCCTGGCCCGACATTGACTATTCCCGCCTGCCCGAACTGGCCGCCCTGCCCGACCGGATCAATTGCGCCACGGAAATCCTCGACCTGGGCGCCGCCAGACATGGTGCCAATACAGCCGTGCTTGATGACACGATATCCTGGAACTACCGGGAGCTTTTGGCCATGGCCAACCGGATCGCGCATGTCCTGGTGGATGATCTTGGCGTACAGCCGGGCAACCGGGTATTGCTGCATTCGGGCAATAATCCCATGTATGCCGCCTGCTGGTTCGCGGTGATGAAGGTCGGGGCCATCGCCGTTGCCTCCATGCCCCTGCTGCGCGCGCGGGAGCTGTTGTATATGGCCGATTTCGCGCAAATTCGCGTGGCCCTGTGTGACGCCGTCCTGGCCGATGAACTGCACCAGGCCGCCGCCGATGCCACGCACCTGGCCAATATCGTCTTGTTCCACGATCAAACGGGGGAGGGCCTGGAAGCGCGCATGGCGGATAAGCCGGCCACTTTTGAAAACGTGGACACCGCCGCCGACGACGTCTGTATCATCGCCTTTACCTCCGGCACCACGGGGCCGCCCAAGGCCTGCATGCATTTCCACCGCGATGTCATGGCGGTTTGCCTGACCTCATCGGCGCAGATCATCGAGGCCCGGCCCGACGATGTTTTCACCGGCACCCCGCCCCTGGCCTTTAGCTATGGCCTGGGCGGCCTGTTGTTCTTTCCCTTGCAGGCGGGCGCATCGACGCTGTTGATGGACGGATACACCCCGGAAAGCCTGATTGCCGCGATCAAAAAACACCGCGTCACCGTGTTGTATACCGCCCCCACCATGTACCGGACCCTGATGCCCCTGGTGGACAATCTGGCCGACGATCCCGAGGACCGGGACAGCCTGTCCAGCTTGCGGCATTGTAATTCGGCCGGGGAAACCCTGCCCAAGCCGACCTGGACCGAATGGCACGCCAAGACCGGTTTGAGCATTCACGACGGCATAGGTGCGACGGAAATGCTGAACACCTTTATTTCCGGGCGTGATGGCGAGGTTCGCCCCGGCGCCACGGGTTTGACCATTCCCGGCTTCGAGGCAACGGTGCTGGATGAAAACGGCGAGCCGGCGGCCCCTGGCGAGATTGGCCGCCTGGCCGTGCGAGGACCGACGGGCTGCCGCTACATGGCCAACCCGGAACGCCAGGCCAGCTACGTGCAAAACGGCTGGAATCTGACCGGAGACAGCTATTTACGGGACGAGGATGGCTATTTCTGGTATCAGGCGCGAACTGACGATCTGATCGTTTCATCGGGCTACAACATTTCCGGACCTGAGATCGAGGCCGTATTGTTGGAACATGTCGCCGTGGCCGAATGCGCGGTGATTGCCAGTCCCGATCGCCGGCGCGGCCAGATCGTCAAGGCCTATGTGGTACCGCGGGACCCCGGCCAGGCCGGGCCGGAACTGGCCGGTGCATTACAGGATCATGTAAAGGCGACGATCGCGCCCTATAAATATCCCCGCGCCATTGAATTCATCGATGACCTGCCGAAAACCGCCACCGGCAAGATACAGCGCTTTGCGTTGCGCACGCTTGACGCGGCACAAACGTAAGAGATTTCTTCAGCCGACCACGGAACGCACAAGATCGGTGTTCTTGCTGCTGACACCAGCCACCGCATCGGAGATCTCGGCGGCGGTGACGGTGCTGTCACCGCCAAGCTGGGCAGCAACGCGCAAGGCAAGGGCGCTTTGTTCCAGCAATTCGAGATCTCTCTCACTGGGCCGCTGGCTTCGGAGACGGTTGGCGATCCGGACTACGGAATCGCACAAAGTGCCCAGCTGCGCCACTTCGCGCGGTGAAATCGCCTCATGAAAACCACGTCCCGACTTCAGGATTTGCTGCAATTCCCGGTCAATCCAGTCAGGCAGCGAAGGATCGTCATTGGCCTTGTACAAAATATCGGCGATGGCCCAGATTCGGCGGGCAATGTTGCGCACCTTGACTAGACGCAACTGGGTCAGAGCAGTTTCGATGACATCGGAACTGGGGCGCAATTCGGGCCGCCCCTCAACGCGGGCGCGCAGGGCATTCGGCACTTCGACCGTACCCGCGTCGCTGCCCCGCGCCTCCGCCGTACGGCGGTCGGGGCCAAAGTATTCTTCCGTCACAACGAACGGTTTACGGTTGTAGACCAGCGCCTTGATGCGGTCGCCCATACTGGTTGTGGAGTAGGGGTGGGCGAGGAAATCATCGGCACCGGAATTGACAATGGAACGGACCAGCCGCAAACGGGCGTCCCAACTGGTCAATAGAATAGGCAGGAACGGATCGTCACCGCAGCGGAACCGCCGGATATCATTAACAACCTTGGAAACACCATCGGACTTGCCCTGCACGGCGAAAATGGCCAGATCGAAATGACGCCCGGCCAAGGCATGACGCACCGCCTCAAGCTCTTCGCATTCCTCGATCTTCCAAAATCCGAGGATATTCAAGATTGAGCGCAGTTGTTTTCGCACATGCAACTTACGGTCATATATCAGGACCGTTGAATGACTATACGGTTCAGTTTCCATGAACTAGCAGCCCCATGCCGGAATTGACTCCCGAACTCAGATAATACCTACCCGTGCCGCGCAAATGGATCGCCCGGCACGG
This sequence comes from uncultured Rhodospirillaceae bacterium, assembly GCA_964590195.1. Taxonomy (GTDB): domain Bacteria; phylum Pseudomonadota; class Alphaproteobacteria. The sequence continues at coordinate 1,067 of CAZPWJ010000066.1, read as the reverse complement.
GGCCACCTTGAACCGAATTGTTTAACGTTAGGTTTATTTACCAAACCATCCGGGCCGCCGCGACTTGCTCTAGAGCACCCTGGCGACGTCACCCGACAGTCGCGCCGCAGCCGTTGCGGTGTCTTCATCGACCTCCATGGCCACCCGCAGGGCCAAGGCCGTCTGTTCCAGCAGCGCCAACCCCTTCGCATCCAGCATTCCGGGCGATTGGGCCAATTGCACCGCCACGCGATCTACCGAGTCACAAAACGGCCTCAAATGGTTCAATTCGGTAATCTTCAAGGCCTCGCGGATTACCACCAGCGAATTCCGAATCGCCGCCAGCTCCTCGCTTGCCTGCGCATTGACGAAACGGATATCGTCGCTGCGTTGACGCAGTCTCTTGGCAATTTTGCCAATGCGCCGGGCGACGTTGCCGATCTTGATCCGTTCCAGGCTCATCCGGGCGACAAACATGGCATCCTCGCTGGGCGCCAGATCCGGGCGCTTCTCGACCTTGGCGCGCAGGGCATTCGGGACTTCAACTGTATCGGATCCTCTGTTACGGGATCTTTCGCTGCGGCGGTCCGGACCGAGGTAATCCTCGGTCTCGACAAATGGCTTGCGCGCCGAGATCAGGGCAGCCACACGGGCCGCCAATTGCTCGGTCGAAAACGGCCACATCAGCAACTGGTCGGTGCCCGAATTCAAGGCCTGCCTCACCGTTTCCGTGGCACCATTCCAGGAGACCAGGATCATCGGTGTGTAAGGATCGGAAGAGTTATCATATTGCCGTGTCCGCCGGATCAAATCGGGCGCACCGGCATCCAGGCCATCGACGGCGAAGACCACCATTTCGAACTGCCGCGCGCGCATCAAGTCCGCAAGGTCGCCGGGATTGTCCACATTGGCAATGCGCCGGAACCCTAACTCTCGCAAGGTCGCACAGGTACGTTTACGAATCCGCGGCCGGACGTCGTAATGTAGGATCGAAGCGCTCGCATAAGCCGCTTTACGCATGGTTCACCGTCAGGTTGGTTTTTCCGTGTTTCCCGACCCGGACACCGTACCGACCGTGAAGTTCGTTA
>CAZPWJ010000065.1:0-27868 GCA_964590195.1 uncultured Rhodospirillaceae bacterium | reverse complement strand
ATGGACAGATACTAGATGTAGCGGGTGTCTGCGTCAACCGGATAGGCACGCAATCTTGTATTCGTTATACTTGCTGAATATGGCGTCGTAGGTGCCATCTTCGATCATTGCCATCATGCCTTCCCGTGCGCGGGCGGCCATGCGTTCACCTTGTTCTGATTTGGAAAACCAGAAGTACATTGGCAGGGGATAGTAAAAAAGAATGTCCTGCTCGATATGCAGGCCGGGCATTTTGTCTTTCCGCTGCTCAAACTCGTCAATGATTTCCGCCGCCGATCGTTGAAAAGCATCAAATCGTTTCGCCAAAAGCATGTGGAAAAGGCCGTCGTAATCGGAACCGGTCACAACGTCGAAGTCACTGTGCTGCAGAATATCCACATCAATCCAGCCAAGCCCCTGACCGATTGAAAAACCGCGCAGATCGTCGAGGGTTTGTACGGCGCTGAATTTGGCCTGATCTTCCTGTCGGATCAGATAGACCATGTATCCCGAAAGATTCTTGTCGACGGGAATGCGGATCGGAAGCAGGTCTCTTTCAAACTCTGGCGTCGTTCCCAAATGCATCACTGTCAGTGCGCCCGATCCATTGGTCAACTCGATCGTCTGGCGTTTTTCGCTCATGGGTGCGGATGGTTGCAGTTTATAGGCGCCGTATTTTCCCTTGGTTTTTTCCAAGGCCGTCCGCAGAATTTCCCACTGATAGTCGTAGCGCCGGTCGGAGGCGGATTCGGGTGCATTATAAATGTAGAGGTAGCGATCCCCATCATCGGCATCGGCCCGTTCGGTGCCGGCAGTTAAGCCAATGCAGGCCAGCAAAAAAGCCAAAATATATTTCATGCACATTCCCGCCGTAACCATTCGTGACAAGAACTTGTGTGTTATCCAGATATTGCGCCAGCGGGCGCAAAGTCAACAAGGCCTTCCAAGCGTTTTTTGCCTTACTCTTTCGTCTACTTCCCGCACCTATTCCCGGCTGTTTGCCCATTGCCGGTACATGTCCATCAAGGCGACGATATCCTGGCCCTTGTAGCCTTCGGCCACGGCCAGTGCGTACATCTCGCGGGCCAGGGATGCGGCGGGGGTGGGCATTTTCATGGCCCGGCCCAGATCGACGCCAAGGGAGAGATCCTTCTCGCCTAATTCCATCTTGAAACCAGGGGCGAAATCCTCGGCCAGGGCGTTGGGGAAACGTTTGGTGAAATGGTGCGAACGGCCGCCGCTGACGGATATCACGTCGAACAGCTTTTGCGGCTCGACGCCGGCGGCGACCCCCAGTGCGAAGGCCTCGGATGCCACCAGCACGTTGCCCATGGACATCATGTTGTTGACCAGCTTGACAACCTTGGCCGTGCCCACGGCGCCCGTATGCTGCCAGGTCTGCCCCAGCAGATCGAACAAAGGTTCGGCCCGCTCCAACGTAGGGGCTTCGCCGCCGACCAACAGCACCAGTTTGCCGGTGCCGGCTTCGTTCGGACTGCCGCTGACGGGGCAGTCGAGCACGGCCAGATCCTTGGCGGCCGCCGCGGCACCAACCTCCTTCATGCAATCGGGGTCAATGGTACTCAATTCGATTAGCATGCTACCCGGTTCCGCCAGGGCGATGATGCCGACGTCGCCCAGCCACGCGCCTTTGACCGCTGCCGGATCGGGCAGGGAGGTTAGGACAGTGGTCCGGCCCGCCAGGGCGGCGGCCAGGCTATCGGCCATGTTGACGCCCTGCGCCTCCAGGGCCTGGCGCGTGGCCTCGTTGATGTCATAGCCCATGACGTCGTATTGGGCCTCGCTCAGGCGGCTGGCCATGGCGGAGCCCATCTGCCCCATGCCGATGACGGCGATACGCTCGGTCATTGTCTCTTCCTACTCTGTATCAGCAATTAAACGTCGATGCGGTAGACCCGCGCGGCGGTGTCATGGAACAGCGCGGCTTTTTCCGCCGGCGAACAGCCCGACGCGATGCGCTTGAAGGTGTTCCACAGCACATTGTAGCTGCAGGTCCGCTTATCGACCGGGAAATTAGATTCGAACATGCAGCGCTCGACGCCGAAATGTTCGATGCAATGGTCGTAGTAGACCCGCGTCGCCGCCGCCAGTTCCTCGCTGGATGGCGGACGGCTTTGCAGATCCCAGTCATAGCCATTGATCTTCATGTTGATGCCGCCCAGCTTGGCCACCACGTTGGGGCATTCCGCCAGTTCGGCGACATCCAGCTTCCATTGCGCCGTGATTTCGTCCCGCTTGCCCGCATATGGCCCGGTGCCAATGGGGCCGCCGAAATGGTTCAGGATCATCGTGGTATCGGGAAAAGCGCGGGCCAGATCCGTGACCTCTGAAATCTGTGGGTGGTAGCACCAGGCTTCATAGCTCATGTTCAGGGGCGCCAATTGGGCGAAGCCCTCTCGGAACGTGGCGTCCGCCATCATGTGTTGCGTTGGCCGGGTATGGGAATTGCGGATCTCGTCGCTGGCATCCCATGATGCGGCATGGCGGATGCCGCGAAAGCGTCCGGCCCCGCAGGCGATGTGCGCTTCCAGCACCTCTTTTACGCCGGCGCCCAGGTTCAGATCCGCCAGGCCGACGATGCCGGCGGCGATGCGGCAGTCGCCGTACTGGCCCGAGGCACTCATGGCGGCGATGCCGTTGACGAATTCAGTCTCGCCCACGGGCTTCATATGGCGCGGCCCGTCGCCGCGGTACATGGAGCCGCATTCGATAAACACCGTCGAGGTGACGTTGTGGCCGCTGTTCACCTCCGCCAGCATCTCGTGGAACAGATAGCGGGTTTCCACCTGCTCGGTGCGGAACTTGGCGGAAGGGTCAAATCCGGCATCCCACAAATGATGATGCGGGTCACAGATCGGCAAATCCGGCTCCAAGGTTTCTTCCGTGGTCAGTGCCAGCCAGTCATCCGTATGTCCCATTAGCCTATCCTCCCGAAAGTTTTGTTGGAGCCAGTATGCCATTGAATTCCGATTTTGCCATATACTGACGGCCAAATAGGGGAGGGGAAAACACCATGATCGAAGCGACAATCGACATCACCACCAAGGACGGCGCGATGGAGACCTTTGTCTGCCATCCGGAACGGGGTGGGCCGTACCCGGCGATTTTCATGCTTATGGACGCGCCGGGCATCCGCGAGGAACTGCGCGACATGGCCCGTCGTCTGGCCACCGTGGGCTATTATGTGCTGTTGCCGAACCTCTATTACCGGGCTGGGCGGGACACCATGTATGGCCCCGACGTGCTGGTGGAAGGCAGCGCCGATCATACCGCCATGCGCGCGATCCGCACCAAGATGACCATTCCCCCCATCATGGAAGACGTCGCGACGATGATCGCGTACGTGGACGGCCAGGGCATGGCCAAGCCGGGCGCTGTCGGTACCCACGGCTATTGCATGAGCGGGCCCTATTCGCTGGCTGCCGCCGCGCGCTATCCCGAGCGGGTCAAGGCGGCGGCGTCATTCTACGGCACCTGGCTGGTTAGCGAAGCGGAGGAAAGCCCGCATCTGACATTTGGACAGGTCAAGGGCGAGCTTTACATCTCCTGCGCCGAGCATGACGCCCTGGCGCCCCTGGACATGGTCGATGAACTACGCCGGCGGTTCGAGGCGGCGGGATCGCCAGGTGAGTTGGAGGTGCATTCTGATGTGCACCACGGCTTCGCCTTCCCCGGCCGCAAGGTTTACGACAAACCGGCCGCCGAACGCCATTGGGAGCGGCTGTTCGTGCTGTACGGCAAGCTTTAGCGGCGCTGTTCAGCGCCCCATGGCAAAAAATTCATCGTTGGGGCGCATGCTGGTGAAGCTGGCCATGCGGTTGGAAAGGCCGAAAAAGCCTGTGATGGCGGCGATGTCCCAGATGTCTTCGTCCGAGAAATCATGGCCGTGCAGGATCTCGAAGTCTTCGTCGCAGATCGATTTGCTGTCGTTGGAGACCTTCATGGCGAAATCCAGCATTGCCATCTGCCGCGGCGTGATGTCGGCCTTGCGGTAGTTGACCGCGACCTGATCGGCCAACAGCGGGTTCTTGGCCCTGATCCGCAGAATGGCGCCGTGGGCCATGACACAATATTGGCAGCCGTTGTCGGCCGACGTGGCGACCACGATCATCTCGCGGTCCGCCTTGGAAATGCCGCCGTCTTTCTCCATCAGGGCATCGTGATAGGCAAAAAAGGCGCGGAATTCCTCCGGGCGGTGGGCCAGCGCCAAAAAGACATTGGGCACGAAGCCGATCTTTTCCTGAATGCCCAGGGCCATCTCCTTGATGTCCTCGGGCAGTTCGTTGATTTCGGGAACCGGATAGCGGCTGATGGGATGACTCATGGCAATTTCCTTGGCTAAAAACCTATCCGACATGTCCCAGACAAGGCTCTTCTCGTCCAGTGCTACATTGTCGCAGGCGGCATATTTCCGGCTTTTTATTGGCCCTATGAATTTGTTGAAAATGGCCCTTTTATTCCAGCCAATTTTGGCTGATCTTGCAGCTTCTGAATTCTGCTGGAAGGAATAGGCTGATGAGTGTGGAATTGCCGAGTGTCTGCCCCCTTGATTGCCCCGATACCTGCTCGTTGAGTGTCACGGTCGATGACGCCGGGCGGATAGAAAAAGTGCGCGGCTCCCGCGTCAATCCCCTGACCGAGGGCGCGATCTGCGGCAAGGTATCAAAGTTGTATCCCGATTTCGTTCATGGCGATAATCGCCTGACCCAGCCGTTGCGCCGTGTCGGCGCCAAGGGCGAAGGCAAGTTCGAGGTGATTTCCTGGCCGCAAGCCCTGGATCTGATCCATGAAAACTTTTCCGATGCCATTGCCGAACACGGGCCGGAAACCATTCTGCCTCTGAATTATGCCGGCCCGCATGGGCTGTTGGCCATGGGCTCCATGGATCTGCGCTTTTTCCACCAGTTGGGGGCCTCCATCCTCTCGCGCCGGCCCATGTGCGGCGGCATCAAGACCGAGGCCTGGCTGGGCACTTTCGGTGCCATCGCCGGGGCCCAGATGACGGAAGTTGAAAGCGCCAAGCTGATCGTTGTCTGGGGTAATAACGTCACATTCTCGAACCTGCATCTGGCGCCGGTGATCCAGCGCATTCGCGATGCTGGCGGCAAGGTCGTGGTGATTGATCCCAAGCGCATCAAGGTTGCCGAGCAGGCGGACCTGCATCTGGCGCCGCGCCCTGGCACGGACGTGGTGCTGGCCTTTGCCCTGGCGGCGGAGTTGGAGCGGCGCGGCGCCTTTGATACGGACTTCATTGCCGAAATGGTCGAGGGCGCCGAGGACTTCATGGCCGAGGCGCGGCCTTACAGCATTGAGCGCGCGGCCGGCATCACCGGCGTTGCCGCCGCCGATATCAGGCAATTGGCGGAATGGTATCATCTGGCCGAACCGGCGGTGATCGCCACGGGCAATGGTTTGGAGCGCAACCGCAATGGCGGTTCGGGCTGCCGCGCCATATTCGCCCTGCCGGCATTGACGGGAAAATTCAAAGACCCCGCCGGCGGCCTGGTGGGCGGCTCGGGCAGTCTGTTCCCCAAGACCATGCAAAAGCTACAGCGTCCGGATTTGATTCCGGAGGGCACCCGTACCCTGAATATTCTCGATGTGGGCCGGCATCTGGCCGATGACGACGTCGACCCGCCAATCCGCGGCCTGGTGGTCTACAACCACAATCCCCTGGTGGTGCACCCGGATCAGAACACCATGCGCCGGGGTCTGGCGCGGGAGGATGTCTTCACCGTGGTGGTCGATGTGGCCAAGACGGATTCTGCGGACTACGCCGATATCGTATTGCCGGCGGCCAGCCATTTCGAACATGACGAGATTTTCTGCGCCTATGGCCAGCAATATCTCCAGCGTGCCGAACGCGTTATTGCCCCGGTGGGCGAGGCCCTGCCGAACACGGAAATCTTCCGTCGCCTGGCGCGGCGTTTCGGTTTCAACGATCCGATCTTTCAGGCCAGCGACGCCGAATTGATGGACGATGCCATTGACGGCGCCGACCCCCGCCTGGGTGGGCAACGGCCCAGCGAATTGCCCATCGCCACCGTATTGTCCATGTCCGAGATGGGCCCGCGCATTGGCTTCGAACGGCGCCCAAAAACCAAAAGCGGCAAGATCGAATTAAAGTCAGCTTACCTGACGGACAGCTTCGATGCGCCGTTGCCACTGTTCCAGCCCCTGGCGGCGGACGAGGACATTGAGGCCGCCTATCCGTTTGCCCTGATCACGCCGTCATCCAACTGGCGCACCAACTCCATGTTCGGCGGCCTGGCCAAGTCCGATCCGGTACCATTCCTGGAAATGCATCCTGATGATGCCGCCAAGCGAAGCCTGAAGGACGGCCAGCAGGTGCGCGTCCATAACGAACTGGGCGAGGTATTCCTGCCGCTTCGCATTACCGACAGTGTCGCCAAGGGCGTGCTGCTGTCATACAAGGGCGCCTGGATGCGCACGACCAGCAATGGCCAGACGGTTTCCGCCCTGGCCCCGGCCAGCAAGGCCGATTTGTCCGAGGGTGCCTGCTACAACGACACGCGTGTGGAGGTGGCGGCGGCATGAGCACTGGCGAAATTGATCAGGATCTGACGGACACCCTGCAGACGCGCATGCCCCTGGTGGGGACGCTTGGGATTGAGTTTTATTCGGCCGCGCCCGACGGCATCCGGGCCCGCATGGCGTGGGCGCCGGAACGTTGTACGGCCGCTGGTATTCTGCATGGCGGCGCCATCATGGCATTGGCGGATAGCCTGGGCGGCTTTCTGGCCTTCATGAATCTGCCCGAGGGCGCGACGGCAACCTCGACCATCGAAAGCAAGACAAATTTCTTTCGTGCCGTCCGTGAAGGTTTTGTATTTGCTGCGGCGACGCCGCTGCATGTGGGCCGCAGTACCATCGTGCTCGATACGGAACTGACCGATGATGCCGGCAAACGGGTGGCCAGGGTAACCCAGACCCAGGCGGTGCTGGGCGGCTAGACTCAGTTTGCTTTAGGCGGCGCAATCAACGCATCTGGTGGCATGCGGGCGGACGCGTAGTCTTTCGGGATTGATCTGGTTGCCGCAATCGACACATTCGCCGTAGCTTCCGGCATCAATACGCTCAATCGCCGACTTGATCTGTTGCGCCTGCAAAATAGCCGTGTGTTCCAGGGCGGAGGTGACTTCGCTGCTCTCCATCTGGGTTGCCTGTTCGGCGAAGTCGGCTTCCAAGGGCTCTCTTAGGTCGTGCTCGAAATCATCAACGCGATGGCCCAGCTCGGCCAACTGTTCAACCAAATCCTGGCGTAATTGCACCAGATCTATCATTGCCTTTCTCCTGTCTTGCCACCCCTTAAATATGGGGTGGATATGATGAAATTCTGCAGTCAAATCGTCGCAGGCGCCCTGACCAGGATCAAGAATTCCTAATGCATTTGCCGATCCTCTAAGTGGAGCATCTGGACCATTGCGATACTTTGTGTCATAAGCTGCCATCAATTTAATCTGGACCGCCGCTCCGGTGTGGACCGTCAACGGTAACCGCATCCGCCTGAGCCCTGTCCCGTACAGTTATGGAGACCGGAGCATGGCTCGTAAGAAACCCAAGGGCAAAAGCGCGGCGTACATGATGTTCAATGTCACCTATGAAGATGGCTCCGTGACCTCGAACCGGCGGGTCTCCAACGAATTGCTTGACCAGTCTTTTGGTGACAGTATCCAGGATCTGGCCCGCACGGCCATAGAGGATCAGGATAACGAGATTGCTCAACGCTCCGGCCAGCGCCGGGCCAAGATCACGGACATTGCCCGCGTCTAAGCGTACCGTCAGATATTGCTGATGGCGAATTTGCTTGACTTCACGGGTCTGTTCAGGCCTTTGGGCGCCAGCGACACTACCTTTTAGGTCGAAATTCGATCGCTTGCCGGTCCGATAGGCGCTTTTTTTGAGCAGCCCCTTCGGGTTAGTTCTCTCAAATGATCAGTTGGATCAAATGGAGATGAACTTGCGGCCGGCTTTTATTTTACGACACATTTGGGCGTTTCGATAGACGAGCCATTGTCTTTGGCGCAGCCGCTTGGCGCGATCATGACAGCGGCTGCGTCGGCACGGTTTATGCCGTGCTTGAACGCTTGCCATCCCGCGACCGGGGCGGTGGGCAATGATGAATTGATCAAGAAAGATACAAACTAGATGACAGATTTTGCGGGCCTCGATCTGGCCCAACCCATCCTTCGCGCCATTGCCGACGAAGGTTACACAACACCCACCCCGATCCAAGGCAAATCCATTCCGCCCCTGTTGGATGGCCGTGACCTGCTTGGCGTGGCCCAGACTGGAACTGGCAAGACCGCCGCTTTTGCCCTGCCTATCTTGGATTACCTCTCCGAAGAGCCCGGCAAGGCCGTCCCGAACAAGCCGTTGGCGTTGATCTTGGCGCCGACCCGCGAACTGGCGGGCCAGATCAATGATAGCTTTCGCAGCTATGGCCGCTATTTGCCGCTGCGTTCGACAGTCATTTTTGGCGGCGTTTCTGCCCGCCCCCAAATCCAGGCCATGAACCGTGGTGTTCATGTATTGGTTGCCACGCCGGGCCGTTTGCTCGACTTGATGAACCAGGGCCGGGTGCACCTTGACGAGGTGGAGATTTTCGTCCTCGACGAGGCTGACCGCATGCTCGACATGGGCTTTGTCCGTGACGTGAAAAAAATCATCGCCGCCCTGCCCAAGGAACGTCAAACCCTGCTGTTTTCGGCCACCATGCCAAAATCGGTGCAAAGCCTGGCCGACGGCCTGCTGGATGATCCGGTCCGCGTTGAAGTGGCGCCCGCCGCGACCACGGCGGAAAAGGTGGAACAAAAAGTTCTGTTCGTGCCCAAGGATAAAAAGCGCGCCCTGTTGGGTGAGTTGCTGAAGGATGAGGATATCGCCCGCGTGCTGATCTTCACCCGCACCAAGCACGGCGCCAACCGGGTCGCCAAGCATCTGCATCAATGCGGCATCAAGGCGGACGCCATTCATGGCAACAAGACCCAGAACGCGCGGCAGCGGGCCCTTAAGGGTTTTCGTTCCGGCGATGTACGGGCCCTGGTGGCGACTGATATTGCCGCCCGCGGCATTGATGTGGATGGCGTCACCCACGTCATCAATTTTGACCTGCCGAACGAACCTGAAAGCTATGTGCACCGCATTGGCCGTACGGCGCGGGCCGGGGCAAACGGCATGGCGATCTCGTTCTGTGACCATGACGAGCGGTCCTATCTGCGCGATATCGAAAAGACCATCCGCCAAAGCGTTCCGGTGATCGAGGATCATCCCTACCACGCGCCCGAGATCGCCAATGATCCCGGCACGGCAAAGCGTGCGCCACAGCAAAAGAAGCGCCATGGCCAAAAGCAAGGCCAGCGCCGGCGCAACTCGGGCCGCCCGGGCCGCTCCGGACAGGCACCGCGCCGGGCGGCATAGCCATACGCTCACGCGGTACAGTGGCGAAGCCGCTACCGGCTTGCTACAGTCTTTCCATGTGTGGAAAGTATACGGGGTAGGTTGGGCGGATGGCTTCGATTTCGGCGCCCTTGGCGCGGGTGCATGCGCAGGTCCTGCTCGGGCGCGCCCTGGTCGCCACCTCGTTTCCCGTTGGCGCGGCCATTACCCATGGGTTGGCGCCGGAGCTATTGATAATGGTGCGGTTCGCCCTGGCGAGCTTGCTGTTCGCCCCCTATATCATCTGGCGCCATGGCTTTGCCATTCCATCCGCCAAGACCCTGGCCGGCTATGCCTTAATCGGCGGCTGCCTGGTCACCTTTTTCTGGTGCATGTTCGCGGCCCTGCGCCTGACATCGGCCCTGAACGCGGCGGCGTTGTTCACCGTTCTGCCCTGCATCGCGGCATTGTATGCGGCCATTCTAGTCAGGGAAAGGCTTGGCGGGCGCCGCCTCGTGGCCTTGATATTAGGCGCGATCGGGGCGCTGTGGGTGGTGTTTCGCGGCGATCTGCAACTATTTCTGAGCCTGGCCTTCAACAAGGGTGATCTGATCTTTCTTGCCGGTCTGTTCGCCATGGGCCTGTACACACCATTGGTTCAGCGCTTCAATAAATCGGAACCAGCCGCCGTGATGACCTTCTGGACCATGGCGACCGGGGCGGTCTGGCTGTTTTTGTTGAGCTGCTTCGAGGTTTTCCGGACCGATTGGAGCGCCGTTGAATTTCATGTCTGGTCTGGGATCGTGTACCTGGCGGTTTTCACGACCATCATCAGCTTCTTCATCCTGCAACACGCCACCCTGCAAATTGGCTCGACCCGCGCCATGAGTTACGGCTATCTGACCCCCGCTTTCGTGGTGCTGATCGAATGGGCCCTGGGCCATGGTCTGCCAAGTGCCATGACCTTGCCCGGGGTCGCCGTCACGATTGCCGCCATGCTGGTTCTGCAAAGTGGCGCCTCCCGATCCGAATTGCGCTAGTCCATCCTTGTCAAACCAGGCGGTTCAATCCAACATTGCGCACGCATATGGAAGGGAGGGCGCGATGGAATCGGGCAATCGGCTAAATGGTAAAGTCGCTATCGTAACAGGTGGGGCGTCGGGCATTGGCGCGGAGACGGCACGGGTATTCGCCGCCCAGGGCGCCGCCGTTGTTGTCTGCGACGTCAATGCCGCGTTGGGTGACGTTGTCGTCGCCGAAATTGAGGCGGCGGGCGGCGCGGCGGTGTACCGCGCCCTTGATGTTACCTCTGAGGAACAGTGGGCCGCGCTGGTCGAAGAGACCGAAGCAGCGCATGGCCGGTTGGACATCCTGACCAATATCGCCGGCATTTCCGGGCGCGATCCGACGCAGAACATCCAGACCGGTTTGACCGCCGGCGGACTGCTGGAGGATCAGACCCTGGAAAAATGGAACCAGATCATGGAGGTCAACGCCACCGGAACGTTCCTGGGCACCAAGGCGGTGATCGCGCCCATGCGGCGCGCGGGCGGCGGCTCGGTGATCAACATATCCTCCATCTGCGGTATTGTCGGATCGTTCGCGAATGTCGCCTACCACGCCTCGAAAGGTGCGGTCCGGATCTTCTCGAAAGCTGCCGCCATCCAGCACGCGCCCGACCGGATCAGAGTGAATTCCATCCATCCCGGTTTTGTCGATACACCCATGACACAGCCGGGACATGCCAACCCGGAGGTCGCCAAACAGCGCATGGACGCGACGCCGTTGGGCCGCTTCGGCACGCCCAATGATATCGCCATGGGCTGCCTCTACCTGGCTTCCGACGAGGCTGCGTGGGTTACCGGTTCCGAATTGGTGATCGACGGCGGCATGACGGCGAACTGACCTTTGGCACTAAGCCGGCTTGGGTGGCGGCTTGCGCCAGGCGAGTTCCTCTTCCCGTGCTTGTTCAAACTCGGCCTCGGACATGTTCGCGACATTGAAGAAATCCAGCTTCCAGTCCGGATTGTCGTGCCAGCGCTCCGGCAACTGTACCGTCGTGCGGGGCGCCGGTGCGCTCTCCAGCAGGCGCAGGGCAAGCTCCAGCGTGGCCTGTTGCGAGGCCGTATCGTCGGGCCGTCCCGCCGGGCAACCCAGGGGAAAGTCACAATACAGAAAGCGCGGTGCGCCAGTATATTCAACGATATCCTTGGCACAGCCCATGACCACGGTGGGGATGCCGTTGGCTTCGAGATAATTTGCGATCAGACTCACGGTCTGATGGCAGACGGGTCAAATGGCAATAAGAATGGCGGCGTCGGTGCCATCCTCCCGCAGCCGGGCCAATAGCTCCGGTCCGTCCCTATTCATGGTTTGGCGATGGCTGTAACGGGTCGGCACGCCGTGAAAGCGCGGCGAAAGGGCGCCGATCCGTCCCGCCGCCTCTAGCGCGGCCAGGGGCATAAAGGCGCCATTGTCGGCGCCGTCCGTATGGCGGCGATCATAGTGCAGGTGCGATATGCCCAACTCAGGCGCATTCCGGCTCGGCGCGGAATAGACCTTTTCGAAGGCCGCCGCTGGGTTCATCGCGGCGTTGGCGCCCTGCTCTCCCTTGCCGGGTTCGATCGGCGCCGCCGTGGTGATGACAGTGATGCTGGTCTGGCTGAGGGGCTGTTCGAGCGGCGTAAACGCCACTTCGGTCGCGTGCGCCCATTCGTAGGGTTTTGGATATCCCATGACCAGATAATAGTCGCGGCTGCGTTCCAGATAGGGCACGGCCACATCATGGGCCGGGGCAAATCCCAATGGGCCAAATTTTTTCGCGGACAAGATCATTTATCCCTTCAAAGACGGTACTCGAATACAGTTGTTTTGGTTCGCATGACAAAGGCCATTCACGCCTGCTTTCGCAATGAAGTCAATTTGTCTTTTGTACCAAGTTAAACTCCGCGAACGGCTGATCAGGCAGAGGGTATTTGCCGTTAACCCAGCCATCGTTTATTCTGTCCACGACCCGAGCAATTTTTATTATCCGTGACGCTGGCCGCCCATGCCTGGGTGAGAGACGGCCCGTCGATGCGGCAAGGAAAGCAGCGCACGCGCATGGCCGAAATCAAGGCGGACAATCCGGCGAAGCCGGCTGTTGACGCGATTACGTTGCGGCAGAAGGCATACCGGGGCATTTCCGAAAACGCCGATCCCCAGTTTAGTGATGATGCCGCGGTGCTGTGGCGGATCACCAAGCTGGTACTGCGCTATCGGCTCCGCTTTGCCATTGCCGTCGGCGCGACGGTCGCGGCGGCCATGTTTCAGCTTATGATTCCCCGTTTCCTTGGCGGTGCGGTGGATAACGCCATGGGCTTGCTGGCGGGAGGTTCAGTCGCGGCAGAGGCGGCACGGCAGTCGTTGTTCGAGGCGGCAATGTTGCTGCTGGGCGCTTCAATCCTGCGTGGCGTCTTTACCCTGGCGCATAACTACGGCGGTGAGGCGATCGGGCACCACATTGCCTATGACCTGCGCCTGGCCTTTTACCGCAAACTGCAGTCCCTCAGCTTTTCATTTCACGACCGCATTCATACCGGCGAACTTATTACCCGGGGCATGCTGGACCTGGAAGGCGTTCGGATGTTCGTCAACACCGGGCTTCTTCGCCTTGTTCTGCTGGTCATTTTAATCGGCGCGGGCGCCTATCTGCTGCTATCGACGGATCTGCTTTTGGGTTTGCTTAGCTTTTCCTTCGTGCCCTTTGTGGCCTGGCGCTCATCCATGGCACGGCTGCGACTGCGCGCCCTATGGCTGGCCTTGCAGGAAAGAATGGGCGTGCTGGGACAGATCATGGACGAAAATCTGGCCGGTATCCGGGTGGTCCGCGCTTTTGGGGCGGAGCCGTTCGAGATCGGCAAATTCGATACCGCCTCGGACGATGCCATGATGATCGCGGATGAGCGTATCAAGACCAGGGCGGCCTCCACCTCGATCATGACCTTTGCCTATTTCATTGCCATGGGCCTTGTCCTTTGGGTTGGCGGCCTGCGGGTTCTGGACGGCGAGATGACGGTCGGTGTGCTGACCATGTTTCTGACCTTCATCACGATCCTGCAGCAGCCGGTGCGTCAGTTGGGCCTGCTGGTAAACTCCCTGGCGCGGGCCTCAACTTGCGGGGCAAGATTGTTCAGCGTGCTTGATCTGGAGCCGGAGATCAGCGACAGGGCGGATGCCAAGGCAATGCAGCCCACGGCGGGAACCGTGCGCTTCGAGGATGTTTCATTCGCCTATGCCGGGCCCGATGCGCCGCCGGTTCTGCACAACGTTTCCTTCACCGTGGCGCGGGGGCAGACCCTGGGTATCGTCGGCCCGCCTGGCAGCGGCAAATCGACGATCGCTAATCTGCTGCCGCGCTATTACGACCCGAGCGAGGGCCGCATCAGCATTGATGGCCAGGATCTGCGCGATGCGACGCTTGCCTCTCTGCGTCAGGTGGTGCGCGTGGTGCAGCAGGATGCGTTCCTGTTTACCGCTTCGTTGGAAAACAACATTGCCTATGGCGACCCCTGGGCCGATGACGGGATGATACAGGATGCCGCATCAGCGGCGCAGATAGATGGCTTTGTCGCCGCCTTGCCGGAAGGCTATGGCACCTTGGTGGGCGAACGCGGCGTCTCATTGTCCGGAGGGCAGAAACAGCGGGTGGCCATTGCCAGGTCTGCCATGCTGCATTCCAGCGTGCTGGTGCTCGACGATTCCACCGCCGCCATCGATGCCGAGACTGAGCAGCGCATTCGCGAAGCCCTGAAGGGGCATATGGAGAATTGCGCCACGATCATTATTTCCCACCGTCTTGGCGCCCTGCGCCACGCCGACGAGATCATCTTCCTCGAGGCCGGCCATGTGGTTGAACGGGGTACTCACGATAGCCTGCTTGCCCAGGGCGGGCGTTATGCCGCGCTCTTCGATTTGCAAAGCCATGACGATGTTGACGATGTTGACGATGGCGAGGTGGCGCAATGACCGTCATGCCCGGCAATGAACATTCCGGCGAAAACGCTTCGCGGCCGCCACGCGCTGTCGTCGGCTCGCAGATCAGTCAGGACGAAGAGATGTTTGGTGCCGCCTTTGATGGCCGCGTCCTGCGTCGCTTTTCCACCTATGTCTGGCCCTACCGGGGACGAATCCTTCTGGCCCTGTTCTCGGTGCTGATTTTTACCGGCGCACAGCTTACCATTCCCCTGCTGATCCGCTTTCTGATCGACGAGGCCCTGGTTGTTGACGGTGGCGGCCAATCCCTGCTGGGTCTGGTCATGGCCGCCTTCGCTGCTGTTATCGTGATCAACTACGGGGTCAGTTATTTGCAGGACCGCCTGGTTGGGCTGACCGGCGAGCATGTGATTTTCGATCTGCGCCGGGCCATGTTCGTGCATTTGCAGCATGTTGCGCTGGCATTCATGGATAAGACCGAGATCGGCCGCATGATGTCGCGGCTGCAGGGCGATGTGAATTCATTGCAGGAGTTTTTAGAGAACTCGATCACGGCAATCGGCGATCTGGTGCTTCTGGTCGGCATTATCATCATCATGCTGGTGCTTGATTTCAAGCTGGGTGCCCTGACCTTGTCGGTGGTGCCGACGTTGCTTGTGGTCCGTCTGATCTGGCTGCCCCGGGCCCGCGTTGCCTTCCGCGGCGCGCGGGAAAGTAATTCCAGCACCAACGGCGCCCTGGCTGAGGGCATCCATGCCGCGCGCACGGTGCAGGGCATGGGACGGGAGGACGTCAATTTCGCGCTTTATAGCGATCGGGCGCGGGAGACCCTGGCGGCGCACCTGCGATCGGCCAAGTATGCCCAGGCCATGATACCCATCGTCGATACGTTGACCGGCGCCGCCATGGGCATCGTTGTCGTCATCGGCGGTGCCATGGTGCTCGACAACGCCCTGGATGTTGGCGTCATGGTCGCCTTTTTGTTTTATGTGCAGCGCTTCTTTGATCCCATCCGCTCGCTGACCATCCAATACAGCGTGATGCAGCGCGCCATGGCATCGGGCCAGCGCATTTTTGAAGTCCTGGAAGTGCCCTTGGCCATCGCCGACAAGGCGGATGCGGCCGATCCCGAGACGGTACGGGGGGATATTGCCTTCAACAATGTCACCTTTGGCTACGCCCGCAACCAGCCGGTGTTGCAGGACATAAGCTTTAGCGTCAAACACGGCGAAACCGTCGCGCTGGTGGGGCCGACCGGTTCCGGCAAGACCTCGATCACTTCGTTGCTGCATAGGTTCTATGAAGTTTGGGACGGCTCGGTGAGTGTCGATGGCCGCGATGTGCGGGACTATGCCAAGGCATCCCTGGGCCGGCATATCGCCATGGTCTTGCAGGATCCGTATCTGTTTACCGGTACGATTTTCCAGAATATTCAATATCGCACCCGTACAGCGGGCCGTGACGATATTGAACGCGCCGCCAGGACCGTCGGAGCGCATGACTTTATTGCCCGCCTGCCTGATGGCTATGACACCATGCTGGAACAACAGGGCCGCAATCTGTCACTTGGGCAACGCCAATTGCTCAGCTTCGCCCGTGCCCTGGTCGCGGATGCCAAAATTCTGATCTTGGACGAAGCGACGGCGAACATAGATAGTTATACCGAGCGGCAGATCCAGATTGCCCTGGCCCGGCTGCTTGAAGGCCGCACCGGCATCGTTATTGCCCACAGGCTGGCTACCGTCCGCGGTGCCGACCGCATCATCGTCCTGCAGGAAGGGCGCATCGTGGAAACCGGAACCCACGATGCGCTGATCGCGGCGTCGGGTCTGTACGCGCGGCTATATGCGCTCAATTATGCCTCGTTCGATGATATTCCCGACGATGTGCTGCAACGGGTCACCGACGACAAGGCAAGGACCTAGACTTTTTCGGATAGCCGACAGGAAATCAGCATGCCCGCCATTTTCCAGAATAAAAAAGCTGAATCCCGCCTACCCATTATCATTGGTCATCGCGGCGCCTGCGGCCATGCGCCGGAGAATACCTTGGCCTCTTTCCGGGCGGCGGCGGATCTAGGCGTCGCTTGGGTCGAGTTCGACGTCAAGCTGACGGGAGATGACGAGCTTATTATCCTGCATGACGATAGCCTGGATCGGACAACCACGGGGCAGGGGCCGGTGGCGGGGCATACTCTGGCCGAAATTCAGCGTCTCGATGCCGGGCTGTTTTTTGGCGAGGCATTCCGGGGCGAAAAAGTACCTTCCCTGGATGAAGCCCTCGTGGTCCTGCAGGATCTGAACATGGGCGCGGTGGTGGAAATCAAGCCTTGTCCGGGCCGTGAGGCCGAGACCGGGCGGCGGGTGGCCCTGCACCTGGCAGCCCATTGGCCGGACAGCCTGCCGCCGCCTTTGTTGTGCAGTTTCAAGCCGGACTCCCTGGCGGCGGCAATGGCGGTGGCGCCGGAATTGGCGCGGGCGCTCCTGCTTGACGTTGTCGTGGACGATTGGCGGCAAGGCGCCGAGCAGGTCGGTGCGCGGGCTATCCATTGCGGCCAGCGCCAGCTTGACGAAAGCCGCGCGGCGGAGGTTCTGGCGGCGGGCTATAATCTCCGCTGCTACACTGTCAACGACGGCGCCCGCGCGAAGACGTTGCTGGATTGGGGCGTGCAGGGGATTATTACGGACTATCCGGAGCGGATGCCGTAGCAGCGGCAACATAGTCCGCCACGGTGGCCCGTTGTTCGGCGCTCATATGGATGCCGGCCTTGCTGCGCCGCCACAGGACGTCGTCCCCAGTGCGGGCCCATTCGTGCATGATCATATAGTCGATTTCCCTGGCAAATAGCCCGGCGCCAAAGTCCTGGCCCATGTCCGCCGGTTGGCGGGCCTCGCCCAGAATGGTTTTCGACAGCGCGCCATGGCGCCGCGCCATGGCGGCCAGCATGGAGGGATCAAGATTCGGGTAGAAGGTTTTCAACTGTTCGATAAAGGCTTCGAGATCTTCGTTCGCCATATTGCCGCCAGGCAACGGCGTGTCTTCGGTCCAGGCCGCACCCATGTCCGGGAAATAGGGTTCCAGCTCCGCCAGGGCTTCCTCGGCCAATTGTCGGTAGGTGGTGATCTTGCCGCCAAAGACCGACAGCAGGGGTGCTTCTCCCTCCCGGATATTCAGGTCCAGAACATAGTCCCGCGTTACCGCCGAGGGATCCTCAGCCTCGTCATCGAACAGGGGGCGCACGCCGGTATAGGACCAGACCACGTCGGATGGCCGCACCGCCGCCTTGAAATAGCTGCTGACCACATCACACAGATATGCGACTTCGCCAGCCTCTACCGCCGCGTCTTCGGGCCGGCCGGACAGGACAATATCCGTGGTGCCGATCAGGGAGAAATCTGCCTCGAATGGCATGACGAAAACCACCCGGCGGTCTGAATGCTGCAGGATGTAGGCATGGGTGCCTTCGAACAGACGCGGCACCACGATGTGGCTGCCCTTGACCAGGCGCACGCCTTCGGTGTCTTGCAGGGCTAGGGGGCCATGCAACAGGCTTTCAACCCACGGGCCGGCGGCATTGATCAACGCCCGCGCGGTAACGGTGGTTTCGCTGCCGTCGGCATGGTCAAGCAGCCGGGCCCGCCACAGGCCGCCCCTGCGCTGTGCTTCCACCAATTCGGTGCGGGTGCGGATGTCCGCGCCCTTGGCGGCGGCGGCCATGGCGTTGAAAACCACCAGCCGGGCATCGTCGACCCAGCAATCGGAATAGACAAAGCCCTTGGAAAGCGCCGCTTGCAGGGGTGCCCCCACCGGATCTTTGCGCAGGTTAATACCATGGGAATTTGGAAGCCTGGCATGGCGGGCCAGGTGATCGTAAAGGAAGAGGCCGATCCTGATCATCCAGGCCGGACGCACCGTATTCATATGCGGCAGGACGAAGCGCAAGGGGTGAATGATATGCGGTGCCTTGGCCAGCAGCACTTCCCGTTCCGCCAAGGCTTTGCGTACCAGGACAAATTCGAAATGTTCCAGATAACGCAGACCGCCGTGCACCAGCTTGCTGGAGGCCGAGGACGTGGCGCCGGCCAGATCGCCCTTTTCGCATAACAATACGGACAAACCCCGGCCCGCCGCGTCCGCCGCGATGCCGGCGCCATTGATGCCGCCGCCAACGACGAGAAGGTCCAGAACAGGCGCGTTCGCGGTCATAACATCCGGCGTTTACTCGGCCGCTTCGGCCACTGCGTCCGGTGTGGGCAGATTTCTCGGCAGGATCGTCACGGCACAGAATATAACAGCGGCAGCCCCTGCCAGGATACGGAACAGGGTGTCGAAGCCCCAGGTCTGATAGACAAAGGCGATAAATGGCAATGATGTCGCCAGGGCGGTGAAGCTGACCACATAGCGGACCCCGTATATGCGGGCCCGATAGGCGCCGCTGGCGGTTTTGCCGATCATATAATCGTTGATCGGGATCTGGCCAAAGGCGCCAAGCATGAAGCACAGCGCCACAGCTAATGCCATACCGTCCCGCAAGCCCGGCATTGCCATGAAGAAGATCAATTGGATGGTCGCGACCACCATGAAGACACGGCGCGGGCCGAAACGGTCGAGCATGCCGCCGACCACCAGCTGGGCAATTGAGGCAACAGCGAAGACAATGAAGGCCAGCGAACCGATCACCGTCGCCACATCGCCCTGGCCGGCGCCGGCAATGTTTTCGCCCCAGGCGGACAATTCCTTGGCCAGGCCTTGCAGCCGTTCGTCGAAGATTTTCGGCAGCGCGAATGTCGTGGCCTGGAAGATCACGGATGAGACCGCGGTGGTGAAAAATACGATTATCGAGACCCGCAACAACATTGCCCGGTACGAGGCGGAGGGCGGTGCAACACCGGAGGTATCTGCCGCCTTGGGCGCATTCCGTTCGGCATGAATGCCGTCCCAGCGCAGCGCCATGTAAGCAAAGCCCAAAAGTATGGAGACGCAGCCCGGTATGATAAACGCCATGCGCCAGCCGCCATGGTCGATCAGGTAACCCGCGATAAGCGCGGCCGAGGCGACGCCGAGATTGCCCCATACGCCGTTGGCGGCAATCCGCATGCCCGTGTTGCGCCATCTGGTGGTGACAATGGCAAGGCCGACTGGGTGATAAATTGCCGCGAACATGCCGATCACGAACAGGCCGATACCGATCTGCAGGGGCGTTTGGGTGAAGCCCGTGGCGATGGAGGTTAGGCCGATGCCGATGAAGAACACGCACATCATGCCGTCACGGGTCCATTTATCGGCGATCCAGCCAGCCGGTAGCGAGAAAACCCCAAATGCGAAGAAGCCCGGCGTCGCATAGGCGATCAGTTCGGCATAACCGACCCCCCATTCCCGATACAGCACCAAGGCCGCAACCGTCGCGAAAACCAAGGTGAACAGGTGATCCATGAAATGGCCGATGTTCAACAAAAAGAAATACGTCCGGTCCCGGTCCATGAGTGTGTGTTCCCCATAATATTTAAGCCCGTCTCAATCTACGCTTGGCGCAAAAGCGATGTCATGCCAAGTTTCATCGAATTTATGCCAAAATGCATCAATCAATTAAGCGTGGGGTTGCCATGGCTGTCCATGATGAACGCAGTACGGACCCTCGGGATTATCAGGGCCTGCCGCAAGCCATTGGCGTGATGTCAAAAAGCTTCGTCGATGGCTTCGTCATACCGCTGCATGAACATGAACGCGACCAGCTACTCTATGCGACAGGCGGGATCATGCGCTTGCGGACCGAGGGGGATGCCTGGATCGTGCCGCGGGACAGTGCGGTGTACATTCCCGCTGGCACCGATCATGCCGTCGGCATGCATGGCAATGTCGAGATGCGCACCTTGTACATTGATACGGCAGCGGAGGACGCGCGCCGCCGCGACTTGTCCGTCGTTGCCGTGTCCCCATTGCTCCGTGAATTGATCCTGGCTCTCGGCGAGGAACCGATGGTCTACGAACCTGACAGCAGAGGCGGCCTGATCGCGCAATTAATTGAACTGGAAATTGGCCGGGCCCGCGAACTAACCCTCAATGTCCCGTTGCCAAAGGATGCCAGACTGCAACGGCTATGCGCCGAGCTCCTCGCCGACCCCTCTGATCGCCGGACCCTGGAAGCATGGTCCGAGGTGGCTGGCGCCTCGACACGTACGTTAGCTCGGTTGTTCGAGCGCGATTTGGGCATGAGCTTCAACCAATGGCGCCAGCGCATCCGCTTCCACAACGCGATCGAGGCGCTATCGCACGGCGCGCCCGTCGCCCGCGTGGCGCAACAGCATGGCTATCGCAGCGCCTCCGCCTTCTCTGCGGCTTTTCGAAAAGTGATGGGTGCACCGCCGTCCAGGGTATCGGTCGAATAAAAAAGAAGACGGGGGTGGCCCTTGATAAGGACCGCCCCCGCTTTGGTTGGTTTGTGTTGCTTGACTTACCAGGAACCGTGTTTCTGGGCCTCGGCGCGTCCCACCACCATGTGATGGACTTCATCCGGGCCATCGGCAAAACGCAGATGGCGTTGGTGGTGATACATATCGGGCAGCGGCGACCAATGGGAAATACCCGTGGCACCGTGCATCTGCATGGCCTGATCAATGATCGTGCAGACCTTTTCGGGCACCATGGCCTTGACAGCGGAGACATAGACGCGGGCCTCCTTGTTGCCCATGACGTCCATGGCCTTGGCAGCCTGCAGCACCATCAGGCGCATGGCATCAATTTCGATGCGGGCCCGCGAGATGACCTCCAGGTTCTTGCCCAGTTTCAGGATTGTCTTGCCAAAGGCTTCTCGGCTGCCGGCCCGCTTGACCATCAGTTCGAGCGCCTTTTCGGCCGAGCCGAGGGAGCGCATGCAGTGATGAATGCGGCCAGGGCCCAAGCGAACCTGGGAAATCTCGAAACCGCGGCCTTCACCCAGCAGCATGTTTTCTTCCGGCACGCGCACATCGTTGAAGCGGATGTGCATATGGCCCTTGGGGGCATGATCCTGGCCAAACACCTGCATGCCTTGCACGATTTCGACACCGGGGGTGTCGATGGGTACCAGGATCTGCGACTGCTGTTTGGCGGGTGGGGCATCGGGAGAGGTCTTGACCATGGTGATCATGATCTTGCAGCGGGGATCGCCAGCACCGGAAATATAGTATTTCTCGCCATTGATGACCCATTCGCCGTTTTCCAGCACGGCTTTGGTTTCGACGTTTTTCGCATCCGACGAGGCCACGCCCGGCTCCGTCATGGCATAGGCCGAGCGGATCTCGCCGTTCAGCAGCGGCGTCAGCCATTTGTCCTTTTGCTCCGGCGTGCCGACGCGCTCCAACACTTCCATGTTACCGGTGTCCGGGGCGCTGCAGTTCAGGGTTTCGGACGCCAGGCTGTATTTGCCCAGTTCGGCCGCGATATAGGCATAGTCCAGATTGTTCAGGCCCTGGCCCGTTTCGTCATCGGGCAGGAAGAAGTTCCACAGCCCGGATTCCTTGGCCTTCGCCTTCGCACCTTCGAGCAGTTCCGTCTGCCGGGGATGCCAGCTCCAGCGGTCTTCTTTCTCGTCGTTAAGGGCAAAAAACTCTTCCGTGATCGGCGCCACGTTCTCGGCGATGTGTTTTTGCACTGCATACATCAATGGTCGCGATTCTTCTGACATCGCTAAATTAAATAATTCCTGGTCGGGTCCCGACATAATTGTTGGCCTCACTATTACGGTTTCGCAGGCCGCGAACATGTGATTGTTACCGGTTTTTGTCAATCTTCATCATGGCAACCGGTTCAAATGAAAGGGCATATTCCTTGGAAAATTGCCGCCCTCCGGCATTTTCGGCGATAGCCTATGGCCACAAACCGCGCGCTCTGGATGCGGGACATTTAAGATGGGTATTGTTTCCCGTAGGCAGAAGACCATTCGGCGGGGCGCTATCTCAATCAAACAGCTTGTCGATGTCATCCTGTGACAGGCCTTGCCCATCCAGTTGTGGTCCATGCATCAGGTTTTCATCGTCGGGTTTTTCCGGTTCAGCGGCAATTTCTACTTGGGCCAGCTTATCCTTGCCCCAAATATCGACCAGTGCGTTGACCCGCTCTTCCACATAGGTGACGGATTTGACAACCTTGTTGACCCGCTGCCCGGTGATGTCCTGAAAGGCACAGGCTTCAAAGACGGCATTGCCGTTAGCGGTAAGGCGGTCCAGGGCGGCGATTTGCGCGGGATTGGTGACGGTCTCGCGCAGCGCATCGATCAGTTGTTCGTTGTTTTCCATGGCCTCCATGATGGTGTTGGTGGCGGCACCCGTGGCCGCGACGACGGCCTCCAACTGTTCGCCCATACTCTCGAAACGGTCGTCACCGTCGCTTGGCCGATCAATAGCTGCGATTTCCTGCCGGACACGCTGGATATAGCGCATCAAGCCGTCTAGTTCTTGTCTCAAGCGGTCCATTCACGTTTCCATATTGTTGTGGCCGCCTCGTTTGCCTGCGCCCAGTGTTGAGCGGTGGGCGGCCATTTAGTTACCCGATACTGTAGTGTGGTCCGCTGCCATATCGCAAGTGCCAGGAACGCGGTCCGGACGCCGGACCAGCCGGGGGATTGGGAGTAACGATATATCAGAAAAAAGCCAATTTCTCCGGCAATCCCGATTGACATTGTGCTGGCGACAAATTATTACTCCCATATCGCAATTGATAATCGTTATCATTCGCAAAAAAGTATTATAACAAAACAGCGAAATGTTGCCTGTTCCTTAGGAGGAAATACGAGTTATGAAACCGACGTGTAAAAGTAAGTCGATCAGGGGTCTGATCGTTTCAATAGTGCTCGGTGCGACGGCCCTGTCTGGCACCGCCGTGGCATCGGCAGAGGAAGTGAACCTTTATTCCTCGCGCCAGCCATTCCTGATGAAACCGCTGCTGGAGGCTTTTACCAAGGAAAGCGGTATCAAGGTCAATATGGTTTACCTGAAGAAAGGCATGCTGGAGCGGCTCAAGTCCGAGGGCCGGAACAGTCCCGCCGATCTGATCCTGGTTTCCGATATCGGCAACCTGCACAATCATGACAAGGCCGGTCTGTTGCAGTCCGCGACATCGGCCAATCTGGCCGCCAATATTCCCGCGCAGTACCGCCATCCGGACGGCAACTGGTTCGGCCTGACCGTGCGCGCCCGGGTGATCTACGCATCCAAGGACCGGGTCAAGCCCGGCGAAGTGACCAGCTATGAGGATCT
The DNA here is from genome assembly GCA_964590195.1 of uncultured Rhodospirillaceae bacterium. Lineage (GTDB taxonomy): Bacteria > Pseudomonadota > Alphaproteobacteria. Next base: position 4,262 of record CAZPWJ010000065.1, on the reverse strand, counting down.
GGCCGATCCCAAGATGAAGGGCCGGGTCTGCATCCGCTCGGGCAAGCATGTCTACAATATCTCCTTGCTGGCCTCGATCATCGTCGCCAAGGGTCCCGAGGCGGCGGCGGCCTGGGCCAAGGGCGTCAAGGCGAACCTGGCACGCAAGCCCCAGGGCAATGACCGCGCGCAAGTTAAGGCCGTATACCAGGGTGAATGCGACGTCGCGGTGGGCAATACCTATTACATGGGCAAGATGGCGACCAACAAGAAAGACCCGGTGCAGAAGGAATGGGCCAGGTCCGTCAATATTATCTTCCCCAATCAGCAGGACCGTGGCGCTCACGTCAACGTTTCAGGCGCCGCCGTCACCAAGGCCGCCAAGAACAAGGCCAATGCCATCAGCTTGATCGAGTTCCTAAGCAGCGAATCGGCACAAAAAATCTATGCTGAAACGAACTTTGAATATCCGGTCAAGGCTGGCGTGGCCCTGCACCCGATGGTTGCCTCCTGGGGCAAATTCAAGGCCGACAAAGCCTATTTGTCGAAAATCGCCAATGAACGCTCGACGGCAACCAAGCTAGTGGATCAGGTCGCCTTTAACAACTAGAGCAATTTTCAATTTTGCCGACATTCCTTGTTCGGCTTAAGTAATTGCTTCAATTGCTCTACTCTTGAAAGGCGGTAGGCTGCGGCGAGAATTGGCAATATGCGCGTGGGAGAGGTTGACCGGTGGAATACACCGGCCAACCTTTCGCCATGCGCGGGGCGTGGAGCATGATGTGATGAAATGGGCGTGAACGGTTGGCAGAGTAATATGCGGCAGCGGCAATGACATCCGAGCAGGCGACAATGAATGCACCGCGAGCACGGCGGCGCGGCTGGCGCCGTCTGGACGGCTGGACGGTGAGCACCATTGTCATTGCCGCCCTGGCCACGGTGCCGATCTTTGCCGTTGTCTACCTTGCCCTGACGCCGAGCGAGAACATTTGGCCTCACTTGGTATCGACGGTTCTAGGCGGCTATATCACGACCACCCTGATCCTGATGGCGGGGGTGGGCCTGGGCACCCTGCTGATTGGCGTCGGCACGGCCTGGCTGGTCACCATGTGCCGCTTTCCCGGCCGGCGGCTGTTTGAATGGGGTATGCTGCTGCCCATGGCCATGCCAGCCTATATCATCGCCTATGTCTATACGGATATTTTGGAGTTCGCCGGTCCGGTGCAGGCCATGCTGCGGGAGATGTTTGGCTGGAGCGGCAAGCGGGATTACTGGTTTCCCGAGATCCGCTCCCTGGGCGGTGCCATCGCGATGATGACCCTGGTGCTGTACCCCTATGTCTATCTGCTGGCGCGGGCTTCGTTCCTGGAGCAATCGGTCGGCGTGTTCGAGGCCTCCCGCTCCCTGGGTCGGGGGCCGTGGCGCAGTTTCTTTACCGTGGCGCTGCCCTTGGCCCGGCCCGGTATCGTGATCGGTTTGTCCCTGGTCCTGATGGAAACCTTGAATGATTTTGGCACCGTGGATTTCTTTGCCGTGAACACATTTTCCCTGGGCATTTTCGATGTCTGGATGAATATGAACAACGTCTCGGGCGCGGCGCAACTGGCCTCGGTAATGCTGCTGTTCGTGGCCTTCCTGATATTTTCCGAACGCTACGCCAGGCGCAAGCAGCGATTTCATAATACCTCCTCCAAATTCCAGGCCCTGCCCGGCTTTCAGCTTGTTGGCGGCCGTGGGCTGGCGGCTACATTTTTCTGCCTGGCTCCGGTCATGCTGGGCTTTGTCTTGCCGACCCTGGTTTTGTTGCGCTACGCACAACAGCATTATGATCCGGAATTGAGCGGGGAGATTCTCGGCCATGCCGTCAACAGCGTGAAATTGTCGGTGCTGGCCGGCACCATCGCGGTTCTGGTCGCGATTATCATGGCCTATAGCGCCCGCATCAAGGGCGGCAGGATTCTGTTGCTGGCCAACCGGATCGCGGCCATGGGCTATGCCGTGCCCGGCGCAGTGCTGGCGGTGGGGGTGATGATCGTGCTTGGTAACCTGGATAATGGTATCGATGGCATCGCGCGGGAAAATTTCGGCTTTTCCACCGGCTTGATTTTTTCCGGTACTATCGCCGCCGTGACCTTTGGTTATCTGGTGCGCTTTCTCGCGCTCTCGCTTGGTACGGTAGAGGCCAGCCTGGGCAAGGTCACGCCCAGTATGGATGGGGCCTCGCGTAGCCTGGGCCGCGGCGCGTTTGCCACCATGCGGTTCGTGCACTTGCCTCTTATCAAGGGCGGCGTGCTGACGGCGGTGATGTTGGTGTTTGTCGATTGCATGAAGGAATTGCCCATGACGGTGATCCTGCAGCCCTTTAATTTTCAGACCCTGGCGACGTTCGTGCATCAATATGCCTCGGACGAGCAACTGGGCGATGCCGCCCTGGCGGCGCTTTCGATCGTCGGCGCCGGCGTGGTGCCGGTCATCCTGCTTAGCCTCACCATCGCCAAATCTCGCCCTGGTTCCATGTCCGGCCAGAAAGAAGGAGTTTAGTATCATGCAGGGGCTTCACATGGTCGGCATCCGGCATGCCTATGGCGCGACCAAGGTGCTCAATGACATCTCCCTGACGGTGCCTGCGGGTGAGTTGGTTTGTCTGTTGGGGCCATCGGGTTGCGGCAAGACGACACTGTTGCGTATCGCCGCCGGCCTTGAACAGCTACAGGCAGGCAGCGTCACCATTGATGAAGAGTTGATGGCGGAAGGCGTGGTGCAACTGCCGCCCGAGGAGCGGCGGATCGGCTATATGTTCCAGGACTATGCGCTGTTTCCTCATCTCTCGGTGCTGGATAACGTGATCTTTGGCCTGTTTCGCCAGGACAGGCAGATGGCGCGGGCCCGCGCCATGGAAATGCTGGAGCAGGTCAGCATGGTACAGCATGCTGAAAAGCATCCCCATATGCTCTCGGGCGGCCAGCAGCAACGGGTGGCACTGGCCCGCGCCTTGGCGCCCGAACCGCGCCTGGTGTTGCTGGATGAACCATTTTCGGATCTCGACACCAACATGCGTGCTAGGGTCCGCCAACAGACCCTATCGGTTTTGAAACAAAACAACGTCGCCACCCTGATGGTCACCCATGATCCGAAAGAGGCTATGTTCATGGCCGACCGCATTAAGGTGCTGGGTGATCAGGGCCGTATCCTGCAATCGGGCAGGCCGGCTGACATCTATTACAAGCCGGCGGATGAATACGTGGCGCGGTTGTTTGGGCCCATGAACATGATTGACGGCGTGGTCGAACAGGGTGGCGTGAAGTCATCCTTTGGCACCATGGCGTTGGAAGATGCCACGGTAAAGGAGGGCACCGCCGTTCGGGTGTTGATCCGTCCGGAAGGCATGATTTTGAGCAACGGCAGCGGCGATGGCGGGGTGCCGGTGGATATTCTTTCGGCGCATCTGTTGGGCGATTCCTCCATCGTGCGGTTCAAGGTGCAAAATGGCGTCAACAGCGGTACCGAGTTCCACGTGCGTATGTCCGGCGCTTTTGATCCAACTGAACTAGGACAAATCTGGGCCCGCGTGGACCCGCGCCACGCTTTCCAGTATCCTCAAAACCAATAAACCAATAGGAGATATTGGTATGGTGGAAATAACGCGATCGTTCGAGATTGAAGTCGAGATGATTGATAACGATCACCGCCGTCTGGTCGAGATCATCAACGAGATAACCCAGGCCATTGATGACGACCGGCCAGAGGAATGCGCCCGTCTGGTGCCTGATTTCGTGGCCTTTTCCAAACAGCATTTTGCCCGCGAAGAAGCGTTATTGGAGAAAAACGGCTATCCCGGGGTCGACAAACACCGCAAGCACCACGCCTCGCTTGATGACAAGATGAAGACCATGGAGGCCTTGGCTCTGAACGTGGCCGACAGCCCGGCGGCACGGGATGCCCTGCGCAAGGAGCTGGTCTTTTTCCTGATGGATGATGTGATCAATGAAGACATGGGTTTCAAACAATTCCTTGTCGACGCGACATCGAAAGAGGACTAAAGCCACGCTAAAATTAGCGGCCAGACAGCTAAAGGTCCTGCAATCGTTCGGCGATATCGCCAAACCAGGGCGCCAACTTCGCCAATAGGCTGCTGGCGGCGGACCAGCGGGCGGCCCGATGGGCCATTTTGGTTGCTTCCGACAGTGTAACGCCAACCTTATCGCCGGCCAGGCAGTAGTCGCGCTCCCACCTGTCCGTCATCAAAACATTTGGGACATGTGATCCTGTTTCCAAAGGGAGGA
>CAZPWJ010000064.1:5062-29420 GCA_964590195.1 uncultured Rhodospirillaceae bacterium | reverse complement strand
TGGAAGCACCCTACATGAAGTGGGTGTCTGCGTTAACCGGATAGGCACGGATTGGACTAGATGGTGGGACCCTTATGACTTCTATTGGCCCCCGGGAGTTCCGCGAGAAGGCACGATGGACGCTTTTATCCTTGCATTTGAGACATTAAATTATCGTCGAGCCGAAAACTCGCACTTACAGAAACAGGTACAGAAAATTGCGATTTTGGCAATTGATGGAATTCCTGAGCATGTCGCTCGCCAACTGCGCGATGGTCGGTGGGCGAGCAAATTAGGAGAGCTCGTCGATATTCAGCACAACACTCTCGAAGAAATTGAAGGTGACGAATACGGATTTGTCACGATAGTGATGGAACGCCGTCGATTGGGCCCAGATCCAGCACCACCAACAGCCGAAATGACCCAATTTGCAGAGTTGGCATTCAAAGGACCCGATTTTACGTAGTCATTCAGCTTCGACAACACTCCTAGATCTCCTTGGCCGCCGCCAGGACGGCTTCGGCATGGCCCTTGACCTTCACCTTGCGCCAGACCCTGGCGATCTTGCCTTTGGCGTCGATCAGAAAGGTCGAGCGTTCGATCCCCATGTAGCTGCGGCCATAGTTCTTCTTTTCCACCCAGACGCCGTATTTTTCGCAAATGGCGCCATCCTCGTCCGCGGCCAGGGTGATGCGCAGGTCATGCTTGTCGGCGAATTTGTCATGCTTGGCCACGCTGTCCTTGGAAACACCGACCACGGAGATACCGTTGGCGGAGAACTTCCGCTTCAGTTCGGTAAAATCCTTGGCCTCGGTGGTGCAGCCCGGCGTGTCATCCCTGGGATAGAAATACAGCACCGCCTTTTTGCCTTTCAGATCCTTCAAGGCAATCGTGCCGCCGCTGCCGCCGCTCTTCCCTGTGGCCGCCTTGAAAGCCGGCGCCCTGTCCCCCACATCAACCATTCGTCACTCTCCCCTATTTGCTGTTTCTCAATGCCTCTGTCGCGGCTTCATCCACGGCGCCATTGGCGTCCAGTACCACGCCGTATAGATCCTGTGCCGCCTGGGCCGAGACCATGCCGTCGCGCACATCCATGGCAACCTTGTCCGGATCCCGCCGCATGGGATCGCCATAGCCGCCGCCGCCGGGCATCTCCAGATGCAGGCGGTCATTGCGCGGAATGGATTGCGTACCCTTGTTGTTCAGAACCTCGCCGGAGGTCAATTCGACCTTGCCGGTGAAACCATCCATGCCGCCTTCCCGCCCGCGCGGGGCATGGTGGACACGGTCAAAGGTTGCGGCGATGGCAAATGGCGCGTTTTCGGAACTGGCGATCTCCATCACCTGGCCGGTGCCGCCGCGGAATTCGCCGGCGCCGCCCGAATCCGTGCGGTATTCCTTTTTCCAGACCACGATGGGGGCAATGGATTCGTTGATCTCCACCGGCGTGTTGCGCACGCCGGAAGGGAATGCCGTGGCCGATAGGCCGTCCTTGTGCGGTCGGGCCCCAGCGCCCCCTGTATGGAACAGGCCCACCGCGAACGGCGTGGCATCGCCGAAATCTTCGTCGGGCACCAGGCCATGACCGCCCATCAGAGCCGGGTTCCACAGACACGATGTGCCCTCGGCGGGCGCCCGGTCGGCAACCGCCTTGTGCAGACAGCCCATGACCACATCGGGCAGCATCTGGCCCGTGATGTGGCGGGCGGCGACGGCACAGGGGTGCGGCGCGTTCAGGATCGTGCCCTCGGGCGCTGTAACTTTCACCGCCGCCAACGAGCCCGCGTTGTTGGGCACGGTCGGCCCCACCAGGCAGCGCACCCCGAACGAGGCATAGGCCTGGGTATAGGTGATCGGCACATTGATGCCCTTGTTGGAAACCCCGGTGGAACCGGCGAAATCCACATAAATGCCGTCGTCCGCGATGGTCAGGGCGGCGACCAGATCCAGCGGCTTGTCATAGCCGTCGACCCGCATTGAATTGTGATAGGTGCCCTTGGGCAGCTTGGCGATTTCATCCAGCATGGCCTGGTGGGAATGTTCCACCATGTACTGACCCAACTCGTCCAGATTATCCAGGCCGAACTCGTCCATCATCTCCACCAGGCGCCGGCAGCCGATTTCGTTGCAGGCGGTCAAGGAGTACAGATCTCCCTCGACCTGAATGGGCTCCCGCACGTTGGAGCGGACAATCTCCAGAATAGCCTCGTCCATCTTGCCGGCCTTGGCGAGCGGCAGGATGGGCAGATACAGCCCCTCGTCATAGACCTGCCGGCCATCGGCGCCAAAGCCGATACCGCCAACATCCACCACGTGGGTAGTCGAGGCGAACAGACCCACGGCCTTGCCCTGATAGAATGTCGGCGTGACCATGGTGAAATCATGCAGATGCCCCGTGCCCAGCCAGGGATCGTTGGTGACGTAAACGTCGCCGGGGCTCATGGTATGGGCAGGGTACTTATCCAGAAAAAACCCGACCGAGGCCGCCATGGCATTGACGTGGCCCGGCGTGCCGGTCACGGCCTGGGCCAGCATGCGCCCTTGCGTGTCGAAAACGCCGGCGGATAGATCGCCGGCCTCGCGGGCCGAAGTGGAAAACGCCGTGCGGATCAAGGTCTGCGCCTGTTCCTCCACAATGGCGATCAGGCGGTTCCACATGATCTGGTTCTGGATTTCCGAAAGGGCGGAATTCTTGCTCATGCGGCTGCTCCTGTCTTGCGCGTAATTTCAATATGACCGGCGCCGTCGACCCTGGCCTCGAAATGCGCCGTGACCGCCGTCGTGGTTTGCGCCTCGGCAATCAGGGCGGGGCCTTGCAGTGTCATGCCGGGGGACAGATCGGCCCGCTGATACACAGGTGCGGCAACGAAATCGGTCAGGTCCGCATCGAACAGTTTGCGTTCGCCGTTGGCCGTCGCCGATCCCGCGTCCTCAACCGCCTGCTGCGCCGGCGGCGTTGGCTGCACGGTCGCAACGGACAAGGCGTAGGTCAGGATCTCTACCTCCATGGAGGGGATATCCCGGCCGAACAGATCTGAATAGGCCTTGTCATAGGCCGCGCGCAAGGCCGGGCCATCATCCTTGGTCAGCGCACGGGCCGGCACCTCGACGACGATCTCGTGGCCCTGGCCAATATAGCGCATGTAGGCGATGCGGCGTTCTTCCAGTTCCGCCTCCGGCGCGCCGGAGGTCACAATGGCATGGGCCTCGTCATGCATTTCGGTGAACATCTTGTTCAGGCCCTCGGGCTCGAAATCAGTCAATTGCGTATAGCGGCTGCGCACCACTTCATAGGAGACGGGCGCGGCCAGAAAACCGATGGCGGAGCCGACACCGGCACCTTGCGGAATGATGACCCGGTCCATGCTCAGTTTTTCCGCCATGCGGCAGGCATGCAGGGGCGCCGCACCGCCAAAGGCAATCAAGGTCCGCTCGGCCAGTTCCTTGCCCTGTTCCACCGCGTGAACGCGGGCCGCGTTGGACATATTTTCCTCGACCATCTCGGACACGGCAAAGGCCGCAAGGGGGCCGTCCAGGTTTAATTTTTGCGCAATGGTCTCGTCCAGCGCCGTCTCCGCCAGATCCGGCGACAGCTGCACCGAGCCGCCGGCGAAACCTTCAGGCGCGATCCGGCCCAGGGCGACATCGGCATCGGTGACCGTGGCCCCGGTGCCGCCCTGGCCATAGCAGGCCGGGCCGGGTTCGGAGCCGGCACTTTCAGGCCCCACCTGAATGCGGCCCAGATTGTCGATCTGCGCGATGGAGCCGCCGCCGGCACCGATCTCGACCATCTCGATCACCGGAATGCGCAATGGCAGGCCACTGCCCTTGGTGAAGCGGTATTGCCGGTCAACCTCGAAGGTGCGGGAGGTCTGCGGCCGGCCTTCGTCAATCAGGCAAATCTTTGCCGTGGTGCCGCCCATGTCATAGGACAGTACCTTGTCCAGGCCGCATTCCATGGCGATATGCCCGGCCAGGATGGCACCGCCGGCGGGGCCGGATTCAACCAGCCGTATCGGGTGCTGGCGGGCGGTTTCAACGGTGGTCAGCCCGCCGCCCGAGGTCATCATGAACAACGGGCAGGTGGCGCCCTCGTCACGCAGCCGGGCATCCAGATCCGCCAGATAGGATGCCATCAACGGCTGCACATAAGCGTTGGCCGAGGCCGTGGACATGCGTTCGTATTCGCGAATTTCCGGGCAGACTTCGGATGATAACGTAACCCACAGATCCGGCAGCTCGGCGCGCAGGATATCGGCAACCCGGCGTTCATGGTCAGCATTGGCGTAGGAATGCATCAGGGTAATGGCGACGCTTTCAACACCGTTGTCGCGTAGGGTGGGCAGCAAGGCCCGCACGCTGTCTTCGTCCAGGGCCAGCAAAACCTCGCCCTTGGCGTTGCAGCGCTCGACCACCGGCAAACGCAGATAGCGCGGCACCAGGGGCACCGGTTTATCGATATTGATGTCGTATTGATCGAAGCGGTGTTCATAGCCCATTTCGACCGCGTCCCGGAAACCTTTGGTGACGATCAGGGCCGTCTTGGCGCCCTTGCGTTCGATCACCGTGTTGGTGGCCAAGGTGGTGCCATGGACGATAAAATCCAGCGCCTTGGCCGTGATCCCGGCCTCGGGCAACACGGCGCGAACGCCGGCCATGACGCCTTCCTCGGGCGCCTGCGGTGTCGTCAGAACCTTGCGCGTGAACATCGCGCCGCCAAGGTCGAGGGCCACATCGGTAAATGTACCGCCGATATCGACGGCTAAACGGGCAGTTTCAGACATGTATTTTCAACTCTTTAGCGGGGAAAATTTTCCGGTGTGAAGGCTTCAAACGTACGCTGGACCTCTTCCGGCGAGGCCGGCAAGGGCGCGATGATATGGGTATGGATGCCGGTTTCTCCGGCCCAGCGGATACGCTCCCGGCATTCGTCCGCCGTGCCGACGATGGCGATATCGTTGGCCAGTTCATAGGACAGCGCGCCCGTGGTCTTGGCCCGGTCGCGCTCGGCCCAGCCTTCAAGAATGGTCGATGCCACATCCTCGTAGCCGGCCCAGGCGAGAAAGTTGTTATAGACCGGCGTGGCATAATAGGGCGCCATGCGGCCCCGGAAGGCTTCCAGCGCCGCTTCCTTGTCATCGGTGACCAGCACCAGATGGCGGTTAACCACTTCGACTTCCTTCGGGTCCTTACCGGCCCGTTCGGCGCCAATGTGCAGATGTTCAATCATCTTGGGCAGGGCTTTTCTGGGCCATAGGTTGAAGATCACACCATCGCCGACCTCAGCCGCCATCTCGATCATCTTGGGGCGCAGGGCGGCCAGATAGATCGGCACATTCTGTTCCAGGGTTGGCTGGCTGTAACCCTTGGAATACAGCGTGGAAAGATCGAAGTCCGACTTTTCGCCGGCCAGCATGGAGCGGACCATGATCGCGGTTTCCTTCACCCTGGTCAGGGGCTTTTTCAAGGGCACACCGTTCCATTGATCCATCATGGTCTGGGAGGATGCGCCCAGGCCCAGAACAACCCGCCCCGGCATCAGTTGGCCGAGGGTATTGGCGGTCGCGGCCAAAACGGCGGGCGTCCGGGAATAGACCGGCACGATGGCGATACCGAGGCGCAGGGTCGGCGCGTGCGCCGCCAGGCCAGCCATCAGGGTCAGGGAATCCGGCGACCCGGTGTCTGACATCCAGCCATCTTCATAGCCGTTGGCCTCGGCCCATTTGACCCGCTCGATGGTGTCAGGAACGCTTTGCCCGGCGGGTATGGTGACGGCGATACGTTGACGTGGCGGCATGTAAATTCCCCAAAAAAACCTCGAACTGAAACTGACTAAGCGACGGCAGCATAGCGCCAAGGCGCGGACCATGCCATGCTGGGGAAAAGTTTTAAAGAACCCGGAGAGTATTGATGAGTGAAATTCGCGAAATCGCAACCGGCCTGCAATTCCCCGAAGGCCCCATTGCCATGCCCAACGGTGATGTCATTCTGGTGGAGATCGCCCGCGGCACCCTAAGCCGGGTCAAACCCGACGGTACGGTCGAAGTGGTGGCGGAAACCGGCGGCGGCCCCAATGGCGCGGCCATCGGACCGGACGGGGCCTGTTATGTCTGCAACAACGGCGGCTTTCGCTGGCATTTCAAGGGCGACAAGATTTTTCCCGGCTATCAGGACGACGACTATTCCGGCGGCCGCATCGAACGGGTGGATCTGGAGACCGGAAAGGTCGAGGTGCTGTACACCGAATGCGACGGCCACCTTCTCCGTGGCCCGAACGACATCGTCTTCGACAAGGATGGCGGTTTCTGGTTCACCGATCATGGCAAGATCCGCCCCCGCGACGAAGACCGCACCGGGGTCTATTACGCCAAGGCCGACGGCTCCTTCATCACCGAAGCGATCTTCCCCATCGGCGGTCCCAATGGCATCGGCCTCTCGGCGGATGAAAAGACGCTTTATGTGGCGGAAACCCATGCGGGCCGTTGCTGGGCCTACGAGATCGCGGAACCGGGCAAGATCGTGCGCGGCCAGGGCGAGGCGCCGTGGGAGCCGGGCAAGCTATTGCTGGGTGTCTCCGACTACCGTTTCTTTGACAGCCTGGCCATGGACAGCGCCGGCAATGTCTGCATCGGCACCATCGTGCGCGGCGGCATCACCGTGGTCGCGCCCACGGGCGGCGAGGTCGAGCATGTGGCCACGCCGGATGATCTGTATGCCACCAATATCTGCTTTGGCGGCGAAGACCTGCGCACGGCCTATATCACCCTGTCATCCACCGGCAAATTGGTCGCCATGGAATGGCCCCGCCCCGGCCTGCCGCTGAATTTTTTGAACAAGTAGGATGCATCAAGGTTGGGCGGCTGCACACCGCTCAGGCTTAGCGTGCCATCTTCGCCAATGGTGATTTCTGCCACTGGCACGCCGTCGAAATCGTCCTGGCCATGGCGGCTGGTGAGAAAATGCAAGGCTTGGTTTGACGAACCCCGCATACCTTGGCCGAGGTGTTTACCAGGGACGTAGCGCCCGGCGACCAGGACATCGATAAATTTCAAAACCGGCGCGCATGTTGCGTCCTGTTCGATCTCGTCCCGGCGATAGCCGCTGAAGACGATGATGGAAAGCCCGGTCGTCCGCCTGATGGCCTTGACCAGCGCCAGTAACGCGTCCGGTTGCTGAAACGGTTCGCCGCCGGAAATCGTCAGGCCGGCGATTTTGTCGCCCTGTCGACGTATGTCTTCCAGAACATCCCCCACCGGCACGGCGCGTCCGCCATCCCGTTCATGGGTATCCGGGTTAAAACAATCCCGGCAGCCCAAGGTGCAGCCCTGCAACCAGATGACATAGCGTTGGCCAGGGCCGTTGGCGGCGCTGCGTTGCAATATATCGTGGATGCGTAGGCGCATGGTCCAGCCCATTTCAGTCGGTCTGCGAAATTGTCTGATCCTGCCGAGCAACCTGCTGGTGATAGGATGCCTTGAAATCCCGCGACAGGATATTGCCGCCCAGAATGGCTTCCAATTCCTTGGTCAGATCCTCGCACTTTGGGCCGCCCACGCCTCGGACCTCGAACGTCACCTGGCCGTCAGGGCCGATGACAAGGTCAATTTCCTGGATTTCCGCCATCGCCTAATCCTGATCCTGTTCGCGGTAGGGATCGAGTGGAATGAAGCCGGCCTGAGGCGCCGGCTTGTCCACGGTCTTCTCCGCCGCGCTTGCCGGTTTTGTCGCCGAGGCATCGAAACCACCCAGCAATTGGTCCGCCGGGTTCTGTGCTGGCGCGGATGCCGGCTGGGCTTGCGGCATGGCATACTTGCCCGCCTTCAGGTCCGACATGATGTCGATATTGCCGTAGTAAATGTACTTACCCGATGGCGTGACGCCGACGCCGCCATGCTCATCGGGGGTATCGCAGGGCTGCAATTCTCCGGTCTGGAGCATTTTGTCGAACATCATTTTCTGCACCTTGGAGGCGGAAAACGACTGCGAGGTGGATGTGCTGCTCCATCCCGGCCCGGACGAAGACGTGGTATTGAAGCCGTCGCCCATGGTATCGGCGAAGAACTTGTCCATTTGCGAATGAAAGTCGGTGGCGCTCATCTTCGAACCCACCTTGAGGCCATAGTCGTCAGGGTCGATAAAGTCGGATTTCTTGGCCTGCGCATCAAAAACCACATCCATCTTCAGGGCCGAAAGCAGTGATTTCTCCACACCCGTGTCTGTTTTAGCGTTCCGTAACAGCGCCACCGCTTTCTCGAATTCCGCCGAGCCCTTGGGAAAGATATCGTAGAAGGTCTGGGCCAGCGCCTCGGCCCGCCTGCCATTGATCCGCTCGCCAACGCCGTAGATACAGGCGAATATAGCACCGCCAGACGTCAGAAAGATCATCACGCTCAAAAACCATCCGAGATCGACATAGGTTTCGACCGCAACAACCGCCGCGCATGCGCCCACGAAGCCTACAAGCAGGCCTATATTGCCCCACTTGTTTTCGGTTTTACCGTGCTTCTTGGATGATACGGATAACAGCTTTCGCACCTCCCCCCGGATATCGGTATCAGTCATGCTCATCGCGGCCACTCCTTCTACCTATGCCATGCGCCGAACGGTCATGCGTATGGTCTTGCTCTCATCCATGGCTTCCTCGACCAGGTCAAAGCCCTGTTGGGCAAGGGTGTCGCGAGCCGCGCGATAGGCGTAGCGCTGGCCCAGTTTACCAAGCCAAGCCGCGTCAAAAGCCTGGGCGTCATATTCCGATATCACCGCAGCGAAGGTACCGTCCTCTGTTCGGGCAAAGCCTATGTCGTTGCTGACCGGGCTGATGAATTCGCGGCGAATGACGATCTCCGCCGCCTGCTGCCGTTGATCACCCTTCCAGCCGTAAAGCTGCTGCGGCAGATCGTGATGTTCCACATTGGCAAAGCCCAGATCGCCAAGCGCGGCAATCAGATGTTCCGCCGAAACAAAGGCTGTCCGCATGGTTGAGAAATGCGACATGACCGGCTCGATCTATTCCGCTGGCGAGATTTGCGGCGAGATCTGCAGCGCCGGCGCCCGGACCGGGCCATCTTCGCCTTCCGGCAACGAGGCGGAAGCCGCCCGGCCATCCTCGACCCAGGTTCGCAGAAAGTCGATCCGCTCCCGCTGGGAGCGGCTCATGGGCACCAGACGTTCCAGGGCCAGGCGGATATCCTCGTCGGAAAACTCCCGCCCCGGCGAAGATTCGTCGCCATAAGCGAGATACATGGCATCGATCACCGCCTGTTCGATCTCGGCCCCGACATAGCCGTTGCAGGCCGCGGCCAGCCTTTCCAGATCGAAATTTCGCGGATCACGGCCACGTTTTTTGATATGCACCTCCAGGATCGCCAAACGCTCCGTATGGTTGGGCATATCCAGGAAGAATATCTCGTCAAACCGCCCCCGGCGCAGAAGCTCGGGCGGCAGGCGGGTAATATCATTAGCCGTGGCAACGATGAAGACCGGCTTTTTCTTGTCCTGCATCCATGACAACAGAGTTCCGAACACCCGCATGGAAGTACCACTGTCACCGTCGCCGGTGGACAAGGCTTTTTCCAGTTCGTCGATCCATAGCACGCAAGGGGCGACCGCCTCCGCCAGGCGCAGCGCCGTACGCGCGTTCTCTTCCGACTCGCCCACCAAACCGCCGAACATGGCGCCGATGTCCATGCGGATCAGCGGTAAATGCCAAAGGCTTGCCACCATCTTCGCGGTCAACGATTTGCCGGTACCCGGAATGCCGATCAGGGCAATGCCTTTGGGTGGCGGCAGGCCATAGTCCTGGGCTTCCGCCCGGAACGCCAGTTGGCGACGGACAAGCCAGCCTTTCAACAGTTCCAACCCACCAACATCATTGATGGTTTCCGATGCGGTATAATATTCCAGGGCGCCGGATTCACGAATGATCTGCTGCTTTTCCTTGGCGATGATATCGAGGTCGGTTTCCTCCAACACGCCACCGGTGACGATGGCTTTCGAAAACACCCTCTGCGCCTGCGCCTCCGACAGGCCCAGGGCCAGAGACACCATGCGTTCGCGCGTCTGTTCATCCAGCTCGACCTTGACGCCGGGCGTCTTCTCCAGATTTTCCAGAATTGCCGAAATCTCCTCGAAACCAGGCGGTGGAAAATCCAGGACAACAACATCATCCTTCAACTCGTCGGGAATACCGGGGGATGGTGAGGTAATGACCAGGCTCTTACGGGTATATTTTAGCTTTTGCACCAGATTGCGCAGTTTTCGCACGACAACTGGCTGGGATTTCCAGCACTGATGAAAATCAGGCAGCAGAAAGACGCACTCCCCATCCATTTTCTCGATCGCGGCCAGGGCGGACAGGGGATCCTTGGCGGGTTGCGGCTCGGGCCCATTGCCAACCACCTGGCGGAAGTGATCCGCGATATCCCAGACAACCAATGCACGCCCGCTTGTCTCGCATAGGTCGCGCAGTTCCTTTACCGCCCGCTCTTCCTCGTGCGAGACGATATGGATCAGCGCAAAACGCGCCCGCAGGTAGACGTCCAGTTCCTTGGCAAGGTCCATGCTCTCCGGTCCTTTGTCAGCATCCAGTTGCCTGACCGGGAGGTTAAGCGCAAAAAGCAAAAAATTCGTTAGCGTAGAAGGAGTTACCGCGAATTGGCATTAATATCGTATTCAGGCCAGACAGGCAGAACGCAACGCGGCGAGCGTTTCCGCGTCAAGGCCCAGGACATCTTCCAGATAAGCCTCCACCGTACCGCAACGGCCTTCGATCGCGGCGAAGGCAGCCGTTAGATATTCCTCGCGGGCGGAAAAGATCGAGGCAATGGTCTCGGGGTCCATACTCGGACGTTCACGACCGGCCCGGTCCCAATATCGGTTGGTCAGCAGATAATCCTCGAACACGGTTTCGCGCGGTACGCCCAGGGCCGAGAGGACCAGGGCGGCGGCGGTGCCGGCGCGGTCCTTGCCGGCGGTGCAGTGCACGATGACCCGGTCGCCCGCCGCCAGACGGCGCATCAGGGTGCCGTAGCCCTTGGCATAGAGAAAGGGATAGTTGCTGTAGTTTTCGGTCAGATAGCTACGCGCGGTCTCCGCCGCATCAGGCGCGGCCTGGAAACTATCCAGGAAGGATGCACCGGGCCGCTCGTCCAGACCCAGCTCCAGCACTTCAACCTGATCATGGCCCAGAAACCGCGATGGCTCCTCCGCCCTCTCATCGCCATAACGAAGATCAACGGCGGTGTTCACACCCAGTTCGCAGACAGTCGCCATGTCGGCGTCGGTCAACGACGACAAAGTGTCGGAGCGGAAAAACGTCCGCCATTTCAGGCTTTCACCATTCGCGGTTTGATAGCCGCCCATGTCACGAAAGTTCGACACCCCTTCGAGTTTGATACGTCTTTGCATCTGCCTTGCAGTCTCCTGTTTCCTGGTGCGGATATATAACCCGCACTGGGGCGCCCGCCAAATTCGACGGGCGCCCCTATGGTGTCCAAAGTGATGGCGTTAGCGCGGCCTAGAACAGATCGCGGATGGTGCGCCGGGCCAGTTGCGACATATGCACTTCGTCCGGGCCGTCGGCGACCTGGCAGAAACGTGCGGTCATATAGATGTGCGACAGCGGCGTGTCTTGGGTGAAGCCCGCGCCGCCATGGGCCTGGATCGCCCGGTTGGCGACATTGAGGGCCATTTGCGGTGCCACCACCTTGACCATGGAAATATAGTCCCGTGCTTCCTTGGGACCATATTTGTCCATCTTGTCGGCGGCGGTCAGGACCAGCATGCGGCATTGTTCGATTTCGCAACGGGACCGCGCGATGTCGTGCTGGATCGAGGTCTTTTGCGACAGCCTTTCGCCAAACGCCTCCCGCTCCTCGACCCGCTTGCACATCAATTCCAGGCAACGGTGCGCCATGCCGACGAACATCATGGCATACTGGAACCGTCCCGGCCCCAGGCGGCCTTGAGCGATCTCGAAACCGCGGCCTTCGCCCAAGATCATATTTTCCACCGGTACGCGGACGTTGTCGTAGTGCACCTGGGCATGGCCGCCCGGCGAATGCACGCCGCCAAAGACCCGCAAGGGCCGTTCCAGAACGACGCCGGGCGTATCCTTGGGCACCAGGATCATGGAGAACTGTTTGTGCCGCACGGCCTCGGGATCGGTCTTGCCCATGACGACGAAGATCTTGCACAGGGGATTGTAGGCGTTCGAGGTGAACCACTTGCGGCCATTGATGACGTATTCATCGCCGTCCCGGACAATAGTGGTTTCCAGGTTGCCTGCATCGGAGGATGCCACCGCCGGTTCGGTCATGGAAAAGGCCGAGCGGATTTCGCCGGCCAACAATGGCAGCAGCCATTTGTCCTGCTGTTCGGGCGAACCAAAGCGTGCCAGAACTTCCATGTTTCCCCGGTCGGGGGCGGAGCAGTTGAAGACTTCCTGAGCCCAGGGGACACGCGCCATATGCTCCATGATCGGAGCGAATTCCAGGTTGGAGAGGCCGGGGCTGAACTGGTCATACTCCTTGTTCAGGAACCAGTTCCAAATGCCGGCTTCCCTGGCCTTGGCTTTCAGATCCTCGAACCATGGCGGATACTGCCAAAGGTTATCCTGATCATCGACCCATTCCCAATGGTCCAGCTCGCGCGGGTAGATATGCTCCTTCATGAACTTGTCTACCTGGGCAATCATTTCGGCGACTTGGTCGCTGTAATCTAAATCCACAACACTCTCCCGCTCGATTCTTGTTTATAAACTGTAGTCATGGCCGGGCTTGACCCGGCAATCCAGGGCAACAGACTCCGATGCTTGCGGCCCTGGATCCTCGGGTCTCCGCTTCGCTACGCCCAAGGATGACGGCAAGGACATCGCGTAGTCAATTGGTCACGCTTGTGAACCCGTCTGATCCGTCAGGGCGGCGATGATCCGGTCCACATGGCCCTCGGCCAGGGCATGCAGTTCTTCGTCCGTTCGGTCCTGGATCGGATGGGGTACCCAGATATAGGCCGGGTCAAAACCCAGCGCTTCAGACTGTACCGCCGCCGCCTCGATAAATTCGGTGGTGGCAACGCCAACGCTGGGAATACCGCGATTTTCAAGGTTCAACATATCATGCGTACAGCACGACGTGCAGCTGCCTCAATCGGCAAGGCCTTCAACGACCACGTCGACTTCCTCGACGATGGCCTGTTCGATCTCCTTGGGCGCGGTCCGGGCCACGGTGGGTTTGCGGTAGCGTTTGACGGCAATGCCGCGATCCTCCAACAGGCTCGCTACATGCTCGACAAAGACGTCGCCGCGCACCTTTGAAATATCCAGAACCCCGACGGTCAAACCGTCCAACGATGTTGGGCGGGCCAGGCGCGGCTTCTCCACCGCCTCCCGCTCTCCCGTGGGGTCCAACAAGGCGTCTGTCATGCTCATGTTTTGATCTCCTTTGTTACGGGCCGGCTGGATTCGGGCATGCCCGGCGTCCAGCCCGCGATGATACCGGAAAATTTGCCCGCGCCGCCGCCGGCCCGGACAATCAATAATCCCGTGGGCAGTAGTTTCGGCACGGTCTTGCCGGCCAGTTCGGGCTTCACGCCCTCGGCCATGCCGTGGGCGCCGCGCATGACGTCCTCCGCCCTAAGCTGCATGCGGGCCATGATTTCGGAATGAAAGCGCGCCTTGTCCCAGCCGCCTTCCATCAAGGTCCGCTCGTGCTCGGGGCAGATTACCAGCAAACAATCAGGCCCGGGAATCTTGTGAATGTTATCGACGGCGTGCAGGGAAGTGGCGAAGGTCTGCACGAGTTCCTCCGGCGAGCGCGCCTTGTCGTCGATCACGCCCTGCAGACCGTAACCGGCGAACACGGTAACGGCATTTGCGCCGGCCTTGAGGCCACGGTCAACGGTCAACGGCTCCCAGGCGGAGCCGTCCTCGTCCTCGCAAAAGCAATAGCTGAGCTTGCCCGGATTGCCCAAGGTGGCCCGGTCGACGCCCTGGGGCTTGCCGCCGCCGATATTGCGGATCGCCAGATTGACCGCCCGGCCAATGGTGGCGTTGGCGCGATTTCCTTGGCCAAGGGCATTGCCCTTGCCGTTCATGCCGATCTGTCGAGCGATGGGGCCGTTGACGATGACCACCGGGCCGACAAATCGCGTCGTCGCCAGGGTGCCGTGCAGGCAATAATCCTCGTCCAGCACCGCCTCGACCGCGGCCAGCACCACCGGCAGGTATTCGGGCCGGCAACCGGCCATCACCGCGTTGATGGCAACCTTTTCCACGGTGCAGGTATCCAGGTTCGACGGCATCAGGCCCATGACCTCGTCCGCCGCCCGCGTGGTGCCTTCCAGCATGGCCAGGACACGTTCCTGGGTCGGCGGGACGACGGGCAGGCCATCGCTCCATCCACGCTCGAAACAGGCCTCGATGGCATCTTCCTTGGCACCAAGGGGTACCAGACGGGACACCATGGGGGTATCGCCGTGGCGGATTTTCAATTCCGCCAGACGGTCCTGTTCCTGATTAAGGGCGCCGCAGCCGGGCTTGAACGCAGGCAGGTCCGCGCCCAGATCATCCCGGCCTGTCAGACTTTCCCAGGCCGCGCGATCCCAACCATAAGTGCGCTCGACCTCCGCGCCGTCCTGGAAACGCACCAAGGTGGGCACGATTTCCACCTCCAGCCGGTAGGAATTATCCAGGGCCGTGTCATCGGCCACGGCCATGCCTTCGGGGAAGCCGGGATCGTCCTGGCTGTAGACGGTCAGGGTGCCGTTTGCTTCCAGTTGTTGCAGCACGGGTGCGACCATGACGCAGGTCGGGCAATCCCGTTTGACGATGGCCACCAATCCATTTTCTTGCATCTTCATCACCTCCCAGAACCTAAGGGTCCCGCCCGCCGAGGCTTTCGATCTTGTCCTGCATGCGCCGCATACCCTTCAGCCAGCGTTCCAGATCGTTGGCCTTGCCGTCCATCCAGGTCTGCGCGATTTCATCGGTCAGGATCAGGAAGCGTTCTTCCTCGACCGCCGTCGCGACCTGCTCGGCCACCTCCTCCGGTTCCTTGATGGGGCCGGCGACGGTGGCCGCGAACGGCTTGGTGGTGTCCCCCAGCATGGGCGTGCGCACGCCCAGGGGCGCCAGCAGCGAGACCCGAATGCCCTGATGATGATGGGTGACGGAGAGATATTCCGCCAGGCCGACCACCGCATGTTTCGACACGGTATATGGCAGATTGCCGTGGGATATCAGAATACCGGCCATGGACGCGGTATGCAGCAGATAGCCGCTGCCCCGTTCGATCATGCCCGGCATCACCGCGCGGGCGGCATAGACGTGGGCCATGAAATTGACCCGCCATTGATCTTCCCATACCGAAAGATCCGTATTCAGCAATTCCCGGCCCGAATTGATCCCCGCGTTGGAGAAGAAAATATCGACGGGGCCATAGGCATCTTCCGCCGCCTTGACCAGGGCATCGATCTCGGCCTCGTCGCCCACATCACAGGCGACGCCCATGCCGCCGAATTCCGCCGCCACCGATTTGGCGCCATCGCCGTTCAGATCGGCCACCACCACCTTGGCGCCGCGTTCCGCGAAATTCCGGCAACAGGCCGCGCCGATACCCGAGGCGCCGCCGGTTACAACCGCTACTTTGTCTTGAAATTGCATTTTTATCCCACCAACCTTTGAATTCCTGCCTAGCCTACCCCGCCCCGCTTGGGTGTACAATCAAACCAGATGATTTTCGCATGAAGGACAGGATTATGAAATTTGGCGTCAGCGCACCAAACCGCGGCCCGCTCTCGAACGCGGCGGATATCCAGACCATTGCCGACAAGGCCGAGGAGTTGGGCTTTGCCTATCTGACCGTGTCGGATCATATCGTGGTGCCAACCGAGATAGATTCCACCTATCCCTATAGCGAGACCGGCGAATTTCCGGGCGGGGCCGGCGGCAATGTGGAAAGCATGGAGCAATTTACCCTGCTGACCTGGCTGGCCGCCATCACCTCCCATATCGGGCTATTGACCTCCGTCACCGTGGTGCCCCACCGCGGCCCGCTGTTCATGGCCAAGTCCCTTGCCACCATCGACAAGCTGTCGGGCGGACGCGTCACCTTCGGCTGTGGCGCGGGCTGGATGCGCGAAGAGTTCGAGGCCCTGAACCTGCCGCCTTTCGATGCGCGGGGCCAGGTAACCAACGAATATATCGAAGCCATCAAGGCGGTCTGGACCCAAGACCGCCCCGCCTATGACGGCGACTTCGTCCAATTCGACAAGATCGGCATGGACCCGAAACCGGTGCAGACGCCCCATCCGCCCATCTGGATCGGCGGCGAGAGCCTCTCAGCCATAAGGCGGACGATCGCCATGGGCGATACCTGGTATCCCTTCGGCTCCAACCCCGCCTTCCGTATGGACAAGGTGGAAACCTACCGCGCCCGGGTCGGGAAACTGCATGCCCTGGCCAATGACGCGGGCCGCGATCCCGCCTCCATCGGCCTGGCTTATAACTGCGCCTTCCATTCGGAAGCGGCGGAGGAGCATCAGGACGGCGGCCGGTTGATTTTCACCGGCACCGCTGAGCAGCGCGCCGGCGACATCCGCGACTTCGCCGAGATCGGCGCCACCTCGATGATCATGAACCTCACCGCCCTGGACCTGAACGCCATGCTGGACCGCATGGAGGATTTCGCGGCAAACGTGGTGCCGCTGGTGAACGATTAGGCGGGTGGTGGCGGCAGGGTGATATCGAAGCGGCGGCGCAATACATCGTCGATCAATTCGAAGCAGGCGCCGTAACGCACCACTTCCATGTTGACCACGTCCAGCAGGGTGGATGAGGCCTTATAGGGGTGATACTTGCGCAGGCCGTAATCGATGATGATATCGGCGATGGCGGTAATTTCGGGCTCCATGTCCTCGACCCGGAACTTGGTGCCTTGCAGCGAACGGTTAGCGGAAGAGCCGAACAGCGGATGACCCGCTGCAAAGCTGAGGCTGCTGATGGCTTCATGAAACGGCCCCGCGTTCATCAGCAAGGCGATGGTGCCGTCCTTGGAACTGCCATCCAGGCTGAGTACACGCAACAAGGGATGCGCGGGATCGCACGGCGCGATCACGCCCAGGGGCAGGTTCGCATCCTTGGTAATGGCCTGCACCACATCATGTCCCCGCTGGTCGATGCGGTGGATGGCTAGGTGGATCGCCTCGTTGCCGACCATGGCGTTCAGTTTCGAGGCGGTGCGGCCCTTGGTCTCGAAAATTTTCGCCAGGGCCGCTTCCGAACCGCCGATCAGGGAATAGCCCACATCCATGGGCAAAATGGCGATGCCGCCCTGTTGCAGCACGGCGAACGCCCGCGCCGCATCGCCTTCGATATCAAACCGTCCCAACATGCTCACCCGCACCCAATAACCAGCATCCGAAATCCATGCTTTAGCATCGCGCGGGCCTGTACCCAAGCCGCATTCTCGTATTAGACTGGCGCCATCCTCGGGGCGTATGGGGTGCCCGCCAGCTCGCAACAAAGGGATGCCATATGGCAAACGACGGCAAGGAGCCAAGTGATTGGTTCACGGAGCAGCTTTCGGACCTGAAACAGGATATGGGTCAGTTGGAAGACAAGCTGCGCGCGCCCGAAAGCGAGGGGAGCAGCGAAGGCCGTTCACACCGCGCATCGGCACCGGCCCGAATATCGCAGCCCCCGACGATCGCGCCGCCGCCCACCATTGCACCGGCACCAACCATCGCGCCGCCCCAGGTGGCACCGCCCAGCACGCCCGCGCACGCGCCGGCGCCCGCTCCACAAGCCCGCACGGAAACACCAACCGAGGCCCGTGCACCTAGCGCGCCACCGACCGCCAGAACGGTTACGCGGCCCACGCCATCGCCACGGCGCACAGCGAGTAGCGGCGGCTACCGCCTGGGCGTCGACGTGGGCGGCACCTTCACGGATCTGCTGTTGATCGATGAAGGCAGCGGCCATGCCTTTACCGCCAAGGTCCCCTCGACCCCGGATGATTCATCCCGCGGCGTCCTGAATGGTATCGAAAAGATTTGCCGCGAGGCCGGCATCGAACCTCCAGCTATCGGTTCGGTCATGCACGGCACTACGGTGGCCACCAACACGGTGCTGACCGGCAACGGCGCCCTGGTCGGCCTGATTACCACCAAGGGCTACAAGCAGGTGCTCCAAATTGCCCGGTCCTACGTGCCGGGCGGCCTGGGCGGCTGGGTGATCTTCAACAAGCGCGATCCCTTGGCACCGTTGGAGCTGACCATCGAGGCCAACGAGCGCATGAGCGCCCTGGGCGAGGTGGTGGAGCCGTTGGACGAGGGCGCCATTGCCGACGAAATCGCCAGGCTGAAAGGCAGCGGTGTCGAGGCCCTGACGGTGTCCCTGGTCAATGCCTATGCCAACGGCGCCCACGAACAGCGCATCCGCGCCATCGCCGAACAGGTGATGCCGGGCATCCCCGTCTCCATCTCGTCGGAAGTGATACCGGAGATGTATGAGTACGAACGGGCCGAGACCACCGTGGTCAATTCCTATATCCGGCCCGTGGTCTCGACCTATATCGAGAGCCTGGAGGCGGAGCTGAACAGCCGCATGAACGGGGTGCAGCTGCATATCCTGCGCTCGGACGGCGGCCTGGCCTCGGCGGATGCGGCCAAGGAAGCGCCGGTCAATCTGTTGATGAGCGGGCCGGCGGGCGGTGTCACGGGTGCGATCTGGATCGCCAAACAGGCCGGCTATCAGAACCTGCTGACCTTTGATATGGGCGGGACCTCAACGGACGTGGCCTTGATCGAGGACGGCGTGGCGCGGACCCGGCGGGAAACGCGGGTGGCGGACGTTACCGTGCGCGCCTCTTCTATCGACGTACGCACTGTTGGTGCCGGCGGCGGCTCCATCGCCTATGTGCCTGAACTGACCAAGGCATTGCGCGTCGGCCCGCAAAGCGCCGGCGCCGAACCGGGCCCCGCCGCCTACGGCAAGGGCGGCGAGGAGCCTACCGTGACCGATGCCAACGTGGTGCTGGGCTATTTGCCCTCGGGCGCCAAGCTGGGCGGCGATATGCAGCTGGACTATGCGGCATCGGAACGCGCCATGGACAAGGTGGCCAAGGCCATGGGCCTCGGGCGCAAGGAAACCGCCGAGGGCATTGTCAATATCGTCAACGAGAACATGTTCGGCGCCCTGCGTCTGGTCTCGGTCGAACAGGGCTATGATCCGCGTGATTTCGCCCTGGTCGGCTTTGGCGGCGCCGGGCCATTGCATGCCAATGCCCTGGGCAAGCTGATGGGCAGTTGGCCGGTGATGATCCCGCCGGGGCCGGGTGTCTTATGCGCCTATGGCGATGCCACCACGCGGGTGCGCGACGAGGCATCGCGGACTTTCGTGCGCAAATTCGAAGACACCTCGGACAATGAGGTGCGCGCCATTCTAGAGGAGCTGGCCGAGGCCGCCGCCGGCACCCTGGACCATGAAGGCGTGCCGCGCGGGGAGCAGACCACCCTGTATCAGATCGACCTGCGCTATGCCGGCCAGGCCATGCAGTTGACCGTGGACATGACGCCGGAGGAATACGGCGCCGGCGGTCTGGCCGAGGCCGGCAAGCGCTTTAACGCCATGCACGAACAGATGTTCACCTTTGCGCTGGAAACCGGTCACGAGCTCTATAACCTGCGCGCCCTGGTGCAGGGCCAGGAAAGCTCGGCCAAGGCCGAAACCCTACCGACGGGCGGTGTCGACCCTTCGGCGGCGGCCTATATGGACACCTCCGTTTATGTGGAGGGCCGGGAGCAGCCGGCGAAGATTTACGACCGCGCCCTGTTGCAAGCGGGCAACCGGGTTCCCGGCCCCGCCATCGTCACCGAAATGGACTCCACCACGCTGATCCTGCCAGGCCACGAAGGCGAGATCGACGCGGTAGGCAACATTCTGATCCGGCCAGCCGGCTGAGGGGATAAGGCAGATGCCAGCACAAATTATTCAGACCAACAACACGCCGTTCCGCAAGGTGGATCTGGACCCAATAACCCTGGATATTGTCGAGAACGCCCTGCGCAATGCCCGCGACGAAATGGACGCGGTGTTGTTCCGCACCGCCATGTCGCCGGGCATCCGCGAACAGCACGATGCCTTTCCCATGATCGCCAATCAGGACGGCAAGATGGTGGTGGGGCAGTTCGGCTCCTTCTTCCATGGCTTCCAGGCCGGTTACGACGGCACCATCGAGGAAGGCGACGTCTTTCTGACCAACGATCCTTATTTCTGCAACGGCGCAATCAGCCACCTGAACGACTGGCTGACCATGATGCCCATCTATATCGATGGCCGCATCGTCGCCTGGGGCGCCATGTTCGGCCATATGACGGATATCGGCGGCAAGGTGCCCGGCAGCCTGCCCACGGACGCGGCCCAGTTGTTCGAGGAAGGCGTGCAGATCCCACCCATCAAGATCTACCGCAAGGGCCAGTTGAACGAAGAAATCCTGGAGCTGATCCTGCGCAACTGCCGCCTGCCGGAATGGAACCGCTCCGACTTCAACGCCATCATCGCTGCCCTGCGCATGGCCGAGCGCCGCGTGGTGGAAAACTGCGAACGCTTCGGTGTTGATGAATTCGTCACCGCCATGGATGAGATGCTGGAGCGCAACAAGCGCGCCATGGGGGCGATCCTGCAGCAGGTGATCCCCGAGACGAAACAGTATTTCGAGGATTATATCGACGACGACGGCGTCGGCATGGGGCCATATAAAATCGCCTGTACCATGTGGCGGGAAGGCGATACGGCGATCTTTGATTTCGAAGGTACGGACCCGCAGTCCATCAGCTCGGTCAACTTCCTGTTGAACGAGGAAATGTTCAAGATGTTCCTGGGCGCCTTTTTCATCAATCTGTTCGATCCGCAGATTTTGTTCAACGACGGCTTCTATGAACTGGTCAAGGTGCGCATCCCACGCGGCACCATCCTGAAACCGATCCGCCCCGCCGCACTCAGTTGCCGCACCCATCTGCTGGGCCGTATTTTCGATATCATGAGCGGCCTGCTGGGCCAGGGTTCGCCGGACGCGCTGTGTGCCGCCGGTTTCTCGGACAGCCCTCATTTCATGTATTCCGGCTATGACAAGAATGGTGAATGGTATCAGCTGTATCAAATCGGCTTTGGCGGCATACCGGGCCGGCCGGCGGGCGACGGCGCCGACGGCCATTCCCTGTGGCCCGCCTTCACCAACGTGCCCAACGAATTCCTGGAGGCGTATTTCCCCCTGCGCATCGTGCAGTACGAAACCATCGCCGACAGCGGCGGCCCCGGCCTGCACCGGGGTGGCAACGGGCTATCCATGGGCTATCAGTTCCTGGAGCCGGGCAATATCTCTATCCATGACGACCGCTGGCTGACGCATCCCTGGGGCGTCAATGGCGGCCACCCCGGCGCGCGCAGCAACAAACTGATGGTCCGGGCCGACGGTTCCCAGGAATGGATGGAATCCAAGTGCGACCGCATCCACGTCGAGGCCGGCGATATCCTGTATTTCAACACCTGGGGCGGCGGTGGCTGGGGCGATCCGTTACAGCGCGATCCGGGCCAGGTATCACTGGATGCCCAGCGCGGCCTGGTCACCATCGAGGGGGCAAAGCGCTATGGCGTCATCCTGGCCGCTGATTTCAGCGTCGATCAACGGGGCACCGATGATCTGCGTCGGCGCCTGGCCGCCGAGCGCGGCGAGGTGCAACTGTTCGACCACGGCGGCACCATCGAGGAACTGAAGGCCCGCTGCAAGGAAGAGACCACGCTGGAGCCGCCGACGACGCCGGTCTTCCAGAAATGGATGGGTGCGGCGAAGCCGCCAGCGTTGGCGGAAGCGGCGGAATAGGCCGTTAGCGGGCGGCATTGCATGGAAGAGAACGCGCGGCTTTGGGAGATATTCCTGGACGTCCAACGCGGCTTGCCGCGCCAGGGCCCTGGCTGCGCCGAGGCGACGCGCCAGGCTCTCTCACTCTGCACTGACCTGCCCGAGAGGCCCAGGGTGCTGGATATCGGCTGTGGTCCGGGCATGCAGAGCATGGTACTGGCCCAGGAACTTGATGCTCATATAACCGCCGTTGATCTTCACGAAGAGTATCTGGAGCAATTGCGGGCCAGCGTTGCGGCGGCGGCGCTTTCCGACCGGGTTGAGGTCCTGCCGGGGGATATGAACGAACTAGATTTTCCAGCGGATCATTTCGATCTGATCTGGTCGGAGGGGGCGGCCTACATCATGGGTTTCGCGAACGCCCTTGCGGCCTGGAAGCCACTGCTGAAACCCGGCGGCTATTTAGCGGCGACGGAACTGGTCTAGCTGACCCCCGACCCGCCCGCCGAGGCCGGTGCCTTTTTCGGCAACGAGTACCCGGCCATGACGGATGTGCCGGGTGTCGCGGATCTGTTCCGTGGGCAAGGCTATGATGTCGTGGGACATTTCACCCTACCGGATTCCGCTTGGTGGGACGATTACTATGCGCCATTGGCGGACAAGCTGCCAAAACTGCGCGAGAGATACGGTGGCGACGATGAAGCCCTGGGTGTCATCGCGATGACGGAGCAGGAAATTGAAATGCGCCGGCAGTTCGGCGACAGCTATGGCTATGAGTTTCTTGTTGGCCGGCTAAGCCGCTAATCAAACCTGTGTGTTAAACGGTCGTGTCAGGCGGGCGTGTCATCAGCCAGGGCCGGGGCTTTGCCCGATGTCGAGACGGCGAGCATGAACGCCAGCGTGGCGAAACCTGCCGCCAGCAGGAATGCATTGGCCAGATCATTCTTGCCGACCCAGCCCGCCAGCAGGGCGGCGGATGCCGCGATGCCGTCCATGACGGCGAAGGCCAGACCCAGGCTGGTGCCTTCCCGCCCGCCCGCATGATCGACCGCGCTCGCCAAGAGAACCGCCCGGATCGAGGTTTGCACCGTCAGGGCAAGGCCCAATGCCAACAGGGTCAGGGTGATGCTGGTCGACGCCCAGGCGGTCAGGGCCGCGCAGGCGGCGATGCCGTTGCCCGCGATGATCAGCGGGCGGCGGCCGATATTGTCCGACAGCTTGCCGGTCCATGGCTGCGCCAGGGCGCCCACCAACAACATCAGCGCCATGGCAAAGGCGGTTTGCAGCCAGCCGAAGCCGTGATTTGTCTTCAGGAACAGCGGCGTCATGGTGATGATGGCAAACAGGCTCATATTATAGAATATGAGAATGGCGATGACCCGCAGGCCGGCGCGGTTTGACCAGGTCCGCCAGATCGCGGCGGCGTCATGTCTGGTCGGGCGGGAGGTTTCAAGGCGCGGCACCTTGTGCCGAATGGCCAGAAACAGGCAACCAACCAGAAATGTCGGAATGACCAGAACCTGCAAGGCAAGACGCCAATCCCACATGGCCAGGAACAGACCGCAGGCGGGCAGAACGATGACTTCCGCCACATGGCCGCCGACCGCATGCATGCCCAGGGCATAGGCGCGGCGGGCCTTGTGCATCTGCACCAGAACGCCGGTGGCCAGGGGATGCCAGGCGGAATCGCCCGAGTTCGCCACCGCGATCAGAATGGCGAAGGCCCAAAAGCCATCGGAAAATGACGCCAGCAAATAGCCCGTGCCGACCCAAAAGAACGTGCCCGCCAGTAGAATGCCGCGGTTGGCCACGTGATCGGCCAATATGCCGGCCGGCAGATAAGCGATGGCGCCGCCGATACTGTGCAGCATGAAAAGCAGGCCGATCTCGGGCGCCGACAGCCCCATGGCCGTGCCAAAACCTGGGATCAACAGATACATCCCGATAGGCACTAGATCATTGGCGCCATGGCCGAGAGCGAAGGCTGCGAGCAGATTGGGTTTTATCAAGGCAATTTTCCCGGCGCACAGAGTTGCTAAGTGTTGTTAGCGTTGATCAAGAAGCGTTATCGCACCCAACGCGATGCTTGGTCGTGAGGCAATAGCGGAAATCGCGGCAAGATGCCATTACCATTGATATCAGTCTGAAACCGTCCTTTATCCGAGACCGGTCAGAAAAAGGAACGCAGTTTAAAAGCGCGTCGTTTGCAGAACCTCGGTTTCCGGTGGGAACTGCACCCAACTATATTTTGACTGCGCCCAGGCTGCCGTATCCGGGGCCGGAAAATCCGGGTCGTTGAAGTTACCTCCGGCAATCCCAATCGTGTCGGGCAGCACCTCCGCATACCAGAACATGTTAGAGCCGCAGTTTGCACAAAAATGCTGTTCGACCCGGCGCCCGCTTTCCGCTTCCCGGCTCCAGAACCTGTGCTCACCCTCAATCGATACTAGCTGACTATCCTCGAAGTAGGAGGAAAAACCGTAGGGACTGCCGGTCTTTCGCTGGCACACCGTGCAATTGCACGC
>CAZPWJ010000064.1:0-4962 GCA_964590195.1 uncultured Rhodospirillaceae bacterium | reverse complement strand
CGCATGCGCACTTGGCTAGCCGTCTCATTGGAATGTTCTCCGTGGCATTTTCCATTTCGGTATAATCTGACACAGCTCATTTGGATCGCTTCCCATGATAGTAGAAGCAGTCATTCGGGGCGGTCAAACAAGTCCGCCCTGCAGCAGATGTGTGCCGCGCGATAATTGCTTGCCAATTGCCCCGCCCGACCGGTCTTCCATTCAAAGCGGTCACGGCCCTTTACTATATTCGGTGAATTTCACGCTGGACGCCGCCCACAATACGGGGACACCAAATTGTTTGCCGGCAAGACCGCGTCTGACACGGCGCGGCCTCGTATGATGTCCCCGTATTGCGTCAGGCACCGGGCCAACCCAGCTTTCAGGTACCCCACACCGAATAGCACTGGCACATTCGCCTCGGTCCGGGATACAGTCGGGCCAACTGGTTTCTGATATTGGGAGGAGTACATAATGAAAGCGAAAGCTGCGGTGATGCGGGCGGCCCACGAGCCCTTGACTATCGAGGAAATTGAAATCGACAAACCGGCCCGGCGCGAGGTTCTCATCCGTACCGTCTATGCCGGCGTCTGCCACAGTGATCTGCATTTCATTGAGGGGCTGTATCCCATCCCCTGCCCCTGCGTGCTGGGCCATGAAAGCGCAGGCGTGGTTGAGGAAGTGGGCGAAGACGTCACCTATGTGAAAAAGGGCGATCACGTGATCACCTGCCTGTCCACATTCTGCGGCGAATGCGAATTCTGCCTGACCGGGCGCATGACGCTGTGTGAAAGCCCCATGGTGCAACGCGCCAGGGACGGCCAGCAGCGCCTCTCCCAGAACGGCGAAGTGGTAGGCCAGTTCGCTAACCTCTCCTCCTATGCGGAAATGATCCTGACCCATGAACATTCCGTGGTGAAAATCCGCGAGGATATGCCCCTGGACACCGCCGCCCTGATCGGTTGCGGCGTGATGACGGGGGTGGGCGCGGTGTTCCATACCGCCAAGGTCGAACCGGGCTCCACCGTGGCCGTATTCGGTTGCGGCGGCATCGGGCTGTCGGCCATCAACGGCGCCAAGATCGCCGGCGCGGGCCAGATCATCGCCGTCGACATGGTCGGTTCGAAACTGAACCTGGCCAAGGAATTCGGCGCCACGGACGTGGTCAACCCTGCCGACGGCGATGCGGTCAAGCAGATCCGCTCGCTGACCGACGGCGGCGTGGAATATTCGTTCGAGGCCGTGGGCCTGAAACTGACGGCGGAGCAGTCATTCCGCGCGTTGCGCCGGGGCGGCACGGCGACCATCATCGGCATGGTGCCGGTAGGCACCAATGTGGAGCTGCACGGGCCGGACTTCCTGCGCGAGAAAAAGATCCAGGGCTCGTCCATGGGTTCGAACCATTTCCGGGTCGATATGCCCCGCCTGGTGGAATTCTATCTGCGCGGCGATCTGAAGCTGGATCAAATGATCTCCGGCCGCATCAAGCTGGAAGAGATCAACGACGCCATGGATCAGCTGAAAACCGGCGAAGTCGCCCGCAACGTCATCGCGTTTTAGACGCGACGCGACCCAACACGTCAAACTACCAAGCAGGGTCGTCCTGGAACACTTGAACCAGGGCGGCCTTGCGGTCGTCCGCCTGCCATGACGCCTTGATGCCGTTCAGCACGAAGGTCTTGATCTCGTCCCGGCTGAAACCGAAGACCTCGTGCAGAACAACAAATTCCTCGGCCATGGAATTGTGGAACATGCCCGGATCGTCCGTATTGACGGTCAGCATCAGGCCCGCATCCCAGAACTGGCGTACCGGATGATCCTCTATGCGGGCGAGCGATCCGGTGGCGACATTCGACAGCGGGCATAGCTCTATCGGCGTCCCCGTCTCTGCCAACAGGGCCAGAACGTCCGCGTCATCGCGGGCGGCGATGCCGTGGCCGATGCGGTCAACTTGCAGGGCCTCGACCGCACCGCGCACCGAGGCCGGCCCCGCCGCCTCGCCCGCATGGGCCGAGGTGCGCAAGCCGAGATCACGGGCCGCTTCGTAGACCGGCGCAAAGGGTTCGGGCGGGAACAAATGCTCCGAGCCGCCAATGCCGATGCCGACGATGCCGCAATCCATCACACCCTGGATTTCCGCCAGCGTCAGCGCCGCCTGTTCCGGGCCGTGATCACGCACCAGATCGGCGATCAGACGGACGTCCGTTTCCGGCACCCGGTCCAGGCCCTTACGGATCGCCCTGGCCAGGCCCTGGGGCTGGAGGCCCTGGTCAACGAACCGGGTGGGGGAGAAAAACACCTCGGCATATTTGATGTTCTGCCGCGCCAGATCCCGCGCAACCGCCTCGGCAATGAAGGAAAAATCATCGTAGGAGCGGATGAAGCCGTTCTTCCAGATCCAGGCGGCGATGAAATCGGGGAAATCCTTGTAGGTCAGGCGTTGGCGTAAATCAGACGGTGCCGCAACGTCTGGGTCGCCGCCATATTTCTGCATCAATTGCCACAGCGCCGGCAGGGGAATGGCGCCTTCAAGGTGCAGATGCAGTTCCACTTTCGGCAAGGCCTCGGCCCAACCGCGAAGATCATCCATCATACTCATCGTCCCATCAAAATTGCTCCGGCTCCACGATTTGCTATTCTCCCCCATCGCCTAATTTCCGGAGATACGGAGCCGTCATGCAAATCACCATTCTTGACGATTATCACGATACGCTGAGAACCCTGCCCTGTTTTTCCAAGCTGGATGGCCACCAGGTCACCATCTGGAACGATCATCTCCAGGATGTGGACGCCCTGGCCGAACGTCTGGCGGAAACGGAAGTCCTGGTGCTGATCCGGGAGCGGACAAAAATCCGCACGCCCTTGTTGGAACGCCTGCCAAAGCTGAAACTGATCAGCCAGCGCAGCGTCTACCCCCATATCGATGTGGAGACCTGCACCAAACAGGGCATCATCATATCCTCCGACCAGCACGCGGGCACGCCGTCCTTTGCCACCGCCGAGCTGACCTGGGCCCTGATCATGGCCGCCATGCGGCAGATCCCGCAGCAGATGGCCGCCCTCAAGGCGGGCGAATGGCAGATCGGCGTGGGCCAGACCCTTAGGGGCAAAACCCTTGGCATCTACGGCTACGGTCGCATCGGCGGCGCGGTGGCGGAATACGGCAAGGCGTTCGGGATGAATATCGTGATCTGGGCCTCCGAAGCCTCCCGCGAACGGGCCAGGGCGGATGGTTACGACGTCCCCGATAGCCGGGAGGCCTTTTTCTCCACCTGCGATGTGCTGTCGCTGCATATCCGGCTTTATGATTCGACCCGCGGCATCGTCACCGCCGCCGATCTCGCCCAGATGAAGCCGACGGCCGTGCTGGTCAACACCTCCCGCGCGCCCTTGATCGCGCCGGGCGCATTGCTGGCGGCGCTGGATGCGGGCCGCCCCGGCATGGCCGCCGTCGACGTCTATGAAGAGGAGCCGGTTCGCGACGCCGCATACCCGCTGTTTCAACGGGACAATGTGATTTTCACGCCGCATATCGGTTACGTCACCAAGGATGAATATGAAATCCAGTTTTCGGACATATTTGATCAGGTCGTGGCCTATGCCGGCGGCACGCCGATCAATGTCATCAACCCGGATGTGCTGAAAAAATGAGCGCTCCCAAAACCATGCCCAAGCCCATGGACGGCGTCAGGGTGCTGGATCTGGCGACCTTTCTCGCCGCGCCGTTCACGGCGGCGATCCTGGCCGAATTCGGGGCCGAGGTCATCAAGGTGGAACAGCCGGGCGCGGGCGATCCCATGCGTCAATTCGGCACCGCGACGGAAATCCCAGACAGCTCCCTGACCTGGTTGTCCGAGGCGCGCAACAAGCATTCCATCACCCTGAACCTGAAGGATCCCGACGGCGCGGCTTTATTCAAGCGTCTGATCAGCGAGGCGGACGTGGTCTGCGAAAATTTCCGTCCCGGCACCCTGGAGAAATGGGGCCTGGGCTATGACGTGCTGCGCGCCATCAATCCGAAACTGGTGTTGCTGCAGGTCAGCGGCTATGGCCAGGACGGCCCCTACCGCGACCGCCCCGGCTTCGCCCGCGTCGCCCATGCGGTGGGCGGCCTGACCTATCTGGCGGGCATGGAGGGCGAGGCGCCGGTGACGCCGGGCTCCACCTCGTTGGCCGACTATATATCGGGGCTGTTCGGCGCCATCGGTGTCTTGCTGGCCTTGCGTTCGGTAGAGCAGACCGGCCAGGGGCAAAGCATCGACGTGGCCCTGTATGAAAGCATCTTCCGGGTGCTGGACGAGGTCGCACCGGCCTATGCCCGCCATGGCACCGTGCGCGGGCGCGAGGGCCTGGGCACCCGCAATGTCTGCCCGCACGGCCATTTCCCCACCAGGGACGGCAACTGGGTCGCCATTGCCTGTACCTCGGACAAGATCTGGGCCCGCATGGCGGCCAATGTCCTTGACCGCCCCGACCTGGCACAAAGCCATCCCGCAACCGCCGACCGGGTCCGCGACCGGGCCCTGATCGACGGCGTGGTCAGCGGTTTCACCACCGCCTTTGCCATGGCCGAGGTGGTGGAGCGTTGCACCAAGGGTGATGTTCCCTGTGCCGCCATCAACTCCATCGCGGATATTTTCGCCGATCCCCATTACGCGGCGCGCGGCATGCTGCACCGTGTTCAGCATGCCCTGCTAGGCGAAGTGGTGGTGCCCGATGTACTGCCGAAACTGTCCGCCAGCCCCGGCCATATTGATAGTCTGGGCCCCGGCCTGGGCGATTGGAACGACCTGGTCTATGGCGAATGGCTTGGCCTAAGCCGCGAGGCGCGCGCGGATTTGCAAAATCGCGGCGTGATCTAGGGCGGCGCTTTCGAGACTGCGACACCTTGTAGCGCCCTGGAAGTGCCCTGGAAGCACCCCAAGAAGCGCCTACCCGCTTGCCAGGACGAAGAGGCTATGCTACGAAACGCCGCGTCTTACG
>CAZPWJ010000063.1:0-29623 GCA_964590195.1 uncultured Rhodospirillaceae bacterium | reverse complement strand
AAACTGTCACCTATGTCGTGACCAAAAACTGTTACCCATGTCGTGGGGCGGTCAGTAGCTCAATACCGAAAATAGTCTAGGATCAGGACCCTAGTCGCGCCACATGCCCTGGAACAAGGCCAATACGGTCTGGATCAACTCG
The DNA here is from genome assembly GCA_964590195.1 of uncultured Rhodospirillaceae bacterium. Taxonomy (GTDB): domain Bacteria; phylum Pseudomonadota; class Alphaproteobacteria. The sequence goes on along the minus strand of CAZPWJ010000063.1, from coordinate 29,481 downwards.
TCCAGATTTCCCCGGCTGGCGTCATACCAATTAATAGTCTGGTTCATCGAGCCCAGAATAAGTGGCCGTAGCACCTGCCGGTTTACCGCCGGCGACAAGGCGCCTGATGCATCGGCTTGCGCCAAAAGCTGTTGCCAATAGTCGGCGTATTGTTTCCGGTCCGCGCGAACGTTGACCGCGACCTCGTCCGGCACCTGCCCCTGATACCTGACGTTGGTCGCCGTATAGTGCAGATTGTTGTGCAGGCTGCGCAAATGGGCGCCGACGGCGGCCTCGATCCGATCGCGCGCCGTGGCGCCGGGGGGCAGTTGCCGCACGCTTTCCCGCACCGCCAGATTGGTGGATCGGATGGCGATCGACAGAATTTCGCTGAGGATCTGTTCCTTGGAAGTAAAATGGTAATAGACGCTGGGCGCGCGCATCCCGGCCTTGGCGGCGATTTCACGCATCGAGGTTTCCGTGAAGCCCCGCGTGGAAAACATCGCTGCCGCGACATCAAGTATAAGGCGCCGGGACACGGATCCGCTCTGGCCCCGGCCCTTCTTCACGACTGGCCGCTGCAAATCTTTGTCTTCCACGCTCAAGCGTCTATCCCCGTCAGTAATTTTCCCTGATTATACTAACGCAGGAATTGCTTGAAGTCCGGTGGACGTTTTTCCAAGAAAGCGTTCGCGCCTTCTTTCGATTCCGGCGTCGAAAAATAATCCGGCGCCAGCATCATCTGGAAATGGTTGGCCGCCGGGTCGCGCATATAGTCCACGTCCGAATCGAAGGATGCCTTGACGATCTTCACGCAGGTCGGGCTAAGGCTGAGGATCTCCTGACACCATTTATCAACCTCCTCGTCCAACTGATCCATCGGCACCACGGCGTTGCAGATGCCCATTTCCAAAGCCTGCTGGGCATTGTATTTGCGGCACAGCATCCACATTTCGCGGGCCTTCTTGGCGCCGACGACGCGGGCGGCATAGGCGACGATCCAACCCTCGGCCGGACTGGCGACACGGGGGCCGTTTTGGCCAAAGATGGCGTTATCGGCGGCGATGGTCAGGTCACAGCAATAGGCCAGATGGTTGCCCATGCCGATGGCATAACCCTTGACCACGGAAATGACCGGCTTGCCGCAATGGCGGACCGCGTCGTGCACGCCGCGCGGATTGACCGTGATGTGACGTTCGGCCAGGCCGCCTTCCTTTTCCCATTTGACGTCGCCGCCGACCGTGAAGGCCCGCTCACCGGCACCGGTCAGAACGATCACGCCAACGGTCTTGTCGTGCCCCGCCATTTCCACGGCGGCAATCAGTTCCGCCATGGTCACGCCGCGCAGGGCATTCAGGCGGTCGGGCCGGTTGATGGTGATTTTCGCGACACCGTCATTGGTTTCATAGAGCAAGTCTTCAAATTCGTGGTCTGCCATCGTCTATCTCCCGATTTCACTCATATCATGCTGCAATTTTCCCGGCGGCGCCTTGCAACGCCCGCCCCGGCATTTTCAGCACTAACAATACCTAATGTGAACGATACCTAACGTGCATTAGGGATATTATTTCGCTGTCTATCTGTCAAGGACTCTAGATTTCCATGAAATAGTAGGTTTCTCGAGAATAATTCCAGAAAAATCACGATAATCCTGTTGAAGCATTACCTAACGCTTGTTAGGATGCCTCGTTGCGAAGTGGGAGAGAGAACATGCGATTACGGGACAAAGTCATCATCGTTACGGGTTCCGCCGGGGCGGGCATCGGTCAAACCAGCGCCCGCCGTTTCGCCGAGGAAGGCGCCAAGGTGGTGGTCAGTGACACCCACGAAAAGCGCACCATGGAGGCCTCGGAAATGATCCGGGATGACTTCGGCGTGGATTCCATCGGCGTGCTGTGCGACGTCACCAATCAGGAAAATGTGGACAATCTTGTTGCCCGGACCCTGGAGGAATTTGGCCGCATCGACGGCCTGATGAACAATGCCGGCATCAACGTTCTGAACGAGTGCGTCGACATCACGGACGAGCAATGGGACCTGGTGTTCGATGTTTGCATCAAGGGCACCTTTCGCTGTGTCCGCGCTGTCCTGCCGGCCATGATCAAACAGGAAAGCGGCAGTATCGTTAGCCTGTCATCCACCGCCGGGCTGGAAGGCGCGCCGAACCAATGCCATTACGCCGCCGCCAAGGCCGGCGTTGTCGCATTTTCCAAGTCAGTGGCGAACGAGGTCGCTAAACACGGCATCCGCCTGAACGCCATCGCGCCGGGTTTGATCATGAACCCCTTCCTGGAACGAATTTATCCCAAGGAGCAGTTGGAAGGTTATTTGGAAACCATCCCCCTGCCCCGCAAGGGCGAGCCAAGGGACATTGCCAACACGGCATTGTTCCTGATGTCGGACGAGGGCTATTACCTGACCGGCCAGACCCTGTGCGTCAGTGGCGGCAGCTGGATGGTTTCGTAACATGGTTGGCGACACGCTGTCCCCCGACATGGTCGGGCACAAGTTCGAGCCTCTGACGATTTCCTGGAACGCCAAGGACGTCATGCTCTATGCCCTGGGCGTCGGCGCCAAGCCGGCGGACGAGTTGAATTTCGTCTATGAAGGCAGCGACCGGGACAGCGGCGGGCCGCTGGTGCTGCCCACCTACGCGGTGATCCCGGCCATGCGCGCCATGGGCAACCTGCGCCATGTTGTGAAGCTGAAGATTCAACGCCTGCTGCATGGCGAACAGGGCATCGAATTGTTGCGGCCCCTGCCCGCGAAGACGGAAATCACCCTGGAAAGCGAGGTTTCGGAGGTCTGGGACAAAGGCAAGTCTGGGGTGATCGGCGTCTCGGCCCTCGCCTCCGATGGGGACGGCCCGTTGTTCAAGAGCCATTCCACCCTGTTCTATATCGGCGGTGGCGGTTTCGGTGGCGAGCCCGGCCCCTCGACCAAGGACAAGAACCAACCCCCCGACCGGGAGCCGGACCTGATCATCGACTATGCCACCCAGCCCGAACAAGGCGCGCTGTATCGCCTGTCCGGTGACCGGGTGGCATTGCATATTGATCCCGAATTCGCGCGCAAGGCCGGCTATGAAAAACCTTTCATGCATGGCCTGTGCACCTACGGCTTTGTCGGCCGGGCCATACTGCATGGCCTGTGCGGCGGTGATCCGGCGCGTTTCAAGTCCATGACCGGGCGTTTCGCCGACACGGTGCAGTTCGAGGATCATATCGTTACCAAGTTCTGGAACGACGGTCCCAGCGCCGCGATCATCCAGGTGGAAGACCAGAATGGCGGCGTTGTCCTGAGTCAGGCCCGCGCCACCTATCAAAGCTAGGGAGCATCGTGGGGATCATGAAATTTGCCGAACGCCTGCGCGGCACGCCAAAAGAAGACGGCGAATGGGCCTTTGATCTGGCCGAGGAGTTGAACGGCGGCTTTGGCGGCACCAACGGCGGCAATCTGGCCGCCATCTGTGTCTTCGCCGCCCGCGGCGTGGCCCCCGGGCGCCAGCCCATCGGCATCGACGCGCGCTTTATCCGCAGCTTCCGGCCAGGCCAGGCAAAGGTTGTGCCAACGGTTCTGAATGCGGGCCGGACATTGAGCACGGTCAGCGTCGATATCTTCACCGACCAGGGCAAGCTGGCGACACGGGGCACCGTCTCCCTGGTGGAGCCCGACGCCCTGGCTGATTTTTCCGCCCCGTCCGATACGCCGGATTTGTCGGATTTGCTTTCCTATGAGGATGGCAAGACCTGGCGGCATCCGGGCAAGACCTACCGCATTCCCATGATTGATACCTTTCAGCCGCGCTATCTGGGCAAGGTTGACTGTGCCATCGCCACCGGCGTGAAAGTGATCTGGGACGATCCAAGCGCCAGTACCGAAGCCGCCTGCATCGCCGCCGATACCTCGGTCGGTCCGCCCGTGGCCAGCCAATTGAAAGGCAAGCCCCTGGCCATTCCCAATCCGGATCTATCCCTGCGCTTCACGGGGCTGGCGACCGATGCCGATCATCTGGTCAGCATTTCCTGGCTGGAAAACCTCCGTGACGGACTGGCGACGGTCGCCCTGGAAGTGCGCGCGGGCCCGGATCTGTTGGCCGTGGGCATTGCATCAACCACCTGCCTGAAAGGCTAGGGCCCCGACCGTGGCGCAGAAAACCACTTTCGCGATGGCCCTGACCGCGCCCGGTGTGCTGGAGCCGAGGGATATACCGCTGCCGTCCATTGCCGATGGCCAGGCCCTGTTGCGGATCGAGGCTTGCGGCATCTGCGGCACCGACTGTGAACAGTTCAAAAGCGGCCTGGGCCTGCCAATGCCCCATATTCCGGGTCACGAGCCCCTGGGCATCATCGAAACCATTGGCGATGGCGCCGCCAAGCGCTGGGGCGTCGATGTGGGCGACCGGGTGGCGGTGGAGACGCTGCTATCCTGCCATATGTGCAAGCGTTGTCTGGCCGGTGAATACCATCTTTGCGCCAGCCGGCAGATCTATTCCACCATTCCCCTGGTCGAGGAACATGGCCTGTGGGGCGCCTATGCCAACCATATGGTGCTGGATAGCCGCAGTATTTTGCACAAAATGGACAAATCCATCCCGGCCCAGGTCGCGGTGATGTTTAACCCCTTGGGCGCCGGCTTTCGCTGGGCGGTGGAAATGCCGGAAACCAAGTACGGCGACAGCATATTGATCCAGGGGCCGGGTCAACGCGGCCTGGCGGCCGTGATCGCGGCCAAATCGGTCGGCGCCAAGACCATCATCGTCTCCGGCCTGACGGCGGATCATGACAAGCTGGAGCTGGCCAAACTGTACGGCGCCACCCACGTGATCGATGTGGAGAACGAAAGCCTGCGCGACCGGATCAAGGACATAACGGGGGATGAAGGCGTCGACACGGTGCTGGATGTCTCGCCCGGCGTGGACGGACCGGTCAATGATGCCATCACGGCGGCGCGGGTCGGCGGCACCGTTGTTCTGGCCGGCGTCAAGGGTTTCAAGCCCATGGCGAAGTTCATTTCCGACAAGATCGTCTTCAAGGAACTGCGCGTCATGGGCGCCTTTGGCGTCACCTCGTCGGGCTATGCCAAGGCCATCGATCTGATCCATGCCGGCACGGTGCCGTTGGAGAAGATGCATACCCACGACTTCACCGTGGCCGAGGCCGAATTGGCGATCCGCACCCTGGGCCGGGAAATTCCCGGCGATGAATCGATCCATTCCTGCCTGATACCAGAGCACTAGAGTTTTCCAGAACCATGAATCTTGCCCGCTTACAGGAAGCCATCGCAGCCGCTATTCCCGATACGGAATGCCTTATTTTTGGCGCGCGCCGCTATACCTGGGGGCAGTTCAATGACCGCACTCGGCGCCTGGGCGCCTATCTGAGGCAAAACGGCCTCGGCCTGTACCAAGAGCGGGGGGAGCGGGAGGGGCTGGAAAACTGGCAATCTGGCCAGGATCACGTGGCGCTGTATCTCTACAATTGTAATGAATATCTCGAAACGCTTTTGGCCGCCTTCAAATGCCGCGCCTCCGCCATCAACGTGAACTACCGTTATCAGGATGACGAACTGGTCTACCTGCTCAAGAACTCAGGCGCCAAGGCGATTGTTTTTCATGCCCGCTTCGCCGAGATGCTGATCAGCCTGCGGGATCAATTGCCCGACATCAGGGTCTGGGTCCAGGTCGCCGACGGCTCGGGCGCGCCCCTGATGGCCGGCGCCGTCGACTACGAAGACGCCCTGGCCGCCTGCGCGCCGGAACCCATTGACCCCGGCTGCAGCGACGATGATCTGTTCATCATTTACACCGGCGGCACCACCGGTCTGCCCAAGGGCGTGCTGTGGCGGCAGACCGATATTTTCTTTGGCCTGATCGCACAAACGCCGGTCGGCACCAGCCAGGAACAGACCGTTGCCGATGTTAGCCGGCGGGTCTCCCAGGGCCGGCTGGGCAAGGCCATGCCCCTGGCGCCGATGATGCATGCCTCGGGCACCTGCATGGCCCTGGGCGCTATGTTCCGGGGCAGCGCCATCGTTATTCAGGAAACCGTGGATCATTTCGACGCCGAGGAAATCGTGCGCACGTTCGAGCGCGAGCGCATCACCCAGGCCACCCTGATCGGCGATGCCTTCGCGGTGCCGTTGTTGGCGGAGATGGACCGGGGCAACTATGACCTGTCGGCCTTTTCCATGATCAACTCCGGCGGCGCGGTGCTTTCGCCGCGCAACAAGCAGCGTTTGCAGGATCATATGCCCGAAATGCTGCTGGTCGATGCTGTGGGCTCGTCCGAGGCGGGCCGTCAGGCGATGAACCTATCCAAGGGCGGCAAGACCAAGTCGTCGGTCGATTTCGAAATGGATATCAACGCCTGCGTGATCAGCGATGACAGACGCCGCATTCTGCAGCCGGGCGAAGATGAAGTCGGCTGGGTCGCCCAGGGGGAGCCGGTGGCCATGGGCTATTTGGGCGACAGGGAGAAAACCCAGGCGGCTTTTCCGGTGATCGACGGCAAGCGCTATGCGATGCCAGGCGACCGGGCCCGCATGAACGCCGACGGCAGCTATCATTTCCTGGGCCGGGATTCGGTCACCATCAATTCCGGCGGCGAGAAAATCTTCGCCGAGGAAGTGGAACATGCCCTGAAGACACTATCCGGCGTTCTGGACGCCCAGGTTGTCGGCGTGGCGGACGATACCTGGGGGCAGAAGGTGGTCGCCATCGTCTCCAAGACAGGAGAGGCAGTGATCGACGAACGGCAGGTTCGCGAACATTGCAAGAGCAAGCTGGCGGACTACAAGGCACCAAAGAACGTGATCTTCGTTGACGAGCTGTTCCGGGCCGCCAATGGCAAGGCCAGCTATGAATGGGCCCGCGATCTGGCCAACGAAATGCTGGCCAATGCAAGCGATGGGGGTAGATCATGAATTTCGATTTCTCGGAAGAACAACATCTCCTGCGGGATCAGGCACGCGGCTTTCTGGATAGCCAGGGCGGCGCACGATGCGCCCGCGACATGCTTGACGGCGATGACGGCGCCGCCGATGCCCTGTGGCGGGAGATAGCCAAGCTAGGCTGGATGGGCACGGCAATCCCCGAAGAATATGGCGGCGCCGGTGCCGGTGGGCTGGAACTTTGCGTGCTGGCCGAGGAGCTTGGCCGCGCCCTCGCCCCGACGGCATTTTCCACCTCCGCCTATCTCGCCGCACCGCTGCTGCTGTTGGCGGGCAGCGATGGGCAAAAGCGCGAATTCCTGCCCAGGCTGGCCACGGGTGAAATCGCCGCTACATTGGCGGTCAGCGAAGGACCCGGGAATGCGACGGCGAAGAACGTCGGGCTATCGGCCAGGAACGGCCAGCTAAACGGTGAAAAGTATCCGGTGTCGGATGGCGGACGGGCCGATCTGGCCCTGGTGTTGAGCGCCGAGGCGGGTGGCACCTTTTATATCGTGCGCCTGGATGGGCCTGGCGTCGCGGTAACGGCAATAGCCTCTCTCGATCCCAGCCGGCCGCAATGCAAAGTGAGCTTCAGGGATGCGCCGGGCGAACGCCTGGGCCAGCCCGGCCAGGCCTGGGATCTGCTGCGCCGGGTTTATGATCAGGCGGCGGTCCTGTTTGCCTTCGAACAGGTGGGCGGTGCCCAGGTCGCCCTGGATCAGGCCTGCGACTATGCGCGGGACCGTTTCGCCTTTGGCCGCGCCATAGGCTCCTATCAAGGGGTGAAGCACAAATTGGCGGATATGTATGTGGCCGCGACCTTGGCTAAATCCAACTGCTACTACGCGGCTTGGGCCCTCGGCAACGATGCCCCGGAGCTTCCCCTGGCCGCCGCCACCGCGCGGGTCAGCGCCATCAAGGCTTTCGACCTCTGCGCCAGCGAGAACATCCAGGTGCACGGCGGCATGGGTTGCACCTGGGAAACCGACTGTCACCTCTATTACCGCCGCGCCAGATCCCTTGCCGTCAACATCGGCGGCAATCTGGTCTGGGAGGAAAAACTTCTCCGGGCTCTCGAGGCGCGGGAAGAGGAGGCCGCCTGATGGATTTTTCCGACACCCCGGCGGAGGCAAAATTCCGCGCCGAGGCCCGCGCCTGGCTGGATGCCAATGCCACCCCCAAGGCGCACCCCAATCAGACCTGGGCCTCCGTCCTGGAGGACAAGTCCCGGGACAACATCGTCCGTCTTTGCAAGGCGTTTCAGATAAAGCGCTACGAAGACGGCTGGGCCTGCCTGAATTGGCCGACGGAATATGGTGGCCGAGGCCTTAGCGCCATCGAGCGGGTGATCTATGGCCAGGAAGAAGGCCGCTATATCGTGCCCCGCGGCGTGGTGGAAATCGGCCAAGGCATGGCCGGTCCGATCCTGATGAAATATGCCACCGAGCAACAAAAGGCCCGCTATCTGCCGCCCATGGCCAAGGGCGAGGAAATCTGGTGCCAGATCTTCAGCGAAAGCGCCGCCGGCTCGGACCTGGCCGGCCTGCGCATGGGGGCGGTGCAGGATGGCGATGAGTGGATTTTCAATGGCGAAAAAATCTGGACATCCGGCGCGCACTACAGCGACTTCGGCATCATCGTTGTCCGCACTGATCCGGACGTGGCGAAACACAAAGGCCTGACATTTTTCTTCATCGATATGAAATCGACGGGTATTTCCATCGAGCCCATTCGCCAGATTTCCGGCAGTTCCCATTTCAACACGGTGCGCTTCGAGGATGTGCGCGTGCCCGATAGCCAGCGGCTGGGCGCGGTGGGCGAAGGCTGGAAAGTCGCCTTGGCCACCTTGATGAACGAACGGGTTTCCGTGGGCGAAGCGCCTGGCCCTGATTTCGAGCAGATTTTTGCCCTGGCACGAACGGTTGATCTGGATGACCGCCCGGCAATCGAGAACCAGGCCGTCCGCTCACGGTTGGCGCAATGGTATTGCGAAACCGCGGGTCTGAAGAATACCAGGATGCGCTCGGTCTCCGCTCTATCCAAGGGCGAAACACCGGGGCCGGAAAACGCTATCGCCAAGCTGGTCAGCGCCCGCAAGGCCCAGGAGATCGCCCGCTTCGGCAGTGATCTGATGGACCAATGCGGCATCGTCTCGGATCAGGAACTGGTGCCTGGTGATGGCCGATTTCAACAATCCTATTTGCAGTCGCCCGCCATGCGTATCGCCGGCGGCACGGATGAAATCCTGCGCAACATCATTGCCGAACGTGTCCTGGGCCTACCGCAAGATCCGCGCGCCGATAAGGGCCTGACGTTCCGCGAGATCCCGTCGGGAAACAAGGCGACTGAAGGATAGGCAGCAGGATTGCTTCGCCATCCCCCCGGTAAGGTCGCTAGTCCTGCATGGTCTTGCCGCCTTGCACCACCACTTCCAGCAGCACCGGACCAGCCCGGTCATCGGCTGCCTGGAAGGCCGTCTCGAAGGCGGCGCCGGTCTCGATACGTTCCGCCTTCATACCTAATGAGCGGGCCAGATCGGCAAATTCGATGGCCGGGTCCTTGAAATCCATGGCGATGAATTCGTCATTGCCATGGAAGGACAGCAGACGTTCCTTGATGATGCGATAGCCGCCATTGTTGGCAATAATAAAGGTGATCGGTAGTTTCAGATGCGCCGCCGTCCACAGGGCCTGAATGGAGTACATGGAGCTGCCGTCACCCAAAACCGCCACCACCCGGCGTTCAGGATGGGCAACCTGGACGCCCAGGGCCGCCGCGATGCCCCAGCCAATGCCGCCCGAGGCATTGCCGAAATAACCGTATCGATCACGTATGGCCAGGAATTGCAGCAGGCTATAGCTACTGACGATGCCTTCATCGACGACGATGGCATCCTCGGGCAACAATTCCGACAGGCGCAGCATCAGCCATTCCGGCTCGATCGGGCTGGCATCCGACATTGCGACGGCCTTGGCCCGCTTTTCCGCGCGCTGCACGGACCAATTCCGGGTAGCGAGATCGGTCAGGGAGGCCTTGGCCCGGTCCTTGAGATCCTGGCCGCCGCGCGTGCCGAGAACCGGTAGCAGGGCCGCGACGGTTTCCTTGACATCGGCGCGCAAGGCCAACTCGACCGGATGGTTCTTGCCCATCTCCCAATCACGCTGGCCGATTTGCACCACCGCTAGATCCGCCGGCAGGGGGTCAACCGGGCTATAGACCGACATGCGCAGCAGATCCGAGCCGAGGCAAATGACCAGATCATGGGGTGCCAGCACATCGCGGACGTATGACTGGTTGCGGTTCAGGCTGCCCATGAAGGCGGGATGTTCCGAGGGGAAGTGCGCACCGTCATTGACGGTCTGCTGATAAACCGGCGCGCCCAGCATCTCGGCCAGCTGCGCGGCCTCGGCAAAGGCATCGGAGGCGACGATTTCGTGGCCGGCGACGATGACCGGGCGCCGGGCCGCCGCCAGACGGTCCGCCAGTTGTTCCAGGGCGCTGTCGGAAGGGCGCGTGGCCGCATCGACACGGGTGCTTTGCCCCATATCTATAGCCGCTTCCATGTTCAGGATATCGCCGGGCAGGGAAATGAACACCGGCCCAGTGGGCGGCGTCATCGCCACCTTGGCAGCCCGGCGCATGATTTTGGGCAGATCCTCGATACGGGTGACCTCGACCGCCCATTTCACCATGGGCGTGGCGATCGGCACCAGGGGGGCGTATAACAGCGGCTCCATCAGGCCATGGCCCTGTTCCTGCTGGCCGGCTGTAACGATCAGGGGAGAACCGGAGAAATTAGCCGTATATAGCGCGCCCATGGCATTGCCAAGGCCAGGTGCCACATGCACGTTCACCGCCGCGATCTGGCCCGAGGCGCGGGCATAGCCGTCCGCCATGGCGACAACGATGGATTCCTGCAGGCCCAGCACATAGCTGATATCCGTCTGCTCGGTCATGGCATGCATGATGGGCAATTCCGTGGTGCCGGGATTGCCGAACAGCCGGGTCACGCCCTCGTCCTTCAAAAGGGCGAGAAAGGCACTGCGGCCGGTGATGGTGTTGCGTTTGTGATCGCTGCTCATGACCGGCCTTTCGGCGAGACTTGGCAGGATGCCAGGTCTTCAAGCACGGTGACCACGGCACTGTGGTCGGTCTTCGACTGGCCACGGGCGTTCAGGGCGTTGTAGAGGGTCTCCGCCGTGGCCGCGAGGGGCAGGACGACACCAAGGTCGCGCGCCGCCGACAGCACCACGTTCAGATCCTTTTGCTGCAACTCGGCCCGGAAGCCCGGCTCGAAATTGCCTTCCAGCATGCGGGCACCGTGGTTCTCCAGGATCATCGAGGAGGCCGCGCCGCCCATCAGGGCCTGGCGCACCTTGGCCGGATCGGCGCCGGCCTTCGCCGCCAGGACCAATGCCTCGGCCACCGCCTGCACCGTGACGCCAACGATAATTTGGTTGGAGGCCTTGCAGACCTGACCGTCGCCGTTGCGGGTGCCGATCAGCGTCACCGTGCCGCCCATGAGTTCGAACAGCGGCATGGCGCGGTCGAAGGCTTCCTGGGGCCCGCCGGCCATGATCGTCAGGTTGGCGTTCTCGGCCCCGACAACGCCGCCCGAGACGGGAGCATCAAGATAAAGGCAGCCCAGGGCGTTGATCCGGGCCGCGAAATCCGTCGTCGCGGTAGGCGATATGGAGCTCATATCGATCACCTGTTTACCGGCGGCCAGGCCCTCCGCGGCGCCGTCCGGGCCGAACAGCGCGGCCTCCACATCCGGAGTGTCCGGCACCATCAGGATCACCACATCCGTCTGTTCCGCCACGGCACGGTTGCTGGCGCAGGCGACGGCGCCGCCTTCCAGCAAGGCCGGCGGCAGCTCCGGCGCCAGGTCATGGAGGAAAAGCGCATGTCCGCCCGCCTGCAGATGCCCCGCCATGGGCGCCCCCATGATGCCTAAACCAATGAAGCCAACTTTCATGCCGCACTCCCTTATTTCAACCGTGGCAGAGATGGAAAAAGTGCAAAAAAATTGGGGGACCGCCGTATTGGCGATCCCCCGACGCATTTTTATTTTTTTGCCTCAACCTGTCAGACTCGCGTCTGTAGGGGGCGGACTCTATGTGCCAAGGATGACCCAGGTCAAGCAGGAAAACATAACCGTTTTGATAATCTCGGAAGACGAGTGGTCCGCCCCCATGACCAATCGGAAAAATTGCTGAAAACAGCGGTATTTAGGGGTCAAAAAAAAGAGCCGCCCGTTTTTTGGGGCGGCTCCGAGTCAACAGGGAGGCGTCAACAGACTGGAATAATCCAATCCGGAGGATGACAGGGTGTGTATGTCATCGCCATACAATCTAGAGGGAAAGTGTTAACAAACCACTAATGCTGCCCAGATTTGAAAAATTTTTTTTAATTATAATTGCACAGTAAATGATTGGCGAATAATGGCGGTTTGGGGATAATGCCGCGATGCTTATCCGTCTGCTTATAATCTTATCGCTAGTCTGCACCTCAGCCAGTTTAGCGGTCTTGGAAGCAAAGGAACGGACGGGACCGGCGGGCTCCGGACGGTCCATTGACGGTGATACTTTAATCGTCGGGGGCCGAAGGGTGGATTTGTTCGCCATCACAGCACCGGCGCTGGGCCAAATGTGCCGGGAATTGACCAGCCACGGTCTGCGTGACTATGCATGCGGTGCCCATGCCCGGACCTTTCTGGTCAGCCTGCTCGCCGGGCGGCAAATTGATTGCGTGGTAGAAAAGCCTGCCGAAAAGGATCCCAGGGCCGCGCTCATCGCAACATGCTATAGCGCCGGCCAGGATCTGGCCTTGGCCCTGGTGCGGGCAGGTTGGGCGCTGGCGGCGCGGCAGCAATCATTTCGCTACGAGATCGCGGAAGACGAGGCCCGGCAGGCAAAGGCGGGGCTTTGGAGCGGTTTATTCACGCCACCTGGCACCGCATCCGTCACCGGGCCCGAGACAGACGGCGGCACCGGGGCAACTGGGGCACGGCCCAAGCCATGATATGGCGTACCTCTTTCCTTTGCTGCCTGCTGCTTTCGGTTCTGGCCAATTGCGGCTGGGTGGAGAAAAATGTACCTCTGGAAAAAATGGAGGAACTGGTTGCCATTACGGAAACGAAGTCTGCCTGGCAATCGCCGCTGTTGCGGCAGCACCATCTGGTCGGGCGGATCTGGCGCTCGGCGGACGGCCGTTTCGTAGATGAGAAAATCCTGGCCGAGGATTTGGTCAGGGCAGCTTATATCTTGTTGGGCGAGAAGCATGATAATCCCGATCACCATCTGTTACAGGCCCGTTTGATTGAAATACTGATCGCCCTGGGCCGCCGCCCGGCGGTGATTTGGGAGATGATCCCTGAAACAAATCAGCCAATTCTTGACAGTTATTATGCGAAACATTCCCGTGATGGCAAAGCTCTGGGCGAGAGCCTGGCTTGGAATCTCAGCGGCTGGCCCGCCTGGCAGATGTACCAACCGGTGGCGGAAGCGGCGATGGCGGCACATTTGCCCATGTACGCCGCCGGTCTACCCAAGAGCGCGGTCCGCGCCCTGGCCAGGGGCAAGCCGTCATTCAAATTCGCCAGGCGCCAGCGCGCCCTGGGCTTGCACATCGCCCTGCCCGCCGAGATGCGAAAGCGTAGTTTGGAGCAATTATTCGAAGGCCATTGCAAAATGATGCCGCGCGGCAGCCTTATACCCATGTTCAATGTCCAAAGGGCCAGGGATGCGGTCTTTGCCGAGCATATGCTGACCAGCGGTCAGAGCGACGGGGCTTTGCTGATCGCCGGTAACGGCCATATACGCAAGGATCTGGGCGTGCCGTTGTTTCTAAAGCGCCATCAGCCAGGTATTCGGATTGTGACGGTGGCGTTGGTTGAAGTTCAGGACGGCCTGATGGATCCCACCGACTACGGCGAAATTTTTTCCGCCCCCTTTCTGCCCTTTGACTATGTCTGGTTCACGCCCCGGATTGACGACAAGGATCATTGCGCCCAGCTACGTAAACAGTTCGCCAAGCCGGCCAAGAAACCAGCAAAGGCTCCGGAACCGAAAGCGGTCGAAAAAGCCCCTGAAAAGCCGATTGAAAAACCAATAGAGCAACCAGCACCTGAACAGGAACCGAAAGAGCGGCCGACGGAACTTAAATCGGAACCGAAACAGCAGGAAAAGATAAAGGCGGCGCCAAAATCATGGCCGGTGACGAAAAAGGTGCCGCCCGACGATTCGGCGAAGCCGGATGAGGCGGCGAAGCCCGACGACGCCACAAAACCGGACGAGGCGGCGAAATCGGATGAGGCAATAAAAGATTTGCCCGATTTAGAAGAGCATGACGTGGAGGAGCGAAAGCCGGTGGAGATGAAAGATGCGGAACCGGCACCTGGCATGCCGCCCGTACCAAGAAGCAAACCACCCAAGCCTTAGACAGTGTCGCGGCTAATCAGATTTTGAAGACCGCATCCGCCGCTCCGCGCGCGCTCTGCTTGTCGGCGATCGCGGCACGGACGCGGGCGATCTCGGTCTCCATTTCGGCAATATAGTCCTGCAACTGCTCCACGGACATCAGTTGCAGATCGAGCTTTCCTTTCGGAACGTCCAGCGGTTCCAGATCATCGGTGTCCATTATCGCCTCCCGCCATTGCCTATTTCACAGGATAATACTAGTGTCCTGAACCAGAAATACACCATATTTAGGATCGCGTCTCCTGGTCTCCGGGTAGGAGGCGTTCCGCTGGCGATGTGGGACATCGGCAAGGGGCGCCGACGCCATCCGGAGGCCAGGAGACGCGACCGTTCCGGCGGCCAGACAAGCCCTTCGGACGTCGTCGCGCGGCCCTTGTGATGGGCGGCATTACGGCGGACCACGCTTCTAGCCGAGGGGCTTGTCTGGCCGTCCTAAAAACGGTGTATTATTGGTTCAGGACACTAGACCAATGGTTTGATCCAGCCGCAAATGCCCACGCAAGAGAATGAGAATGCCCATGAGCGCCCTGCCTGACAGCATGACCGCAATTGAAATTGCCACTTTTGGCCCGCCCGAGGGCCTGCAGCCAAGCCAGCGGCCCATGCCCGAAACCGGCCATGGCGAAGTCCTGATCAAGGTCGCGGCCGCCGGCGTCAACCGGCCCGACGTCATGCAGCGCGCCGGCAACTATCCGCCGCCGCCCGGTGCATCCGACATTCCGGGCCTGGAAGTCGCGGGAGAAGTCGTCGTCACCGGCCCCGGTGTTGATGGGATTGCCGCCGGCGATCAGGTCTGTGCTCTGGTCGCCGGCGGCGGGTATGCGGAATATTGCGTTGCCCCCGCCGCCCTGTGCCTGCCCGTGCCTGAACCCCTGAGCATGGCGGAGGCGGCAGCGCTGCCCGAGACATTTTTCACGGTTTGGACCAATGTTTTTCAACGCGGCGCCTTGCAAGGCGGGGAAAGCATTCTGATCCATGGCGGCTCGTCGGGCATCGGCACCACGGCGATCCAATTGGCGAAGGCATTTGGCGCGCGAATTTTCGTCACCGCCGGTAATCAGGATAAATGCCGGGCCTGCGAAGAATTGGGCGCGGAACGGGCGGTCAACTATCGTACCGAGACTTTCGCGGAGGTGATCAAGGAGGCCACGGGAGGGACGGGCGTCGATCTGATCCTGGACATGGTGGGCGGCGACTATTTTGTCCCCAACATCGCTTCATTGGCCGTGGAAGGCCGTCTGGTGCAGATCGCCACGCTACATGGCCACAAAGTACCGGACTTCTCGATCCTGCCGATTATGATGAAACGTCTGACCGTAACCGGATCGACCCTGCGGCCCCGCACCGTGGCACAAAAGGCGGTGATCGCCGATGAGCTGCGCGATCAGGTCTGGCCGCTGCTGAAACAAGGCAGCATACACCCGGTGATGGATCAAAGCTTTGCCCTTGCCGATGCCGCCGGTGCGCACATCCGGATGGAAGGCAGCGAGCATATCGGCAAGATTGTCTTGACGGTTTAGGCCGCCTTGGCGTAATGGCGAAACAGCCCCTCTACGCGTGCCGATGCGCCCCGGATGCAGCTGTTCTTGGCGCGGACGGACAAGCGCGTTATATAGGGGTTAACAGAATTATTACGATGAAGGCCGCCTCTGACGGCATGGCGTGAAAGCGCCATATATTTGGCTGTTTTTTAGGGGTTGCCGCATTCAGGAGTCATATAGATGACCGAAGTATTGATGCCGAAAGCGACGGCCGTTTGGCTGGTCGACAACACCACTTTGACCTTTGACCAGATCGCTGCTTTCTGCAACCTGCATGCGTTGGAAGTGCAAGGCATCGCCGATGGCGAGGTTGCCACCGGAATCAAGGGTGTGGACCCCATCGCCACGGGGCAGTTGAACCAGGACGAGATCGACCGTTGCACCAACGATGCCGCGCAACGGCTGCGCCGCTCGGACGCTCGGTTGCGGGAGACCCAAAGGCGCAGCAAGGGGCCGCGCTACACACCGTTGTCGCGGCGCCAGGACCGGCCCAATGCCATCGCCTGGCTGGTGCGTTACCATCCGGAGCTGACCGATGCGCAGGTCTCCAAACTGGTGGGCACGACGAAGCAAACCATTACCGCCGTGCGTGACCGCACGCACTGGAATATTTCCAATATTACGCCGCAAGACCCGGTGACCTTGGGTCTGAGCAGCCAGGTCGATCTGGACAGCGCCGTGCAAAAGGCGCAGGACAAGTTGGAGAAACAGCAGGCCAAGGCCGACAAGGAATTGGCCAAGAAGCGTGCTGCTTCGTTAAGCGCGGCGGAAGAATCCGGCCAGCCTTCGGCCCAGCCTGACGATGATCAGGCCGCTTTGGCGGCTGGTCTGGCGGCCGAAACAGAGGTGCCCGAGGAACCCGAGGCCGAAGCCGAACCATCGGCGGAAAATATCTTCGGCGCGGAACCGGAGGCGGAGCCGAAGCCAGAGGAAGACAATCCCAGTGCCGAGGATGTCTTCGGCAACTAGCAGCCCATGCTATTGTAAAGGCTGGCATTTTTGAACACACCGCCCGATGGGTCAGAGGACAAGAGCTGGGGCAGCTTGTGGCTGTCTTCGGGCGCGTTGTCTCTGGCCCTGCTCGGCGATGCACTGATTTACATCGTCCTGCCGGTCAACGCCGAGGCCTTTGGCGTTGGCCTTGCCTGGGTTGGAATCCTGCTGGCAGCCAACCGTATCGTGCGCACATTCTCGTATGGCATGATCGCCGTTCTGGGCGAACGCATCGGTATACGTAACCTGTGCATTCTGGCCGTTATCACGGCCATTGTCTCCACCGCCATGTACGGTCTGGTGGTGGGCTGGGCGGCATTGCTGGCGGCCCGGATTCTGTGGGGCCTCTCGTACGGCGCCCTGCTGCTGGCCGCCCTTGGCTATGCCGCATCCGACCGGGCGCGGACCGGTTCACGGGTCGGTGTCAGCCGCGCCATCGAACAGATCGGGCCTCTGCTGGCCCTGACGGTGGGCGCTTGGCTGGCCGGCATCGTGGGTCCGCGGGAGGTCTTTCTCTACCTCGCCCTGGTCTCCTGCATCGGGGCGCTATTCGCCCTCAAACTACCGCGCCGCATTGCCAAGCCGCCGACCCCGCGGGCCGACCGCCCCTCGGCCCTGCCAAAACCCGACCGCCTGGACATCCTGATCTTCTGGATGGGCTTCAGTATCGACGGCGTCTTCACCATGACCGTCACCATCATGCTGGCGGAACATATCGCCCTGGAAATGGCCATGCTGTCCGGCGGACTGCTGTTTGCCGGGCGGCGCGTGATCGAGATGGTGGTGGCGCCCCTGTCAGGCTATATCGCGGACCGGTTCGGTGTCCGCGTGCCACTGATCGCCGCATCATTCCTGCTTGCCGCCGGCCTGGGATTGGTCGGCCTGGGCTGGCTCTATACCGGGGCGATGGCAATCGTGCTGGCACGCGGCGCCCTGGGCACCCTGATCCCGGCGGCGGTGGCGCTGTTCGCTCCCGATGCGGTGCTGCAATCCCTGGCCCGCAATCAAACCTGGCGCGACATCGGCGCGGCGCTGGGGCCGTTGACCACCGGCTTCGTGCTCGGCTCAACAACGCCGGAGACCCTGCACCTGATCCTGGCGGCGGTATTCCTGGCCAGCCTGTCCTGGCTGCTGACCTGGCGAACCTGGCGGCACAGGTAGCTGATCGCCGCCGGCCTAGTCAGGCAGCGTGCGTTCAACCACTTCATGACGGCAGGCGGCCAAGCGGCCTTTAGGTGCGGGCAGCTTGATGCGCGGACCGCCCGTCACCGTGCCCGACACGCCGGCGAACCGTCCACTACCACCATAAAGTGTTGCCTTGCTGCCCGTCGGACCGCCCATGCCCCGTACCATGAATTTCGAGCCGTCATTGGCATTTACCGTGCAATAGTACGGCGCGGATTCATACTTCCCATCCACCATGCCGCCGGACCCGATACAACGGCCCGAGAAATTATTTTTCGGATCGCGGTCATCCGACAACCACGTGTAGTGCAATGTATAGCCCCAGCCCATGCTCTTCTTGCCGCTGGCGATCAAATCCATCGTGCCTGTCGAACAAACCATCCCGGATATTTTTTCAGTTTTGGCCAGCGCAGGCGCGGTGAGCGCCATCGACAGAGCGCAGGCGAGCACTGCCGTCATTGTGCGAGACATTATCAAGCTCCCTTCTATTACGATCACGGGCTTCGAGAAAAAGCTCCGCATCAACGCATGAAAGACTATGCCGATCCACCGACCGCCGCTTGAAGGGCGCGTGAGTTTTGTCTGAGGATCCTATGAAAACGGTCTATTTCACCACCGAGGACCAGAAAATTTCGTAGGAATCCGTGTTCACGTATTCGTTGCCTTGTTTCCTTGTGCCCGTTGGATTGCGGTAGTAATGGACACAAGCCTTGCGGTCAGGAAGTCCGGCGTCATGGATATAGCACCATTTGTTGCCTTCGACCTGGCCGGTGCCGGTAAGCTTGAATTTCTCATTTTTCCAGAGCCATTTGCCGTCACGGGCAATTTCCAGACTAAATGGTCCCCATAACTGACCCTTGCCTTCGAGACGATGGCCCAATAACAGCGCTTTCAACTCCGTGCCTGTCAATTGGTTGGCTTTGTCAAATTTGAAGCCATAGGGCCATTCCGGAGTGCCGCCCTTGCGCAGAGCGCCAATCCAGTGCGCCAGGACTTCCGGCGCCCAAAAATCCCTATGTAGAGCGATCGCCTGTACATTGAAGGGCGCCCAGCTCTTGATTCGCTGCGTGACGATCTTTTTTGCCTCCGCCAACCGGCCAAGTTCCGCATAGGTGATGATCAGGCCGTTGTTGGCCTGCAAATATTTGGGGTCCCGCGCCACAACGCTTTTGTAAAATGCCAAGGCATCCTCATAGCGGCGGTTCAGGAAATAGGCCTCGCCCGTTCTGAAGGCATCGTAATTGTTCGGCCGAGGATCCAACTTCAGCGCAGCCTCCATTTCAACAAGCGCATCTTGTATCTTACCTGCCGCATACAAAGCTTCTCCAAGGGTTCTTCGCGCCGAGGCATTGTTCGGATGGGCGGTAACCGCCTGACGCGCGGTCACGATCGCCTCGTCATGGGATGCGATGGTTGTGAGCATGAAGGATTTCGCGCTAAGGGCACCGGCGTGACTGGGCTCGATCGCCAGCGCCTTGGCTATGGCCTGCTTGGCGCGTTCGTGGGCCGGCGCCGGCGGGATAACCTGGAACAGATTAAACCGCGCGGCGTACGCCGCCACGGCCGCCTCGCCGGCATGGGCATCGGCGAATGCCGGATCCATTTGCCGCGCCTGGGTGTAAAGCTCGAGAGCCTTTTCGAGTGGCCGCGGCCAAAGTTTAAGGTGAGCCTCGCGCGCCAGGTGGTACAATTCGTGGGCCCGCAAATTCTCTGTTGGCGGTTTTACCACCTTTTTCAGTTCATCCGCCGTCAGGCTGAGTTGCAGGCCGGTGACTATTCCGGCGATCACATCATCCTGCAGGGCGAAGATGTTCTGGGCGTCGCGATCGAAGGTCTCGGCCCAGACATGACCGCCGGTCATGCCATCGATTAATTGGGCATTGATGCGCACTTTGCCCCCGACTCGGCGCACGCTGCCCTCCAGCACATATCGCACGCCCAGTTCCTTGGTGATATCCGACACCAAGGTGTTCTTGCCCTTGTAGGTGAAGGTGGAATTCCGCGCGATCACGAACAGACCCTTGACCTTGGACAGTTGGGTGATCAGATCGTCGGTCATGCCGTCGGCGAAGTAGCCCTGCTCGGCATCACCTGACATATTGTCAAAAGGCAGCACGGCGATGGACCGATTTTCCCCAGTTCCATCAGACTGGCCGGCGCGCCAAATCATCACACCTGTCGAGACAAACATGACAAGCGCTATGACCAAGGCCGGTATCCAGGGCATTTTTCCGGGCGGCAGTCTGCGGTTTTCCAATGCATCGGCGGTCGGGCTATCCGCCGGCCCGCCGCTTGCCGCCTCGCCCGATTCCCCCGCATCAGAAACACGGACCGCCACCTCGCCAACAAAGCGGAAGCCGCGCCGGGGCACGGTTCGGATCAGGTTCTGGTTCTTGCCGCTGTCGCCAATGGCCTGGCGAGCCAGTTTTACGGCAGTGCTGAGCGAGGCATCGGAGACAAATCGTCCCTGCCAGAGCTGTTCATTCAACTCGTCTCTATCAATCAGGCGGTCGCGGTTATCGATCAGGTAACACAGCAGGTCAAATGCCTGCGGTTCGATGGCGCAGGTCACACCATCCCGGCGCAACTCATGCAGGGCCGGTTCCAACTCGTAATCTCCGAACGAATAAATCGCCGCCCCAGGCTTCGGCGCCACGCCAATACTCCTTGCCAAACCAAAATTCCGGCCCAACTCTAAAGTCAGCGGAGATAGCTGTCCATGGCGGCGAAACAACCGGCGGCGGCGGGCGCGGCCTGCACCGCTCAGCGCGGCGGCACTCCCTTAGGTGCCCAGGAAAATCACCCGAACGTAATCCCGCAACAAAATCGTAACGCATTGAAAACACTAAAGAATACAGAAATTCCAATCACGAAACCATGAGTTCACTAGTTTCTTTTCGCCTTTCTTACGACATTCCTAGACAAGCCCGGGCCACAACGGCGGGGCGGAACTCAACAAGGAATGGGGACAATGTCAAAATATCGCACGCACTTACCACAGCTGGATGGCGGTCGGTTTCTGACCGATAGCGGCCTGGAAACCATCCTGATCTTTCACAAGGGCATCGACCTGCCTTATTTCGCGGCCTTTGATCTGTTGCGTGATCAGGCCGGCACCGAAACGCTACGCGAGTACTTCCAAACCCACGCCGCCATCGCGCGGGATGCGGGCATGGGATTTGTCCTGGAAACGCCGACCTGGCGGGCCAGTGCCGACTGGGGCGATCAGATGGGCTATTCCAAGGAAGCCCTGGCCACAGTTAACATAGATGCGGTGACGCTCTTGGAAGAAATGCGCGCCGAATTTGAAACGCCGGCCACGCCCATGGTCATCAGCGGCCAGATCGGCCCGCGCGGCGACGGCTACAACCCCGGTGAAATCATGAGCCCGGAGGAGGCGCAGGCCTATCACGCACCTCAGATCAATGTCTTCGCCGGCAGCAACGCGGACATGGTAACCGCCATGACCATCACCAACGTCAACGAAGGCATCGGCATCGCCCAGGCCGCGAAATCGGCGGGTATCCCCTCGGTGATCGGCTTCACGGTGGAGACCGATGGCCATCTGCCCACGGGCCAAAGCCTGGCCGACGCCATCACGGAGGTCGATGCGGCCACGGACAGCGCGCCGGTCTACTATTTGATCAACTGTGCCCACACATCCCATTTCATGGACAGGCTGAAGGGCGAAGAACACTGGACGGACCGGATCGGGGCCATCCGCGCCAACGCCTCCCGCTGCAGCCATGCGGAGCTGGACGAGGCCGAGGAACTGGATGCGGGTAATCCCAAGGAACTGGCCGCCGACTACCGCACGATCACGGAGCGGTTTAGCCGGATCAAGGTCCTGGGCGGCGGCTGCGGTACGGATCATCGCCATATTGTCGAGATCGGTGCTGCCTGCAAGGAGGCCGCTTAAGCTCATTGACCTTGTACTCCCCTTCCCCGAATGCCGCTGTTGCACTATGACCGGTTGAATGATTGAAAGACCACCGGTTAGGAAATGGCAAAGTTTTGGGGGAGGGGAGCTTCGTGCAAGAACTGAAGAACAAGACGGCCCTGGTGACGGGGGCCAGCAAGGGCATCGGCGCCGCCACCGCCCGGAAATTTGCCCGGCTGGGCATCGACGTGGTGCTGGCCGCGCGCTCGGCGGCCGAAATTGAAGCGATCGCGGGGGAAATCCGAGATGCCGGCGGCAAGGCGGAGGCCGTGACCTGTGATGTCAGCCGCTACGGCGATGTCGCCAATGCCGTCGCCCGCTGCCAGGATGTATTCGGCGGGCTGGATATCCTGATTAATAACGCCGGGGTCATCGAACCCATCGCCCGCCTTACGGACTCGGACCCTGACGCCTGGGGCCAGGCCGCCGATATCAACTACAAAGGCGTCTACCACGGCCTGCGCGCCGCAATCCCCGTGATGGTGGAGCAGGGCGGCGGCGCAATCGTCAACGTCAGCTCGGGCGCCGCGACGGGCGTGCGCGAGGGCTGGAGCCATTATTGCTCGGCCAAGGCGGCAGCACTTTCGCTGACCCGCAGCACCCATCTGGAATATGCCAGCCAGGGCATACGGGTGGTCGGACTTAGCCCCGGCACGGTGGCGACGGAGATGCAGGTCCTGATCAAGGCCTCGGGCATCAACCCGGTCAGCCAGTTGGACCCTTCCGTTCATATCCCCGCCGACTGGCCGGCCCGCGCCATCGCCTGGCTGTGCACCGAGGACGCGGCGGAATATTGCGGCGGCGACGTATCCCTGAAAGACGAGGAAATCCGCCGCCGAGCCGGCCTGCTTTAGGCGCCGTCAACGCAATCCCGCAATGGGCGATGAAGCAGAAATCGAGACAAACCGGGAAATCTGCCTGGCATCGCCCCGTAGAGAGCGCCGCGGACACTGCTTATTGGTCGGCTCTCGAGATTAGTGCGGCGACGGGCAATGCGCCTCAATAGTCATAACCGAGCCGGGCCGCGCTGGCGCCGGCCAGATCCCTGATCAATGCGCGCTCCTGATCGTCGAAGTCCGGCGTGTAATAATTGGGCCGGTGCAGCCGCCGAGCCCAATCTTCAAGTAGAGGTTCATTTTTATCCAGACCGCAATGCCGCTGTAGCGTTGTTATGGTAGCTTCCGGGGCGCTGCATAGGTCTTCATGGCGAACTACCAAAGTGGCGGCCGCTAGTTCCTTGTCGCCAGCCAGTTGATCGGCGGCGAAATCATGGATCATGGCCCAATAGCGGGCCCAGCCCTCGACCTCGCGCCCGGCCGACCAGCAGTCCCGCACGGCCTGCAAGGCCTCGTCATCGCCCGTGTTGATGGGCCGGCGATCCAGTCCAAACTCGAAATGACCAACCCGCCGAAGATGCGCGAGCATGGCGGGACTGACCCGCTCCCCGGCGGCGAACAGGCGATGCTGTTTCATCAGGGAGGCGATGTGCCAGACCGGATCGCGCACCGGCCAGACAAAGCGGGCATCAGGAAACAGAGATTGAATGTAGCCCATACGAGAGAGATCGTAGTTGCCCTTCGCGAGATAACGCCCACCGCCGCGCAATAGTAACAGTTTGCGTATATGTTCCCGATAATAGCGGGCAAAATCCGCTTGTCTGGTATCGCTGCCCAGAACATTGTTCCGCGCCGGGTCATGCAGATGATCGAAGAACGACATCCATAGAACCTCTTCAAAGGCTTCGGGGCTGTCGGGTGTTACCATGATGCCGTCCAGATGGGTGCGTTCGGTGGGCGCTACTGGACGGCGGGGCATTTTCTCCAGCAACCGATTCCAGGCATAGATGGTATGGATCGGCGGGTAGTCGGAGTAGCGGTGGCTGACGACAGGTTGGTGGGATGCGAGCAGCTCAAGCAGAACGGTACTGCCCGAACGGGCCAGTCCGGTGACATAGATCGGCCGGTCGATTATTACCGAAGACAGCTCATCTGACAGCAGCCGTGTTTCCAGATTGCCGAGGGCCCGAAAGAACCCGGGCCAGCGTGCCAGGACGGCGCCGAACAGCCGCAAACCGGCCGGTACTTTGAACTCTTGTGCCGATGGCGCCACTGTCATTGTCAATTGATCCGAAAGAGAAGCTTTATAGCCAGGGACGTGACAACCATGGACAACAGCGCCATCACCTCCCACCCTGCCAGCCAATCAGGCCCGAATGGCAAGTATCGATGGATGGGCAGACGCATGGTGATTTGTTCGTAGGGATGGTCAGGCGGCAGATAGCCCGTCGGATTGCCGACAAGCTGGTTCCACCATTGCCGTTTGTGCAACACGCCTACCGCTGCCGCGGGCGGCAGGGTAAGAATTTCCAGACCGGCAGGATCCTGCAGAGTGAACGAAGCACCCGGTCGCGGCCATTGGATTGTTCTTGAGAAACCATTTGGCCCGGCGGTTATCTCGACTAGAGCGCCAGGACTGGGCCAGGCTTGCCCATAATTGTTGGAGAGCCAGAGCAAAAGACAAAGTACGGGTAGAGACGCCAGGATCACGGGGCCCAGGCTTAGGCCCAGATGCGCCAGGGCCGCCTTTAGGGAGTCAACGGCCAGGCCACTGGCCACCGCGAAGTCACCATCATGGCTTAGAAGGCTTCCACGGGCTGCGGCGGCGCGTTGCTTCGCTGCCGCGATACGGCGCTGAGGTGAAAGCAACACGTAAAGCGCCATGGACGCGGCACCGCCCATGGCACCCCAAATCAATAGGCGGGTCCAAGGCGTAAGGGCTCCCAGAACCGCATCATCCAGCCAAGCAAATACGCCCGCCGGCAGATCAAGCAATCCCACGATTGTCCTCTTTCACCTCACCGGAGGGCGCCGTCGATGCAGCGGAAACCAGCCCGCGTCGGCGCATCACGGCTCGTATCGGCCAAAGAATGAGCACTCCAACCGCCGTAATCAGCGCCAGCAGCACCCCGACCACAGCTCCCATGGCGCCGATACCAGCACCGGGGCCAATATAGGCCCAGGCGGTGGCCGGCACCAAAGCCGGGACAGCCACTGCCCATAGGGCCAGGATGAGCCGCATGGGCCGCGCCGATTCTCGGCAACAATGTCCTTGATGCGCGCCAAAATCTCTCTTGTCAGTCATCTTGATTGTATCCTTTTGTAATGGCTTCAATTCGGCAATTTCAAGAATGGCAGCTGTTCCGGTGTCAGACGAATGGTGTCGAGGCCAATAGCCGCGATTTCGGCGTCGGCTCCTCTATATTTGCTGTCGCGCCGGGCCGGATTTAGGAAAGCCCAAACCACGCCGCCGTCCGGGGTTACTTCGATAATGCGACCTTGCTCGGATTCGGTAATCAAGGTGTTGCCATTCGCCAGTCTCTGAGCATCGGAGCGGACACGGCTGTACAGAGGCGCCTTACCATTGCCCGTGTATCGCCAGACGATATCGCTTGTTCTTGGGTCAACTTCGAGGATTCGCGACGGGCCGCCGGGTCCGAAATTGCCCCGATTGTCGAAAATCAAAATATTGCCGTTTGCCAAAATATCGGGATCATGCTGGAACAACCAGGGACCGCGCAGCGCCCAACTTATAATCCCGCGTTCAGGATCCAACGCGGCTATGGTGCTAATTTCGCGCAACGACAACAGCACATGCCCGGCTTCAACCCCGGGCAGATGCGCGGCGTCGGCGGCGCCAATATACTCGGCCTGATTGGCATGCAGCAGATCACCCCGATGGTTGGGCAAAGCGAGGTTCAACAGATCCGCATAGGGCGACCGGGCAAAGGCGTCGGCGATCGATACTTCCTTGAGAACCTTGCCGTCGGGCGAGAGCAGGACGACCGAGTCATCGAGGAAAGGCGGCGTGATCGACGTTCTAGCCAATAATGGCGTTTCGCGAACCCGCTGCCCGAGCGTATAGATTGTCCCGTCCGGCCCCACGTCGATATCATGGTGCGCGTGACCGTCGTATCGCCACAGTAACCGCGAATCCTTGTCCAGACGGACCAAGCCATAGCCATAGGGCGTGCTGCCGTGACCGATATATATCGCCAGCAAATCCCCGTTCGGGAGGACATGGACGGTTTCCCAGTGAATATTGCCTTTGGGCACCAAATCCGAGATGTGGCTCGGCTCGGGCCATGCATGGAGGAAATCAAGTGCCCAGCGGTGAACCTCCCGCCCTTGCATATCGATCAGGCGGGCGGCCTGTCCGTGGCCGGATGTGTATAGTGTGTAACCTTTCTGACTTCTGGCCGAGTCATGCTGCACAACGCCGCTGCTGGCTGATTTCGACACTGGCTGCCACCACGAGTCCGGTTGCAGTACCAACATGTCGTCCGGCAAAATACCTTGCGCTACGATCACCGTGGCGGTGCGCCACCAACTCTGCTGCTTAGGGTCCAATAACCAGTTTGAGACCACACTTTTGGCTGCCGAGAAAGCCATGGCCACCCGTTGATCCCTGGCGCCGTGCCAGATCCCCAGCACCCAGGCTATGACCGCAACCGACAATAACAGCAGCAAACGATTGCTGAATGTCGCCACGCCCTTCCTGCCGGAAGTCCTATGTTTGCCCTCAACATCAACCACTCAACGACCATCGCCCTTTCAGGGTTCGGCATATCTTCATACGGAATTTCGAACCAGGATAAACCTAAGGGGCCGGCGAACATCGACAAGTGACGGCCGTCACGGACGTGGACGCGGGCGTCTGCCACCCGGCCCTTGTAAGTAAACGTAGAATTGCGCGATATCACAAACAGACAGCGTAAACGCAATAGCGCGGCGGTGATGTTCTCGGCCATTAGCCGTGAGTATTGGATCACATCGGCGGCTAATATGCCGGCAAGACGGCGTTTTAAGGCAAATTCCTCTCTTCGTCGGAATACTATCGGGAATAGCTATATCGACGGATGACAGGTATTGGCGCCTTTCGGACTCATGGAACTCACAACGACAGCATCAGCGTCCTTGCGGAGAGCAGCCGCCATTGCTGTTTGTGTAACAACGCGAAATATTAAGCCTGGGCCAACGCCTCGAATTATCCGGCGCCACGACTTGTTCTGCCAATTCTCGACTAAGTCGTTCACACCGGCCGAACGGGGTTCCTATTCAGGAAGCACCAAAGTGGGACCGGTAAGGCGCTCTGCCACCAATTTCCCATGGCTCAGGTCAATCCAGCGTCCCATCGTGCGTGCCGGCGCGGATGGCAGCGATGCCGGGTTAGTCTCGGCCGCGGGCAGCAGCAGCGCGCCGCCAGGTTCATGCAGCTCAACCACCCGGTCATCGCCAGTTTGGTGTGTCGCACCGATTTGGCATCCATCCTGCAAGGCGGCGTGCAGGTGGCGGACGATGTGGGCGCCGGCAGCTGGGTTGTAAAGCCGGTCAACCAAGCCGCCACTGAAATAATAGCCTCGGTCAATACCGGTGAAGTTATCGAGAAAGACCGCGAGTTCATCGTAGGCTAGGGCACCGACCACGGCCTCCGCAACACGGTTGGCATCGTAGCGCTCGGCCTCATCATGTTCCCGCGGCCTGCGGTAAGCGAACTGCACATGGACAGCCGCCATGAGCCCCAGCCCGGCGACGCTGTCCCGGGCCGCGATCATGGCCGGCAACGGCGCTTGCCGCCAATGGGCGCCAAAGACCAAGCCGTCGATAACGTCTCTCGCACCGTCGAGGGCGAGTAGCGCTTCAACGGTGCCAGGCTCGTCGGCATCCAGGCCATGGCTGCCGCTGAACGACTTCGCACCCGCCCGGTAGGCATTGAAAAAGACCGCTGTCCCGCCCTTTAGGGCGGCGATGCCGCTGAGCAATTCGGGCACACTGGTGGTCGGCGCGATAACTTCCCAGGCGCTCAAGATCTGGCCATGATCGATCAGGGCCTGGCGCGCCGCGCCCTTGGGCAAACCGTAGGTGTAGGCGGTGAAGCGGTGGCCGAGCGCGGCCAGTTCGGCCATCCGGCGCCGCGTCTCCGTATCGGCCAGATCGTCGAGCGGCAGCCGCAAGTCGCGAACCCCCATCTCCCACAAGGCCAACAGCGGATAGTCGTTGCGGATCTGCTTGCGTCTGAAGACATCCAGCCCCCAGGGTGTGGGGATGTTGGCGCTTTCGCACCAGGGCTGGCGCAAATCAAGGCCGATACCGCCACGGTTCGGTGCCAGGCCGTGAACCAACGGCAAGGGGTCAGCTTCCTCTGCCTGGTCATTCGTGCGGCCATGGCTGCGGATGATGTGATTAAGGTGCCCCGCGCCGTGGACCTGGACCACGGCATAACCAAGCTTGGCGCCGTCGTGCCGCCCCTGTTTCATGCCCGGTGCCGCGCGGAACAGCTCGTGATAATCATGACGCAGGAAACAGACCGACGGCAGGACATAGCAACTGGTCGCGCCATGGCGGTTGAAGAAAAAGTTGTGGACATGTCCCGCGTAGAAAGCTTCGACCTTGTAACGCTCCAACACTCCCAGCAGCCATGACCGGCCCGGCTCGTCCGTGGCGTCATAGTGGCCTGTCTCATCCGGACGGGACAGATAGGCTGGGTAATGGGAAAACATGAAGATGCGCCGGCCCTGGTTTTCCGCCAGCAGCGCTTCCAGCCAATGGCGTTGTCGCGCCTCACAGTCCAGGCCAGAGTTGACGATCATGCCGTTGATGATCACGAACAGGCAGTCCTGGTGTTCGAAGGAATAGTACTGGGCCTGAAAATGCCGCTCGTACTCGGCGATCATGTCATCGTTGACGGTGAGCTGCTCCTGCTGTGGGGGCAGGGGCGCGCCAATAAAGGCCTTTTCACCGATATCATGATTTCCGGCCACCAGATAAAGCGGGCATTCGAGGTCTTCATAGACCGTGTGAAAACGTTTCGCCGAATCCTCATAGGCCGGCGTGCCGGGTTCGGGGTGGGTGATGTCGCCAAGGTGAACGACGAAGTCAGGCGCCAGACGATTAAGCTCGCGGACCACATAAGCTGACCGCGCCGCGCCCAATTTTACGGTGTCCACATCGTAGCCACCAATCGCCTCTGCCTCCTCCTCGGTTACATGGGTATCGGCGATGACGGCGAAGGTGAAGAGATGATCTTCGCTGACTTGATTGGGCATTGGCGCTGTTTCCTTCTTCTAGTTACGGACACCAGGTCAGCCTTATTTCTCCGCTCCCCGCGCGGCGTCCTTGTCGGCCACGGCGAACAAGTCTATTTCATCGAAGGCGCCTCCGAGGCAAAACGTATTTTAGCCGGGATCAAGCCGTGAAATGCAATGGTACAACCTGAA
Organism: uncultured Rhodospirillaceae bacterium; assembly: GCA_964590195.1. Taxonomy (GTDB): domain Bacteria; phylum Pseudomonadota; class Alphaproteobacteria. The sequence goes on along the minus strand of CAZPWJ010000063.1, from coordinate 156 downwards.
CGAACCGGGTGCCGGTTAGCCGAAAATGATCAATACTCATAGCAATGACAGAAAGACTAATGCCAAGGTGCGGTGATAAGGAAGGAAAGATGAAAATGGGAAAAATTGCTCTTGTGACCGGCGGTAGTCGAGGCATCGGCGCCGCGACGGTCAAGG
>CAZPWJ010000062.1:0-30115 GCA_964590195.1 uncultured Rhodospirillaceae bacterium | reverse complement strand
GACAGATACTAGATGTAGCGGGTGTCTGCGTCAACCGGATAGGCACGGATTGTTCTATAGCAACGCAAGAAAAACCGTAATTATGAGCACAACAACCATTGATGCCCGAGGCGCCTTTTGCCCCGGCCCCTTGCTGGAACTGATCGCCGGATTGAAGCTGATTGAAATCGGTGATGAGATCGAGGTCTTGTCGTCGGACCAAGGCTCGATCAAGGACATTCCAGAATGGGTTGCCAAGGTGGGGCATGAAATGGGTGAATCAGAGGAACTGGACGGCTATTGGAGCATCCGCATTATCAAGGCAAAATAGTAAATGAAACAGAGTTTCTGGAAGGAAGCCGGTTGAAAGCCAGCTAATGGCGTGGCTTCCCAAATATAACATGGGAGGAACGAATAATGAGCAAGCGCATATTGATTGTCGGCGGCGGTTTGGCTGGCACCATTACCGCCAACGGGCTCTGCCGCCAATTAGGCAGCCAGCTGCGTGCGGGGGAAGTTTCCATCACGATGCTGGGGGCGACGGACCAGCATATGTATCAGCCTGGTCTGCTGTACGTTCCATTCGGCGGCATCCGCGAGACAGAGCTGTTCCGCGGCCAGAAAAAGGTGCTCGACCGCCGGGTGAATTTCTTTGTCGATCCGGCGACTAAAATTGATGTCGAGGGCAACCAGGTTGAAACCAAGTCCGGCAAAAGCTTCGGCTACGACTATCTGGTGATCGCCACCGGCTCGCGCATCGTGCCGGATGAAATCCCCGGCATGGCCGAGGGCGCGCACTGGTTTTACGATTTGGACGGCGCCCGCAAGATGCGTCAGGCGCTGGATGATTTTGACGGCGGCAAGATCGTGGTCAACGTCAATGCGCCGCACAAGTGCCCCGTGGCGCCGCTTGAAATCACCTTCATGCTGTATGACCACCTCGAAAAGCGCGGCCTGCTGGACAAGACCGAGATCACCTATACCTATCCCATCGGCCGCCTGCATGCCCTGGAACCGGTGGCCCATTGGGCCAATGCCGAGTTCGACAAATATGGCATCAAGTACGAGACTTTCTTCAACGCCAAGGCGGTCGATCCGGCGGCCAAGACCATCGAGTCAGAGGAAGGCTCCACCTTGCCCTATGATCTGCTGGTGACGATCCCGCCCCATCGCGGGGCCGAGGTGATCGAGGCCTCGGAACTGGGCGCCGGCGGCTGGGTGCCCACCGACCGGGAAACCCTGAACAGGGAAGGTTCTCCCAATGTCTTCGTGGTTGGTGATACCACCAACATTCCCATTTCCAAGGCTGGTTCAACGGCGCATTTCGAGGCCGACACGTTGATCGACAATCTGGCATCCCTGGTATTGGAAGGACGCACCGCGCGGCTGTACGACGGCAAGGTGTTCTGCTTTGTCGAGACCGGCATGGATAGCGGCACCTATGTTTGGTTCAACTACACAACGCCGCCGAACCCAGGCCCGCCCTCGAAGATGATCCATTGGTTCAAGCTTGCCTACAACCGGCTCTATTGGTTGTCCGCGCGCGGCCTGCTGTAAGGGGGGCTGAACGATGAGTGATATCAATAGCCTACCCAATGCACCGGAGGGGCTGGACCGTCTGATCACGGCGGCCGGCGACGCCCTGACGGATCAGATGGTGGAACGCCTGACCGCGACCCTGGGCAATGGCCTGGAGCTGCTGGACCGCCTTAACGAGGAGGATACGCGCGATGCCGTGCATAGCCTGCTTGATGAATTGACGGTGCTGCACCGGACGGGTGACCTGACCGCTACCTTCGAGCTGATCCGTTTGCTTGGCGCCATGCGCAATGCCATGACCGACGGCATGGTCGAGCGCCTGGCCGGCTTCATGGAGCACATGGTGAGCAATCTGGCGAACGAGGAAGTCGCCGATCTGGCCCATACCGCCAAGGAAGCGGTCAACGGCGCAATCCGCGATTCCGCCGACTACGCCGCGCCCGGCGGCATCATGGCGACCTTGAAAATGCTCGGTGATCCGGAGACCCAGTCCTCGATCGTCTTCCTGAGGACCCTGGCCGACAATTTAAGAAAGTCGGATCTGGTCTAGCTGGCGGCGGTTCTCGGCGATCGACGGGGTTTTGCTGCTATTCTCTCGGCAAGCAATTGTCATGCCCGGACTTGATCCGGCATCTCTGAGGCTCGAAGGCACCGACCGGCCGATTATTGACCAAGATTGCCGGGTCAAGCCCGGCAATGACCGATGAGAAGTTCGCCGGAGTTTGTGCGGTGCTATCCGGTTTTCTTGATCAGGAACTTGTAGACGCCGCCGTCTTCCTCGGACGATTCCAGCAGGTCATTGCCGGTGACTCGGCAAAAGGCCTCGAAATCCTTGACCGAACCTGGATCCGTGGCCTCGACCTCCAACGTGCCGCCGGTTTCCATGCCCTTGATTGCCTTTTTCGCCCGTAGGATGGGCAGGGGGCAATTCAGACCCTTGGCATCCAATACTTGATCCGCCATCGATAAACTCCTTTTCGAAACTCAGCCATGACGGCCACTAGATAAACAGGTTGATATCCGCTTCCAGGGCGTTCTCAACATAAGTCGCGGCGCCGGCGACCTCGATATTGTCGATCAGGTCATCTTTCTTGAACTCGAACAGGTCCATGGTCATCTGGCAGCCAATCAGACGTACATCGCCCTCGATCGCCTCTTCGCGCAATTCCTCGATCGAGGCAACGCCCTTTTTCTCTATCATGTTCTTCATCATGCCCGTGGCCATGGCGCCGACACCGGGCATGGTGGCGATAAGATTGGGCATGCCCATATGCATGCCGGCCATGGGCATCTTCATGGCCGGATTGCCCAATGCGGAGACCTCCAGATCCATTTTCTTTTGCAGCAGGCCCAAGCCGTAGAAGGTAAAAAACATACTGACATCCAGACCCATGCTGGAGGCCGTGGTCGCCAGAATGAAGGGCGGATAGGCCCAGTCCAACGTTCCCTTGGTGACGATGAGCGACATGCTTTTGGCGTTACTGGTTTCCTCGGACATTTTTCTCTCCCGTTCTTCCCCTAGTGGATCCTATTGGTGGAACCTAATCGAGGCGGCCCCTGTTCAGGCTGCCGCCTCGCAGCCGGCGAAATCGTCGGCCTGCATTTTCGCTTCGAACGCGGCGGTAATGGCGCCGCCGGTAATCAATTGCGGTTTGACCCCGGCCCAATCGTCGGGCTGGACCCGCAGCAACCAGCCCTGATTGTAAGGGTCTTCATTGGCCAATGCGGGCGTGGCGACCAAGGCCTCGTTGATTTCGACCACTTCGCCGCCGCTGGCCAATTTGGCTGGCCCGACCCATTTGCCGGATTCGATGGTGGCGCAGGACTTTCCAGGCTTCACCTTGCGCCCGACCTTTTTCGGCGTCACCGCCACCAGCGGCCCGGCCATGCCCATGGCGACGGAGGTCATGCCGACGGTCAGGCTGCCATCGTCGTTTTCGAGGTACCACATGTTGTTCTCGACGTCGTAGAGCAGCTCGTCCGGCAGCTCGCATCCAAGCACCACGGCCATCTCAGATATCCTCCATCTCGTTACGCCGGCGCCATCGCGGCTGTCCGCTGTGGCCGGGATGAGCAACAGAAATCACCCAACGCGGGGTCCTGCATCTTGCCGCCGATAAACAGGCACAGATGCAGCGCCACGGCGCGGGCCATCGCCAAACGGTTTTCGACGTCTTCGTGCTCCGGCGCGCCGTGCAGCAGGTTTCGATAATAGACCAATTCCCGGCAACTTTCACGGCAGGCGTGAAAGGACGGATCGCCAACACAGCCCTGCCGGTGCAGGGCTAGCAGCCGGAAACCATCCCGTTTCTCCGTTGTCGGCACCTGGCCCTTGGCCCGCAGCCAATGTTCCATGATCTGTTCGCCCAGGCCAAGCAGTTCCTCGGCCAGGGCGAGCGGGCTTTGTGCCGGATCACGGCGCATTTGTTGCAGCCGGGTTTCAATGTTTGCCAGGGTCGTCATGTCAGGCCCTTTTGTTTTAACAGGGCGCCGGCATCGGAGACATTTTCATGCAGGCCCAGCTTACGCCCTGACAGTCCCATTGCCAGACCCAGTAACTGAGTGAAATACAGCATCTTTGGCGTGGTCTTGACGCCGAATTCCGTCTCGGCCCGGACCTGATGCATTTCCAGGCCGGAATGGCAGGTCGGGCATTCGGTGGCTATGACATCGGCGCCGCAGTCTTCCGCCGTTTGCAGCAGGTTCAGCACCAGCTTGGTCGAGGTATCGGAATCCGCCAACGTATGCGCCCCGCCGCAACAGGCGGTCTTCAGGGGATAGTCGACGATTTCGGCGCCTGCGGCCCGCAACAGATCATCCATATAATGAGGCTGGTAAGTGGACTCGCTGCCCTCGCCTTGATCCTTCTCGGGGAAGATATTGCGCGGGCGGGTGTACATGCAGCCGTAATAATTGGCGATCTTCAGACCCTGCAGACTGTTTTTCACCCGTTCGCGAATGCCATCCTCGCCAATGGCTTGTTTCAGCCAATCCAGGGCATGGATGCTTTCGACACTGCCGGCCTGATAGCTGGCATGGCCGGCCTTGTTGGACAGACCGTCCACCACCTCGCGGGTTTTCGGCTTGTTGGCGATGTCGTGCTCGGCCTTTTTCAGATTGTGGTAACAGCCGTTGCAGGGCGACATTACGGTGTCGACGTTCATCTTTTCGGCGACGATCGCCAGATTGCGGGCCGAGAGATAGTTCTGCAATTCGGGATCGATGTTCTTGACTTCCATCGCCCCACAGCAGTTCCAATCGGGCACCTCGACGAGGTTCAGTCCCAGCTTGGCCGCCACTGCCTTGGTGGACCGGTTATAACCATGCGCCGTACCTTCCAGGGCGCAGCCGGGGTAGTAGGCGACGGTTTTATATTTTTCGCTCAATTGCCTAAACCTCAGTCCAAATCCAGGGCGCGTTGTTGTGCCGATTTTTGTTCCGCAAGATAGTCGGCGATGGCCGCCCGCGATTTATCCCAATCCCGCGTGCGCGGCCGGAACAATGTTGCCAGGGCCATCTTCATGCCCAGCAAGAACGGCAGACGGCGGGCCAGGCGCCGGGCCATTTCCTCCAGCCACGGCTGGCGCAACGGCTGGCCGGTGCGCTTGAAGAAGCCGCGGATGATGCGGCCTTCCTCGATCTTGCCGGTTGCGAACACCTGTTCCGAGAATTCCGCATCGAAGGAAGCGGACGGCTTGGCTTCCGTGTGGCCCTTCAATTCCAGCCATGTCGCCATGGCCTTCATGACGCCTTCGGGGGCCACATCTCGGGGGCAGGCATGGGTGCATTTGTGACACGAGACGCATTGCCAGATCAGATCCTTGTCGCGCAGCAATTCGCTTTCAAAGCCCATGCGGGCCAAATAGATCCAATAGCGCGGGTTGAAATCCGGGTTCAGGCTATTGACCGTGCAGACATTGGTGCACGAGGAACATTGAAAGCAGCGGTGAATGTATTCGCCGCCGGGCAGGGCGGCGATTTCCGCCTCCATACGCTCGTTGTAATCGCTGACCACGCGGGTTTCGATAAAAGTGCTCCAGTGGCCGGAGACATCAACGCCGTCGATTTCCAGCTTTTCGTGCTCGGTCAGGTTTTCCGGTCGGATCAGGGACTTCTCATGGATGGGCATTAGGCACCGCCCTCCAAAAGGCTGGTAAAGCGGTGCCGCTCCCGGCCCGCTGTTTTTACCTTTGTCCGCCCGCCGCCCAAGTCGGCGGCGTCCAGGCCCAGCATGCGCAGGGTGTATTTGAATTCATCGCCGGGGCCGGAGAAGTCCGTCTTCAGATAACTGGCGCCTTGAGAGGCGATGTATCCGGCATAAACCTGCGCGCACAAAAGATCGGCACCGAATTCAGGGTCGGAAGCAAAGCCCCGTTCGATGACGTAGCCAACCAGCTCGGCGCGCAAATTCAGGTGAGTTTGAAAGTCGTCCCCGACTTCAAGGCGCCTTGGTGCGCCATGCCAGATTTCCCGCAGGACGCCGCTATCGGCCCGCGCATCCCAGACCCAGCGGGTCATCAAGGGGTAAACGCCAGGTGTGGTGAAATGCAAGACTTCCGCCGCTAGATCGCGCACCCAGCGATATTCGCGGCCGCTGGGAAAGGCGGAGACGAATGCCGCCATGCGGAGGTCAACAGCATCTGGATTGCCGCTATTTTCCAACAGCGCGGCAAGGGCCGCCCGCAGATGATCGATGCCATGTTCGGCCACCGCCGTGCCGATATGCCGGCGCACCGACGGCATGAAAGCGGCAAGGTCGTACAAACCCGGTTCGCCAAGATGCTGGACCGCGCCATCGCCCAGCTGGCTTTTGAAATATTCCGCCTTGGCCGCCAACGCATCCAGCAGGCGGTCCACGCCGCCATAGTCCGCCGCGCCGTCCCGTAGCGCCGAGAGGGCCTGCTCCAAGGTCGGCCCCGATAGGTGCAGCACCGCGCCGGATACGGCAACGGGTGCGGGGGGCGGTTGGCGCTTGAATAGCTTGAACCGCATCGACTTATTCCGCTGCCTCGGACGGTGTTGCCGGCACGATGGCTGCCAGTGCGGCCGCCTGTCCCTGGGCGATGGAATCGTCGATGGTTTCCGGTCCCATGGCGGCACCGGCGACATAGACGCCCGGGCGCGAGGTCATGGTAATGGCGCCGTAGGCGGATTGCTGGGCGATATGCCCCTCCGCCTGCAGATCGACGCCAAAGGTTTCCGCGATGGAAGGGTTTTCCAGATTGGGGTCCATGCCGATGGCGTGCACCACCAAATCGAAGGGAATGGAGATCGGCCGTTTGACCAAGGTGTCCTCGCCCTTGATCATCAGCCTGTTGCCATCCGAGGTGACTTCGGCGACGCGGGACTTGATATACTTGACCTTGAATTCCTCTTGGCTGCGCCAATAGTAGTTGATCTCGTTCAGGCCAAAGGTGCGGATATCCATGTAGTAGATGTAGACGCTGCTTTCGGGTAGCTGCTCGCGAATTTCCATGGCGATGTTGGCCGAAACGGTACAGCAGATCTTGGAGCACCATTCCCGGCCGATCTGGCGGTCGCGGGAACCTACACAGAGCAGAATGGCGACCCGTTCCGGCGCTCGCCCATCGGAAGGGCAATAGACGCCCTTGCCCGACGATATCATTTGTTCCACCTGTACCGTGGTGACCACGTCCGCATGGCTGCCGAAGCCCCATTCGGGCTTGTTGATGGAATCGAAATGGGTGAACCCAGTGGCCAGAATTGCGGACGAAACCTGGCAGCTGTCACCATTGCTCAAGCTGGTGGTGAACGCACCCGGCGCGCCGTCGAAGCTTTCAACGCGGGTGCCCAGGCGAACATCGACCAGATCACTGTCCATGACCCTTTGCACCATGCCGCCGATGGCATCCCTGGCCCATTCGCCGCTGGGCACCAGTTTGGCATAGCCCGAGAGGATCGGTGTGCCGCCAAGCTCCGCCTCCTTCTCCACCAGAATGGATTTGCGTCCGATGGAGGATAACGCCTGGGCCGCCGACAGACCAGCCGGCCCGCCGCCGACAATCAAAATAGGCTCAGTCACCGTTGATATCCTTCGCCCGAGGTGATGGCGCGCTTGGCATCGTAAAGATTTTCGATTTTGCCCGCCGCGACCTCTTCCAAATACGCTTCGAATTCCGCCTTCCTGGCCTGCCAGTCCACGCCGATTTTTTCCAACAAACCTTCGAAGGGGGAGGCGTGCCAATGCATCTGCACGATTTTGTAGGGATGCGCGCCGCATAGCAGGGCCGCCATCTGACAATCCGCCAGCACCGGCAGTTCATATGCTTTATCCACCGCCTTGCCGATCCACTGGTTCTTGTCCAGGGTGGTGATGCAGCCCGTGTCGTGGCCGATCATGACGTCAGCCTCGGCCTCCTCCACCGCGACCTTGACCTTGCGGTCGATGGCGAAGGAGCGGGTGAATTCCCGTTCGGAAATAATGTGGCGAAAGCCGAAGCCGCAGCAGTCATACCAGGTGGAATAATCGATTACCTGGGCGCCCATCTCCTGCATGATGCCCGTGGAAACCGCGACCCGATTGCCGTCCAGCACATCGTCGTCATAGATCACGTCCTCGGGGATCATTTTGTAGACATGGCAGGCCGGATGAATGGTCACGCGCAGGGCGGAGGCGTCGATCTGCTGCCTGGCCGCGATCTTTTTGCGCATCACATGCAGCCATTCGGAATAATGCACGATTTCCTCGGGGATCAGCAGCTTGCCGTCTATCAGACGATCCAGCTTGGCCAGGATCTTGCGCACCTGTTCGCGCAGTTCCGCCGAGTGCATCAGGAAATGCCTGATTTCCTTGTAATTGCCGAACGAGGTGCCGCAATGGACCAAGGGGTAATAATAGCCCGGATCCAGCCCCTCCGCCTTGGCCGAGACATAGGCCTGATGGAAATTGCGCAGGAACACCGCCGCCAGGGAAACGATATTGCCGATGCCGGAGCCATGATAATTCCATGCCGTGCACGAGGTCTGATCCGTCTCGTCGAGATAACGGATGCCGTTCTCATTCATCAACCACAATATAGAGGCCGGATAGCCCGGAATATTGCCGCATTGACCGCAGGATTTGTGATGCCATAACTGATTGGTCGGAATTTTCTTGTCCCAGCCATAAAGCGTTTTGGCCCCGACGGGTTCATGTTGCTCGCCGACCCTGTGGACAATGATCTGGCCGTCCTTCTCCAGCTCCCACATGGCATCACGCACATCCTCGACCCGGTCCTTGTTGGTCAGCAAGGCGCGCTTGTCGATTTTCTGTTCGACCCAGGACGTCGCGGTTTGCGCGTCCTGGGCGCTCAACTTGGCATCGCGCCATTCATCGCCATGGCCGGTGTAACGTCCGCCGCTATTCGTCATCGTCGTCATCCTCGTCGTCGTCGTCTTCCTGCTCCTCCAGCCAGTCTTCATAATCCTCGCGCTTTTCATCCATGATATCGACGATCACGTCGAACAGGTTCTCGTCCATGGTTTCAAGCTGATCGAGAACGCCGGTTTCTTCCCAGATGGTGTAAAGCTCGATCGAGGTTTTCAGATTGACTGACCAGGCGGTCTCCAGGGTTTGCAAGGTTGGCAGGGGAATGGCCTTGCGCAGAATGTTCAGGGGCGCATCGACCTTGGAAATATTCGGGCCCCAGTCAGGAAAATGTTCCGGCGTGATCATGTTCGGCGCCAGTTGATTGCCCGTGGTCATCACCTTCAGCATGACGCGGGAGAAGGGACGCAGGACCTCCCTGGCGGATTCCATGCCATGCTTGATCGCCACTTCCCGCATCACCATGACCAGGCCGCCCGGCGAGTTGCCGAAAGGACAGCGCGCCGCGCAGGTATAACATTGAGCACAGGCCCAGATTTTCTCCTGCATGGCATCGTGGATGCCTTCCAGGTTCTCGGTCCATAGCAACTGGACGATCTCGCGCGGGGAATAATCGTAGTAATGCGCCGAGGGACAGGTGGCGGTGCAGATGCCGCAGTTGAGACAGCCGTTCAGTTCGTGGTCGTAACGGGGATGGCCGCGGATGTCGTCAAAGATCTCGTCCAGTTCTTCCCGCTCCGGCGCCCCGTCCGCCTCGGTTTGATCGTGTTGTTCCTGGCTCGACATCTTGGCTAGTAGGTCAGGACGCGGGTTTCGTCGTCTTCCATCACCTGCTCGATCAGATAGGCGCCGCCAACCACGCCGGAGCATTCGGGGATCAGGTCATCCACGCTCATATCGAACAGATCGAGGTTGGGCGAGCAGCAGTTGAAGACCACGCCGGCCTCGTGGGCATCCTTGATGAAGTCATAGACGCTTTTCGGCGAGCCTTCCTTGACGAACAATTTCTCTGCCACGCCCTTTCGCATCAACTGTCCGGCAGTGGCGGTGCAGACCACTTCGACCTCGTATTCCATGGCGGCGGCGACGGTGGCCTGAAAGAATGGCGCGCCCAGTTCCTCGCCGTTCCTGGGATCGGTGTTGACCAGGATGATCAGTAATTTTTCGGCCATGCTATTTCCCTGTTTTGCACTGTGATTTTAGTCGTCATATGCGATTTTTCGCAAGTGATAATTTCAGCCCCGCCGCATCCATCCTGTACGCTGTATCAGTCCTGCCATGATGTGCGCCAGACCCAGTTCGATATCGCCGTGCGCCGCCCGCAATTCGTTCAGTTGCGGAATGGCATTGTCCGGCCCGTCCTCGAATTCCATGATCAGGTCTTCGATCATGCCGGACTTCACACCGGGATGGCCGGCAAAGCCGAAACTGTTGTCAGCTATTTGAAAGACCATCGCGCCGCCGTCTGCGTCCCGCGCCAGGATGCGTGCCTGTGGCGGCGGTAATGCCTTGTCGGGACCGTACAGGACAACATGGAATTGTTTCGGCAGAAAGGCTGCGGCCGCTTCGCCGTCCTGACGGACCGCCTGGGTTAGCTTGAATTCAAGCGGTGCCGCCTCTGTACGGCCCCCTGCCGCCAGTGCCATGATCTGGGCGCCGAGGCCAAAGCCAAGAACCGTCAGCCCATCGGCAAGATAACGGGCGCAAAGCTCGACCTCATCGGCCAACGAGGGCAGGTCCTTAATCCCGGCGCTGCCCCACGGACCGCCACCCAGTAATATCAGGCCGTCGAAGGGATCGAAGGTTTTCAGCCGCCATGCGGAATCGAGAAACGGACGTACGTACTGGAAGGCAATGCGCCGGGATTCGAGATGCTCTTCGAGCTGGCCGAGATATTCCGCTTCCGTGTGTTGCAGGACCAGAAGTCTGCTCATGCCGTCACTCGCCTTGGTGATATGTTTCACCGGCAAACTTGACTTCCTCGGGCTGCTCGGTCAATTCAAGAATAGCGCCGAAGGAATTTTGACGGAACGGGAACGGGATCGAGCAGTGGATTCAACTGAACTTGCCGATGTCGCGGTCGAGGCGAGCAAGATCCTCAAGGCGATCGCCAATCCGGACAGATTGCAGATTCTGTGCATGCTGGTGCAGGAGGAAATGAACGTCACCTCCCTGGAACATGCGACCGGTATTCCACAGCCCAGACTGTCGCAGCATCTGGCGCGACTGCGTAAAGAGGGACTTGTCTCAAATCAACGCAACGCCAAGGAGATTCGTTATTCTCTCTGCAGCAGCGAAGCCCAGGAAATCATCGCCTTGTTGCACCGGCTCTATTGCGCGCCGGAATAGTGCCGTCGTGCCGCTGTCCTGGCAGCGGGCAAAGTTGTTAGGGTTGTGTGCGTATGTCCATACTTGCGTTGATCGCTGGGGCCTCGACCGGCCTATTGCTTGGCATTCTTGGCAGCGGCGGCTCCATCGTTACCATGCCCGCGTTCATCTATCTGCTTGGTGTTGATCCCAAGCCAGCGATTGCCATGAGCCTTGGCGTGGTTGGCCTGACCGCCGGCATCACGGCGTTGCAGCACGGCTGGCGCGGTAATGTCAATTTACGCATTGTCCTCATATTTGGCGCCTTTGGCGCGGTGGGCACTTTCGTTGGCGCCAAGATCGGCGTTGTCATGCCCGAGACGCTGCAATTGGTGATGTTTGCGCTGATCATGTATGCCGCCGCCTACAAGATGCTGCGGCCCCGGCGGGTGCCGGTGGTCGTGGGACGGACCCCCGATGGGGCGGACCTGATAGCGCCGGTCGAGGCGGATGCACCACTGCATTACGGTCATATCGCGCTGCATGGCGTCCTGGTTGGTGTCTTGACCGGCATCGTCGGGGTGGGTGGCGGCTTCCTGATCGTACCGGCCCTGGTTCTGCTGTCCGGCCTGCCCATGAAACAGGCGGTTGGCACCTCCCTGGCGATCATCGCGCTGAAATCATTTGCCGGCTTTGCCGGTTATGCAGGTTCGGTGCCTATCGACCTTGGCCTGATGGCGACCTTTTCCGCCGTCGCCGTCAGTGCTGGTTTCGTGGGCGGCCTGATTTCCCACAAGATCCCCGAAGGTATTCTAAAGACCACGTTCGCGGTTTTCCTGCTGCTTGTCGCAAGTTACATGCTGTTCAAGGAAGTCGCGACGGCCACGGGGTTTACCTGATGTTGCTTGCTTGAGCAGAAAGGATGTATCTTCTATTCCACAGACTGACGGCGTGAATTCTCGCACGACCTATCAGCGATGGGGAACATCATGGGCGACTGCAAATTCCTTACCACCATCCGCGAGGCGCAGATTGGTGTTGACCATACGATTGAAGGCCCCATTGGCCCGCGCAAAATAGTTTATGCGGATTTTACGGCGTCGGGCCGTTCATTGAGTTTTATCGAGGATTTTATTCGCGACGAAGTCTTACCCTATTACGCCAACACCCATACGGAGACTTCCGGCACCGGCTATCAGACAACGCGGTTTCGCGAGGATGCCCGGCGGATCATTCTGGATGCGGTCGGCGGCGGCGAAGATGATGCGGTGATTTTTTGCGGCTCCGGCGCCACGGGCGCGGTCGACCGCTTCGTCAATATTCTCAATTTGCGCCTGCCAGACGAACTGGATGCGCGCCATGGCCTGTCCCGGCATATTCCCGTGGACCAGCGCCCGGTGGTTTTCGTCGGACCGTTCGAGCATCATTCCAACGAAATCTCCTGGCGGGAAACCATCGCCGATGTGGTGGTGATCGACGAAGACGATTCCGGCCTGGTGGATCAGGATCATTTGCAGGCGGAATTGTTGCGGTATGCGGGCCGGCGGCTGAAAATCGGCAGCTTTTCCACCGCCTCCAACGTAACCGGCATTCTTACCGATACCCATGCCGTGACCAGGTTATTGCATCGCCACGGTGCCATCGCTGCCTGGGATTTCGCCGCCGCGGCACCCTATGTGCCGATCGAAATGAACCCCAATGCGGGGGCGGAAACGGCCAAGGACGCGATTTTTATTTCGCCGCACAAATTTCCCGGTGGGCCCGGTACGCCAGGCATACTGATCATGAAGCGGGCCCTGATGCAAAACCGTGTGCCTGCGATCCCGGGCGGCGGCACCGTTAGCTACGTCAGCGCCGATGAACACGAATATCTGGCCGACCATGAACACCGCGAGGAAGGCGGCACGCCCGATATCGTCGGCGCCATACGCGCCGGCCTGGTCTTTCAGCTAAAGGATGCGGTCGGGGCGGATGCCATTCTGGAACATGAAATCGGCCTGGCCCGGCAAGCCGTGGATCGTCTGGGCCGAAACCCCGGCATCAAGATCCTCGGCAGCGATACGGCTGAGAGGCTGCCGATCATCTCGTTTCTGATCCATTGCGGCGAGCGTTACTTGCATCACAATTTCGTCGTCGCCCTGCTGAATGATTACTTCGGCATACAAACCCGTGGCGGCTGCTCCTGCGCGGGGCCTTACGGTCATCGCCTGCTGGATATAAATGCCGAGACATCGAAGCAGTTCGAGAGTCAGATCCTGGCCGGCTGCGAGTTGATTAAGCCCGGCTGGACCCGGTTCAGCCTGAACTACTTCAATTCGGCGGACGAGATTGAGCTGATCCTGAGCGCCATCGAATGGATCGCCGATAATGGCTGGCGGCTTTTGCCCTGCTATGATTGCGATCAGGAAAGCGGGCGTTGGTGGCATATGGAAATGGCAGAGGCGGCGGGTATGTCCCTGGCTGATATTTCCTATGGTGCGGGCGGGCCGGAATATGTTTCCTCCAAGAAAGCGCCTGGAGCGGTGGGCGCGGATGAGTTGATCGCGGCGGCGGACCGTGCCGTTGTGGCGCTGACGGAGATGCCGGACTCATGCTGCTGCGAGCAAGTGCTATCGCCAGGTTCCCGGCGCCTGCAATGGTTTCCCTTACCCAACGAGCAGATACAGCAGTAGAATATCCGCCAAGGAGATAGGCGGACGTAATTAGTATTAGGAGGAAACATGGCAACGGAAGATTTCACGCTCGGCATGAAGACCGAGCGCATGACGGATATTGCGCTGGCGTTCAAGAAAACCGGCGCTTTGCTGGCAGCCATCAAGTTGGATCTGTTCACGCACATCGCCAACGGTGCGGGCACGGTTGATGCCTTGGCCCAGGCCATGGGCATCGATGCCGAAAAGGCCGACCGTTTACTGACCGCCTGCAAATCCATGGAGTTGGTGCGCGAGGTCGATGGCCGGCACGAAAACCTAAGCGATGTGCAGCGCTATCTGGTCAAGGACAGCCGCACGTATTTTGGCGACTATCTGGACTATATCTCACGCCGCGATTACAGCGCCTGGGAAGAGATCGCCGATAATCTGACCGCCGTCGCCGAGAGCAATGAAGACGACGAAAGAACCTATCTCAGCTACATGCAGGACCCGGAAAACGCCCGCAAGTTCACCGAGGCCGGCTATGAAGCCTCGATCGGCCTGGGTCACAAGTTGGCCAAGGAGTTCGATTTCTCCCGCTTCAAGCGCTGGCTTGACCTGGGCGGCGGTTCGGGCTGTTACGCCATTGCGGCCTGTGAGCGTCACGATGGCGTTGCGGTGACGATCCTTGATCAAACCAATGTCATTGCCATCGCGCGGGAATATATCGACAAGCACGGGCTTGCGGAGCGGATCGACACCACGCCTGGCGATTTTTTCGGGGAGGCCTACCCGACCGGTTTCGACCTCGCCTCCTACATCACGCCGCTACAGGGCTATATGCCGGACAAGGTGATCGCCGCACTGGCCAAGGCGTATGATGCGTTGGAGCCGTGCGGTACCATTCTGGTGGTCGACTATATGCTGCGCGATGACAAGACCGGGCCGCTCGATCCCGCCTTCGTCAATCTGTTCGGGATCAGGGAAGGGCGCTATCTGGGCCGCGTCAATACCGGTTCCGAATGGGCCGAGTTCATGGGCCAGGCCGGCTTTGTCGATGCCGAGTACAGCTGGTTCACGCCCCATCAGTTGGGCCTGATCACCGCGCGTAAACCTAGCTAGGAGCGAGTTTCTTGAAAGCATTGGTTATTGGCGGCACCGGTCCGACCGGGCCGCATCTGGTGAACGGCCTGATCGGGCAGGGCTATGATGTCTCGATCATGCATCGCGGCACCCATGACAGCGAGCTGATCCCGGCTTCGGTCGAACGCATCATCGGCGATCCGCATTTTCGCGAAACCCTGCGCGAGGCGCTGGCTGGCCGACACTTTGATTTGGTCATCGCCACCTATGGCCGCATCCGCTATATCGCCGAGATCGTTGGCGAACATACGGAACGGCTGATCACGGTCGGTGGCGCGCCCTGCTGTCGTGGCTTGTTGCAGCCGGAGGCGCTGTTTCCAAAAGGCCTGGAAATCCCGCTGACGGAAGATGCGGCGAAGATCGCGGATGAAGAAGAGTTCCGTTTCGGCTATCTGGTCCGTCTGGCCGAGGAAGCGGTCATGCAGGGTCATACCGAGGGCCGATACAGTTCCACCCATTTCCGCTATCCGGTGGTCTACGGGCCCAGGCAGTTGACGCCGAACGTTTGGACATTCATGCGCCGCTTCATCGACAAGCGCCCGCATATCGTGCTGCCCGACGGCGGGCTGACGCTGACCTCGCGCGGCTATGCCGAGAACGTCGCCCATGCGGTTCTGCTTGCCGCCCAACAGCCCGAGACGGCAGCCGGGCAGGTCTATAACTGCGCCGATGAATTGCAGCTGACCATGGCGCAATGGGTCGAAGTGGTGGGCCAAGCCATGGATGGCGAGGTCGAGGTTATCGGCGTACCGGACCGTTTCGCCTATCCCGCGCGTAGTCTGATGATGTTCTTTGGTCCTTCCAATCACCAGATTTTTGATCTCTACAAGATCAAGTCTGAACTGGGCTATCGCGACCTGGTGCCGCCCCTGGAGGCGATGGCGCGCACGGTGCGCTGGTACCAGGATAATCCGCCCGTGGAGGATGAAAAATTCCGCAATCTTCTGGCCGAGAACTATCGCCTGGAAGACGAGATCGCCGCCGTCTATCGGGACAACTGCGAAAAGCTGGCGGCCATCGAGCATACACCGCTGGATTTTCACCACCCCTATCCGCACCCGAAGAAACCCGGGCTGGACCGCGATCACCGTGCCCGCTAGGGCGTAGCGTTAGAATATCTTCGAAAGATATTTCAGACCGGTATCGGGCAACACCGTAACGATATTGACCGGTGCATCAAGCCGTTCCGCTAGCTTCATGCAGCCGAACAGATTGGCGCCCGAGCTGCCGCCGGCCAGGATGCCCTCACTGGCGGCCAGTCGCCGGGTCATGGCAAAGGCGTCGTCGTCGGTGAATTGCAGCATCTCGTCTACAACGGAGAAGTCCATGCATTTGGCGATGTGATCTTCGCCGATACCTTCGACCTGATAGCTGCCGATTTCGCCCTCGTCGATCTGGCCGGTCTTGAAATATGTGTAGTAGATCGAACCGATGGGGTCGGGCATCAATACCTTGACCTCAGGATTCTGCTGCTTGAGGTAACGCCCGACGCCGGTGATGGTGCCCCCCGTACTGCCCGCGGCGACGAAATAATCCACCGCGCCGCCCATCTGGCGCCAAATCTCCGGCCCCGTGGTTTGATAATGCGCATCGGCATTCATGGGATTGTCGTACTGGTTGATCATGAATGAATTGGCGGTTTCGGCGGCGATATCACGGGCCCGCTGCACATAATGATCGGCGCTGCCGGGGATGGCGTCCGTTGGGCAAACGACGATCTCGGCGCCAAGGGCGGTCAGCGCGGCCTGCTTCTCCGCCGAGACCTTGTCGGGCATGGTCAGCACCGCGCGGTAGCCTTTCAGAGCCGCGATCATGGCGATGGCGGCGCCCGTGTTGCCGGAGGTGTTTTCCACGATGGTGCCGCCGGGTTTAAGCTGCCCGGTGCGCTCGGCATCCGCGACGATATGGTGGACGATGCGGTCCTTGATGCTGGCTGTGGGATTGAAGAATTCCAGCTTGGCGTAGATCTTGGCGTGGTATCCGGAAAAAAGCATTTCCAATGCGACAAGCGGTGTGTTGCCGATTGTATCGAGAAGATTGACCGCGCCCGTCTCGAAGCCCATCAAATTACTTCCCTCTGGTTTAAACCAGCATTGATGGAAGTTTAATCCTGAATTATGGCAAAAGCCATCCGCATCTATTGTCCATCTAATGACCCATGTAGATGCCGCCATTCACATGGATACATTGCCCGGTGATGTAGCCGCCTTGCGGGCCGACCAGGTGGCGGACCATGGCAGCGATCTCGTCAACGGTGCCGGCCCGTCCCAGGGGGATGCGGTCATGCACGCCGGGTGGGCGGGCGCCGGCTGCGGCGCCGCGCTTGGTGTCGATGGCGCCGGGGGCGACGATATTGGCGGTGATGTTGTCCGTTGCCAGCTCCATCGCCAGGCCGCGCACGAAACCTTCCAGACCGGCCTTGGAGGCGTTGACATGGGCCCGTTCCTTGGCGCCGACATGATTGGATATACCGCTCAGGCCGACAAAGGCGCCGCCGCCGCGCGCCTGCATATGCGGCACCGCGTGACGGGTCAGCAGGAAGGCGCCATCCAGGGCGACGGAGAGGATTTCCCGCCATTCCGCGAAGCTCATCTCCACGAAGGGTGTCTGCCGGCGCAGGCCGGCGTTGGAGACGACGATGTCGATACCGCCGGCTTCTTCCGCCAGGCGGGCGATCATCTCCGCCACGGCGCCTTCGTCCGAGACATCCGCCAGATGGCTCAGGGCCTTGCCGCCCGCTTCGTTGATTTCCGCCGCGACGCTTTCGATAGCGGCCAGATTGCCACGGCCATTGACCATGACCAGGGCGCCGTCCTCGGCCAGGCCATGGGCGATGGCCCGGCCTATGTTTTGTCCCGCGCCGGTGACCAATGCAACCTTGCCCCCCAGCGGTTTTGAGTTTTGCTCCGTCATGCAACCGTCTCCCTATGCTTTGGGGGATCATAGCAAATCAGCGCCGGCATGCTACGATGGCAGGCAAAATTTCGCGGAGGATTAGGATGCTGCTATCGACATCGACATTGTTCGAAATCAAGAACTTCGAACTTGAACTGGGCGCTACGCTCGCGCCGCTGGTTTTGGCCTACGAGACCTATGGCGCCCTGAATAGCGCCGCCGATAATGCCATTTTGCTTTGTCACGGCTATACCTCCAACCCCCATGCGGCGGGTGATACTGCGGGCTGGTGGCATAATCTGATCGGCCCTGGCCGGGCCATCGATACCGAACGCTATTTCGTGGTCTGTTCCAACATGATCGGCTCGGCCTTTGGCTCCACCGGGCCGGCCAGCATCGATCCCGCGACTGGCGTGCCCTTTGGCCCGAATTTCCCGGATATCACGACGCGCGACATGGTGCGCGCCCAGGGTTTGTTGCTGGATCATCTGGGCATCGGGCAACTGGCCGCCGTGGTCGGCTTTTCCTATGGCGGCTACCTGACGTTCCAATGGGGCGTCAGCGAGCCCGAACGCATGCGGGCCCTGGTTCCGGTCGCGACCTGGAACAGAAGCCGGGGCGGGCAGGAAAGCATCCGGGAAATCGAGGATTACTTCGCCCAATGTCCAGGCTGGAACGGCGGTGATTACTATGATGGGGAACCCGACGGCGGCGTCCTGGTGACGCTGGCCAAGCAGCGGGTTGAAACCCTGCGCGGCTACGGCGTCGACCGTGCCCTGCTGGATCAATTGGGCAGTGAGGAAGCTGCCACGGCGGAATTGGAGGATCGCGGCCGGAAATGGGCCGCGCAGTTTGACGCCAATGCCCTGATCGTGCTGCGCAAGGCGGCGGTGCGCTTCAATGCCTGGGACAGTGCCGCCGATACCAGGGCGCCGGTGTTATACGTGTTGTCCAACACCGATAAGCGTTTTCCGGCGGGGGAGTTGGCGGAACCCACCATGGCGCACCTAAAGGCCAGCGGCGTCGATGCGTCCTATGTGGAGATCGACAGCCCCTACGGCCACTTGGCGCCGACGGAGGATTGGCAAAAATGGGCCGGCGCCCTGGAGGCCTTCCTCGATCAACACACGTGCGTCTCATGACGGTGGCGTCGGTATTTTGATAAGAATCAAGGTAGTTTTCTGAGTTTCCGGCTAAAACCCGGACATCGACATGGTAGTAAGAAGGTTGTTGGCTTATGGATTTCGCTTTTTCTGATCGATCCCTTGAAATGCAGGACCGGGTGCGCCGTTTCATGCGCGACTATGTGCTGCCCCATGAGCACGCCTATCACGACGATGTTTCCAACGGTATCTTCCCGCCGCAAGTGGTCGAGGACCTGAAGGCCCTGGCCAAGGATGAAGGCCTGTGGAATTTCTTCCTGCCCGCCCTGCCGGATGACGCGCCGGGCATTGGGCTCTCTAATCTGGAATATGCCCCGCTGGCGGAAATCATGGGCCGGGTCTACTGGGCCTCGGAAGTGTTCAATTGCAACGCGCCCGACTCCGGCAATATGGAGCTGCTTAACCTGTTCGCGACGCCTGAACAGCGGGAGCGTTGGCTGATGCCGCTGTTCGAGGGGGAGATCCGCTCCTGCTTCATGATGACGGAGCCCGACGTCGCGTCATCCGATGCCACCAACATCCAATTCAATATCCGCCGCGATGGCGACGAGTATGTCCTGGATGGGCGCAAATGGTTCATCACCAATGCCCTCGACCCCCGCGCCAAGGTTGGCATCGTGCTTGGCGTAACCGACCCCGACGGCCCGCCTCACAAGCGGCACAGTCAGGTCATGTTCCCCATGGATACGCCGGGCATCGAGATCGAGCGGAATATCTCCTACATGAACCATCTCGCACCCGAAGGTACCTGCGAAGTGGTCTTTCGCGGCGTCCGCGTGCCGGTGGAGAATTTGCTGGGGGAGGAAGGCGCGGGCTTTGCCCTGGCCCAGGCCCGTTTGGGGCCGGGGCGCATTCATCATTGCATGCGCTCGCTCGGGCAATGCGAGGTGGCGCTGGATCTGATGTGCCAGCGCGCCCTGGAACGCCGCGCCTTTGGTAAATACCTGCATGAATACGGCAACATCGGCGACTGGATAGCCGAGGCCCGGATCGAGATCGAGCAGGCGCGTCTGTTGGTGCTGAAAACCGCCTGGATGATCGACAAGGTCGGCAACCGGGAGGCGCGGCGCGAGATTTCCATGATAACGGCCCTGGTGCCGCCCCTGCAGACCAAGATCGTCAACCGCGCCATCCAGGTGTTCGGCGCCATGGGCCTGTCGCCTGATACGCCGCTGCCGTATCTGTGGAGCTGGGGCAGGGCGCTGCAAATTCTCGACGGTCCCGACGAGGTGCATCTGCGCGCCGTGGCCCGGGGCGAGATCAAACGCGCCGGCGAGGAGCGCGGCAGCAATGTCATCTCCGAAGGCTACCGGCAAAGCCGCTACGTCCCGCCCAGGGATGAGTAGGGGCGAGGATTAGCGGGAGAGGGGGTGTAAGGCTACAGCCCGACTGTCGAAATCTTCACCATGGCCTTTCCCGCCTGTACCTTGGATAATGGCGGCAGCAATTTGGGAGGATTGGCCATGAAGGTTGGATTTATCGGGGTCGGCCATATGGGCGGGCCCATGTGCCGCAATATCATCAAGGGCGGGCACGAGGTTCTGGTCCACGACCTGTCCGAGGCGGCGGTGCAGGCCTGTGTCGATGTGGGCGGCACCGCCGGCGTCTCCATCGCCAATGTGGCGTCACAGGTCGAGGTGGTGATGACCTCCCTGCCCATGCCCAAGGATGTGGAGGCCGCCGCCCTGGGGCCGGGCGGCATTGGCGAGAATGCCAAGCCCGGCACGATCTATGTTGATCTCTCCACCAATTCACCGGCCATGATGCGCAAGATCGCCGGTGAACTCGCAACGAAGGATATTCCCACCCTGGACGGCCCGGTCAGTGGCGGTGTGGCCGGGGCCGAGGCGGGCACCATCGCGATTATGGTCGGCGGCGACAGGGCGATGTTCGACCGCTGCTTGCCGGTGTTTGAATCCTTTGGCGAGAACGTCATCCATACCGGCGAGCTGGGCAGCGGCTGCGTTGCCAAGATTTGCAACAACATGGTCGCCTTCACCAATATGACGGCGGGCGCCGAAGGCTTGATGCTGGGTGTCGCCGCTGGCATCGACCCGGCCATCCTGGATCAGGTGATCCGCAACAGTTCGGGCAATTCCATGAGCTATCGCGGCGTGGCCAAGGCCGCTCTGGAGCGGGATTTCAAGCCGGCTTTCACGGTGGACTTGGCTTACAAGGATTTGCGCCTGGCATTGGAGCTGGCGGACGAGTTGGACATGCCGCTACTATTGGGGCCGCAGGTTCACAACATCATGCGCATGGCGCGCGCCAAGGACGGCGGCGGCGAAAACATCACCGCCGTGTTGAAAGTTTATGAAGCGATCATGGGACAGCAAGTTGGTCCCGCCAAATAGATCAGACGGAAGCACAAACCAACGAGGACATCATGAGTACGGATAGTGAAAAAAACGGCCCCCTGGCGGGCGTCAAGATCATCGAGCTGGCCGGCATCGGCCCGGCACCCTTGTGTTGTACATTGCTGGCCGATATGGGCGCGGATATCCTGCGCATTGACCGCAATGCGCCTTCGGGCCTGGGTTCGCCGCGGACCCCGAAAACCGATTTGCTGCGGCGCAGCCGGCCATCCGTCTCCATCGACATGAAGCACCCCAAGGGCATTGCCGCCCTGCAGGGTCTGATCGATCAGGCGGACGCCATCATCGATCCCTTCCGCCCCGGCGTCACGGAACGATTGGGCGTCGGGCCGGAGGACTGCATGGCGCGTAATCCAAAGCTGGTTTATGGCCGCATGACCGGCTGGGGCCAGGAGGGCACCTTGAGCCAGGCCGCCGGCCATGATCTGAACTATCTGGCGCTGACCGGCGTGTTGCATGCCATTGGCCCCAAGGAGATCCCGGTGCCGCCCCTGAACGTGGTGGCGGATATGGGCGGCGGCGCGATGTTCCTGGCCGTGGGCATCCTGGCCGGCGTGATCGAGGCCCGGCAGTCGGGCAAGGGCCAGGTGGTCGATATCGCCATGACCGAAGGTTCGGCGTTTCTTGGTACCGGCGCCTTCGGCACCCTGGCGGCGGGAGATTGGAAGCACGAGAGAAATAGCAACGTCCTGGATGGCGGCGCGCACTTCTATCGCTGCTACGAGACCTCCGACGGCAAATTCGTCTCCATCGCCTCGATCGAGGCCAAATTTTACGCCATTCTGTTGGAGAAACTCGGTCTGGACCCGGCGGACCTGCCGGCCCAGATGGACCGTCCCACCTGGCCCGCCATGGCCGAGAAGTTCGAGGCGCTGTTTGCCCAGAAAACCCGCGATGAATGGTGCGAGATCATGGAGGGCACGGATATCTGTTTCGCGCCTGTCCTGAACTTCGACGAAGCGTTCGAGCATCCCCATGCCATCTCGCGCGGCAGCTTTGTCGAGGTTGATGGTGTGAAACAGCCGGCCTCGGCACCGCGTTTCTCGCGCACCCCGTCATCGATCAAATCTCCGCCGCCTGCCATGGGCGCCGATACCGCCGCCGGCCTGGCGTCTTGGGGCCTGAGCGAGGACGAAATCGCCACCCTGTTGGAAGAAAAAGCCGTCGGCTGGCAGGGCTAGGATAGGCGAGGCGGCGCGAAACAGAGCCGGGCAGCATGCAAAAGGACTTTGATCGCGCCGTCGCCCGCCACAACGCCGGCGATGCCGCCGGGGCGCGGAAGCTCTATCGCCGCATTCTGAAGGCGGAACCGCGTAATCCGGTCGTGCTTAATCTGGCCGGTGTCGCGGACTTTCAATTGGGCCGGAAGAAGGCGGCGATTGAAAGCCTCACCAAGGCCATTGCCATCGCGCCTGACTATGGCGATGCCCATTACAATTACGCCAACGTCCTGGCCCAGCTTGGCCGCGGCGAGGAGGCGGTGGAAAGCTACCATTCTGCCGCACGTCTGGAACCGCGCAACGGCAAGGCCCACTATTCCCTGGGCGCCCTGCTGCGTGACCTGGGCCGTTGGGAGGAAGCCCTGGCCAGCTACCGCCAACTGCTTGCCCTGGGCACCGATGGCGCGGAAGTTCACAACGATATCGGACTATTGTTAAGCGAGCTGGAGCGTTGGGGCGAGGCGGCGGTCAGTTTCCGCCAAGCCATCGCGATCGATTCGAACTATGCCAAGGCGCATTACCACCTGGGCAATGCGGAACGGGCACAAGATCATTTGCAGGCGGCGGCTGATTGTTATGGCCGGGCCGTGGCTGCGGATCCCGATTATCTGCTGGCCTACAACAACCTTGGCCTGACGCAACACGAGTTGGGCCGCATGGCGGAGGCGGAGGCGAGCTTTCGCCGCGCCGTCGCCGTCGACCGGAACTATGCGCCGGCCTGGGTAAACCTTGGCATTCTTAACAGTGGCGGCGGGGCTGATGATATCGCCGAATTTGAACGTCTGATCGCACAGCCGGATTTGCCGGCCACGGATGCTATTGGGCTGCATTTCAGCCTTGGCCAGGCCTATGATCGGCAGGGCGCCCAGTCCGAGGCATTCGATCACATCATGGCCGGCAACCGCCTGAAACACGATGCCTTGCATTACGATGGCGCCGCCATGGCCGATAACTTTTCCCGTATCCAGGCGGTTTTTGATACCGCCTTCTTCGAACACCGCACCGCCGTCGGCAACGGCAGCAATTTGCCGGTCTTTATTCTTGGCATGCCGCGCTCTGGCACCACCTTGATCGAGCAGATCCTGGCCAGCCATGGCGAGGTGCATGGTGCCGGTGAGTTGCCTGAAATGGGCGCTATCGCCAAGCATTTGCCCCAGCGGATCGGCGGCGATCGGGGCTATCCCGATTGCGTGCCGGCGGGGGCGGATGAACTGTGGGCGGAAAT
The DNA here is from genome assembly GCA_964590195.1 of uncultured Rhodospirillaceae bacterium. Lineage (GTDB taxonomy): Bacteria > Pseudomonadota > Alphaproteobacteria. The sequence continues at coordinate 6,309 of CAZPWJ010000062.1, read as the reverse complement.
GGGTGCCGAATATGTGGACGCGGTATCGCGTCTGGCGCCGGACAAGAACCGGGTCTGTGACAAGATGCCGGCCAACTTTCTGCGGCTTGGCCTGATCCATCTCATGCTGCCGAACGCCGCGATTATCCATTGCCGGCGCGATGCCATGGATACCTGCTATTCCTGTTTCTCGCTGTTGTTCAGCGACGGCCAGCACTTTGCCTATGACCTGGCCGAGTTGGGCCAGTATTACCGGCAATACGATGCCCTGATGCAACATTGGCACCAGGTTCTGCCGGGCCGCATCCTGGACGTACACTACGAGGATGTGGTCAACGACTTGGAAGCTTCCGCCCGCCGTCTGGTGGCGCACTGCGGTTTGCAATGGGATAACCGCTGCCTGGATTTCCACAAGACCGAGCGGGCCGTGCGCACCGCCAGCAAAAGCCAGGTGCGCCAGCCCATCTACGCCAGCTCGTTGGGCCGCTGGCGCCGCCATCAGGATCATCTGGGGCCGTTGATCGAGGCTTTGGGGCCGCTGGCTAAAATCTAGGGCGATGCCGGGCGTTATAACGGCAGGGCCGTCTTATAGACGACCTGTTTTAGGGCAAAGCTCGACTTGATGGAGGCGACGCCGGGAATCTGTGTCAGATGTTCCAGCAGGAATTGCTGGTAGGCCTCTAGATCCTTGGCGACCACCCGCAGCAGATAATCCGCATCGCCGGTCATCAGATAGCATTCCATGACCTCCGCGCGGGCCAGGATGGCATCCTCGAATGTCTTCAGGTCGGCGACCACCTGACGCTCCAAAGTGACCTGGATGAAAACACTGACCGGCAGATCGACCGTGTTTTGGTCGACCAGGGCCATGTATCCCTTGATCACGCCGGCCGCTTCAAGATTGCGCACCCGGCGCAGACAGGGCGAGGGGGAGAGATTGACCTTCTCCGCCAGCTCAACATTGGTCAGGCGGCAATTCTCCTGAATATGGGCCAGGATATTCAAGTCTGTCGCATCGATATCCATTTTTGGCATAAAACACCATTTTTGATATGATATTTGGAATAATTGCCCATCTTCCTGCCAGGATGCTGGCGGAAAAGCAAGGATTCTCCCCACTGAATGGTTTAATCTATCTCCTGTTACGTTGTTCATCGCTTCAGAGGATTGGCTCATGACGGGCGCCATGAAAGACAGGGCGGAACCTGCATTGGAAACGGTCGCGGCATTGCGGGAGTTGGAGCGCAAGGTGCTTTGGCTGGCCTGCTGGATGATCCATAACGCCAACAACCTGCGGCCCAACGACGATGGCCTGAAAGTGGGCGGGCACCAGGCTTCCTGCGCCTCGATCACGGCGATCATGACGGCGCTGTATTTCGGCGTGCTGCGGCCCGAAGACCGGGTCGCCGTCAAACCCCACGCGGCGCCGGTTTTTCATGCCATCCAATATCTACTGGGCAATCAGACGCGGCAAAAAATAGAGGATCTGCGCAGCTTTGGCGGGGCCCAGTCCTATCCCTCGCGGACCAAGGATACCGACGACGTGGATTTCTCCACCGGCTCCGTCGGCATGGGCGTGGCAATGACATCCTTCGCCAGCCTGGCCCAGGATTATGTCCGCGCTAAGGATTGGGGGAAGGACGTGCCGAAAGGGCGGATGATCGCCCTGATGGGGGATGCGGAGCTGGATGAAGGCAACATCTTCGAAGCATTGCTGGAAGGCTGGAAACACGACCTGCGCAACACCTGGTGGGTGATTGATTATAACCGGCAAAGCCTGGACGGCGTCGTCACGGAAGGCCTGACGGGACGGATCGAGGATCTGTTCGCCACCATGGGCTGGGAGGTGGTGCTGTTGAAATACGGCAGCCGGCAGCAACGGGCGTTTTCCCGGCCCGGCGGCGAGAGGCTCAGGAACTGGATCGACGACTGTCCCAACCAGCGCTATTCCGCCCTGACCTTTCAGGGTGGCGAGGCCTGGCGCAAGGCCCTGATGGATGATCTGGGCGACCAGGGCGATGTCACGGCCCTGATCGACAGCTATGGCGATGCGGATCTGGCTGATCTGATGACCAACCTGGGCGGCCACGATGTGGGCGTGCTGTTGGATGCCTTCAACGCCATTGATCATGACCGTCCGGTATGTTTCCTCTCCTACACGGTGAAAGGCCATGGCCTGCCCCTTCAGGGCCACAAGGACAATCACGCGGGCGTTATGAACGACGACCAGACGGATTTTCTGCGTGATCACATGGGCATCGCCGAGGGCCGGGAATGGGAACCGTTCGAGGGCATGACGACCTCCGCCGAGGCCATGGAGAATTTTCTTGCCGCCAATGCGTTCAATGCCAAGGGCACCCGGCGCCATAGCGCGGCCTATATTCCCGTGCCTGATGATCTGGCCGTACCCGGCGGCGACAGCAATTCCACCCAGGAAGGCTTTGGCCATATCCTGAACGGCATCGCCCGGTCGGGCGGCGAGCTGGCGGATAGGATCATAACAACGTCGCCGGATGTGACCGTCTCCACCAATCTTGGGCCATGGGTCAACGCGCGTGGGCTGTTCGCCACATCATCGCTTGGTGATACTTTCAGGAATGAAAAAATTCCTTCCATGCAGAAATGGGAGCGCAGCCCCAAGGGGCAGCACCTGGAACTGGGGATCGCCGAAAATAACCTGTTCACCGCCCTGGCCGCCCTGGGCCTGAGCCATTCGCTGTTTGGCGAGCGGGTCATCCCCATCGGCGCGCTTTACGATCCCTTCATCGCGCGCGGCCTGGATGCTCTGAATTACGCCTGCTATCAGGATGCACGCTTCATTCTGGCCGGCACGCCATCGGGCATTACCCTGTCGCCGGAGGGCGGGGCCCATCAATCCGTGGGTACGCCCCTGATCGGCATGGCCCAGGATGGCCTGGCCTCGTTCGAGCCGGCCTTCGTGGATGAACTGGCGGCGATCATGGGCTGGTCCTTTGATTACGTGCAGCGGGGCAACGGCGCGGATGAGGAGAAAACCTGGTTGCGCGACGAAACCGGGGGCTCGGTCTATCTCCGTCTTTCAACGCGCAAGGTTGAGCAGATCCAGCGACCCTTGGATGATCAATTGCGCGAGGCGATCATCAAGGGCGGCTATTGGCTGCGCCCGCCGGGGCCGAATTGCGAGGTGGTAATCTGCTATCAGGGCGCCATCGCGCCGGAAGCCATCATGGCGGCCGGCCTGGTCGGCGAGGACCGCCGCGACGTGGGCGTGCTGGCCATTACTTCCGCCGACCGGTTGAGCGCCGGCTGGCATGCGGTGCGCCGGGCCCGCCAGCGCGGCGACCGCGATGCAGTGTCCTATGTCGAGGAATTAATGGCGCCATTGCCGCGCCACGCCGGCATCGTCACGGTGATCGACGGCCACCCCAGCACCTTGAGCTGGCTGGGCGGCGTCTATGGCCATCCCGTGCAGCCATTGGGCGTGGAACATTTCGGGCAAAGCGGCGGCCTGGCGGACCTCTACCGCCACCACCGCATCGATACCAATTCTATCGTTGATGCGGCCCAGGCGGCCCTGATCAGCCGTCCCATCCGGTATGCGGTTTAGGTCCGTTTAGCCGATGCTGGTGCGGCGCCCGCCCTCGATATTGCCGGCGGCCCAGTCTTCAATGGTGGCGGTGGCCAGGACGTTATGATCCTTGTCCAGGGTTTCGAACAGGCGGCCATCGGCTGACTGGAAGCCGAAGAAGATCAGCGCGCCATCTGGCCCGGCCCGTTCCATATGCAGGTCGCCGCCGGGACTATGGGCATAGTCGCCGGCCTTGCGCACCTTGTGGATACTCTCGCCGCTGTCGGAGACCTCGTAAAGGTTCTGCTCCCCCTCCAACACCAATGTGGTCGTCGCCGCTAGGTGGCGGTGATAGTGGCAATAGGCGTTTGGGGCCCATTTGATCAACAGATCGATGATGCCGATGTCGGGCTGAGCGCCCAGCACGGCGATGGCGTAATCGATGTGATAGTCAAAGCGGGGACTGCCCTCGAAATGCGTCCATTCGATCTTGGAAGTATCGAATTTAAACATGTGCCCCAGCCCCCTCTATCATCATAAATTCACGAAACCCCGCCAGTTGGAGTTCATGTATACCAGAAAATTTTCGCCCAGGCCTTGGCCGCGCAGATAGTCGGCCGATACCGGCAATGGCACGGTCTCAAAATCGTCATCCGCCTGCACCTGCAAGGGAAAATCGTGATGCAGGATGGCGGCCCGGCCCGGCAGGATGAAATCCGCGCCCTGTTCCAAACAGGCGGCGGCCGCTTTCGACGACTTGATCTTGCCGGCCACGCCCAGTCTGACGTTGCCCCGGTCCAGCTCGGTGAAATAGGACAGCAGGCTGCGGCCCTGGAATTCCTCTTCCACCGGTTCCTTGAAACAATCCCACAGGGACATGTCCAGGAAATCGATTTGCTCTTCCTTCATCAGGCGCTGCGCGACCTCGATAATCTCGGCCAGGCGCAGACCAAAGCGTTCAGGCGACAGCCGGATCGAGAGATTGAAGTCAGGGCGGCAACGGGTCCGAATGCCGTCAATGATCTCGATTATGATCCGGCTTCTGTTTTCCAGGCTGCCGCCATATTGGTCCGTGCGCTTATTGATCTCGGGGCTGAGGAACTGGCTCAACATATAGCCATGGGCGCCATGCAGTTCGACGCCGTCAAAGCCGGCATCCTCGGCCCGTTTGGCGGCCAGGATGAAGGCCTCGATCAGTTCCGCGACCTCGCCCTCGGTCAATGCCCTCGCGCCGGTTTCCGGGTCGTCCGAGGGGCAGACGGGGGTGCCGCCGATAACCTCGGGCGATACGCGGTTGCCGCCATGATGCAGTTGCACGATCGAGACGCTGTCATGTTTATTGATCAGCGCGGCCATGCGGCTCAAACCCTCGATATGATCGTCCGAGAATATGCCCAGCTGCCCCGGAAAGCCCTGGCCATTAGCCTGCACGTGAGCGGCGGCGGTCATGATGGAGCCAAAGCCGCTGTTGGCGCGCATCTCTATCCAGCGAAGATCATCTTCGGTGAGAGTACCGTCGTCACGGCTTTGGGTATTGGTCAGGGGCGCCAGCATGAAGCGGTTCTTCATGGCGGGGCCACGGGTAAAGGACATGGGCTCGAACAATGATGGCATTTTCCTGGTACTTTCTTATGAGACGCAAACTTATTGTACGCGAACTTATCAGAGGCAACGTTGGCGGAACTTACTCCCGTCAGTCCGCCGCGGGCAAGCGCGCTTCCAGTTCGTGGCGCTGAACCTTGCCTGTGGTGGAGCGGGGCAATTCTTCCTCGGCCATGAAGAAGATGTCCTTGGGCCGTTTGTAGGATGACAGGTTCTCGCGGCACAGATCCATCAGGTCATCCGCCGTGAGGCCTGGGTCCGCCGGCACCACGAAGGCGACCGGAACCTCGCTCCACTTACGGTCGGGGCGGCGGACGACGACGGCTTCGTGGACCCGGGCATCGGCCAGCATGACCTGCTCGATTTCGGCGGGGTAGATATTCTCGCCCCCCGATTTGATCATGTATTTCACCCGGTCCACGTAATCCAGGGTGCCGTCCTCGTTGCGACGGAGGACGTCGCCCATGTGAAACCAGCCGTTTCTAAAGTCTTCCGCATTGGTTTCGTCGGCGTTCCAATAGCCGCTGAACAGGGTTGGGCCGCGCAAGGCAACCTCGCCCGGCGTGCCCACGGGAACCTCGTTGTCGTCGGGATCTACCAGGCGCAGTTCGCAAAAGGCCGACTGCCGCTTAGACAGATTGGTGGGTGCGACGCCAACGGGAATCAGGTTGGAAGAGGCGGGCGGCAGCCCGGTCTCGGTGGCGCCGAAACTGTTGTTGTAGGGGGCGTCCAGGGCCAGGGTGGCGGCGGCGATGTCCTCGCGCGGCACCAGATCAGCCATGGCGCCGCAAATGTCGACACCTTTGATCTGTACGTTCCGGGCTTTAAGAATTTCGGCGAAAGGTCCGACCATGCCGGGCATCAGGATGAAAAAGCGCATCTTCTCCCGCTCCAGCACCTCGATCAGCCGATCCGGCTCGTAGCCGTCTACCACATGCACGGTGCCGCCGCGCAACAAGGTACCCAGCGCCTGATCGGTGGAGGCCATGTGATAAAACGGCGCCCAGGCGCAGAAATTGTCACCAATGGGCACTTCGAATTCCGAGGTGAAGCACATCCCCCGCGCCACCATGGCCCGGTGCGAGACCAGGGCGCCCTTGGGCAGGCCGGTGGTGCCGGAGGTATAGAGCGTGCCTATCCGGTTAACGCAGACACCCACTTCATGTAGGGTGCTTCCAATC
>CAZPWJ010000061.1:0-30291 GCA_964590195.1 uncultured Rhodospirillaceae bacterium | reverse complement strand
AGGCCTCCAAAATCATCGCGGTGGATGTGCCCCAGTTGCGGGCATAGGGAATGACACCGATACCGGTGACCAGAGCGTTCTGGGTGTTGTCGACCTGGCGTTCACCGGCCTCGCCAAACATCTGCCTTACCGCCTCGGCCAGGTTCAGGCCGCCGCTGGCCAGACCGGGCTGTCCGGCGGAGAGCTGCCCGCCGCCGGTATTTAGCGGCAGATCGCCCTTGCAGGACAGATCCGTCGCCATCACATAGTCGCTGCCCTTACCCTTTTCACAGAAGCCGAAGTCTTCCATCTGCATCATCACGGCGATGGTGAAATCATCGTAAGGCTGGAAGCTGCCGATATCGCCGGGCTTCAAACCGGATTTGCCGAATACCTTGGGCGCCAGCACGGAAAAGCCGGTCTCGGTGATATCCGCCACCGGGTCGGCGCCCTTGAAATTGGTAACCTCGGCATAGGCCGTGGGCCGCACGGTTTTTTCGATGCCCAATTCCCTGGCCTTGGCCTCGGTCGTGACCAGAAAGGCATTGCCGCCGTCACAGAACATGACGCAATCCAGCAACCGAAGCGGATCGGCGATCATGCGGGAGTTCATATAGTCTTCCACCGTGATCGGCTTTTTCAGCTTTTCAAAAGCGTTGTCGTTCAACAGACCGCCATTCCGTTGGGCGATGGCGATCTTGGCCAGGGCTTCATAGTTCAGGCCGTATTGATGCTCGTAACGGCTCATCAACAGACCAAAGGCGGACGGCGGGCCCAGAACGCCCACCGGGTCCTGGAACTCGCCGCGCCAGGCACCGTAATTTGCGCCCCAATTGGTGCTGGGCGCATCCGCCGACAGCACGACGGCGACCTCGCATTGCCCTTCGCGGATCGCGGCCATGGCGCGGGCCACCCCGCCGGTGGCCGAGCAACCGCCCATGCCGCCATAATTTAGCCAGGTCGGCGACAGGCCCAGGGCCTCGGTCATGTAGACGGCAAAAAACGGATTGGCGCATTCACTCAACGGCACGGTGACCGACAGGCCATCGACCTGGGAGATATCCACATCCGTGGACTCCAGCAAAGCGGCAAACGCCTCGCCAGCGAAGTCATAGGCGCTGCGCCCGCTTCTGAATTTCACCGCCGTTTCCGAATAGCCGGCAATGACCATATTCTCGTCTGACAAGGTCCGCTCCTCCAGGATATTTCTTCTTTCACTGTTGCCTTGATTGTAGCCGCGCTTTGCGTTCCATGAATAGCCCGTGATAGCGTATTGCCCGCAAGACCCCATAAGAGGATGCGGCACATGACAAAATCGACATCTGAGACCAAAAAAGTCCCGACCTATTGCTTTCAATGCGTTTCGGGACCGGACCTGATCAAGGTCGAGGTCGAGGACGGCGTCGCCGTGCGCATCGAACCGAACCTGAATATTTGCGGCCAGCATCCGGGCCAGGGCACACCGTGCGTCAAAGCTTATGGCCTGGTGCAAAAGACCTATAATCCGAACCGGGTACAACAGCCCATGAAGCGGACAAACCCCAAGAAGGGCCGTGACGAAGACCCCGGCTTCGTGCCCATCAGCTGGGACGAGGCCCTGGATACGGTCGCCGCAAAAATGAAGGAAATCCGCGCCAAGGGGCTGAAGGACAATTCCGGCTACCCGCGCCTGGCGGTCAGCTTCGGGGGCGGCGGCACGCCAACCCGCTTCATGGGCAGTTTTCCGGCCGTGCTGGCGGCCTGGGGCCCGGCGGACCTTGGTTTCGGCGCGGGACAAGGCGTGAAGTGCTATCATTCCGAACATCTGTATGGGGAATTGTGGCAAAGGGCTTTTACCCTGGAGGTGGACAGCCCCTATTGCGAATACGTCATCAACTGCGGCAAGAATGTTGATGCCTCGGGCGGCGCCACTGGGGTAAGGCGCGGCGCGGAAGCACGCCGGCGCGGCCTGAAACGAGTCATGGTGGAGCCGCACCTGTCCGTCACGGGTGCCATGTCGGCGGAATGGGTGCCGATCAAGGCCAAGACCGATGCCGCCTTTCTGTTCGCCGTCATTCACCGCATCATCAAGGAGCGGGACTGGGCCGAGGTCTGCGACGTTAGATTCCTGAAAGAGGACACGACGTCGCCTTATCTGGTGGGCCCGAACGGCTATTACATGCGCGAACCCAGCACGGAAAAACCCCTGATCTGGGACCGAGCCGACGGTCAGGCCAAGCCGTTCGACGCCAATATCACGGATCCGGCCCTGGACGGCAGTTTCAAGGTCACGGGCCTGGAACTGGGTGCCGACGAGGAAGCCTGGCGCCATGACGGCGTGGAGGTCAAACCCGCCTTCCAGGTATTGCTGGATCATATGGAGGAATACACACCCGATTGGGCCGAGGCCGAATGTGATGTCCCGGCGGAGACCATCCGCCGTGTCGGCGACGAATTCGTGGCCCATGCCCGTGTCGGCGAGATGATCGAGATCGAGGGTGAGATGCTGCCCCTGCGTCCCGTCGGCGTGGCCCTGGGTAAAAGTGTCAACAATGGGCCGGGCGGCTATCACGCGGTCTGGGCCCGGACCTTGTTGAGCGTCCTGGTCGGCGCCATCGAGGTGCCCGGATCGAACCTGGGAACAAAAGTCCGTCTGAACCGGCCCGCCAACAACAAACATCTAAGCGCCGTATCCAGTCGTGACGGCATCATGGACTTCCCCTTCAACGATACCTCGAAAGAGGGCTGGTCCTCCCAGCCGCGTATCCGAAACGGCTATAACTCCCTGGTGCCGCTGTCTTCCAGCTCGCCCTGGGCGCCCGCGTTAGGCCCGGCGCATCTACCTTGGCTGTTCCAGAAAAAGGCACCCGACAATTGGCCACGGCCAACATTGCCGGATATGTGGATATGTTACCGCACCAACCCGGCCATATCGTCGTGGAACGCCCCGGAAGTCGCCGAGCGCATCGCGGAGTTTCCGTTCACATTGTCATTTGCCTACACCCGCGACGAAACCAACCATATGGCGGACATCGTGCTGCCGGAGGCGACGGATCTGGAAAGCCTGCAACTGAGCCGCATCGGCGGCACCGGCTCGGGTGAGCAGTTCTGGAAGCATCAGGGCTGGATGATCCGCCAACCGGCGGTGGAGCCCGTGGTAAACGCCATGGATATGACCGACATCGCCACCGAGATCTGCAAGCGGGTGGGTATTCTTGGCGAATACAACATGGCCATCAACAAGGGCGCGGCGGGCATGAAGCTGGTCAACAACCAGTTTGATTACAGCCTGGATGGGGACGTGGCCTATGGCGTCGAGGAAATCTGGGACCGGGTGGCCAAAGCCGCCAGCCATGACCTGTCCAACGGCGAGGAAGTCCACGATCTGGCCTGGTTCAAGGAAAACGGCTACATGCTGCGCGATTTCGCCCAGCGCGAATGGTACCTCTACCCCTATATGAAGGAACGGGGCATCCGCTTCGAACTGCCTTATCAGGAACGCATCAAACGCCACGGCGTGCAGCTGGCCAACCGCCTGCACGAGGTCGGCGTGGAATGGTGGGATGGCCAGTTGGAGGATTATGATCCGCTGCCGAAATACGAATCCTTCCCCGATATCTGGACCAACTATGTCCGCGAAATGGGTAAGGAGCCCGACGACTATCCCTTCTGGGCCCTGACCGCGCGCAGCATGCAATACGCCTGGGGCGCCAACGTGGGTATTCCGCTGATTTACGAGGTGGCGGAGAACGTTGCCGGCCATTCAGGCATCGTCATGAACATGCAATCGGCCCAGAAGATGGGCATCAACCAGGGCGACCCGGTGGTGATCGAATCCGCCACCGGCATCACCCATGGCAACGCCGTGCTGCGTCACGGCATCCGCCCGGACACGGTTTTGATGATCGGGCAGTTTGATCATTGGGCGACACCGTTCGCCAAGGATCTGAACCTGCCCAGCCTGAATTCGGTAACCGATATCGCCTTATCGTTAACTGACGGCACGGGCAGCGGTTCCGACATCGTGCGGGTGAAGATCAGCAAGGATCTCAGGTTGCGGAGAACCGGCTCGTGAACGACCAATCTAGTAAGCGTGGAGACAAAAGATTTGGCATGGTGATTGATCTGAACAGCTGTGTTGGCTGTCAGACCTGCACCATCGCCTGCAAGCACGCCAATGACACCCCACCCGGCGTGCAATGGCGCCGGGTGATCGATGTGGAGCTGGGGACCTTTCCCAACGTGGAACGCCTGTTCATGGTCACGGGCTGTCAGCACTGCGCCGAGCCCTCCTGCGTGCCGGTCTGCCCCACGGGCGCCACCAAACAGCGGGCCGACGGCCTGGTCACCATGGATTACGATCTGTGCATCGGCTGCGGCTATTGCGCCGTAGCTTGCCCTTATCAGGCCCGCACCATCGCGCATGAGCAGAACTGGTACTATGGCCAGCCGACGGCCCAGGAAACCCAGGTCGCCCATGACGACCGCATTGGCGTCGCCAACAAATGCACCTTTTGCATCGACAAGGTGGACAGCGGCCTGGCCGCCGGCCTGACGCCGGGTGTGGACCCGGACGCAACACCTGCCTGCGCCAATGCCTGCATCGCCACGGCGATCCATTTCGGTGATTTCAATGATCCCGACAGCAATGTTTCCCAGCTGAGCAACGAAGACAACAGCGTCCAGATGCACGCCGAACTGGGCAATGATCCGCAGGTCAAATATCTCTATGGCCTGCCCAACAGCATGCCGGGACGTGAACGCACGGCGGACGACGTGGACGAGTGGGCCTTGCAGGACCCGGCCAATCCCCTGGTTGGCAAGGTTCAGATATTCTGGGACATGCGCGCGGCGATGAATTTCATCCTGGGCGGTATGAGTACGGGCCTGATCATCACGGCCTGGCTGTCCTACCTCATGGGCGGCATATCCGAGGGTGCCCTGGTTGGCGTCAACGTGGTGGCCGGCGTGGGCATGGCGGCGGGGCTGTTCTTTGTGTTTTTGGAGATCGCCCGCAAACTGCGCTTCCTCAACGTGCTGCTGCGTCCGCAGACATCCTGGATGACGCGGGAGACTTATGTGGTGGCGCTGTTCTATCCCACCCTGCTGCTGGATCTACTCTGGCCCAACGGTTTCCTGCATCTATTGCTGGTTATCGAGGCGGCGGCGTTTCTCTATTGCCAGGCCCGCATTCTGCCGGCGGGCAAGGGCATCCCGGCCTGGCGCGCGCCCTTGATGCCCTGGATGCTGATCGCCACCGGTCTGCTGGAAGGCACGGGCCTGCTGGCCATCTCCGCCACCCTGCATCCGGCGATGCATTCAGGCGCCCCTCTGGCGGCGGGCATGGGCGGCGCCCTGGCGGTGATCAACGCCATCCTGTGGCGCAATTACATTTCCAACGCCGCCCGTAACGGCATCGGCCCCCTGGCCCGTGGCGCCCTGGGCGCCATCAACCTGCCCCTGCGCCTGATCGGCCATGCTTTGCCGTTGCTGGGCTTCGCCGCCTTCCTCGGCCTATGGCCAACCCAACCTCTGGTCAGCACCTTGGCCGGCCTGGGCGCCGTGGTCGGCGGTATCATGTGGAAAGTCACGGTGATCACCAAAGCCAGCCATCAACAAGGTTTCAATCTGTCGAAGGTTCCCCAACGCGGCTCCGGCACACGAGCCGCGCCAGCCAGGATGGGCACGGCGGCTTAACGCAATTTGGCGCGTTTCGCGGCCCTTCGAGGTATTGCGGCCAGCGTTAACGCACGATAGGTATCTATGCCCAAGACGTTCGACGAAATCACAATTTTTGGCGAATTTTAGCAATCCTTTTACTTTACCCAGATACCATCGATAGTGTCACCGGGATGACTTGCGCCAATTGTTGATGCGCATCCCGGCGTCGGTGATCCGTGCGTGATGCGCGGCGGCGGAGGGGAATGTGAATGACGGACAGTTCTGGACCGGCTGAAAAAAGCAGTATCGAGGCGGCAAAGGACGCGGTCGAGCAAATCGGCCTGCCTGTCATGAATATCCTGGTGGTGGAGGATTACCAGCTAAACCAGGAGGTTATCTCCGCCATGCTGGCGCATATGGGGCATCGGATCGATATCGCCGAGGATGGACTGGAAGCCGTCTCGGCGGTGCTGCGGTTCCGCTATGACATGATCCTGATGGACGTCCACATGCCGAAAATGGACGGCAACACCGCCGCTCGCCGTATCCGATCACTGCCCCGGCCGGAAGGCGATATTCCCATTATCGCCCTGACCGCCGATGCCTCCATGGAGCAGCAAAAACAATGCCTTGCTTCGGGAATGAACGAATATTTGACCAAACCAATCGTCCTGCCGGAACTGCTGCAAGCCATGGCGCGCTGCCTGGCACAGGCGAAGTCCCCCGATCAGAGCCGCGACAGACGGTCGGCCAGCGCCGAATTGAAGCGCGATTTCGGGCCCGGGATCGGCGCGATCGCCGCTCCGCTTTCGGATCCGGCAGTGGATCCCAAGGTTGTGGTGAAATTCGCCGGCATGGTGGGCTGGGACACGGTGACGCAACTGCTTGCGACCTTGGAGAAAGATTTTTCCGAGCATCGCAAAATCATCACACGGGCCGCCGAGATGGGTGAATTCGAGGTGCTGCGTCAGCAAATCCAGGCTCTGAACGGCGTTCTAAGCCAGTTTGGCGCGACCAAGGTTCAGGAAACAGCGCATGTCCTCGAGACATTGTGCAAGGCCGACTTCGGCGATACGGCACTGGACCTGATACCGAAGTTCCTGGTCCTATGCGCCGACGCCATCGCTGAATTGCGTCAGATCGTTGTTGCGGAAGCACCAGCCAGCAAGCACGGCGCCACGGGGCCGGCATAATCGAAAAGAGTTTAACCGGTTTCGGGTTGAGCCCGGCCTGCCGCTATTCCTGACTTTCCATATCGTCGACCAGTTCGGCGAAGCTTTCCTGAACCGCCTCGGCATCCGTATCCGAGGCCGTGACGATTTCTTCCAATTCGATGTCCGGGTTCATGACCACGCTCATGGGCGTGGGTGCCAGGGGGACGAAATCGCCCATTTCATCCGTCGCGACCGCATCCCGGCGCAGGCTGCGCCAGATGGCGAACAGGCACAGCAGCGCCATGGCGCCCGCGATGGTATGAAAGAATCCGTTCGGCCCCACCAGATCCATCGCCAAGGCCGCGATTGGCGCGCCGAGGGATGAACCCACCGCCGCCGTCAGCACCAGGGCGCCGCTGGCCGCCACCATCTGGCTGGGATTAAGGTAGTCATTGGTATGGGCGGTACACAATGCATACAGCGGCGTTGACAGACCGCCGATCAAGGCAACCATCAGATATGTGGACCAACCATTGCCGATAAATTCGCCGGCGAATCCCGGCGCGATGAGGGCGACGGCAACGCCGCCGGCGGAGGTGGCGATGATGACCTGACGGCGCCCAATGACGTCCGAAGCCTTGCCGATGGGATATTGCAGAAATGCGCCGCCCAGCACGATGGCGCCCATGAACAGGGAAATTTCCCGCACCGAAAGGCCAATCTCGGCGGCATAGACCGCCGCCATGCCGAAGATGGCGCCCATCATGACGCCGTTCACCCCCATGCCGAACACGCCCAGGGGTGAAACCTTGAAGAGTTGGACCACACTCACGGTTTCGGATGTATTAAATTCCGGCGCCCGGCTAACCGAGAGCAGAATGGGTATGACGGCAATGCTGACCAAAACCGAAATCAGGACGAACAGTTCGTAGGACGATGGCGAGGCGATATTCAACATGAACTGTCCGCCGGCCATGCCGCCCAGGCTGATCAGCATATAAAAGCTGAGCAACTGCCCGCGGGTTTCGTTTTCCGAGGCATCGTTAAGCCAGCTTTCCGCCACGATATACAGGCCCGCGTAGGCAATGCCGGTAACGAAGCGCATGGTCCACCAGGCCCATGGATCAATGATCACCGCGTGCAGCAGGATCGAGGTGGAGGCCAGGGATGCCATGGCGCCGAAACTGCGAATATGACCGACCCTGGTAACGATTTTCGGCACGATCACGGCGCCGGCCAGCAGGCCGATAAAATAGCCGGACATCACCAGACCGGTGGTGGTGATATTGAAGCCCTCCATCGAGGCCCGCAGCCCCAACAACGAACCCTGCAGGCCATTGCCCAGCATGATCAGGCCAAGGCCCAAAAACAGCGCCCAACTATCTGAAATTACCCGCAGCACATCAGACCACCTATCCTCCGCGATAGCGAAGCCGGAGACGGATTAGACCCGAGGGAGGTTGTCGCCGCCGTTATTGCGCCAGATGCTTGCGCACGTGGTCCAGGAAGACGTCCAGCTTGTCATGGTGGGCCCAATGGCCGGCGCCTTCGATGGCGGCAACGGTGGCATTCTGGAAGCTTTCCAGGCGGCCGTCCTGTTCCGGGTCCGTGGCCCAGCTTTCCGTACCGCGAACCAGCAGCGTCGGGCAGGTGATGCGCGACCATAAATGGCGCACATCGTCCGTGGTCAGGCCGTAAGGGCGGAAGATTCGCACGTAATTGTCGAACTTCCAGCTATAGGTGCCATCTTCGTTCTGGTTGGCGCCATGCACGGTCAGATGCCGGGCCTGTTCCTCGGTCAGATGCGGGTTCTCCTCCTGCATCCGTCGGAAGGCGTCTTCAAGGCTGGCATAGCGCCGGGGCGTGCGGCCCGACAGTTTCTTCAATTCATCAGCCCATTCGTTCAGGCGGGTATCGATGGTCTTGCCGGCATTCTTGGCCAGCATGGCGGGCGAGGAGCCCAGGCCTTCGATGGCGGTGATGCTCTTGACGCTATCGGGATACAGGCCGGCATATTGCAGACTGATCATGCCGCCCAGGGAATGGCTGAGGATAGTCACCGGCGCCATGTTTTTTTGCTCCACAAGGTGGGCAATATCGTAAACATATTCGGGCATGGTATAGCTGCCGCCAATGCTCCATTGGCTATCGCCGTGGCCGCGCAAATCGGGCGCGATGATGTGGTATTCATCACGGAAAGCTTCCGCCACCCAATCCCAGTTGCGGCAATGGTCCCGACCGCCATGTACCAACAGCATGGGCGGCGCGCCCTCGTTGCCCCAATCCACGTAATGTAGACGCAGGCGTTGCGAAAAATAGATATGGCTGGCGGGACCGGAAGTTATTTTCGGCACGGCTTTTATCCCCCAAATTTCAACGGATGCTTCAGGCGGCTTTTTTCAAATACCGGGCGACCAGGGTCTCGGCGATCTGAACTGTGTTCAAGGCCGCGCCCTTGCGCAGATTGTCCGACACCACCCAGATGTTCAGGCCGTTTTCAATGGTCGGGTCAACGCGGATGCGCGAGATGAACGTGGCGTATTCACCGACGCATTCCACTGGCGTGATATAACCGCCCGGCTCCCTCTTATCGACCACCATGCAGCCCGGCGCCTCGCGCAGAATCTCGCGCGCTTCGTCATCATCGATTGGGCGCTCGAACTCTATATTCACCGCCTCGGCATGGCCAACGAAGGTCGGCACCCGCACGCAGGTTGCCGTCAGCTTGATGGCCGGGTCCATGATCTTCTTGGTCTCGGCCGCCATCTTCCATTCTTCCTTGGTGTCGCCGTCGTCCATGAAGACATCGATGTGCGGGATCACGTTGAAGGCGATCTGCTTGGGGAATTCCCGTGGGCTGGGTTGATCATTGACGTAGATGCCCTTGGTCTGAATAAACAGCTCGTCCATGGGCTCCCGCCCGGCGCCGGAGGTGCTTTGATAGGTGGCGACCACGACGCGCTTGATCTTGGCCCGGTCATGCAGCGGCTTCAGCGCCACCACCAATTGCGCGGTGGAGCAATTGGGATTGGCGATGATGTTGCGCCTGTCATAGCCGGCCAGATCATGGGCGTTGACCTCCGGCACCACCAGGGGAACATCAGGATCCATGCGAAAGGCCGACGAATTGTCGATCACCACGCAGCCGGCTTGCGCCGCGATCGGTCCCCACTTGCGGCTGATATCGCCGCCGGCGGAAAACAGCGCGATATCCACGGTGGAGAAATCGAATGTGTCCAGTGCTTTGACTTTCAGGGTTTCATCGCCATACATCGCATCCCGGCCAGCCGAGCGAGTCGAGGCCAAAGGCACGACTTCATCCGCCGGAAACGTC
The DNA here is from genome assembly GCA_964590195.1 of uncultured Rhodospirillaceae bacterium. Taxonomy (GTDB): domain Bacteria; phylum Pseudomonadota; class Alphaproteobacteria. The sequence continues at coordinate 20,184 of CAZPWJ010000061.1, read as the reverse complement.
CGTTCATGCAAAATATTCAACATCTCACGGCCCACGTTGCCCGTGGCGCCGACGACTGCGACCTTGAAACCCATGGCACTAATTCCTTGTTTCAATAGGGTTCGAAAAGGGGCGCATCAATAACGCCAAACCGTGCTTATTTTCAAGTGGTTAATCAGGCCGCACCGGCTGAACTTTGTTCCGCCCGAACTTCCGATAGGACCCAGTCGCGAAAAGCACGCACCTTGGGATGATCAAGGGCGCGGGCGGGATGCACCAGATAGTAGGCGAATTCCGCCGGCAACTGGATATCGAAGGGCCTGATCAGACGGCCGTTGACCAGGTGATCACCGATCAGAGCACTACGCGCCAGGGCCACGCCCTGGCCATTCACCGCCGCGTCGATTACCAGAGTGGACAGGTTATAACCAGGGCCCCGGTCAGGATCGACGCCCTCCACGCCGGCCGCCAGCAGCCAAAGGCGCCAGGTTTCCCGCATGTCGTCATGCAACAAGGTGTGATGGCGCAGATCCTCCGGCTGGCGCAGAGGATGCGGCCCGCGCAGCAGGGCAGGGCTGCATACCGGAAACAGGTCCTCGGTCATCAGGGGCACAACTTCAACGCCGGGCCAATGGCCGTCGCCATAGCGGATCGCCACGTCCACGTCATCGCGGGCAAAATCGACGATCTCGTCACCCGCCGAAAGGCGCACGTCGATATCGGGACGCAGCAGGCGAAAGCGGCCCAGGCGCGGCACCAGCCAGGCCGCGGCGAACGATGCCAGGGTGGTGACGGTCAGAATACCGCTGTCCTGGCGTTTGGTCAGGCGGTCCGTGGCTGCCGCCAGCAGGTCCAAACCCTCGCGCACCGCCATGAGATAAGTCTGGCCATTCTCGGTCAGGACAATGGCCCGGCCACGACGGCGAAACAGCGCCAGGCCGAGCCATTGCTCCAACGCCTTGACCTGATGGCTGATCGCCGCCTGGGTCACGTGCAGTTCCTCGCCAGCGCGGGTGAAGCTCAATTGCCGCGCCGCTGCCTCGAAGGCACGCAGGGCATTCAGGGGCGGGAGCCTTCGATCAGCCATTCATATCTCGTTAATTCATTAGATTTTCTAATGATATATATGAAAAACACTCGTTTGTCATTACTGCTATTTTCTCTTATATCCTAGCGTACAAGCTAACCTAAACGCCAGGAAAGGAGCGTTGTCATGATACGGGCCCTGCCGATTACGATTAGAGATTTTGATCTTGGAAAAATGCTGATGAATATCGCCGCAACGCTCTACCAGTGGCAGGTTCGGGCCGAACAACGCCAGCGTTTGGGAGAACTGGATGCCCATGCCCTGGATGACATGGGAATTTTACCCAGCCAGGCCAAGGCGGAAGCCCGCAAGCCATTCTTTTGGACTTAGACCATTTTCCGGACTTGTCGATTTTCGATAATAGTTGGGCAGATGCCAGAATTCAGGCTGCGCGCGGGCCGGTGAAGGGCTATTCTCTCCCTAAGTGATTCTGCGGGAGGGAACGGCGATGCTTTCGAGGCACAGATGGCTTGATACGGGAATCAGCACGGGTATCGGTGTAGGGGTAGCCGTTTTGCTGGCGGCTGCCGCGGCAAATGCCGGGACCAAGGGCGGCATGTACGACATGAGCAGCATGATCAACGAAGGCCACCCCTTCGCCACGCCCAGCTATAGCCGCGCGCCGGCTACCATGGCGCCTGCGCCTGTCATGCGTCCCATGGCGCCGGCGCCGGTCATGCGCCCCATCGCCCCACCTTCGCCCACCTTGCGTTACACCCCGCCACCACGCCCGGTGGCACAGGCCAATAGCAGCAGTTCGGCGTCTTACAATCCCTTTGGCGACATCGTGGCCGACGATTGGTTCGACCGCTTTTACATCGCCGGCGGCGGCGGGCTGCATCTGCAAAGCGATATGGACGGCGCCACTGCCGGTGCCTCGTACAGTATTGAATTCGATCCGGGCTTCACCATGCACGGCGCCCTGGGGACCTATTTGGGCCAGGATTTCCGCATCGAAGGTGAACTTGCCTATCGCATGGTCGACTACGACCAGGGCACGGCCGGCGGCGCGACAAGCACGCCGAACGGCGATCTGAAAATGGCCACTGGCATGGCAAATGTTTACTACGATGTGCACCTAGGCTCGTCGTTCGTGCCGTATGTGGGCGGCGGCCTGGGCATCGCGCAAATAGAAAGCACCGCCGCGACCATTGGCGGCGTCGCGGCCGCGGCCAAGGATACGACGGAATTCGCCTATCAGGCCATTATTGGCGTCAGCTATGAATACGACCGCAGCTGGAGTGTGGGCCTGGACGCCCGATATATCGGCACTGGCGACGAAGATGTCTCCGCCACCGCCATCACCATGAATGTGCGGTATAGCATGTAAAGGCCATTCAAGCGCCGTCCGCGAAGCGGGCATCGCGCCAGGCGATGGCGGCGTTGACGCCTTGCTCCTTGCGGATGCGGGCGAACTCCTGCTTTTCCCATGACGGCGTGGAGTTGATCTCCACATCGATATCCAAACCGCTCAACAAGGCCTGGCGCATGCCCATGATTTCATAGCTGCGGTTAATCGCCTGTTTGGACAGCCGCACCGAGACCGAGGCCGAACGCGCGATCTTGATCGCCATGGCGTGGGCCTGATCCTGCAAATCGTTGTCTCCGACCAAGCGGTTGACCAGGCCCATACGCAGGGCATCGGGCGCCGAAAGACGGTCCTCGCCGGTCAGCATCAGCTCCTTGGCCTGTTTCGGCCCGGTGATCCAGGGCAGCAACATGGCCACGGCGCCGGTACCGAAACGCACTTCCGGTTCACCGAATATGGCGCTCTCGGTGGCGATGGTTATGTCACAGGCCAGGGACGCCTCGAAGGCGCCGGCCAGGCAATAACCATGCACGGCGGCAATGGTCGGTTTGGGGCAGTCCCAGAACTTGATGATGAAATCGAATTGCAGCCCCATCTGGGCCCGCACCTTGTCGATGCTGTCCAGTTTACGCTCGCCCGAGGCCATCAGATCAAAGCCGGCGGAAAAGGTCCGCCCCGCGCCGCTGACGATGACCACGTGAACATCATCATCCTGGGCAAAATCATCGATTGCGGCTATGCTGGCTTGCATCAACTCGTTGTTGAAAGCGTTCAGCTTATTGGGGCGGTTGAAGGTCAGAAAGCCGATGCCGTCTTCCCGCCGTGTCAAAATCAGATCCTGCTCAGGCATTTCGCTCACTCCTTGGGGGCCGACTTAGGGGCCGATACTGTAACTCAAGCAATTCTCGATGCTGCCCGCCAGGCGCCGCAACAAATGGCCATAGGCGTCCGGGCCGGAGGTGATGGCCATGCCGACCGGGTCCAGGCTGCCGACACGCACATCCAAGCCATCCGTCAGGGTATCCACCAGCTTGGCAGGGACGGATGCCTCGCGAAAGAGACAGCGTATCTTGCCCCCGTTCTGACCTTGGGCAAGGCGTTCACGAATTGCCGAGATACGGCGTGCACCCGGCTTGCGGTCCGGCGCGATAACGATGGCACCCTGCACATTGGTGCCGAAACGGGCTTCAAAATATTGATAGGCATCATGCAGCACCAGATAAGGCAGGGGCCGAACAGGTGCGAGAAGCCGGTGTATTTCCAATTCCAACGTCCGCAGCCCGGCCATGACCCGATCGCCATTGCGGCGATATTCGCCGCCATGATCGGGATCCAGATCGCTTAGCGTGCCGACCATTTGGTGCACCATGGCCTGGGCATTGCGCGGGTCCAGCCAAATATGGGGATCATGGCCGTGTTCGTCGTGATGATCTGAATGCGCCGCCCAAACGCCGCCCTCCCGCGCCGGCAGCAGACGCAGGCCCGGTGCCTCCGATAAGGCGACGGTCTTGGCGCCCCGCGCCAGAGTGGCCAGGGGTTTTTGCAAATAACCTTCCAATGCCGGACCAATCCAGAACACTGCCTCGGCCTTCGTCAGGGCGCGCGCCTCGGAGGGGCGCAGTGCATGGTTATGGGGATCAGCGCTACTGGAAAGCAATAGATGTGGTTCGCCAATGCCGGCCATGACGCCAGCGACCAGGCTATGTACCGGCTTCAAGGTTGCCACCACCCTTGGCCCGTCGGCAAGGGCCGGCGCGGCGCCCAGCAGGCAGAATAACAGGAGCAAAATGCGCATGTCGAATGACCCTAGCTGGACATCAGGCGATGGGGGCGAAGAGCCTCGTAATAGGGCTGGGCCGCCGTCAACAGATCCTGCAAATGCGCCGGCACGGTGCGGGCGGCCTTGCCTGACGCCACGAAGCCGGTGGATGTCTCCACCGCGCCGTACCAGTGCGCCGCCCACAGGCCATCACTGTCCCGCCGCCCCGCCGGCCAGGACAACATCGCGGGATCAAAGGCAATGCCGGCACGTCCGCACAGGGCCCGCAGCATACCCTCGGGATCGGCCAGAACGTCATCGGACTCCAGCACCATGGGAACCTCGCCCGTGCGTTGGCGGACCCATTCGAACAGCCGTTGTTGCTGCGGCAGGCCAAGATCTTCCAACGTTACCTCGGCCCGCTTTTCGATGTACGAGGCCAGAACGCGCGCCGGATCGCGGATCAAGAAAGCATTCGTCAGGCCGTCCAGCCAGTCCATGGCCATATGGGGCAGCAGATGGTGGGTCATGTGTTTCTGATAAAACACCGCCCGGCCCCCGGGCACCGGCCCAATGGCCATGTCGGCCACCTTTCGCCAATCGGTCTCGTAGGCCGTGATGATCTCGTCCGCCATGGCATGGTTCAGACCCGTTTCAGCCAGATAGTGGGCGTAGAACGGCTCGTCCCAGACCACCGCGTCGGCCCGGTTTTCAAAAGACCGCATCATGGCGGTGGAAATGTTGCGCGGTCCCGACCACATGGCGATGCGCACCGGGTCCTGGCTCATGCGCGGGCTTCCCGCTCGCACAGGTCCCGGTACAGCCCCTGCAGCCTGGCCGTCACCGGGCCCTTGCCGCTGCCGATCACCCGGCCGTCGATCTCGTTCACCGGGATCAGGCCCGCGAAGGTGCCGGTTACAAAGGCCTCGTCCGCGTTATAGACATCGGTCAGGCTGAAGTCCTTTTCCAAGCCGGGAATGGCATTGCCCCGGGCCAGCTCGAGAACCTTGGCGCGGGTAATGCCGGCCAGGCAATAGCGCCCCGATGACGTCCAGACCTCGCCCTTGCGGACAATAAAAAAGTGCGTCGAATTGCAGGTGGCGACAAAGCCATGCGGGTCCAGCATCAAGGCCTCGTCCGCGCCCATCTTGTCGGCTTGAATGCAGGCCGTGATGCAATTCAGCTTGCTGTGGGTATTGAGTGCCGGATCCTGTACGTCCGGGGCGCCCCGGCGCACATGCACCGTGGCCAGTTTCAGACCCGCACCTTCCACGGCAACCTTGTATTCCGGGATAATCACCACGGTCGGCGGCGTGATCGTAACCTTTGGGTGCTGATAGGGCGTGGATTTGATGCCGCGGGTGACCATCAGGCGGATATGGACGTCCGTGTCCATGTCATTGGCGGCCAGAACCTCGTCGATCCTGGCCACCATTTCCGCCGGGCTCAGGCCGATATCCATATCGATGGCCTTGGCGCCCTCGTACAGGCGCTCCATATGGGCCTCGAGGAACAGCAGCCGGCCCTTGTGCAGGCGGATGCCTTCCCACACTCCGTCGCCCAGCATGAAGCCGGAATCGAAGACCGAAACCTTGGCATCGTCACGGGGGAACATCTCCCCGTTGATGGAAATCAGGATCGACGCATTGCGCTGATCGTCCAGATAATCGTGGCTGCCGCCCGCCATGTCCCCTCCTAGTCTCTTAGTCCGGCCGGGGCACGGCGAAGATGCTCTCGGGCGTGATCGCCGCATAGTCCAGATAGCCCAGGCGGGCCAGGGGCTGAACCTTGGCGGAATCGATCTTGCCATCGATGATCACATCATCATCGATATGAATGCCCACCACCTGACCAATCACCGTCGTGTTGGGCACGCCGGTCCGGGTTTCAGGCAGGTCGATGATATGCAGCACCTTGCATTCCAGGGCGATCGGTGAATTCGCCACCCGAGGCGGTTTGACCTGCTCGCACGGCGCGGCCTCCAATCCGGCTTCCGCCATTTCATCATAACTGGCGGGCGCATGGATCGAGGTGGCGTTCATGGGCTCCAACAGGTCCATGGTCACCATATTGAAGACGAACTCACCGGTATCACGCACGTTGGTCAGGGAATCCTTGGGCTCCGTGGTGCCGGTCTTGTAGCCGTTCGGGCAATACATCACACAGGGCGGATCACCGCACAGGGCATTGAAAAAGCTATAGGGTGCAAGATTGATAACGCCGTTGGTATCGACGGTGGAGATCCAGCCAATGGGCCGGGGCACCACCAAGGCATTGTAGACGGTGTGCTTGAACGGGGGCGGCTTCATACCGTCCTTGGGATCGAAATACATATTGTGAAGGTTCCTTTGTTATGGGCCTAAATCGGGTCCCAGGCGTAATATTCACCGCTGCCTTCCAGGCCATAGAGATCATGGCGCAAGGCCGGCTCCAGGGTGGCGGCCAGGTCCTCGGGCGTCCAGCCGTCGCCCTTGTGCAGGGTGCGGATCGGACGCGGCTGGCTCATCAGATAGATTTCGTTGCCGCGCACGCCGAAAATATTGCCCGTCACATCCTTCGCCGCCTCGCTGCAGAGATAGGTCGCCACCGGCGCGATATGTTCGGCCGAGGCATTGCGGCGGAATTTATCAAAGGCCTCGGCCATTTCGTCCGAGGTCACGGGAATGGCCTCGATCATGCGGGTCCAGGCAAAGGGCGAAATGCAGTTGGAGCGCACATTGGCCCGCGCCCCTTCCATGGCGATAACCCGCGAGAGGCCGACGATACCCATCTTGGCGGCGGCATAATTGGCCTGCCCGGCATTGCCCACCAGACCGGAGGTCGAGGTGAAATGCACGAAAGCACCTGAGTTCTGGGGCCGGAAATGATCCATGGCGGCGCGCGAGACATTGTAGGTGCCGTTCAAATGCACATCGATGACGGCTTTCCATTCGTCATCGGTCATTTTGTGGAAATAGGCATCGCGCAGGATGCCCGCGACGTTAACCACCGCGTCGATCCGGCCGAAACTGTCGACGGCGTCCTGTACCATTTTCGCCGCGTCCGCCGCTTCGGCGACCGAACCCTGGTTGGCCACGGCTTCGCCGCCCGCCGCCTTGATCTCCGCCACCACTTCGTCCGCCGGGGTCTGATCTGTGGCTTCGCCATGCAGGCCGCCGCCGAAATCATTGACCACCACCTTGGCGCCCGCCGCCGCCAGATCCAACGCCACGGCGCGGCCAATGCCACGCCCCGAACCGGTTACCAGGGCAACCTTGCCATCCATGAGTCCCATCTTGCGTCCTCCGCCTCGTTTTGATCCATTTGCGATTTTTTGTGTTTCTGTATCCGACGCTAGCATTGTCGGGCGTCCCCTGCTATAGCAAGCCCATGACAAAGTGGATTTGGCGCTACAATTCCGTCGTTCAGCGACGACGACGACGTTCCACCCGACGCCCCCAATTGAACCAGGGCGCCGGCGGGATCGACCGTGCGTTGCATAGGCTTAGCTAGAGCCTGACGGCGGCGGCAATCCGGACCGGCGTCGTATTGAAATATCAAGCGCCCAAACAGGCGCCAGTCAATCCGGAAGCTCAAAATGTTTCAAGTCAGCCTCGAACAGCCCGGCGACGGGCCCAACATCGAAAAACTATTGGACCAATCATTCGGACCCGAACGGAAGGCGTTGACCGCCTATTGCCTGCGCGCGGACGCCCAGGCCCTGCCCGAATTGTCCTTCGTCATGCGCGGCGCCGCGTTTCTGTGTGCCAGCATCCGCTATTGGCCGGTGCAGATCGATGGCCAATTCAGCAGCCTGCTGTTGGGGCCCCTGGCCGTGGGACAGGCTTGGCGGGGCCAGGGTTTCAGCAAAATACTGCTGCGCCACAGCCTGGCCCGGGCCAAGGCCCTGGGCCATGATTCCGTATTGGTGATCGGCGATCCGGAATTTTATCAGCCGTTTGGTTTTTCCTCGGATCTAACCAATGCCCTGTTACTGCCAAAAACAGTCGAAGGCGGCCGTTTTCAAGCCTGCGAACTGCTCCCCGGCGCCCTTGATGGGGTTGCCGGGGCGGTCACTCCGGCAATCCGGCCTTCCCAAGGCCGTCAAGATACAGCGCCATCTGCTCCGGGCTCTTGATGTAAAACAGCTTTGCCTGGGCATAGCGGCGGGAAAATCCGGGCTGAATATTCAGCAGTGCCGCGACCGCTGCCGCGCAGTCTTCCGCCCTGCCCAACTGCCCCAGGGCGGCGGCGCGGTGCGCATGGGCCCAATACTGGCAATTCGGCAAACGGATCGCCTTTTGCGCCCAGGCGACCGTCTCCTCATAGTCCTGGGCAAAATAGTGGGCCAGGGAACGATAGGTGTAAAAGGCCCACAATTGCGGATCGTTTGGGCTAAGTTGAATGGCGCGTTCGAACTTTTCTATGGAGGCATCAAGCTGGCCTTCGTAGGCCAGGCTGTCGCCCAGGCCGCAATGGGCCACCGCCAGGCCCGGATTTTGTTCCAGCGCCGTGGTCAGGTTGGCCAGGGCCTCGCCATATTCGCAGCGCGCCAAATGCACCCGGCCCAAGACCATGTGAAAGACGGCGTTCTGATCATCGATCGCGACAGCTTTTCGTGCCGCGTCCAAAGCCGCGTCCAGGGCCTCCGCGCTGGGGTCCGCATCGAAATACACCATGGAGAGGATGCGCGCGAAGGACCACCAGGCATAGGCGGCGCCAAATCCGGGGTCCAATTCGATACAGCGTAGAAACTGCGCCTGGGCATCGAGATTGTCCGCCGCCGTGAATTTATAAAAACCGGCGAGGCCAAGATGATAACAGCTCCAGGCATCCAGGTTTTCGGTTGACCGGCGCAGCACGCGGCTGCGTTCCTCGGCCCCCACCACTGGTTCGATGCGAGCCGCGATGGTCTCGGTAATCTCGTCCTGCACGGCGAAAATGTCGGCCAGTTCACGGTCATAGCGTTCCGACCAGATATGTTCCCGGCTGGCCGCATCCAGCAATTGCGCCGTGATGCGTACCCTATCGCCCGCCTTGCGGATGCTGCCCTCGACCAGATAGTCGACGGCGAAGCGGTTGGCTTCACCATTCTGCGCGGGTGCCGAGGCCTCGAAATCCGTGGAGGCATGGTGGGCAATCACCGAAAGCCAGCGGTTCCGCGCCAGGGCGGCGACGATATCCGCCGTGATGCCGGAGGCGAAGAACTCCTGGTCCGGCTCCACGCTGAGGGAGACAAAAGGGCGCACGGTGATCCGCGGTTTGTGGGCCTGTCCCGGCAGGGCGTTGATCACGGCGGAAGCGCTTTTCGGCGCCACGGCGGCGGAAAGGTCGGGTGCGGCAGCATCGGCGCCGGCCGAATTGATCTGATCGTACAGCGCCTGGATGCGCGCGCCGGGTTCCACCTGCAATTCCTGGCGCAATACTTTCGCGCAGGCGCGATATTGCTGGATGGCAGCGCCCGGCTCGCCGGCTTGAAGATGCGCCTGCATCAAGGCCAGATGGGAGCGTTCGTTCAAGGGGTCAAAAGCCAGGGTCTGCTGTGCCAACTGGATGGTTGCCTTGATATCACTCGGGCTCAACGTCATGCTTGCCAGGCGGTCCAGGATGCCGACCGCGGCCTCGTTATAACGAATCCTCTCGGCCCGCAGCCATTCATCAAAGGCGCCTTGCTGGGCCTTCATGTCCGCCAACAATGGGCCATCATAAAGCCTTGCCGTCGCCACCAGCTGCGCTGGCTGCACCGGCGTTTCAGAAGCCGCCAGATGGGCCAGTTGCGACAATGTCAGGGCATCGACCTGCACGCCCTCGCGCTCCAGCCAGACATGATTGCGGTCCGCCCGCAATGGCCCGTCATCACCGCCCAGGGCCTTGCGCAGCCGCGAGATGCACTCGCGCAGGCTTTGGCGGGCCTGATCCTCGAAGCGCTCCCCCCACAGCAGCGCCATCAGGTCCTCCCGGCTGGAAGGACGCTCCAGGTTGAGGCACAGATAAACCAGCAGCGCCTGGCGTTTCTTGCCGGTCACGGACAATGTGGCGGCGGCCTCGTCCGATACCTTTAAACGCCCAAAAACCTTGATGGAAAGTGTCTTCATAATCCCCAATATCCGGCTTCGAACCAATGCGGGCAATATCTCACAGTTTTTTAACGCTCAACAGCCCCCGCCTTGACGATGGCACAACGGGCGCGTGCGAATGTCCATCATCACGGGCGACATACCGTCCGGTTTTGAAGGGAATTAACAATGAGCACTGACATACTTGTCGATGCCGACGCCCTGCGGGAAGATGTGAAGGATAAGTACCGGGATGTCGCACTCGACCCCCATGGAGAGTTTCATTTCCATACGGGCCGGCCGCTGGCGAAACGCCTGGGCTATGACGATGCGGTGGTGGGCGCCATGCCCGAGGCGGCGGTCGAATCCTTTGCCGGCGTTGGCAACCCCTTTTCACTGCGTTCGTTGCAGGCCGGCGAGCGCGTCGTCGATCTTGGTTCGGGCGCCGGTTTTGACTGTTTCATCGCGGCACAACAGGTTGGCGCCGAGGGTCACGTCATCGGCGTCGATATGACGCCTGAAATGCTGGCTAAATCCCGCGCCACGGCCCAGGCCATGGACCTGCCACAGGTTGAATTCCGTGAAGGTCTGCTGGAAGAGCTGCCGGTGGAGGATGGCCAGGCGGATGTGGTCATCGCCAATGGCGTGATCAATCTGTGTTCGGACAAGCGGCGGGTTTTTGCCGAGGTCTGGCGTGTGTTGAGACCTGGCGGGGTGCTGCAGTTCGCCGATATCGCCAATGGCCAGCCGGTGCCGGAAGCCGCCGTCAACAACATTGATTTGTGGACTGCTTGAATCGCTGGTGGCATGCCGTGTGCAGGCTGGCAGAAGATGATGTTGGACGCAGGCTTCAAGAACGGCCAGATGGGTCCGCCCGTGGATACATTTGGCGGCGCGGGGGGTGAAACCAACGCACGCCGGTTCGAGGTTTTCGGTTACGCCTTCATGGCGCAAAAACCTCTGTAGACACGACGTAACAAAATCGGCCCGTCAGCCTCAACCTCTCATGCGGCTGACGGGCCGTTTCATTTTTTCAGACAGGCTCCAACGGCGCATTCAATTCAGTGTCGGAGACAATGATGCCGCCGCGGTTGCCGATTTCGATGCTGCCGTAACGCTGGGCATAAACCTCCGGCAGGGGCCGGGCACCGGGCACGGCCAGCCATAGCCGCAGCAGATGGCGGCGGCGGGCCAGATCGCCCCATTCCTCATAGGCGGTGCGGTCATGCAGCAGGGTATGGTTGTGAACGAACAGCAAATCGCCCGGCTGTAGCGAAAATTCCAAATTCAGGGCCGGGTCGTCGGCCAATGCATCAAGCATGTCCAGGGCTTCGATCTGGGCCTCGGTCAGCGGCGGCACACCGTCCAGTCGCGGCGCCGAGCGCACGTAATGCGGCGCATAGAGCGCGGAAAGATGGCCCGCATGAGCATTGAACACGGGAATTTCAAAATATCCCCGGCCGTCCGCCGTGATTTCGCCGCGCCGGTCCGTGGCCATGGGTTCGAACAGCAGTTTGGCCAGATCGGGGCGGCGTTCGCGCATTTCATTGTAGATCGTCATGGAACTGACCAGACCGGACTGTCCGCCGGATTTGGCGCCGCGCAAACACATCAAGCCGACGATATCGCAGGAATCAGTGTGATAATTCTGCCGCTCGGTTGTCTGGTAGATGCGCACCGAGGCATCGGTGGTGGAGAGGCCAAGATCGCAGACATGGCCCAGAATATGCCCCTTGCCGTTCTGTGAACGCGCCCTGCCCATATGCGTGCCGATGCCATAAAACAGCGCGGCTGCCATTGGAATATCTTCTGCATGGGAGGGCAGGCCGCGCAGGGCCACGAAACCACGTCCATGCAGGCATTCGCGAACCGCTTCGGCGATCAACGGCGCGCTTTCAGGCAGTGAAAAATCCGCCTGGGTCATGGCCGCGATGTCGCCGCCCCCGTCCAGATAGGCGCGCGCCTGGGCTTCCATCTCGCCAACTTGCGCGTCGTTCAAGTTGACCAGCCAATCGTTGGCGGCGGCCAGGTCCGGGCCATACCAGGCGGATGGCCCGGTGACTTTCGGCGGTAAATCCTCGATTTCCAAGATTCAGGTACTCCCATGGCGCGGCAGGGGTGCGGCGCATCGACAAATGTTGCAAATACTCTAGCTAATGTATACTGGCCGTCAAATCTCAATGACTTTTCTGGAAGGGTAGGGCCATGAGCATGGCAAGCAGTGAGGCAACGTCAGGCGTGATCGAGGAACTGCGGGCCTTGTTGGGAGACCGCCTTTCGACCGCCGAAGCCGTCCGCGATGCGCACGGCCATGACGAAAGCTGGCATCCGACCGAGGCGCCGGATGCGGTTGCCTTCGCGCAATCAACAGAGGAAGTCGCGGCAATCGTGAAAATCTGCCATGCCGCGGGCGTGCCGATCATCCCTTACGGCGCCGGCACCTCGGTCGAGGGACACATCCAGGCGACAAGGGGCGGCGTCTGCGTCGACGTGGGCGGCATGAACGAAGTGCTGGAGGTCCACGCCGAGGACCTGGATTGCACGGTGCAGCCTGGCGTACGGCGCAAACAATTGAACGATTATCTGCGCGATACCGGCCTGTTTTTCCCCATCGATCCCGGCGCCGATGCCTCCATCGGCGGCATGACGGGCACCAGGGCATCGGGCACCAACGCGGTGCGCTACGGCACCATGCGCGAGAATGTCATGTCCCTGACCGTGGTTCTGCCCTACGGCGAGATCATTCGCACGGCGCGGCGTTCGCGCAAGTCATCCGCCGGCTATGATCTGACGCGGCTGTTCGTGGGTTCCGAAGGCACCCTGGGCATCATCACCGAGATAACCCTGCGCCTGTACGGCATACCGGAGAATATATCCTCCGCCGTGGTGCCCTTCGAGACATTGGAAGGCGCCGTCGATACCACCATCTGCACCATTCAGTCCGGCATTCCGATCGCCCGTATCGAGCTGCTGGACGATGTCCAGATGGATGCTTTGAACAAGTATTCTAAGATGGATCATCCGGTGAAACCGACGCTGTTTCTGGAATTCCACGGCACCGATGCCGGCGTGGCCGAACAGATCGCCATGGTCAAGGCCTTTGGTGAGGATTTCGGCGCCGGCGAGTTTCAATGGTCGGATCAGTTGGAGGACCGCAACCGCCTGTGGCAGGCCAGGCACGACGTGGCCTATGCCTGCAAGGCCTTGCGCCCCGGTTGCGAGATTTGGGCCACGGATGTCTGCGTGCCGCTGTCACGGCTGGCGGAATGTATCGCGGAGACCCGCAAGGACCTTGAAGGTGCCTCGATCCCCGCGCCGCTATGTGGCCACGTGGGCGACGGCAATTTCCATCTGGCCTTTGTCCTGGATCCCAATGTGCCGGCGGAGATGCAGGAGGCCCAAGACTTGAACGAACGCCTGGTCAACCGGGCCCTGGCCATGGACGGCACCTGCACCGGCGAACATGGCGTCGGCCTGGGCAAGCAGAAATACATGCGGGCCGAACATGGCGATGCGCTCAAGGTCATGCGGGCGGTAAAGGCGGCCATTGATCCCGACAACATTATGAACCCGGGCAAGATGCTGCCCGCCCAGAACTGACGGCAAGGCATATGGATAAAGGCAATTTGGGGCCCCTGGGGCCGGTCAGTCGGCTGACCCTGGGCGGTGGCGGTCTGGGCCAGCTGTGGGGACAAACTGATCGGGCGGAGTGCGTCGCCACCCTGCGCGCGGCGGTGGATGCGGGCATTGACTTGATCGACTTGGCCTACCGCTATGGCGAGGGCGAGGCGGAGGAGGTTTTTGGCGAAGCCTTCGAGGGCCGCCCGCCAGACGGCGTCCGCGTCACCTCGAAATGCCTGCTGGGCAATACGCCCGCGGACCAGATTGAAACACGCCTGCGCCAATCGATCCATGACAGCCTGGCCCGCCTGCGGCTGGATCGCCTCGACCTGTTCTTTCTGCATTCCAACGTGGCGCCCGACGGTCATCCCATGCAACAGCATCCCGACGCCGGTGCGCGCATGACGGCACAGAGCGATTTCGTCGCCGTGGTACGGCCCTGTTTCGAGGCCTTCGTCGCCGAAGGCCTGATCGGTGCCTGGGGCCTGACCGGCATCGGCCATCCAGACGCCATTATCGAATTGCTGGGCGACAGGCCGGCGCCGGCGGTGGTGCAATGCATCGCCAATGCCATGGATTCTCCCGGCGCCCTAAAGTTTTATGACGAACCGGCCCGGCCCCGCGATGTGATCGCGGCGGCACAGGCAAACGGCATAGGCGTGATGGGTATCCGCGCAGTCCAGGCCGGCGCCTTGACCGACGCCATCGACCGTGACCTGCCTCCTGATCACGGCGAGGTTCGTGATTACAATCGGGCCGGTGCTTATCGTGCCCTGGCGGCGGAACTTGGCATGTCGGCGGCAACCCTGGGCCATCGTTACGCGCTGTCCATGGCTGGCGTGGACACTGTGGTGCTGGGGGTGAAGAACCGCGCGGAACTGGCCGAATGCGTGACGGCGGCCGACGCCGGCCCCTTGCCCGATGAGATCATGGCGCGGGTGGACGGCTGTTTTACGGGCAATACCAACTAGGATGAAGAAAAACGTGAGCACGGGCGAGACGAACAAAACGGACGAAAGCACCAGCCCTCTTAAGGCGATCGTCCTGGTGGACGAACATGACCGTCAGGTCGGCCTTTGTGAAAAGCTGGAGGCTCACCGTTTGGGTCTCCTGCACCGGGCATTTTCGGTCATCATCAAGAATGATGCCGGGCAGATCCTGGTACAGCAACGGGCGGCGGGCAAGTATCACTCGCCGGGCCTGTGGGCCAATGCCTGCTGCGGCCATCCCGGCGAGGGCGATGACGTGGGCGAGGCGGCGCGGCGGCGCCTGGGCGAGGAAATGGGCTTCGAGACGGACTTACATCCCGGCCGGCAACACAGCTATTGCGCCGATGTGGGCGGCGGGTTGATCGAAAATGAATACGTGCATGTCTTCTTTGGTTGTTTCAACGGCACCATCATGGCCAATGCTGACGAGGCCGCCGATTACCGCTGGCTCGACGCGGATGCCTTGCTGGCGGAAGTAGCCGCCAATCCGGAAAGTTACAGTACCTGGTTCCGCGATTACTTAATTCATTTCGGAGATGAGATTATCGCCTGGAAACCTGAGGCTTAGGGCGTTCACAGACCCAAGACTTGCTTGGCGACGATATTGCGCTGAATTTCGTTCGAGCCGCCATAGATGGATGAGGCCCGGAAATTGAGGAACTTCGGCACCGCCGGCACCGCATGGCCGGGTCCGATGGGTTCAATGTTGTTGCCGGGCACGCGGGCTTCGGGCTGATAGGCCGCGCCGTAATAATGCACCGCCTCGACCATCAGTTCCGTTACCCATTGGTTGGTTTCCGAGCCCAATACCTTCATGATCGAGCTGGCCGGACCGGGCCTGCCGCGCTGGACAATTTCCGCGATGGTCCGATGTTCGGTGTATTCCGCCGCCTGCTGCTTGATCTCCGCCGCCGCGACTTTCAGGGCAAAAGCCGGGTCGTCACTTAAAACGCCGCCAGCCGCCGGTTCGTTGTCGGTTATTTCATGCAGCTTGCCCAGGGACGAGGCGACCATGGCGGCATAGGCACTGCCGCCGCGCTCGAATTCCAGCAGATACTTGGCCACGGTCCAGCCGTCATTCTCCTCGCCCAGGCGATTTGCCACCGGCACCCGCACATCATCGAAGAAAACCTGATTGACCTCGTGATCACCGGCCAGGGTGATAATCGGCTCCACCTTGATGCCCGGATCATCCATTTCAAAGAGCAGGAAGCTGATACCTTCCTGGCGCTTCTCCGTATCCGCCGTACGCACCAGGCAAAAGATCCGGTCGGCATGCTGGGCGCCGGTGGTCCAGATTTTCGAACCGTTGATGACATATTCATCGCCGTCGCGAACCGCCCGCGTCTGCAGCGAGGCCAGGTCCGAGCCCGAGCCCGGTTCGGAATAGCCCTGGCACCAGATATCCTCGCCCGACAGGATTCTTGGCAGGTAGTGCGCCTTCTGCTCGTCCGTGCCGAATTGCATGATGACGGGGGCGACCAGGGTCAGCCCCATGAGATAGACGGTCGGCGTGCCCGCCTTGCCGGCCTCGGAATCATAAATATAGCGCTGCATGGGTGTCCAGCCGGTGCCGCCGTATTCCGCTGGCCAATTGGGCGCGCTCCAACCCTTCTCATATAGGATCTTGTACCAGCGCTGGCTGATATCAAATTCCGCGAAGACGCCGGAATTCAACCGCGTGGCATCGCGCAGGTCGTCGGTCAGTTTTTCGTCCAGAAAGGCTCGCACTTCGTCGCGGAAAGCCAGATCCTCGGCGCTCATTTCAAGATGCATGGATTTGACCTATCCGTTAAAGCCCAAGGACCAGCTTGGCCATGATGTTGCGTTGCACTTCCGAGGAACCGGCATAGATCGTGGCGGCGCGGAAGTTTAGGTATTTCGGCACCACTGGCACGGATTTCGCCGGGCCGATGGGTTCCACGTTGTTGCCGGGCACACGGGCCTCGGGCTGATAGGGCGCGGCGTAATATTGCGTCGCCTCCACCGCCAACTCGGAAATCAGCTGATTGTTCTCGGAACCCAGCACCTTCATGATCGAACTGGCCGGGCCCGGGCGCCCGCGCTGGGCGATATCGGACATAATGCGATGCTCTGTCGCCTGCACAGCCATCTGGCGCACTTCCAGGGCGGCCATTTTGGCGGCAAAGGCGTCATCGTCGATCAGACGGCCGCCGCCGACCTGTTCGTCCTCGGCAATGGCGCGCAGCTTGTCCAGGGCGGCTTCCAACACCGTGGCATAGGCGGCACCACCGCGTTCGAACTCCAACAGATACTTGGCCACGGTCCAGCCGTCGTTCTCCGGCCCGATGCGGTTGGCAATGGGCACGCGCACATCGTCGAGGAATACCTGATTGACCTCGTGATCGCCCGCCAGGCTGATAATCGGCTCGATCTTGATGCCAGGCGTGTTCATGTCGATCAGAATGAAGGAAATACCTTCCTGGGGTTTGCCTTCGGTCGAGGTGCGGACCAGGCAGAACATGCGCGTGGCGTGCTGCGCGCCGGTGGTCCAAAGCTTGGTGCCGTTGACCACATAATCATCGCCATCAACAATGGCCCTGGTCTGCAACGACGCCAGGTCGGAGCCCGAGCCGGGCTCGGAATAACCCTGGCACCAGACATCCTCGCCGGAGCGGATGCGGGGCAGGTAGAAATTCTTTTGCTCGTCGGTGCCGAATTTCATCACCACCGGCCCGACCATGCGCAGACCCATGGAGAACAGACGCGGCGCGCCGGCGGCACCGGCCTCGGAATCGTAGATATAGCGTTGCATGGGCGTCCAGCCGGTGCCGCCATGCTCCGTCGGCCAAGCCGGCGCGATCCAGCCCTGTTCATAAAGAGCGGTATGCCAGCGCCGGCCAATCTCGAATTCCGCGAAAACGCCCGAGGTCAAATTCGAGGCCTCGCGCATATCTTCGGTCAGCTTGGCATCGAAAAACGCCCGCACTTCGTCGCGAAAGGCTGCATCCTCCGCCGTCATGGCCATATCCATCTTTACAAACTCCCAATAAACCGGTGCCGTGCCGATGCTGCACCGCTGCCTCTAAATCGAAGGCCATGGTATAATACCAACTCCCGACGATAAAGAAGCATTCGAAGACCGTGAGCCAGCACAACAAACCCGCATTGGGTATTTTTTTCGCCGTTCTGGGGATGACCTGCATCACCATCAACGACATGCTGATCAAGCTGTTGTCCGGCGACTATCCCCTGCATCAAGCGGTCTTCCTGCGTTCCGTCATCGGCATTGTCTTCAGCCTCGCCCTGGTGCAGCTGGAAGGCGGCTTCGGAATTCTGCGCACGGACAGGCCGTTGCTGCATCTGCTGCGCGGGCTGCTGATGGTGGTTGCCAATCTAGCGTTCTTCACCGCATTGGCGGTGCTGCCCCTGGCCGATACCACGGCGCTGTTCTTTGTCGCGCCCCTGTTCATCACGCTGCTGTCCATACCCATTCTGGGCGAAAAAGTCGGCATTCGGCGGATCAGCGCGGTCCTGGTGGGATTTGCCGGCGTCCTGGTGATGCAGCGGCCCTGGTCCTCCGAAGGGCTAGGCACCGGCGATCGGCTGGTCTTGCTGCTGCCGGTGCTGGCCGCCCTCACCTATGCCCTGTCCCAGATCATGGCGCGGCGTCTTGGCGCCACGACCAAGGCCTCGGCCCTGGCGGTCTATATTCAGGGTACGTTTATTCTGGTCAGTCTCGGCTTTTGGGCCGTCGCGGGCGATGGCCGCCATACGGCGGGCATCGACAACGCCAGCATGCAGTTTCTGTTGCGGGCCTGGCGCTGGCCCCATGAAGGCGATGCTCTGCTGTTTCTGGCACTGGGCGCGCTGTCCGGCGTCATCGGCTATTCCATATCGCAAGCCTACCGCCTGGCCCAGCCCGCCACGGTGGCGCCGTTCGAATATATCGCCATGCCCCTGGCGGTGCTGTGGGGCTGGTTGATCTGGGACTATCTGCCCAGCGCGCTCGTGCTGCTTGGCATCAGCTTGATCATGGGCGCGGGCCTTTATGTTTTCCTGCGCGAAAGGCAGCGCGGGCGGTCCTGACAAGAAATCCATGCTCTCGGCGAGGCAAATGCTATGATCGTGTTTTGGCGGCAAGATATCGTTCCGAATATCGCGGGCCGCGCCATCGAGCTGGTAAAGGGTTTTCCATGATTAAGACACGTGTAACCGAGTTGCTGGGCATCGAGACGCCCATTATCGAAGGCGGCATGGCCATTGCCGGAAACGGCGAACTAGCAGCCGCCGTGTCCAATGGCGGCGGTTTGGGCGTGGTCTCGTCGAACCCGGGCTGGAGCAAACAAAGCGAGCGGACAGAGAATGTGCGCCAGCATCTGCGCCGGGCCAAGGCGCTGACCGACAAACCGCTTTGCGCCAATATGTCCCTGCAACTGATCGGCAAAAACCCGGAACGGCATCTGGACATGCTGGTGGAGGAAGGCGTGAAGATCGTCGTCACCTCCGGCGGCAGCCCCGGCGTGCTGACCCAGACGGCCAAGGATTACGGCCTGACCGTCATGCATGTGGTCGCCAATGTGCGCCAGGCCAGGCGCTCGGAAGATTCGGGCGTCGATATCGTCGTCTGCGAGGGCTACGAGGCCGGCGGCATCGAGGGCGCGGACGAAGTTACCTCCATGGTTCTGATCCCCAGCGTGGTGGAGGCGGTTTCCATCCCCGTGGTCGGCGCGGGAGGCATTGGCAGCGGCCGGGGCATGGTCGCCGCGCTGGCCCTGGGTGCGGAAGGCATTCAGATGGGCAGCGCCTTTCTGGCCACCACGGAATGCCATGTGCACCAGAATTTCAAGCAGGCGATCGTTGAGGCCGACGATACCGGCACGGTGATGATCCAACGCATGATCGGCCGCCTATCCCGGGTCATCAAAACCCCGCGCGCGCTGCAATTCCAGGACATGGACAAACGCGGCGCGGCCGCGGAAATGCAGGAATTCATGGCCGCCACGCCGTCCGATGCCAATATGGAAGGCGCCCCCACCATGGACGCGCAATGGCATGGTCAGATGGGCGGTGACATGGAAAATGGCGAGGCCGCCGCCGGCCAATCCATCGCTTTCGTCCAGCAGATCAAGAGCGCTAGCGATGTCGTCCGCGATATCACGGCGGAGGCCGAGGCCCTGCTCGACGAGATAGAGAACGGCGCTCTGCGCCGCCTCCGTGCCTGACCGGAAATGCGGTTGGGCGATTAGGAACGAAGCAATAGGGAGGGCTACCTGTGGCTAATGCAATGCGGGATGTCGCCATTGTCGGCGTCGCCGAATCCGATTTGGGCGTGGTTCCAGACAAAAGCAAATTTCAGCTCTCCGCCGAAGCCAGCCGGGCGGCATTGGATGATGCGGGCCTGTCGGTCAAGGACGTGGACGGGCTGTTCACCACCATCATCA
>CAZPWJ010000060.1:0-30518 GCA_964590195.1 uncultured Rhodospirillaceae bacterium | reverse complement strand
AATGGACAGATACTAGATGTAGCGGGTGTCTGCGTCAACCGGATAGGCACGCAACCAGCCTATTCATTTTGTCTATCTGATAGCGCATGCTCATATACCTACATCTTGTCAGATGAAGGTTTGCAAGACAAATGGCCCCAGATTGTTCTCGGATCTTCCGCGATGCGGCCTACCCCTCGTCCCCCGAATTCCGCAGTTTTATGACCGATTCCTCCACCCGCATGGCTTCCGGCACGCCGTAGAAGCCTCGGGGGACCATGTAGGTGCCGTTTTTGCCTCGGCGTTCCTCTTCGGCGAATATTACGTTACCGGAACCATCCGGCTTGGTGGTGCGTTCCAGCTTGGTTATGTCGGCGGGTTCGAAGCTTTCCACCTTGTGCCGTGGAAATGTGCGGATGATCAGGATGCGCTGGTCGGTGATAGCATAGATCAACCAGTTCCTGGCCTCCCAATAGCTCCACATCGGCGCCAGCAGCAGGCCGGCGCCGATCACCATGAAGGGGATGCCGAACAGGGGGAACAGGGCGTCGCCCGATTGCGCGGCGGTGGCGGTCCAGAACACCGCGAAGCAAAAAAACGGAATGCCGAACAGAAAGATTTTCAGCCGCGATCTGGCCCGCGCCATGGGCGCCGGGCGCTCGGTCCAGACCGCGTGTTCGCCGCGCCGCAATTGTGCCGACACCACGGCGAAGGGATCGCCGCCACCCTGGCGTTGGTTCCGATATTCGCTGGCCCGGTCATCCGCCATTGTGATCACCCCGCGGTTCGCAGCTGTTCGCCGCCGTTACGATTACCCATGAATCGCCTACATGAATTTCGATGGCATTATATTATGGCAAAAATCGTAAATAAATTGCCCCTAAAGGCGGTTGGTTACTGGCCGGGAACCTGCTAGGTTCCGCGCCGTTCTTGCATTCTCGTTTCTCATTCGAAGGAATTTTCGACATGCCCGCATATCGCTCGCACCGCACCACCCAGGGCCGGCAAGCAGCCGCCGCGCGTTCCCTGTGGCGCGCCACGGGAACCCAGGACAAGGATATGGACAAACCGGTCATCGCGATCGCCAATTCCTTTACCCAGTTCGTGCCGGGACATGTACATCTGAAAGACCTGGGCCAGATGGTGGCGCGCGAGATCGAAAAGGCCGGCGCCAACGCCAAGGAATTCAACACCATCGCCGTGGATGACGGCATCGCCATGGGCCATGACGGCATGCTGTACAGCCTGCCCAGCCGGGAGCTGATCGCCGACGCGGTGGAATACATGGTCAACGCCCATTGCGCCGACGCCCTGGTCTGCATTTCCAACTGCGACAAGATCACGCCGGGCATGTTGATGGCCGCCATGCGCCTGAATATCCCGACGATCTTTGTCTCCGGCGGGCCCATGGAGGCCGGCAAGGCGGGCGCCACCAAGGGCTCGGAGCTGGATCTGCTGGACGCCCTGGTGGCCAGTAATGATCCCAATGTCTCGGACGAGCAACTGCTGGAAATGGAGCAGGGTGCCTGCCCCACCTGCGGCAGCTGCTCGGGCATGTTCACCGCCAATTCCATGAACTGTCTGGCCGAGGCCCTGGGCCTGGCGCTGCCGGGTAACGGCTCCATCGTGGCAACCCATGCCCGGCGCAAGGAGCTGTTCTTGCAGGCCGGCCGGCGGATCGTGGAATTGACCAAGCGTTACTACGAACAGGATGACGCCTCCGTGCTGCCGCGCGGCATCGCCACGGTCAAGGCGTTCGAGAATGCCATGGCGCTGGATATTGCCATGGGCGGTTCCACCAACACGGTGCTGCATCTGTTGGGCATCGCCTACGAGGGCGAGGTCGATTTCAAGATGGCCGACATGGATGCCCTGTCCCGCAAGGTGCCGAACATCTGCAAGGTTTCCCCGTCCGTGCCCTATTACCACATGGAGGACGTGCACCGGGCCGGCGGCATTCTGGGTATCATGGGCGAATTGGAGCGCGGCGGCCTGCTGGATACCTCGGTCCATAACGTCATGGGGGAAACCCTGGCCGAAACGTTGGAAAAGTGGGACGTGCGCCGCACCAAGGACGAAGACGTCAAGAAATTCTACAGCGCGGCGCCGGGGCGCATCCGCTCCATCGCCGCCTTCAGCCAGGACAGCTATTTCGACAACCTGGATCTGGACCGGGCCGACGGCTGCATCCGGGATATCGAACACGCCTATTCCGCCGACGGCGGCCTGGCGGTGCTGTTCGGCAATCTGGCCGACGACGGCTGCATCGTGAAGACCGCCGGCGTCGATGAATCGATCCTGAAGTTCAAGGGCTCGGCGGTGGTCTTCGAAAGCCAGGACGCCGCCGGCGACGGCATCATGGGCGGCAAGGTTAAGGCCGGTGACGTGGTCGTTGTCCGCTATGAAGGGCCGAGGGGTGGGCCGGGCATGCAGGAAATGCTGATGCCGACCTCGATGATCAAGGCCGTGGGACTGGGCAAGGAATGCGCCTTGATCACGGACGGGCGTTTCTCGGGCGCCTCCTCCGGATTGTCGTTGGGCCATATCTCGCCCGAAGCCGGCGAAGGCGGCCTGATCGCCCTGATCGAGGATGGCGACGAGGTGGAGATCGACATCCCCGAGCGTCTGCTGCAATTGAACGTGGATCCTCAGGAGATCGAACGGCGCCACCAAGCCATGAGCGCCCGCGAGGACGGCGGCTGGAAGCCCGTGAACCGCGACCGCCAGGTCTCCCGCGCCCTGCGCAGTTATGCCGCCCTGGCGCGCAGTGCCGCCTACGGCGCCGTACGCGACCCTGGCGTGGTGGACGGACAGAAATAGCGCCGGGCAGCGGCAACGTACTGGAAACGCACTGGGAACGGTTTTCGCGTGGACGCAAATGCCCCGTTAGAGCGTTACCGCGCCCTGCGCCGGTCAGGCCAGTTGGACCCGGATCCGGGCCAGGAGCTGGCGGCGGAGAAGCTGCAGATGCTACATCACCGCCTGGCGCAGTACGATCCCAACCAAAGCCCCAATAGAAGCTCGGGCTGGAAACAATTCCTGTTTGGCCGCGGCCAGAAGGAACCCGCGCCCGAAGGCCTATATATCTATGGCGAGGTGGGCCGGGGAAAATCCATGCTGATGGATCTGTTCTTTGAAGGCGCGCCGATCGAGCGCAAGCGCCGGGTGCATTTTCATGAATTCATGGGCGAGGTGCATGGCCGCATCAACGCCTTCCGCAAAGCCCCGGCGAATGAGCGAAAAGGCGACGACCCCATCCCGCCCATCGCCGAGGATATCGCGGAAGCCACCTGGCTGTTGTGCTTCGACGAGTTCGAGGTCCGCGACATCGCCGATGCCACCATCCTGGGCCGCCTGTTCGGGCGTCTGTTCGAATTGGGCGTGGTGGTGATCGCCACCTCGAACCGGGCGCCGGACGATCTTTACAAGGGCGGCCTGAACCGGCAGTTGTTCCTGCCGTTTATCGAGGACCTGAAACAACGCCTGGATATTCTCTGCCTTGAAGGCCGGCAGGATCATCGCCTCGCACGCATGAAAGGCGTGCCGGTCTATCACACGCCATTAGACACAGCGGCGGCGGCGGCCCTGGATACGGCCTTTGAAAGCCTGACCGACCGCCCGGTGGGCGAGCCGGCGGAGGTGGAGGTCAAGGGCCGTACCCTGGTGGTGCCGCAACAGGCCAAGGGCGTGGCCCGGTTTAGCTTTCCCGAACTGTGCGAAACCGCCCTGGGCGCCCACGATTATCTGGAGCTGACCCGGCATTACCATACCCTGATCCTCTCGGGCATTCCCCAACTGGGGCCGGAGCGGCGCAATGAAGCCCGCCGCTTTGTGATTCTGATCGACGTCTTGTACGACAACGGCATCAAGCTGGTGGCCAGCGCCGAGACGGCGGCGGAGGAGATCTATCCGGCGGGCGACGGCGGTTTCGAATTCCAGCGCACCGTATCGAGGCTGACCGAAATGCAGTCCGAGGAATATTTCGAAGCCCCGCACCGGCTGGTGGTTTAGGGAGCCGCCCAGCGCCTGTCAGCCGGCTGTTGTTTCCAACTTGGCCGCGACTTTTTCCAGACGGTTTAAGACGGCTTTCATCTCATTGGGGCTGTCCGCCACCTCTGCCTTGTTTTCAGGAACGAACATGCCTGCCGTCAGGATCTGCATGAAATTCGCAATCGTCTCGTCGATGTCCGTCTTGGAGGGGCGCAGTCGCATGGTGCGGGCGCCGTATTCCAGGCCGCCATAGAACAGATCCCGGATCACGCTCAAGGGCAGGTCGGCACGAATCTCGGCCCGGTTGACGCCATCACGAATGACCTGATCGAATACCTCCACATAGGTGCGGTTGAGCTGGTATTCCTCCGTCTGGCGGTATTCATCCGAGACCTTCGCGGGCATCATGGCTATGCCCAGCATGGGCCATTCCGCCGCCACCCGCTCCATATGATGACGGGCCAGAAAGGTCAGCTTGGCGGTGCTGTCCGGCAGGTCCTTGATGCCGTCCGCGGCATCGCGGGTCAGGCGATCGTAAAACTCCGCCGCCACCGCCAGCAACAGGGCGTTCTTGTTTTCGAAATAGAGATAGACCGTGCCCTCGGCGACACCGGCCAGCTTGGCGATCTCGGCAATCCTGGCCCCGTCGAAACCGTGCTCTTGAAAGATTTCCCGGGCGGCGGCGATGATCGCCTGTTCCTTTTCCTCGACCCGTTGCCGCCGCGTCCGTGTCCGCGTCTCAGCCATATACTGCGCCCCCCATCCGTCCCTATAGACCCATTTGCCGCACGGCCAGATCCCGCATGATCTCTTCCGAGCCGCCGCCGATGGCCATCACCTTGACCTCGCGGTAGACCCGTTCCACCAGATTGCCGCGCAGATAACCGGCGCCGCCAAAAATCTGCATGGCCTCGGAGGCGCAGAATTCCAGCGTCTTGGTGGCCAGGAACTTGCCCTTGCAAATCTCCGCCGCCGGCATGTCGCTTTCATTGACCAGCCAGCAGATCTGATTCAGGTAGGCCTCCACCGCATCGATCTTGGCCGACATATCGGCGATTTTGTGGCGGATCACCTGATGCTTGATCAGCGGCTGGTTAAAGGTTTCCCGCTCCTGGGCATAGCGGATGGATTCATCCAGGCACAGTTTCGACATGCCAAGCGCTTGTGCGATCAGGTTGACCCGCTCCAGATTGAAATTCTTCATGATGGCGATGAAGCCCCGGTTTTCCTCGCCCATGAGGTTTTCCGCCGGCACCCGGCAATCATCGAAATACAGTGTCGCCGTGTCCGAGCACCACCAGCCCATCTTGCGCTCGATCTCCGTGCGCGAGAAACCAGGCATGTTCGCCTCGACAAAGAACAGCGAGATGCCGGCCAGGCCTTCCTCGCCGGTACGGGCACCAACCACGAAATAGTCGCTGTTCATCGCCCCGGTGATGAAAGTTTTCGAACCGTTCAGTACCCAATGATTGCCCTCCCGGTGCGCCTTGGTTTTCATGTTGGCCACGTCCGAGCCGCCCGAGGGCTCGGTGATCGCCAAGGAAGAACCCTTCCGTCCCGCGACAATGTCGGCCAGAACGCGCTGTCTGATTTCATCGGAGGCCAATTTTTGTATGGGATCTATGGAGATGCTGCGCCCGCCCAGGGCCGCCGGCACGCCGTTGGCGCCGCATTGGCCGAATTCTTCCCAGGCCGCGGCCCGCATGAAGCAATCCTCGAAGCCCAGGCCGCCGTATTCTTCCTTGATGCCGAAACCAAAAAAACCGATGGCACCCGCCTTTTCATGGATTTCCCATGGAATTTCGCCGGCCTCGTCCCATTCGTCCACATAAGGCTTGATGTCTTTTTCGATGAAGCGCCGGACGGTATCGCGAAAGGCAACGCGTTCTTCATTATCAAAGGGACTTAGCATCTCATTCTCTCCAAATGACTCTCTGGCTGAACAACCTGGCAGGAATAATGATCTTGACTCAGTATATATGAATGTGCTTCATTTACAAGACAAATTGCCTTCTGGGAGGATGCGCGATGCAGGGTTTAATGATGGATGTGCCGCTGCTGGTTTCGTCCATGATCGATTACGCCGCCGAATGCCATGGCGACCGAGAAGTCGCCAGCCGCGAGCTGGATGGCGAAATCCATCGCTACACCTACCGGGATGCGCAACTTCGCTGCAAGAAACTGGCCCAGGCCATGGAACGTCTTGGCGTAAAGGATGGCGAACGGGTCGGCGCCCTGGCCTGGAATACCCGGCAATATTTCGAAATGTTTTACGGCGTCCCCGGCATGGGCGCGGTGCTGCACACCATCAACCCGCGCCTGTTCCATGAACAACTGGTCTATATCGCCAATCATGCCGAAGACGCCTGGCTCGCTTTCGACGCCGGCTGTGCCGATCTGGTCAGGGACCTGGCGCCGGAACTGACCACCGTGCGCGGCTATATCTTTCTTGGCGGACGGGATGAACTGCCCGATGACCTGAAGCTGCCACGGGTCGAATTCTACGAGGAACTGCTGGCGGCGGAAGACGGCGACTACGAATGGCCGGAGTTCGATGAACGCCGCGCCTCGACCATTTGCTATACCTCCGGCACCACTGGCGATCCCAAGGGCGTGGTCTACAGCCACCGCTCCGCCACTCTGACCTGTTTCATGGCCATGGCCGGCGACAACGTCGCCGGATACAAGGCCGGCGCGCCCGAGGTCTTCATGCCCATGGCGCCTTTGTTCCATGGCAACGGCTGGCAGACGCCGTTTACGGCGCCGATGATGGGTTACAAGCTGGTGCTGCCGGGCCGGGATTACGAGCCGGACAAGCTGTATGAACTGATTGAGGACGAAGGCGTGACCATCTGTTTCGGCGTGCCGACGATCTGGATGATCCTGCTGAACTATATGAAGCAGTCCAACAAGCGCTTCAGCCATCTGCGGGCCACGGTGATGAGCGGCTCGAAACCGCCCCGGGCCCTGCAGGAAAGCCTCTTGAAGGATTTCGGCGTCGAGCCCATGCAGGGCTGGGGCATGACCGAGGCACTGTCGTCGACCAAGTTTTCTCCCGTGGCCCAGGACGAGGAGCTGAGCGATGACGACAAATTGGACGCCTACCAATACGGCGGCCGCCGCGCCTTCGGTTCCAAATTCCGCATCATCGACGACGACGGCAACGATCTGCCCAAGGACGGCGTGGCCCAGGGCCATCTGCTGGTGCGCGGGCCCACCGTATCCTCGGGCTATATGAAGCAGGATGGCCTGACCGGCGCCACCGGCGTGGTTGATGGCTGGCTGCATACGGGCGATGTCGCACTTCTGCATCCCAACGGCTATGTGGAACTGGCGGACCGTTCCAAGGACGTGATCAAGTCGGGCGGCGAATGGATCAGCTCGGTCGAGCTGGAAAACGCCGCCATGGGCCACCCGGAGATCGCCGAGGCCGCCGTGATCGCGGTGGAGCATCCGAAATGGCAGGAACGGCCCATGTTGATCGCCTCCCGCATGCCCGGCAGCCAGATCACGGACCGGCAAATCCTCGACTATCTAGGCGAAAAGGTCGCCAGTTGGTGGCTGCCCGATGCGGTCGAATTCCTTGACGAGCTGCCCCACACGGGTACCGGCAAGATCTACAAACTGAAACTGCGGGAAGCTTTCGCCGATTACAAACTGGCGGGCACCAAAGACGGATAGGAGCCGCACAAGACATGCTTTTCACCCAGGAACACCAGGAACTGGCCCGGACCACGGAACGGATCGTGGCCGAGCACATCAATCCTTACGTGGATGAATGGGAAAAGGCCGAGATCTATCCGGCCCATGATGTGATGAAGATTTTCGCCGAGGCCGGCCTATTGGGTATTGGCAAGCCGGCTGAGTACGGCGGCCTGGAACTGGATTTCTCCTATGAAATGGTCTTCGCCGAGGCCCTGGGCAATATCCGCGCCAACGGTGTATCCACCTCCATCGGCGTGCAGACCACCATGTGCACGCCGGCCCTGGCCCAGCACGGCAGCGACGAGTTGAAGCGCGACTATCTGGCGCCCACAATTGCCGGCGAACTGGTCGGCTGTATCGGCGTCAGCGAAATGTCCGCCGGATCGGACGTGGCGCAGATCAAGACCACGGCGCGCCGGGACGGCGATGATTACGTCATCAATGGTTCGAAAATGTGGATCACCAACGGCGTCCAGGGCGACTGGATCTGTCTGTTGTGCAACACCTCCACCGAGGCCAAGCACCGCAACAAATCCTTGATCGTGGTACCTTTGAAATCCAAAGGCGTCAGCGTTTCGCGCAAGTTGGACAAGCTGGGCCTTGTCTGTTCCGACACGGCTGAATTGTTTTTCGACGATGTGCGCGTGCCCGTGCGCAACCGCATCGGCGAAGAGAACATGGGTTTCACCTATCAGATGGAGCAGTTCCAGGAAGAACGCATGTTCGCCGTGGCGCGCGGCCTGCGCGTGTTGGACATGGTGATCGAGGACACGATTGAGTACACCGGCCAGCGCGAGGTCTTCGACATGCCCGTGCGGAACAATCAGGTCGTCTATCACAAGCTGGCGGAACTGCACACGGAGGTGGAGGCCTGCCGCGCCGTGCTGTATCAGGCCGCCGAACGCTATCTGGCGGGCGAGGACGTGACCAAACTCGCCTCCATGGGCAAGTTCATGATCGGCAAGCTGGCCCTGAAAGTCCCAACCGAATGCATGCAGTTCTGGGGCGGCCAGGGGGTGATGAACGAAAACTATGTCTCCCGCGCCTATCGCGACATGCGGGTCACCGCCATCGGCGGCGGGGCCAGCGAAATCATGCTGGAAGTGATCGCCAAATCCATGGGCATCCACCCCGGCAAGGGCACAAAGCGCTAGGCCACCCCCATGCAGCTAAGTCACGAACATCACGAGATGCAGCGCACCACGGTGCGGCTGATCGAGGATCATATCCATCCCGATCTCGATGAATGGGAAAAGGATCAGATCTTCCCGGCCCATCATGTGATGAAGAAATTTGCCGAGGCCGGGCTGCTGGGCATTGGCAAACCGGAACAATACGGCGGCCTGGACCTGGACTTCTCGTTCGAGATGCTGTTCGCCGAGACCCTGGGTAATATCCGCTCCTCCGGCATCGGCACCGCCCTGGGCGTACAGACCACCATGTGCACCCCGGCCCTGCTGGCCCATGGCAACGAGGCGCTGAAGCAGGAATTCCTGGTGCCCACCATCGCCGGTGATTTGGTCGGCTGTATCGGCGTCAGTGAGGGGCATGCGGGCTCCGACGTATCCAAGATCAAGACCGCCGCGCGCCGCGATGGCGATGACTATGTCATCAATGGCTCGAAAATGTGGATCACCAATGGCGTGCAGGGCGACTGGATCTGTCTGCTGTGCAACACCTCCACAGAGGGCGGGCCGCACAAGAACAAATCCCTGATCGTGGTGCCCCTGAAAAGCAAGGGCGTTTCCGTCTCGCGCAAGCTGGATAAACTGGTGCTGCGTTGCTCGGACACCGCCGAGTTGTTCTTTGACGATGTCCGCGTGCCGGCCCGCAATCTGATTGGCGAGGAAGGCCAGGGCTTCATCTATCAGATGGGCCAGTTCCAGGAGGAACGCATGTTCGTCACCGCCCGCGGCCTGCGGGCCATGGAAATGTGTATCGAGCAAACCATTGAATATGCCTCGCAGCGCCAGGTCTTCGGCCAATCGGTGCTGAGCAATCAATCGGTCTATCACAAGCTGTCCGCCATGCAGACGGAGGTCGAAGCCGCCCGCGCCCTGCTGTACCGCGCCACGGACGCCTATATGGCGGGCGAGGACGTGACCAAGCTGGCTTCAATGGCGAAATACATGGTGGGCAGGATGTCCATGAGCATACCCAGCGAATGCCTGCAATTCTGGGGCGGCCAGGGGGTGATGAACGAAAACTGGATCGCCAGGGCCTTCCGTGACATCCGCCAGACCGCTATCGGCGGCGGCGCCAACGAAATCATGCTGGAAGTGGTGGCGAAGTCCCTGGGCATCCATCCGGGCCGGAAGAATTCCAAGAGAGGGAGCTAGATCATGAGCGACAAAATCATCCGCATCGGCGGCGCCAGCGGCTATTGGGGCGACAGCGGCATGGCCACGCCGCAGTTTCTGAAAGCCGGCGGCATAGACTATATCGTCTATGACTATCTGGCCGAAATCACCATGTCGATCATGGCCCGCGCCCGGGCCAAGGACCCGAACGCCGGCTATGCCCGCGACTTCGTTTCCGTGGTGATGAAACAAAATTTGGCGGAGATCGCCAAGCAGGGCGTGAAGATCATTTCCAACGCCGGCGGCGTCAATCCACGCTCCTGCGGGGAAGCAGTCCGCGCCCTGATCGCGGATCAAGGGCTGGACCTGAAAGTGGCCGTGGTCCTGGGCGATGATCTGATCGAACAAAAGGATGACCTTTCACCGACCGAGATGTTCTCCGGCGAAAGCTTCCCCGATCCCGCCCGCCTGGCCAGCGTCAACGCATACCTGGGCGCCTTTCCCATTGCCCAGGCCCTGGACGAAGGCGCCGACATCGTCATTACCGGGCGCTCGGTGGATAGCGCCGTAACCCTGGGTGCCTGCATCCATGAATTCGGCTGGAGTGCGGCGGAATGGGACAAGCTTTCGGGCGGCACTTTGGCGGGCCACCTGCTGGAATGCGGCCCCCAGGCCACGGGCGGTAACTTCACCGACTGGCATCTGGTGGTCGATAACATGGACAGCGTCGGCTATCCCATTGGCGAGGTTTCCGCCGACGGCAGCTTCGATGTGGTCAAGGTTAACGGCACCGGCGGCACCGTATCCGTGGGCACCGTCTCGGAGCAGATGATCTATGAAATCGGCGACCCCCAGGCCTATATCGTGCCCGACGTGGTCTGTGATTTCTCCGGCGTGGAAGTTACCCAGACCGGCGATGACCGTGTGCATGTGGCGGGCGCCAAGGGCTATCCCGCGACCGACAGCTACAAGGTCTCCGCCACCTATGGCGACGGCTGGCGCGGCGGCACGCTGATGACCTTTTATGGCGTCGACGCCGACAAGAAAGCGCGCGGTTTTGCCGAGAATGCCTTTAAGCGGGCGCGTACGGCGCTGCGGGCCTCGAACCTGGGCGACTTTACCGAGACCAGCGTCGAAATCCTGGGCGCGGAAAGCCAGTTTGGCGAGCACCGCAAGATCAGCACGGCCAGGGAGGTGGTTTTGAAATTCGCCGCCAAGCATCCCGAACAGGCCGGTATCGGCATTCTGTTGAAGGAAGCGACCGGCATGGGCCTGGCGACGCCGCCGGGGCTGTCGGGCTTTTCCGGTGCCCGGGCCAAGCCGTCGCCGGTTGTGCGGCTGTTTTCCTTTCTGATCCCCAAGGACGAATTGGCTGTCCAGATAGATTTCGGCGACCGGGAGCTGACATTCGCACGTCCCGTTACCGAAACTTTCGCGGACGGCATGATCCAGCGCCCCGCCTCGCCTGCCGCACCGGCCAATGATGGCGAGATGGTGGATGTCCCCCTGATCGACCTTGCCTGGGGCCGCAGCGGCGACAAGGGCAACAAGGCCAATGTGGGCATCATCGCCCGCCAGGCGGACTATCTGCCATACATCTGGGCGGCGTTGAGCGAGAACACGGTCTCGGGCCGCTTCTCGCATTTTCTGGAGGGAGAGACGGAACGTTTCCTGATGCCCGGATCGAACGCGATCAATTTTCTGATGGATGACGTCCTGGGCGGCGGCGGCGTGGCCTCCTTGCGCAGCGATGCCCAGGGCAAGGGCTATGCCCAAATCCTGCTGACAGAACCGATTTCAATACCGAAAGCCATGGCGGAGAAACTTTAGATGAGCGTTTATGCTTCCAAACTGAGCACCAACACGGACAGCTATGCGGCCAACCGCCAGGAAATGCTGTCTCTGATGGACGACTATCATGCGATCAAGGACCGGGCCCGGGCGCTGTCGGAAAAGCGCCGCGCCCGCTTTGAAGAGCGTGGCCAGCTGACCCCGCGCGAGCGGCGCACGCGGCTGCTGGATCCGGGCATGCCGTTCCTGGAGCTGTACAGCCTGGCCAACTATTGCGTCGATACCGACGACCGGGAAAAGTCCATTCCCGGCGCTTCTTCCCTGGCCGGCATTGGCTTTATCTCTGGCGTGCGCTGTCTGGTCTATGTTGACGACAGCGGCATCAATGCCGGCGCTTCAACCCAGAAATCCGGCGAGAAACTGCGTGCCTGCCTGGATGCCGCGATGCTGCACAAACTGCCGTTCGTGCATCTGGTGGAAAGCGCCGGCGCAAACCTGATGCAGTATCAGGTGGAATCCTGGGCCCATGGCGGCGGCATCTTCTATCGCCGTGCCCTGTTGAGCGCCGCCGGCATTCCCACCATCACCGTGCTGCATGGCCCGGCCACCGCCGGTGGCGCCTACATGCCGGGAATGAGTGACTATGTCATCTCCATTAAAGGACGGGGCCGGGCTTCCCTGGGCGGTGCTGCCCTGACGCGGGCCGCGACGGGTGAGATTTCCGACGAGGAAGAACTCGCCGGCACGGATATGCACGCCACGATTTCGGGCCTGGTGGAATACACCGCCGAGGATGATGCGCACGGCCTGTTGATCGCCCGCAATCTGGTCGCCAAGCTGGATTGGAACAAGGGCTGCCCGGCACCGAAGCCGAAAAAATTCGCCGAACCGCGTTACAGCGCGGATGAAATCGCCGGTCTGGTGCCGCCCGACTACCGCAAGCCCTATGAGGTGCGGGAGCTGGTGGCGCGCTTTGTCGACGATTCTGATTTCGAGGACTTCAAGCCCCGCTACGGCGTCTCCACGGTCTGTCTGCAGGCCAGCATCTATGGCAACGCCTGCGGCATCATCGGCAACAACGGACCCATCGATCCCGCCGGCGCGACCAAGGGCGGGCAGTTCTTTCAGCTGTGTGATCAGGCCAACATCCCGATCATCTTCCTGAACAACACCACCGGCTACATGGTCGGCAAGGAATATGAGCAAGGCGGCATGGTCAAGCATGGTTCGAAGATGATCCAGGCCGTCTCCAACGTGCGGGTACCGAAAATTACGCTCTATATCGGCGCCTCGTTTGGCGCCGGCAACTACGGCATGGGCGGACACGGCTACGAGCCGGAATTTCTGTTCACTTGGCCCAATGCCCTGACCGGCGTGATGGGCGGCGAACAGGCCGCCAATACCATGGACCAGGTGGCCCGCGTCGCCGCCGAGCGCCGGGGCCAGGACGTCGACGAAGCGGCTCTCAAGGCCCAGAAAGAGCGCTTGATCGCCCATTTCGACAGTCAGTCGGATGCCTTCTACACCTCCGGCCGCTTGCTGGATCAGGGCATGATCGATCCACGCGACACCCGCCGGGTTCTGGGCTTTGCCCTGGAAACCTGCTGGGAGGCCCGCAACCGCGACCTGCACCCCAACGCCTTCGGCGTTGCCCGGCTGTAATTTAGGAGAGAGCAATGACCGAACTACCCAAGACCGAGAACATCCTGCTGGAGAATGACAACGGCTGGCTGACCATCTGGTTCAATCGCCCGGACAACCGCAACGCCCTCTCCAAGGAACTGACCACGGAATTGAAGGCGGTACTGAACGCGGTCCGCGATGACCGCACCATCCGGGGCATCACCTTGCGCGGCAAGGGCGGTGTCTTTTGCGCCGGCGGCGATCTAAAGGGTTTCAAGAACAACTACCAGGGCGGCAGCCAGACCGCCGAGGACATCGCCGCATCTTCGCGCCAGGGCGGCCTGATGTTCGACCTGATCAATGAAATGCCCCAGGTCGTTCTGATTTTGGTCGAGGGCGCGGCCATGGCCGGCGGTCTGGGCATGGTCTGCACCGCCGACATCGTCGCCGTGACCAAGGACGCCAAGTTCGCCATGACCGAAACCGCCATCGGCATCCCGCCGGCACAGATCGCCCCCTTCGTGGCGCAACGTCTGGGCCTGCGCACCGCCCGGCGCCTGATGGTCACCGCATCCCGCTTTGATGGCGAGGAAGCCGGCCGTCTGGGCCTGGCCGACTACGTGGTCGATGATGCCGCCGGTCTGGATCAGATTCAGGCGGACGTGCAGAAATCGGTGATGCGTTGTGCGCCCAAGGCCAATGCCGTTACCAAGGCGATCGTCCTGGCCACCCGCCATCTGGACCGTGACGGCCAGCTGGATTTCGCCGCCAAGGGCTTCGCCGAATGCATGTTGAGTGACGAGGGCCGCGAAGGCGTCGCCTCGTTCCTGGAAAAGCGTAAACCGGCCTGGGCCGAAACGAAGTAGAGAAGAAGCAGTATCATGAGAAAATTCGACTCTATTCTGGTCGCCAACCGTGGCGAGATCGCGGTGCGCGTGATGCGCAGCGCCCAGGCCCTTGGCTACCGCGCCATCGCGGTCTATTCCGAGGCGGACGCCCAGGCACCCCATGTGCAAATGGCGGACGACGCCGTTCTGATCGGCCCGGCGCCGGTGGGCGAGTCCTATCTGGATATGGACCGTATTCTAAACGCCGTCAAAGACAGCGGCGCCCAGGCGGTGCATCCGGGCTACGGCTTCATGTCGGAGAATGCCGCCTTTGCCGAGGCCTGCGAGAAGGCCGGCCTGGTATTCATTGGACCGACGGCTGATGCCATCAATCTGATGGGCAACAAGGCCGAGGCCAAACGCCGCATGATCGAGGCCGATGTGCCCTGCGTGCCCGGCTATGAGGGCGAAGACCAATCGGATGCTGCCATGTTGAAGGCCGCCGGCGAGATCGGCTTCCCCCTGATGGTCAAGGCGGCGGCGGGCGGCGGTGGCCGCGGCATGCGCCTGGTGGAAAAGGCCGAGGATGTCGCCGATGCCTTGGCCGCGGCCCGTTCGGAAGCCTTGAATGCCTTCGGTTCCGACGAGCTGATTTTGGAAAAGGCCATCATCAAGCCGCGTCATGTTGAGGTGCAGGTCTTTGCCGATACCCTTGGCAATGTCATCCACCTTGGCGAACGGGACTGCTCGGTGCAGCGCCGCCATCAAAAGGTGGTGGAGGAAGCGCCCTGCCCAATCATGACCGAGGAACTGCGCGCCCGCATGGGCGCGGCGGCGGTGGAGGCCGCCCGCAGTATCGATTATCGCGGCGCCGGTACGGTTGAGTTCCTGCTTGATGGCAACGGCGAATTCTATTTCCTGGAGATGAACACGCGGTTGCAGGTGGAGCACCCGGTTACCGAGATGATCACCGGCCTGGACCTAGTCGCCCTGCAAATCCAGGTGGCCGAGGGCCAACCCCTTGGTTTGAGCCAGGAAGACATCAGCCTGAACGGCCACGCCATCGAAGTGCGCCTTTATGCCGAGGACCCGGCCCAGGATTTCCTGCCGGTGACCGGCGCCATCGACCTGTGGCAACCGGCGACGGGCGAGGGCGTCCGCATCGATGCCGGCATCGAAACGGGCATGGAAATCTCGCCCTTCTATGATCCCATGGTGGCCAAGGTCATCGCCTGGGGCGACAGCCGTGAAATTGCCCGACATCGTCTGATCAACGCCCTGAAGGAAACGGCGCTGTTCGGCTCCACTACCAACAGAAGCTTCCTGATCGATGTGCTGGGCCGGGAGGCCTTCGCCAAGGGCGAGGCAACCACGGCCTTCATTGGTGAGGAGTTCACCGATGCCGATCTGGCGGTTGCCGCGCCCACCTTCGCTCAGGCGGCGATGGCGGCGGTGGTGCAATTCACCACCGAGAGGCGCCAGGCCTTCACCAACAGCCTGAACGTCAGTCCGGCGCTGATGGACTGGTCCAGCGGCGGTCATTTGCTGACCCGCTATGTCTACACGTCCGGCGAGGATGAAATGGACCTGACGGTCAACCCAGGCCGTGACGGCGCCTATACAGTGAGCCATGGCGAAGATGAGCTGCGTATCGAGGTTATCGACTGCGGCGAGACCACGGCCCGGCTGACCGTTGACGGCCGGCGCGAGGCGGTGATGTATTCCGCCCCCAGCCCCGGCGTGCTTGACCTGTCAGTGGATGGGCAAAGCCTACATTTCCGCAACCGCATCGCCTTTGCCGCCAGCGCGGAGGAAGCGGCGGGCGGCGGTCGCGTAGTGGCGCCAATGCACGGCAATCTGCTGGAGGTTTTCGTCAAAGCCGGCGACGAAGTGAAGATCGGCAGCCGACTTGCGGTGCTGGAAGCGATGAAAATGCAGCATGATATTCTGGCGGAGATTGACGGCACAGTTCAGGAAGTCCCCGCCGTCGCCGGCACCCAGGTCGCCGCTGATGACCTGCTTGTTGAAATCGAATCGCTGGAAGAAGGAGCCTGAACCATGGATAGCCGTATATGCGAAATGCTGGGTATCGAGTTTCCCCTCGTCGCCTTCACTCACAGCCGCTATGTGGTCGCCGAGGTCAGCAAGGCGGGTGGCTTCGGTGTCCTGGGCGCGGCGAACATGACGCCGGAACAGCTGGAGGCCGAACTTACCTGGATCGACGAAAATATTGACGGCAAGCCCTATGGCGTCGATCTGATCGTGCCCAACAAGTTCATCGGCAAGGGCGACAACACCACCCCCGACGGCATGATCGCCATGCTGCCCGACGCGCACAAAAGCTTCGCCGAGGAAATTCTTCAGGCCCATGATATCAATGCCGAAGGCATTGATGACGCCGCCCGGCGTGAAATCATGACCTTCTCGGACAATCTGACCCTGGAGGGCGCGAAGAAGCATCTCGACATTGCCTTCTCCCATCCAATCAAACTGATTGCCAATGCCCTGGGCGTGCCGCCGCGGGAGATGATGGAAATGGGCAAGCAGCACGGCGTTGCCGTGGCGGCCTTGGTCGGGGCCAAATCCCATGCCATCAATCAGGTGCAGGCCGGCGTCGATATCCTTGTCGTGGCGGGAGGCGAAGCCGGCGGTCATTGCGGCGCCGTCTCGACCATGGTGCTGGTGCCGGAGATTTTCGAAGCCATCCAGGATCATGGCGACACCCCGATCCTGGCAGCGGGCGGCATCGTCACGGGCCGGCAGATGGCGGCCTGCATGGCCATGGGCGCCTCTGGCGCTTGGACCGGCTCGGTCTGGCTGACCACGACGGAAGCCGAAACCGCGCCAGTGGTGAAGGAAAAAATGCTCGCGGCCTCGTCTTCCGATACGGTCCGCGCCCGCAGCCGCACAGGCAAGCATTCGCGCCAGCTACGCTCCCCCTGGACCGACGCCTGGGAGCGGGAGGATGCGCCTGATCCATTGGCCATGCCCCTGCAGTCATTGATTTCCGAACCGGCCCTGGGCAAGGTGGAACGGCTGTCCGAGGGCGGCCACAAGGGCGCCCAGGATCTGGCCACCTATTGGGTTGGCCAGGGTGTGGGCTTGATGAATGCCAGCCAATCCGTGCGTAATGTGGTCTATAATTTTAAGGAAGACTTCATCAATGCCCATGAACGGTTGACAAAAGCCGTTGGCGAGTAGAAGCGAATTAAGGGAGACGAGAAAATGTTGCAACAGGCCCTGGATTTCAAGGCGGAGAATGACGCCTTGTATGAATTGCTGAAACCCCTGAGTGACGAGGATTTCGAGCGCAAGACGCTGTTCAAGGGATGGAGCATCAATGATGTCATGCAGCATCTGCATTACTTCAACTATGCGGCGCATCTCTCTCTTGATGACGAGGACGGCATTCTGAAGCTGCTGGCGGATCTGCGCGCGGCGGCTGAAAAGGGCGAGGAAATGGTGCCCTACACGGACCGCATGCTGGACGGCGTCAAGGGTCAGGCGCTGTTGAAGCTGTGGCATGACTACTACGAAAACATGATCGGCGACTATGAAGGCGTGGATCCCAAGAAACGCCTGAAATGGGCCGGTCCGGACATGAGCGTGCTGTCATCGATCACCGCCCGGCTGATGGAAACCTGGTCCCATGCCCAGGCGATCTATGACGTGCTTGGCGCGGTGCGCCAGGATAAGGACCACATCAAGAACGTGGCTGTCATCGGCAATAACACCTTTGGCTGGACCTTTATAAACCGGGGCGAAGAGGTGCCCGAGGACCGGCCATATCTGAAACTAACCGCGCCGTCGGGCGAGGTTTGGGAATTCAACGAGCCGTCGGACAGCAACTACATCGAAGGCGCGGCGACGGAATTTGGCCAGGTGGTTACCCAGTGCCGCAACATTGGCGATACCAATCTGAAGGTGGTGGGCGATACCGCGACCAAGTGGATGGCGGTGGCGCAGTGTTTCGCCGGCCCAGCCCGCACCCCGCCGGCCGCCGGTGAGCGCCGCATACAGTCATAGCAAACAGGCCATAATTGGAGGAAGAGCAATGATCACGAATAAAATCAGTCACTTTGGCGTTCTGGTGCATGATGCGGATGCCGCCACCAAGCTCTGGACGGAATCGTTCGGTTTCCAGAAATTCGAAGACCGTAGGATTGAAGTCGAAGGCATTCGCAGTGTCTTTATCTCGGTCGGCGGCACCTGGGACGAGATGGTGATCGAGATCATGGAGCCCTTGGACAAATCCGACATGAGCAACGCCCTGTCCAAGCGCCTTGCCTCGGTCGGCGAAGGTTTCTATCACGTTTGTCTGGAAGTCGAGGACGTGGAAGGCAGCGGCAAGGAACTCGAAGGCCGGGGCATGACCGTGCTGATGCGCGACCCGACCGAACCCGGCGCCTCGGCCCGCTGGTTGGTGCATCCAAAAGATGCCAACGGCGTCATGGTTGAATCCGTCAAACGCTGACACGACACAAGGTGGTTTCGATCGACCGCTTTCCCGCATGACAGCGGGGAAACAGCCATGTTCATGCAAAATTGATTTGGCATCCGGCAAAAATTTTGCCTTGTTTGGACTTCGTCAACACTTGCCTGCCATCATGGTGGTCGAGGTGGGATTAGTTATGAATTTTTTTGATACGCTATTGAACCCCGACATGGACGAGTTTCCAAATCGGACCCTGGTCGTCAACGGCGCCAATCTGCTTGAGGTCGGCGAATTTCAGTTTCTGCAACTCGCTTTCGCCCATTGGCATGGGCGGGATATGCGGGCGGATGAAGCCAACGCGGTCTTCGACAGTTTCATGATCCATAGTGAGGTTCCCGGCTGGGCGCTGATGTATGCGCGCAAGATCGAACAGCTGGACAGGGACGGGCAGCTTGACGAGAACGACCCGCATTATCACCGCTTTGACATTGCACCGGCATCAACGGCGGCCAAGTTAAGCCCTCAGGCCGGTTTCCTTGCGGCGTTGGTATTTTTGGTCGGGACATTGGGCGGCGCGTTCGCGCTGGCAAGCCAGTCGGCCGAATGCGCGGGCGAATTTCCGCCTTGCTTGAGCAGCAGCGAGATTACCGGCCCGCTGGCTAAATAGGCTGAATAAGCTAATAACCTTGCCGGATTAGGCTACCTTGGCTAGGCTTTGGCGATGTTTGAATTCGCCGGCGCCTGGGAAGGCCCCATAAACATAATTTTTCTGGTCGTCACGGGCGCCATTGCCGTGCACGCGATCCGTCACCGTGACAAGGACGGCAAGAGCGATTCCGTGCGCCTGTTGTTCGGCTGCATCGCCGCCGTGTTTTTCATGCTGGTTCTGTTTCAGGATGTCCTGGGCGTGGTGAAGTTTTCCTGATTCACGGTTTGTAGGTCCGTGACTTGGCGTCGATCTCGGGCAGCTTCAGGACCTGCTGATCGCGAGGCTTCTGCAGTTCGGTATAGAGATAGGTGGCCCGCTTGCGGATGGTCGAGGGGCTTGGATCATGCAGGATACGGTCGATCAGACCCGGCCCCTCCACCGCGCCCTCGTCAACTTTCAAGGCTTCGATATAGTTCTTCAAGGCCAGTTCATGGCGGCCATTGCGGTCGTGCACGATTCCCAGATTGGCGTAGGCGGCCGCTAGGGTTCCCTTGCCGGTCGCGTCATCATCCGAAAGATTCTGCCTTAGAAAATCAATCAGCGATTCCAGTTCCGTCACGGCGCGGTCATGCCGGTTCGTGGCGATCAGGATAACCGCCCGGCCCATGAGGGCGCCGCGATGATGTGGATTGATGCGCAACGCCTCTTCGAAATTCTCCATCGCCTTTTCGTAGTCCCGGCTCGAGAGATACATATCGCCGCGCTCGGTTTCGTAATCGCCGGGCGGGCGGTTCAAAAATGAATCCATGAAAATGCTGGTGCCGCCAACCAGGGCCAGGGCAATGACCATGATAAAGATAAAGCGTTTTACGACAGCGGGATTCATGAACCCGCCCCAAACAGATAGTTGGTGTAGAAAATCGAAAATACAAAACTGAGCAGGGCCGCCGTCACGCCGGCGCGGCGGAAGAGGCGCTTTTGCTCCTCCCCCTCGATGCTTTCTCCCTTGGCCTGGGCGCGGCGCACGGACATCACCCAGATGATCTTGCGAATGGGAAAAAACAACAGCAAGGCCAGGGCCGCACCCCATAGCAGCCAATATTGCGGCTGAAAAATTGTTTCCATGTTTCCCACCCAACGATCAGGAACGGAACTTCGCCAAATCCGATCTGGGATCAGGCTAGCGAAAAAAAGGGGGAAGGGCCATGCCCTTCCCCGTGAAAATGACCCGGGACGCGTAATTATTTAACAGCTTCACGCGCCCCGGATATTGCTGCGTTACGAACCCGCCGATTGCGGTTGCGTATCGCCGATGTCTTCCGTCAGCGCTTCGATCTCCTTGCTGGGTACCGACGACATTTCCATCTTGTAGGCCAGAAACCACATCATCGCGACACCCAGGGCCCAGAACAAAATCTGCCAGGCCCAGATTGACGGGATACCAAAGGTCCAGCCCTCGACACCCGCGTTGGGGGCGCCAAAGATGGTGTTGCCAATAACCGCGCCCGGACCGACGCCGAAGAACAGCCAGGCCAGGGTGATGATCCATGCGATCGGGATCAGCTTGCGCTTGTCGGCCGACATGGAGGCATGTTCACGCAGGAAGTCGTGATAGACCATTCTGTGCGAACGGGAGCCTTCATCCTGTGTCATGGCCGAGACCACGACGCAAATAGCCAGGTTGCAGATCATGCCCCAACCGGCGGAGTGCATGGTCCAGGGCCAGCGGCCCCAAGCCAACTCGATACCGAACGCAGAGGCAATGTTCAGGCCAAAGTTTTCGGTAAAGATCACCGCGATCAAACCGGCGGCAAGGCCCCAAGTGGCACCCTGCCGGGTGATCCATGGGAACCAGCAGACCGCCGCCAGTGACGGCCACATCTGGAAGCCAAAGGCCACCGCCAGACCGCCCAACAGGACCAGGGCATCCGCCGAATAGGTCGCCACCAGCAACGCCGAAATCACGATGAAGGCAACGCCCATCCGGCCAAACAGCTTCTGCGTGGTATGGCTGGCCTCGGGGTTCAGATAGCGCTTGTACAGATCCCGGGTCAGCATGCCGCCGGCTGTAGACATATATGCCGCGCCGGTTGACTGCATGGCCGCCAGGGCACAAACCGCCAACAGGCCCACGAACCAGGGTGCCGTATCACCAATCAGATTGATGTAATGGGGCACCAGGCCGCCTTGCTTGTTGGCCGTCAGATCCGGCAACACGGTGGAGATACCGCCCGCTTCCGCCACGGCCGGAGTAGCGCCCAGGAAGTGAGCTCCCATGCCTTGCGCGGCGGTGAAGAAGAACAGGATCAGGCCGATGCCGAAGGATGAGGCCCAAACTTGCTGCGGTGCGAACGGACGGGGATCCGTATTGGCGAAGGACCACATGGAAAATGCCGGCGCCGACTGAATACCCATCAGGGCAAACATGTAGGTCAGGCACATCATTCCGGTCCATAGACCGCCAACCGGTGTCTCCACCCCAAGGCCGGCGGTAAACTGGATCACGCCGGGAATGGCCAGATAGGCATTATGGCCGTCAGGTGTCGCACCCCACTTGCCGATATCGGTCTTGCCCAAGGCGCCCATGGCTTCATTGAAGGCGCCGAAGCCGCCCAGGAAGCTATAAGCGATGAAACCAATGGACACGATGCCGAAGGCCAGCAGGATACATTGCAGTGTATC
This sequence comes from uncultured Rhodospirillaceae bacterium, assembly GCA_964590195.1. GTDB lineage: Bacteria > Pseudomonadota > Alphaproteobacteria. The sequence goes on along the minus strand of CAZPWJ010000060.1, from coordinate 8,537 downwards.
CACATAGGCCACGGCTCTAAGGCCGCCGGTGGCAACATAGATCAGCACCACCGCCGAGAGCACCCACATGCCCATGTCCTTGGAGATCATGTCATCGGTCAGAACGTTGAACAGGAAGCCGGAGGCTCCGAGCTGTACGCCAAGATAAGGAATTGAGAACAGCAATGCGACCAGGACTACCAGGATACGAATGGCATCGCCCTGGAAATAATCGGACAACATCTCGCCCGGTGTCACATAGCCAAACCGTTTACCCAACATCCATTGCCGTTTCAGAAACATCACGCCCGTGAAAGGAATGGTGATGGCGTAGAATGAAGCGTAGGCGTATTGAAATCCGTCGCGGTAGATCAGGCCGGGATGGCCCATGAAGGTCCAGCCGGAGAACGACGTCGCGGTCGCCGCCAGGACAAAGACCCAAATTGATAATCTGCGGCCGGCAATAAAATAGTCAGTCGCGGTTTTCGCTGCCATGGCGCTTTTGACGCCCCAAAAGATGCAATAGCACCAATAGAGAGCCACAAACACGAACAGCCATACTACTTTGGCTTCCATAAGATACCTCCCCGATATCAATATGGCCCCAAAGCGCTGGTCGTAAGTATCGCCTAACCCAGCCCCGGGACCTGCAAATACCACACACCCACCAGAATTCCGGACGGCCAATGCCTATCGGCCCGCCCACTATGAATTCGGCGTTACGCGTTACACAACTTGAAAACTACAAACCCGGACCACTCGAATGCTTTCGAGCTACCTACCAGGATCGTCCCACCACTTTTTATTTTATGCCCGGCAGGCAATTAACTACGCGGTCCAACCGTCAATCATTCCAGACGGACTCCCAGTTCGGGAATCACAAGGAACTGATTCGGTGTCAGAATTTACCATTGGACATAACGCAACGCAATCTTAAGTCGTGACCGAGAATCAGCCCAAAATCAGGTCCAAATCAGATCCTTGCATGGTGTGCCGGCTAATATCAGAATGGCCTCACCGTGGAGCGAGGGGGAAATTGACCATGGCCAAGCGTCTGACGGACAGTCAAATCAAGCAGTATGCGGATGACGGCTATGTCCATCCCATCCCGGTTCTGAGCGCCGACGAGGTGGCGGAGGCACGGCGGGAGATCGAGGCTTTCGAGGCGAAGACCGGCAAGTCCCTGGACTATCCGGAAAAGTCAAAATCCTATCTGTTGTTCGATTGGGCCGACCGCCTGGTTCGCCACCCCGGCGTTCTCGATGCGGTGGAGGATCTGATCGGACCGGACATTCTGGTCTACCATGCCACCATGTGGATCAAGGATGCCAGGACGCCGCAGTATATTCTCTGGCATCAGGACGGCACCTACTTCTACCTGGACCCCGCCCTGCACGTCACCGCCTGGGTGGCGCTGTCAGAAGCCAGCGTCGCCTCGGGCTGCATGCATGTGCTGCCCGGCAGCCACAAACTGGGTCAGCTTGAACATCAGGATGATCCCGGCGAGAACAACCTGATCCTGCGCGGGCAGGCCATCTTTGGCCGCTTCGACGACGAAGTCGGACTGCCCATGGCATTGCGGCCCGGCGAGATTTCCCTGCACCACACGGATCTGGTCCATTGCTCCCGCCCCAATCAGGCGGATGATCGGCGCATGGGCTTTGGCATCAGTTATATACCCGCCCATGTTCTGGACGTGGGCACGCCGCCGGGCTCGGCCATGCTGGTGCGGGGCCGGGACCATGGCCACTTCCTCGCCGAACAAAGGATCGGCGCCGAACTAAGCCCGGAGGCTTATGAGAACCACGCCCGGCTGATGACGCGGTTTCGGGCCCGTCAGGACGCCGGCGCCAAGATCAGGCGCGACGTCGCCTACACCGAAGTATCATAAAATTTGTAAGGGAGTTTCCACGCCATGACCGGATTGAGAAGGATCGAATACGGGGTGCCGTCAGGCAACGATGCCCTGACGGTCAGGTTCGGGATCGAGGCCGGCATCTTCGAGGCCGAGGGCTTGGACCTGAGCGTGCGCATCGTGTTCGGCGGGCCCGAGCTGGCCGAGGCCTTTAGTACCGGCGATCTTTCGATCGGTAGCATCGGCTCCCCTTCCGGATTGAACCCCATGGCCGCCGGCGCGAACTTTCAGATCATCGCCAGCGGCTGCCGGCAGCGGGCGCATATGTATCTTGGTGTCCGCAAAGATATCAAAAGCTATGAGGAGCTACGCGGCAAACGCCTGGGCCTGTTGAGCATTGGCAGCTGCCCCTCGTGGATCGCGCGCCGGATGCTGGCGCATCACGGCCTTGACCCGGACACCGATATTACCTCCGTACCGTTGTTGGATGACTACCCGCGCATTATCGACATCCTGGCGGAGGGCGGGATCGATGCCTGTCTGGCGACGGAACCCAATCTGTCGATCGGCGAGGACCGGGGCATACTGGATACCTGGGCCGCGGCCTACGACGAACCGTATCTGCCCCACTATCAGTGGATCGTCCGCGTCGCCCATAAAGGCTTCATCGCCGAGGAACCTGAATTGGTCGCAACCGTTTTGCGCGGCTGCCAACGGGCGGCCCACCATGCGGCTCAAAACATGGATGAATTCGCCGCCTTCGTGGCGAAACTTTATGGTACCACCCAGGCAGTGGCACGCCGGGCAATGGTGCGTGAATTCTCGCACTACCAGCTGGACTGCCAGGTCGATATGCCGGGACTGCAATGTTCCCTGGACATGCTGCATGAATTCGGCGGCATCCAACGGCCCCGGCGGGCGGAGGAATTCACCGACCTGCGGTTCCAACCAAACAGGAGTTTTGCTTGATGATTTTGGTGCAGATTTCCGACACCCATATCGACGAGCCGGGCGTGCTTGTCTATGGCCATTTCGACACGACCCTGGCCCTGACCCGGGCGGTCGAGGCCATTAATGCCATGGACCCGGGCCCGGACCTGGTGCTGCATACCGGCGACATCGCCTCCCACGGCAGCGTGCCGCGTTATCAGGCCTTCAACGAAATCACCGCCAAACTGAACGCGCCGCTGGTTGTTATTCCGGGTAATCACGATGACCGTGGTGCATTGCGCCAGGTCATGGGCGGCACGCCATGCCTGCCAACGACAGGCGATTTTCTGCATTACGTCATCGAGGACCAGGCACTGCGGATCATCTGTTGCGACACGGTGATCGCCGGCGAAACGCGGGGCGAGATGTGCCCTGAGCGGCTGGACTGGCTGGAGGCGCGCCTGGCGGAGGCACCGGACCGCGCCACCATCGTGGCACTGCATCACCCACCTTTTTATTCTGGCATGACCGGCAGTTCCGCCAAAGGCCTGGTCCGCGGCGGCGCGGAACTTGATGCCCTGTTACGGCGCCACGGCCAGGTGGTGCGTGTTCTGGCGGGACATGTGCACCGATCAATCAGTACGGCGTTCGGTGGCACCATCGCCATCTCCGGCCCCACTACCTGCTATCCCTTTGGCCTGGATACCGGGCCGGAACGATTGTTGAATATTTCCCATGAACCGCCCGCCATCGCGGTGCATCTGTGGCTGCCGGACGCAACGCCGGCAGGCCCGGGCCTGGTCTCCCACACCTTGCCGATCGGCGATTGGGCCGAGCCAATCACGCTGTTAAAGGCCGGCGTCAAGGTGCTGGCCACCTAAAGCCTAGCCGCCGTCTTCGCGGAAGTGGGCGTAGTTCTGCTTGGCAAACCAGAGCATGTAATCCGTATAAGTCGTCGGGTCGTAGCGCGGCGGATTGTCGGCGTCGGTGCAGGTGGGCAGACATTCCTGCACATAATCGGCATGGGCATCGAAAAAGAACGGAATGGCATAGCGGTCCCGGTTGGGCGCCGAAGCCACGGCCCGGTGCGGCGTTGACAGAAAGCGGTGATTGCTCCAGCGCCGCAACATATCGCCGCTGTTGACCACGAAGGTGCCGGGTACCGCCGGCGCGTCGATCCAGGTGCCGTCGGTGCGGCGGACCTGCAGTCCCTCGACCTTGTTCTGCGCCAGCAGGGTCAAAAAGGAAGAATCCGTGTGCGGCGCCAGGCCAAACTGATTGTCCTCCGCCGTGGCCGGGGGATAGTGGGCCAGGCGCAGGGTATATTGCGGCTCGGAGAACGCCTCGGCGAAAAAGTCGGCCGGCAGATCCAGAGCGCGGGCATAGATCGGCAGCATGCTTTTGCCCAGCCGCTCCAGCGCATCCATATAGGCGATAGCGGTTTCGCGAAAGCCGGGCAGACCGCCGGGCCATTGATTGGCACCGCGAAAGCGCTTGTTGGCGATGATATCGGGATGATCGGCGGGCAATTCCCGCTTTAGAAAAAAGGCCGCCACCAGGTTTGTTTTGCGTTCGCCGTCGTAAACCTGACTGGCCCGCGAGATGGACGCGCCGTGGCCCATATAGCCGATGTTGTGTTCGTTGGCCTTGAGGGCCAGTTTTTCCTCTTCCGGCAAATCATGGAATTGGCGCGAGGCCTCGAAAGTGTCATCGATCAGATCCTGGGGCACGCCGTGGCCGCGAATAAAGAAAAAGCCGATGTTCTCGGCCGCGAATTGCAGCTCTTTCGCCACCGCCTCCAGGGCACCGGGCTTCCCGGACAGAAAACCACTCAGATCAAGAATGGGAATTTCGTTGCTCACGCGATGACCTCCGATTGGGTGCCAGTTCTGAAAATGCCGGTCTTTGCCAAACTGCCCCGGGCAATATACCGTACTAGGGTCGAAGGTATCGCCATTGCGGTAATGGGGGCAAGTGCGCGGGCGAACAGTGACAGGCGAACAGTGACTGGCCAACAGTGACTGGCCAACAGTGACTGGCGAACAGTGACTGGCGAACAATGCCAATGGGGAGATAACGACCATGATCATTGAACAGATCTGGACCGGAAACGCGTTCCGCAACTTCAACTATCTAATTGTCTGTCCCGATACCGGCGAGGCCATGGCAGTTGATCCGCTCGACCATGATAAATGCCTGGGCCTGGCCAAGGCCAAGGGCTGGAACATTCGCCAGGTCCTGAATACCCATGAGCATGGCGACCACACGGGCGGCAACGACGCGGTTATTTCAGCCACCGGCGCGGCCTTGCTGGCCCACAAGAACGCCAAGGACAAGATACCGGGCATGGACCGCGGCTTGGATGCGGGCGACGTTATCAAGATCGGCACTTCGGTCGAGATAGAGGCCCTGGATACGCCGGGCCACACCATGAGCCACGTCTGCCTGCTGACCCGCACCGATCAGCCGGCCCTAATCTGCGGCGACACCCTGTTCAACGCGGGCGCCGGCAATTGCCACAACGGCGGCCATCCAAGCGAGCTCTATGATACCTTCGCCAACGTACTGTCCAATCTTCCGGACAATACCCTGATTTATCCCGGCCATGACTACATGTCGGGCAATCTGGCCTTTACCCTGGACCGGGAGCCCGATAACGCGCGGGCGAAATCCCTGTTGGATGAAATCGGTGATCAGGACCCCAACGATGCCCTGGTCTCGACCCTGGCCTTGGAAAAAGAGATCAACACGTTTCTGCGTTTGCGCAGTCCCAGCGTCATCGCCCAGCTGCGGGAAAGTTTTCCCGATCTTTCCGATGCACCTGGCCCGCGCGAGGTCTTCCTGAAACTGCGGGAACTTCGCAACAGCTGGTAAGTCCAAGCCGTGGTGCGCGGACCGAGACGGCAGCTCTAAACGCTAGCCCTGTCCGAGTCCTGCCTGATCGTCCTTGTGGCGGGGAAGCACACGGTGACCGTGGTGCCCACGTCAAGTGTGCTTTCCAGGCTCAATGAGCCGCCGTGCATTTCCACCAACTCCCTGGCCAGGGGCAGGCCCAGGCCGGTGCCGGTGAATTTTCTGTTCAGGTCACTATCGATCTGGCCAAACGGTTGCAGGGCCTTGTCCAAATTTTCCGGCGCTATGCCAATGCCGGTATCGCTGACCTCGAATACATAGGAGCCGTCCGGGTCACAACGAACATCAAGGGCGACCCGACCGCCGGCATGGGTAAATTTGATGCTATTGGATAGCAGGTTGATCAAAATCTGTTTCAACTTGCGTTCATCGGCGCGCAGCAGCGGCAGATCATTCTGAAACACGGTCCGTAGATGGACGCGGGCCGTGCTGGCCCTTTCCTTCATCAAAACGAGTACGGCATCCACCAGTTGGCGCACATTGATGTTCACATCATTCGGTTTTTCGGAACCGAGTTCAATTTTGGAAAGGTCGAGAATATCATTGACCAGGTCGAGCAAATGCAGGCCCGACATATAGATGTCATTGGCATATTCGAGGGTCTTGGTTTCGCTATCCTTGCCCAAGAAACCGGTTTTTATGATCTCCGAGAAGCCGATGATGGCATTCAAGGGCGTGCGCAATTCATGGCTCATATTGGCCAGGAATTCCGATTTCGCGCGGTTGGCCATGTCGGCCCGGTTTTCGCTCTGCCGCAATGCGGCTTCCGAACGGGCGCGTTGGGTGACGTCCATCATGACGCCGCCAAAGCCCATTGGCTCACCGCGATCAAAAATCGGGAATTTGGTCAGGGTATAATTCCGTTCATCGCCCGCCGGTGTCGGGATCACGACTTCATCGCTGGTGACCTTCCAATCGGCGAGAATTTTACGGTCTCCCTCGGCATAGCGTTCGGCCCGTTCCGGCGGGTACAAATCATGCGCATTCTTGCCGACCACATCTTCGGGATCGACCCCGAACCATTCCTGAAACTGCTTGTTGATCAGCAGGTAACGGGCCTCGCGGTCCTTCAGGAACAAAGCTGCTGGCACATGATCCATGAGCGCCTTGAAACGCTGTTCGCTTTCGCGCAGCAGGTATTCCGTACGGTGTTTCTCGGTAGTGTCGAAGCCCGTGCCACGATAGCCTTTGAAAACACCGCTATCGTCAAAAACCGGCGTGCCGCTAATTGAAAGCCAGAGAACCTTGCCGCCCTCTACGGTCCTTGGATGCACAAAATTACGAAACGGGCGGTGCGCGTCCAAATCGGCCAGGTGATCCCGCCATGCCTCTTCATCTACATCCGGTATACCGGTTTCCTGGCGGGTCTTGCCCAGCAATTGGGTTTCGAGAACACCGGTAGCCTCGCTGAAGCGCTCCGAGAAGTAGGAGAAGCGTAAATTCTCGTCCATTTCCCAGAACCAGTCCGAGGCGGAGGTGGCAAAATCCCGAAACCGCGCCTCGCTTTTGCTCAAGGCCTCTTCGATTGCCTTCAACTGGGTAATTTCGGAGCGGATGCCGACGGTGCCGCCATCCCTGGTCCTGTGCTCGCTATAGCGCAACCACCGGCCGTCAAACATTTGATGCTCTTTTGTTTCGCCAGGATTGCGAAATTCAGCCAGCCGTTCCTTGAACCATTCCTCTTCCCGGCCCATCGCCGAGGGATGTTGGCCATTCGCGACCGCCACGCGAATAATCTCGGCGAAACTGGCACCGGGAACCATTTTGGGCGCGGCCATCGGATGCATCTGCTTGTATTTTTCGTTGCAAATGACCAACCGCTCATTCGCGTCATACAGCACGAAGCCTTCGGAGATGGCTTCGATGGCATCCACCAACTGGGCCTGGGCCCGCGACAAATCCCCTTCCATGCGCTCCCGTTCGGCCAGGCTTTCCTGAAGCCTGAGGTTAAGCTGAACCATTGAGCGGTAACGCCACCAAACCATGGCAAGGAGCAAAATCAGCAGCAGGCCGGCGCCGAGCCACAGTAAGCGCTGCGCGGTCCAGTATGGCGCCGGAACGCCGTACCATTTCTGGTAGATCGCCAAATACTCCGGCGAATTCCTGAATTTGCCAACGGCTTCGTTCAATACCGCATGTAGGGCGGCTTTTTGCTTTTGCACCCGGATGCCACGCTTTATTTCCTTGATCGGTGGGTCCAGGGCTTCGATCTTGCTGTCAACGCCGATCAAACGAGCGACCCGCATCAGCACCGGCTTGGGAAAGACAAGCGCGTCGGACTCACCCGACAGCAGGTCAAACAATGCCTTTTGTATATCGGGATGAACGACCAATTCGACATCAGGCCGCCTTTTCAGCAATGTTTGGCCGACATTGCCCGAAACCACTGCGACCCGGCGCCCCGAAAGCGCGTGGGGGCTCAAAATATCGGATTGGCCACGGCGGACAAAGGTTGAGACGACGAAGGTTTCAATTGGCACGGTGAACAGGGAATCTTCCAGCCTGTCTCGGGTAATGCCATTGTTGGGAATGATATCAATGTTACCGTGCTTCCAGTCCCGCATGAGCAGTGGGAAGCTCGGGTAGATGCGATAGTCCAGTTTGAGCCCGACTTGCCTGGCGATGCCCTCGATCACATCAATTGCGAAGCCAGACGGTCGACCGTTCTCGTCCAGGGAATATTGCGGCGGCCAATGGGCCGGCACGCCAACCACGACGGTATGTCCTTTTATGATGTTTTCTGCTGCCTTCTCCGCCCGTGCTGGAGCATAAGGCATAGCAATGAGAGCGCCCGCGATGGCGGCCACTAATACCAGTTTGCGCGGATCAATACCCATGGGCCCATTCTCGGAGTCCGATT